>JACPLF010000004.1 GCA_016186645.1 Candidatus Levyibacteriota bacterium
TGAAATTTAATCAAATAAAAATAACTGGCAAGCTTTTTTTATAAATTTTAAAAGCGCCTGTTCTTCTATTTGCCTAACCCTCTCCCCCGACACTTTATATCTTTTACCGATTTTTTCTAAAGTTGTATCTTTTAGCCTTTTTACTAAAATTTCTTTTTCTTTTTTATTTAATTCTTTGGAGTTTTTAATGATTGAGGCAAAATACCCAACCGTCCGATTACTCATTTTCGCTACTATTATAAGTCAATCCTACCAAAAAATGCTATATCTTTTTTAATTTGAGGAATTTAATATATATTAAAGAGATTTAGCTCGAGCTGTTATTTCGCTAACTTTAGCATAGACATCTTCTGGAGGATTTTGATCTCCTGGCAGCGCTTCCAACGAAGCTTCAACTATTGCTAATTCTCCTTGTGCTGCTGCAATTGTAGTTTGCATGCCAGTTATTTCTGCTTTGCGCCTTTCAAGCTCTGCCAACTCTTCTGCCAAACTCGCTTGTCTTTTTTCTAAATGAGCAGTTGCTGCAGAAACAGTATTTTGCAAACGGCGGTGTTCTGCTTTTACTTGTACAGCCGGTATTTCTCTAGCCAATACCTTCCTTAAATTTTCATTGACAAGCTCTCTATAATTTTTTCCAAGGTTAGATCCTTCTAGCGGTAATGCTCCTGCTAAAATAGGCGATGTCATGTTAATAATTTTTTGCCCCACCTCTTCACCAATATTATTCTCTCTTATAAAAGCAAGCGCTAATTCATTTTGACGAGTAAAATAACCTACGTCAAACGCTATTGATACTGCCTGTAAAGGGATCTCTGGATCTTCTAGTGGATCCCAAACGTCTTCTAATCCCCTAGGTTCTTTCCATCCCGCCGTTCTACGACCGATAAACACTTGTTTTGGTGGCAATTCTCCGATTCTTAATACTGTATCTAGTGCGTTGAATACACGCTCTAAGGTAGATTTTGTTCCAAGACCTTCTTGATGCGGAAAGGGTGCTATGTCTAATCCTGCAACTTGCAGAGCAAAACTATGTACTTTTTCTCGTATGTCCTGATCATCTCGGCTACCCTTACCAAAAGCTTTAAAAAGCTCATACTCATAATCATCTACTCCTTCTAAGCCTCTAAATAAGGGCTTCAAATCTGATAGTTCAGCTTCTGAACAACCATGAGCTTGTAATGCTGCTCGTATTTTGTTAATAGCACTATTATATAAATCCGTAAAATGTACGTTACTTTTTGAAACAAAATCGTCCTTTGTATATCTTTTAATTTCATTTTTTTCTTCTTGTGTTATACTACTCCCAGCAATATCTAAAAGTTCTGCGTAGCGTCGGCCTTGGCGGGCAAGTTCTGTATCTTCTCCCCGCATGCTTGAATAATCCAATCCATTTGTTACTCTATCAAAATTATATATCCAGGCTGCGTAACCGGTTGGACCATCTGAAGTATGTATGAGTCTTTCTTGCGCTGGAGTTAAACCGGTAGGTTCTGGCGGGCGTAGCCCCTGATCACCAGTTTGTGCTATTCCAGGGGGTTGATTATCTGGTCCTAACATATACGACTATATAATAGCAAATAAAATTATATATATAAAGGCAGGCTTTAGTCAACTTTCTCAAGGTTGGAGTAAAGGTTCCAAAAATCGTAAATTAAACACCCTGCAATAAGTAACCCTGCCATTACGATAAACGGAAGCTGTAATTGCGGCATCGCCAGAATACCTAAAAGTGTCGTAAAGGCAACCGAAAAACAAATAATAATTAAAAAAATTAGTGTTGATAAATCTGCCAATGCCCTGTGTTCTGGGGACTTTAAGTTTGTTTCGGCATAGGAAAAGGCAAAGTACGCAAACATAGCTCCAAGCGGGAAAATACTTAAGAAGAAAAAAACATCCAAAACACTTTTTTCAACACCTGCTGTATACGGTTTTGCCCAAAGAGTTAGAACAGCTGTAACAAACAAAACAGTTAAATTTTTTAGTATATTTTGTTTAATAATCCAGTTTTTTGTGCTTTTGTTCATTTTTATTGCGTTGCTGGAATTACTCTTTTGTCTTTATTTAATATGACAATGTAAGCAACAAGTGCTAATAATGGCGCTAGCATTGTTCCAATACCGTCAAGCGATGGTGAAACAAATGTATTCTGAATATAAAAAGGGTTTGATAAACCAAAGATAGTCGGTGTTAATGTTGCAAAGATTATTCTGGAAACGCCACCAACAATAATCGCATACAAAGCAGCATGTGCATTTGCGTACGATTTAGAAAACGCAAAGACAAAAGGAACAAGTAAAGCTGCAAAAGCAATATCAAAAGCTATAGACAACAGTGCACCTGGGGATGGAAGCAATATTGCAAAAATCATAGCGCTGCAGGCAATTGGTATTAGAGAAATTCTTAAAAAATACAGTGTCGTTTTTTCGGCTGTGTCATCTGAATGATGTTCTGGCCAAACTCTAAGCAAATTACGGGTTAAAATGTTTCCCATACTCAGTATGGCTCCATCAACAGTTGATAATGCAGCATTAATTATTCCTGTAATCAAAAAGGCAGCAATAAATGGAGGCAATACTTGTTTTAAAAGCACAATGATAATAGGTATATCCGAAGAGGGTTTAATATTAAGTTGATAAATATAAAACATTATAAAAGAAAAAAGTAACCCCAAAATTAGTGTAAAAAATCCTCCCAAGTAGCAACCCTTTTTTGCCTCCGCCCCTGATTTTGCGGCAAAAATCCTTTGACCAAAATCAATTGCAATTAAATTACCAAATCCTAATGCAAGAATTGTTGCCCAATTAATTAACGCGCCATCGGCAACAGAAGAAAGCTGCACGAGGCTAAATTTGCTCGTAATCAGGTCTGAGGCAAAAATATTAATAAATCCATGGTTAACAAAAAGAAATACGAGGATGTAAAAGATGCCAGCCACAATCAAAACAACCTGCAAAATATCTGAATAAATATCCGAAATAATGCCTCTTCTAATCGTATACAGTAACACAACCAAAGAAACTAAAATAACTGCCGACTCATAGCTTATGTTAAAGAAAAGTTTAATTAAAATCCCTACAGCAGCTATATTTCCTGCTAAAAGTACACCAAACCCCAAAAGAAGAATAATGCTTGCCAAAAAGCCAATGAGCCGGTTGTATTTTACCTCAAACAAATCAGCCATTGTAACAAGCTTTAAGTTGTTAAGTGGCGCTGCAAAAAATTTTCCTAAAATAAAAAGTGATAAGGCAAGACCAATTGGAAGCGAGGCTCCTGCCCAAAAGCCAAAATCATATGAAAGCTGCGTATTGCCAAATGTTGCATTGCCATCTATAGCTTGCGCAACTAAGGCTAAACCAATAAGCCCACCAGACAAACTTCTACCTGCAACAGTAAAATTGAGGATGTTATTGTGAATCTTTTTTCCCGCAAATAAACCAACAATTATTGCAGCGGCAAATGAGAGAATAATGCTTATCTGAATAATATCCATTTTCTCTTACCACTTTTACATTAGCATTATTTTTAGGAAAATTGCAAGAGATATTTCTGCATAGCGCTGTATGACCACTGGCATAAAAAGCAAAAAGGCACCAGGGGTATTACCGACGAACGTCTAAAGTAGGATTTTCCATTTGTCAAAGTATGCTATACTATGGATTATGAGCAAATCAACAACAA
>JACPLF010000002.1 GCA_016186645.1 Candidatus Levyibacteriota bacterium
TATCAGAGAAGCGAAGTTGCTTAATAGCTTCAAGACACAAATCGTGCGTACCATATTTTCGCTTAAATTGTCTAAGGCTAAATCTCGTATTCATGAGGGTAGTATAACACACTATTTACTTGTTGTCAAGGGATAACTGCCTAAATTGCCACTTGACTTTTAGCTCTTAATAAGGCACTATGATTTAAGTAAAGGCTTATCTAAGAGTATGTTTAACGGTAGGTTAAAAATTATAGTGGGTGCTTTTTTTCTTCTCCTATTCGTTTTAAGCGTGGCTGTTTTATCTCAAGGAAGTTTGAATGTAAAAGCCCAAGGAAAGCCCGATGTTATTCCTGATAAGTTTATTGTGGTGCTGAAAGATGATGTTGGAAACCCTCAAACTGTTGCCAATGAGATGGCACGCACCCACGGTCTTTCTGTTGAGCATGTGTATTCTACTGCCCTCAAAGGTTTTTCAGCCACAATCCCCCAAGCAAGGCTGGATAAAGTAAAAGGTGACTCTCGAGTCCAATTTGTCTCAGAAGACAGGGTTGTTGAGGCATTTGCGCAAACCACTCCAACCGGGGTCAGTCGGGTAAATGCGCCGGTAAATACTAATAAAGGAACAGGTATTGGAGTGGCAGTTATTGATACTGGTATTGATTTGGCACATCCTGATTTACAGGCCAACATCGTCGCAAATAAAAGTTGTATTCGAGGAAAAAAGACAGGGAACGATGATAACGGGCATGGCAGCCATGTTGCGGGAACTATTGCCGCAGTTAATAATGATATTGGGGTTGTCGGGGTTGCACCTGAGGCAAAGCTTATTGCCGTGAAAGTACTTAATGCAGCAGGTTCGGGAAGTTGGTCAACAGTTATCTGCGGGGTTGATTGGGTGACAGCAAACGCGGGAACCTACAACATCAAGGTTGCTAATATGAGTTTAGGTGGCAGTGGTAGTAGTGACAATAATTGCGGAAACACAAACAATGATGCCCTACATAAAGCAATTTGTAAATCAACTGCTGCGGGTATTACTTACGCAGTAGCAGCAGGCAATAGCAATGATGATGCAAGCAAATTTGTTCCTGCTGCCTACGATGATACGGTCATCACCGTCTCGGCTTTGGCCGATTCTGATGGTCAACCGGGAGGATTGGGTCCAGACACTTCTTACGGCGCGGATGACACTTTTGCTACTTTCAGCAACTACGGAAGCGTTGTTGATCTGGGGACGCCGGGTGTAAGCATCCTCTCAACCTGGAAAGGTGGCGGATACAACACGATCAGCGGTACAAGTATGGCCTCTCCTCATGTGGCAGGATCAGCCGCCTTATATATTAAATCCAATTCCGGATTAACCTGGTCACAGGTACGAGATGGATTGGCAGCTGCCGCAGAAGTTCTCAATGCAGGTCACAGCGACCCATCCGGACTTCACCCAGAACCCGTTGTTAAGGCGGATAGTTTATAAGTGAAAACGTAAGTTTATCTCTTCAGCATCTTTACCCCAATCCTTTTCATAAAAATACTGCATCAAAATGCCAGATATACTACTTTCCTTAATTTCTGATATGCATAACTATGCAAAAGAAATGGTTAATAAACAATAGCCGAAGGATCACATATCAAAGTAAAAATTAATACATTAAATTATAGGATCTGCCTTTGAGGCTAATTCTGGTTGTAATAACCATACTAAATCTGGTAAAATCTTCATAGATAAGAATGTTTCGGATAATTCGCGCAGTCTGTTTAAGATACTAAGCGGATCACTAACTTTCGCTAAAGCTACGGTTAGCAAGCTAACCAAAGCTAAATGCGACGGATAGCAAGCTAAATGTATTATACTTACATCTTAAGGAATAATATTACAGATAGGTATTATATTGGATATACTCCTGATTTGAAAAATCGTCTACAAAACATAAATTAGGCAAGGTTTTATCGACAAAATCTAATCTTAATTATGAACTTGAATGGTATTGCGCTTTTAAGACAAAAATTCAAGCTTTAATGTTTGAAAAATACTTAAAAACTGGTTCTGGAATAGCGTTCATGAAAAAAAGATTTTTCAAATCAACTGTGGCTTTGGCAAAAGTTACTGGCGGAGAGAACTAGTTGCTCGAAGCTATCCGACGCTGAAAGCTATAGATAGCGAAGTGCAATCCCAGCCGGCTCACAAATTTTATCTGTTTAACAAAAAAATATTATAATTTAATATTGCTGCAAAACTAACCCACGCCAAGTACGGCAATAATATCAATGACGCCTTTTTGTCAATCTTGTAAAACTTAGCCATTGTTATTACTATAAAAATCCATAAAATAACTATGTTAATTAAGGACAGTGGAATGTTATGCATGCCAAAGAAAACAATTGACCAGGTGGCGTTAAATACAAGATGAACAGCAAAGAGTTTTAAGGCATCTCTTACTTCTTTTTTCTTTGTTCCTTTAGTCCATATCCAGTACAAAGAAATTCCCATCAGAGTATAAAGAATTGTCCAGACTGGGCCAAAAAGCCAGTTGGGAGGTCTGAATGAAGGTTGATTGAGAAAACTGTACCAACTTTCAATAGAAGAAATAGTAAATACAGAACCTATCAAACCGGCGCTTTGGCAAATAGCAATTGAGAAAATTAGTTTTAAAATACTTGATGAAGCTCTCACTTCATACATTATTGCAAATAAGAGTTCTTTTGTAAATACAGAAAACACAAAAACATCCCTATATTCTCAAGTATTTAAGGGTATCATTTAATGTCTTGAAATTTTTTGAGAAAGTCGACGAATACTTTTCCGTAAGGAGATAATGTATGCTCGACAAATTTTCCTTTATACGCTTTGTTTATAAGGCCTGCCGTAACAAGTCTTCTAGTATGTTCGCCTATTGTTTTCTCGTTTGCTCTAAGTTTTTCAACAATCGCCTCAAGTGTAATTTTCTTATTTTCGGCAATTAAAAGTAGAATAGCGATTCTATAATGATTCGCTACACCCTTAAGATGTCTTTCCATTTGCCTTGCGGATTTCATACAATATTAATATAACACATGTCATCCTTAAATTCTCAAGTATTTAAGGATGTTTCCGTATGAAGTATTGAATTATAACTGTCAGATATGACTGTTGGGTACAGTTGTTGTGCGCCTCCGCTTTGCTGCCTCCTTCGCAAGGCGAAAGTGGTTACGAAGGCCGAGTTGGACGGACGGGCCCTACAAACCTGCCTGCCGGCAAGCAGGGGCGGGCAAGCGAGAAAAACGCAAAAAATTTTCCAAAAAATAAACTAAGAATTTCCCACAATTTCTATTTTAAGTCACCCTCAACAACCTTCCCTAGTCCCATCCCCAAATTTAGTCTTATCGATTTTGCTTTAGATCTTCGTCTGAAAGGCCGAAATGATGACCAATTTCGTGTATAACCGTGTCTCTGACTTTTACTTTTATTTCTTCGTCTGTTTTAGCAACTGCTTCAATTGCTTTTTTAAAAATTGTTATTTTATCAGGAAGCACCCCCGAATAGGACCCTCTTTTTGTTTGCGGAATTCCTCGATAAAGCCCGAAAAGAACATCTTTTTTCGAAAGTCCGAGTTCGCGCAGTTGACCATCTGTAGGATTATCCTGGACAATAACCGCAACATTATTGAGCTTTTCAGCAAATTCCGAAGGAAGCAAATCAAGCGCTTCCCTAACCAATTCCCCAAACTTCTTATCATCCACAAATAGTATTGTAGCAAACAACAATCTATGTAGAAAACCGAGTCCATCCCCAAATCATTCAAGCTGTCCCCATATAGCACAAAAACATCCTTATAATCTCAAGTATTTAAGGATGTTCGTGTTGTAGGGGGTAGAGTTAAAAGGTATTATTGTCGAGAAATTAATGGATTAGATTGGATTAGAATAGATTAGATTGGGTTGGGTTGGATTGGCAGAATTTGGGATAATTAAGAATTCTCCACAATCGCTATTTTTCCCCTTCGGCAAAGCTCAGGGCAAGCCAGCGTTAGGCCGTAGAGTTTATAAACCTATTGGTCCAACTAGATCTTGGAAAAACCAAAATCTGTCCCTACTGGTTTAAGATTTTTACTTTCTACCATCGCGACCCCAATTCTTAAGCTATTAATAAAGGTTACATAATTTACATCCTTCGGCTGTTTTGAAGGAATTATTAGTTTGTGTTGTTCATGGAATGTTAACTCGTTATCTTTCGCAAATTTTTGGACATCAAAATACTCATATTCTAAAAGTTGTGCTATGCCTTTTCTTGCCTGTGTACGAAAATTACTATTTTCTGTACTTTTTACTTCAAATAAAAATGAACGGTTTTCATTATGGGCAAACATATCAACAAAGGGACTAGAAAAAGTCTCGTAACCGTGGGATCTAAATAGATTAATAAGTTGTTGAAGAATAGTTTGATGAGCGGTATTTGCTCTATCTAGAAGTTCATTGTCACGCGAATATTGTGAAGTCGGCTCACGAATAATACGAGTTTTTACACTTTCAAAAATCTTTAAAGTATCCGCATAACGCATTGCTTCTTTAGAGTTTTTCACTACATCAAACTTTCTATTAATCTCTTCTGCCTTTTTATCTGTAGTATCTTTCTCGATAATTTGAGTAACACCATGGTCTGTATAGAGGTAAAGTGGTCGTTTATCGAACAGGATCTGCCTAGCAACGTCTGGACTTACTCCAGAAAAACTACCCATCTGTGGGAAACCTTTTATTTGTGAAAGAGGAATATAATTTTTAATCAGCGCATCAATCAAGTTCTTGGTTGGATCCAAATTTTGCTTGGACGGATTTTCCCATTTTTCAACTGGTGGTAACTCGCTAAATAAGTAAATTTCTGAAAGTGGAACAAGCAAAGGCCACTTATTGATATTATTTGAAGTTTCGTAAAGCCATAGAAGGTTTTTCTTTATCGAAAAGTCAGGCCCTACGACGCCGAGACCAATAATTCCAGATTTTGCATTTTTAAAGTATGAATTTTGCGTACTATGTATCAAAAAAATGTCGCCCGGTCTAATTCTAGCCCATCCCTCTTTGTATTTATCTTCTAGTCCCCACGTCATGTACTTAACTGCAGTAAGCCAATGTTCTGGTGGACCAGTAAACCTAAAAAGACTTTTTGCATTTAACAATGATAAAGTATCCATAAATTACAGTTTAGTGTATTTCAAATGTTTACTTTTCGATTTTTTAATGGGGTATTTCGTATTGTTTTCCGTCATTTTTCTTTTAAATACTTCTGCAAGGTCGATGTTTAAATCATGTGCGATTAACAGTATCCAATAAAAAACATCGGCTAACTCCTTACCTATATTATTCCTATTGCTCTTGACGTAATCCTTAATTTCCTCCTCGTTTTTCCACTGAAAATGTTCCATCACCTCAGTTGCCTCTAAAACCAAAGATAATGATGTGTCCTTCGGATTATGGAACTGCTTCCAGCTTCTGGCATCTCGGAATTTTATAACTATATCTTGAAACTCTTTTATGTCCATTCTCTTACATTATCGACTTGTATCCATCACCAATAATTAAATGGTCTAATACCTCAATGCCCATAATTTTACCGGCTTTCTCTAATTGTTTTGTTACATTCAGATCTTCTTTTGATGGATCAGTATCTCCTGAGGGATGATTATGAACAATGATGATTTTGGCGGCATGGCGCCTAACTGCAGCTTCAAAAGTCTCTCTTGGATGAACTAAATTCGAATTTAAAGTTCCTACAGATATAGTGTCCATACCAATAAATTTATTTCTGTTATCAAAAGACAATACGATAAAATGTTCTTTTGAGAAATTTTTAATTTTTGGTTTTATTAGATTAAACACATCCTTAGAGGATAAGATTTGTTTTTTATTACTTGTTTGTCCATCAGGCAGATTTCCGTGATTCATACGTCTAGCAACCTCGAAGCATGCTTGTATTTGTGCAGCTTTAGCTAACCCTAATCCTCTAATTTCTTTTAAGTCTTCTATCGATGCTTCTTTGAGTGCTTCAAGAGAACCAAATTTAGAAAGAATTTTCTGAGAAGTTAACAATATTGATTCTCCTTTTATACCCCTTCCTAGGATCAGAGCCAAAAGTTCTGTTGTTGATAGATTTTCTATTCCAAATTTTTCTAATCTTTCCCTTGGGCGTTCTTGAGGTGGCAAGTCATGAATAGTAAATGATTTTTTCATTTTCTTTTCCGTATTTCGATTTGTTCTTACATTATATTCCCTTTTCCTTCTTTTTTCACTAACCTTATTTTTTGCGGGTAGATACAGTGCTTGTCAAGGGGCAAAAAGGACCATAAATACGGTCTGGATTACATTACCATGTATTCCTGTGATATAATATCACTACAAAAACCTGTATTCTGAACTGTTACCGGAATGGTGGCGTGGCTAGGAAACTAGCATAGGAACGTGGTTGGAAATGACCCGCAAGGGTCTTTTTTTGTTATCTGAATTTCCATTCATCTTCTATGTGTTTTTTAAAAATGTTCCTATAAATAATGGAATCCGCTTTAGATTTATCATGATATCTCTTAATGCTTCCAGCAATCATATCAACCATCTGAATAAGGACATTGCTTCTTGAATCAACTAGCTTACAGTTTTTCATAATTTTTCTATTTTTCGTATTAAGCTGTTTTCTTAAGTAAGTTAAAAAACTTCTTCTGAAATTTCTATCTCCGCTACCATCTATTCTTACTTTTGCATCAAGAATAGAACCGCTACTGTTACTAAGCAAAAGTTTTATAGCATAACTATAAAAAGAATTCTTATCTGCTCTAAGCCTATTGCTTTTTATTACTCTTTTATCAATAACCAGGCTTCTTACCTTAAAATCAAATCTATTAACAGACTTTAGGAAAGCTTCTCAGGTTTTTTTAGAAGATTTATTGAACTTAAATTCTAGATTGTCTGGAAATTTTAAAGCGCGTTTTAATTCTTTAATGGACACTGCCACTCTTTCAACTTCTAAATCATCAGAAAATATAATACAGGATATAATAAAAAAAATCGTGTAACCCTTATCAAAATTAAATCCGGGATCTCCGGAATCATCAATAAAAACAAGCATGAAATTATTATAATCTTCTTTCTACCTTTTTTCACTATTCTAATTTTGGAGAAAAGAGGGGGGGGGTTAGGGGATTTTGTTTTCGGAGGTGAGGCGGAAGAATTCTTTTTTGAGGTCTACCAATTTACGTCTTTTTAAATACCTTTCCCAATCTTTTTGTTGGGTTTTGTGGCATTTCAGAGCTTTTATTTTCGTTGAAAAAGTACTTTTTATATCTACAACTGTTGTAATCTCCTCATCCGCAGTTCCGGCCATTTTCCCATACGCCTTGTACTCAAGCCCTGATTTTCTATATTTTGCAAGGTAACTTTGAGGAATGGCGGTGTGATAAAAACAAACACGTTTTTTTGCTGATTTTGAGTATTCCATAAATGCATTTGTTGCAGCTTTGGATATGGCGATGTGATCGGGATGATTTGATCCGCCATTCCTATCAAATGTGATCACAATATCCGGCTTTTCTTTTTTTAAAATTCCCAATATTTTATTTTTAAGTATATTTTTGGGGATTTTATTTAACGTCCCATCTATAAATCCTAAAAAGAAAATTTGATCTATACCTAAAATTTTTGCGGCAAGCCGCAGTTCTTTCTCGCGGGTGATTCCCAAATCTTCTTTTTTGCAAATGTTGTTGGTTTCGCCATCTTCTCCTTTGGTTGCTGTTATCAGTTTTATAACTGCTCCACTTTTCTTAAGCTTTGCAATAGTTCCCCCGCTTGAAAAACTTTCATCATCCGGGTGAGCAAATACGAATAAGTACTTCATTGAACAATTGAGCAGTATGGACTATTATATCATGATGAGACTTTACAATTCTCTAAGTCAAAAAATAGAAGAGTTTGTCCCCTTACAGAAAAAACAGGTTTATCTGTATGTGTGTGGGATTACTCCTTATGATACTACTCATTTGGGACATGCTTTTACTTATGTTTGGTTCGATGTATTAGTCCGGTATCTTACATTTAAAGGCTATAAAGTCACGTATACGCAGAATGTTACTGATATTAATGACAGAGACAATGATATTTTGAAAAAAGCGTTGGAACAAAATATTCCCTGGCAAAAACTAGCAGACTTTTGGACGAAAAGATTTTTAAAAGATATGAAAATCCTGAATTGGACAAGTCCAAATAATTACTTGAAGGCCTCGCAAAATATCAGTTCAATGATTCAAATCATTGAAATATTGTTGAGAAAAGGTCTTGCTTATGAAAAGAACGGAAGCATTTACTTTGATACTTCCAAAAGAAAAGATTACGGAAAACTTTCAAAATTTAACAAAAATAAAATGCTTAAAATTGCAAAAGAATTTGAAGAAGATATAGATAATCCTGACAAGAAAAACCCCTTGGACTTTACATTATGGCGGGCATCTTCAAAAAATCAACCGTCTCATATCCCATCTTTTGAAAGTCCTTTTTCTTTAGGTCGTCCAGGATGGCATATTGAGTGTTCAGCAATGAGCACATCAACTCTTGGAAGCCAAATTGATATTCATGGAGGAGGAATTGACCTTATTTATCCTCATCACGAGGCAGAAATTGCCCAGTCTGAGGCTGCAACAGGGGAAATTCCATTTGCAAAATACTGGATGCACGTTAACCTTGTTTCCTATAAAGGTAAAAAGATGGCAAAGTCTTTCGGGAATTTAGTGATGGTCTCAGATTTATTAGAAAAATATTCCGCCAATGCAATTCGCTTTGTGCTTTTGTCCCATCACTACAGAGAACCTTGGGAATTTGAAGAAGAAGAGCTTTACAAAGCAGAAGCTTTTCTTGCAAGACTTAAAGACATTGAAGATGATTCTATAGAACTTTCTAAATTTGTTAGCTTCATGGATAATGATTTGCAGGCAAATTTAGTATTTAAGAATCTCAATGGGAGAAGGTTTTTGAAAATTTTGGGATTCGTTATGCGATAAAATAGCCTTTTGAAAACAGCATAAAAAAGAGAAATAAAAGAGCTACTGAAACCACAGAATAAATAATTTTAAAGGTTTTGTTTTGTATTAGTGCGAGTGTGATAAAAAGAGGGAAAATTGTTAATATGTATCTTGGAAGTCCTGAGAATGTTCCGGAAGAAACCGGAAGTAAAAAACATAAGGCTCCAAATATTAAATAAGAAAATCTGATTTCCTTTTTCCATGCAACATAAAACAAGATTAATGCGAAAATAAAAAAGGAAAGCTCAAAAAATGCCACCCACCATTCATAGATATTTGGTTTTAACGTGAATAGAATTTTAGTATATCTAAAGACCGTTTGAGGAAATAATATTATCGAATCAACTGTTCTGTTATTAACAAAATTTCCTTGCGCTTGAATAAAATAAAATGGATTCCCCCACTTTTGAAAATTATAAAAGCAATAAGCTATTAAACCTACCGATGAAAAAGAAATTGATAAGAGTTTGGATAATGATTTATTTTTTTCACTTTTGAAATATTCATAAAGAAGCGACGGAAATATAAAAATTCCTGTAATTCTCGTTGCGCTCAAAAAGGCTCCAAACAGGCCGGCAATAAGCCATTTCTTTTTTCTCGCAAAATAAAATGCAGATAGGGATAAAAGTAAAAATAAACTTTCAGAGTAAATTGCTGCATAGAAAAAAGATGTTGGAAAGATTAAAAGAAAAATAATACTCCAAATCGCAACATTTTCTTTGTAATCAAGCCTTACAAGTTTATAAAAAGTAATAAGCGATGCAAAGAAAAATAGACTTACAAGAAAAATTGCAAGAAAGTATTGATTTAAATCAAAAGGAAGAACATTGAAAGGCAGACTTACAATATAAATTACTAAAGGAAAAAGAGGAAAAAATCCCGCATTTACAGTATAGCCTTTTGCAGCGATCAATAAATAATATGCCGCATCAAAATTCCCAAAAGGATATATCAAAAAATTGGATAAAATGTTATTAGACTTATCTAAAAAATACGTTAGAAGTGTATATGTATAGTTTACTCTAGGTAACAGAAAAACGTCAGAGGCTATAAGGGGAACAAAAAGAAAGACTCTCCAACCTAAAAATAGCAAGATGATTCTTTTTATCACCATTACTTAGTTTATCACAGGAAATTGGAATAACAATGGTATAATTGGTTGATGAAAAACATATTGCCATTGCTTTTAGCTGCATTTTTTATATTTGCTGCATTTTTTCTATACAATAACTTAAATAAAAAGTTAGTGAAGGGAGTTCTTATTACTCCAATTGCACAGGTAAGTCCAACGCCGAATCCAACTTTAACGCCAGCTTCAACCCCTATTCCTTACATTATTCCCAAAAAAGCGTCTTATGCAATTGCTATTTTTGGAGATTCACAGGTAGATACTATGGGGGAAAAGTTAGAATATTTACAAGAAACACTTGCCGGTGAATACCCTAAGACCCAATTTAATTTATATAATTACGGAATTGGCGGTCAAAATGTAGAGCAGGGTCTTGCGCGCTTTGAAAGTTCATTTGTTAATAGAGAAAGGCAATATCCTCCGCTTCCCGCCCTTCTCCCTGATGTTCTAATTATCGGGTCTTTTGCATATAATCCTTTTCCAACTCACGACAGGAATAAACATTACACTCTTCTTAAGGAATTAGCCGCAAAAGCAAAATATATATCTTCCAGGGTTTACCTCTTGGCAGAAATCGCACCTTTAAAAACAGGTTTTGGAAAGGGAAAAAACGGCGTGAATATGACAGAGGAAGTCGCTTTGGAGCACGCAAGCCATATTATAGAACAACTGGACAATGTAATTAACTTATCAAATGCAGAAAATGTTCCTTTAATTAATGTGTATTACGAATCCAGAATTGAGGGATCGTTTGGCGACCCTTATTTTGTAAATAAAGATGACGGTATTCATCCGTCAGTGGCTGGCCATTATTTTACGGCCGAATCAATTGTTGAAAAAATTAGACTAGATTAATTTATGTTAAAAATGCTGATCTTTATTTTGGCTTTAATTTTTAGCTTTACGGCCAATGTTCGCGCAATTGAAGATCCACGCACAATTCCGAATAACAAAATGGGTGTACATATTCTCTTTACAGAGGAATTGGGAAAGGCAAGAGAGTTGGTAAATTCCAATTCGGGAGATTGGGGATATATTACTATTCCAATTCAGGCCGGAGATAAAGATATTGAAAAATGGCAGAAATTTATGAATGATGCACGAAAACTGCATCTTACTCCAATAATCCGGATTGCAACTGAAAATCACCATTTTAATACTAGCGTATGGAGAAAACCCCAATATGAGGATATTTTGGATTTTGCAAATTTTTTAAACTCTTTAGAGTGGCCTGTAAAAAACAGATATATTCTCGTATTCAACGAGGTGAATAGGGCAGATGAGTGGGAAGGAAAACCAGATCCTGCCGAATACGCAAGGGTGCTTGATTATTCTGTGAATACTTTTAAATCATTGAGTGAAGATTTTTTTATAATTTCAGCCGGGCTTGATAACGCATCCGCTAATGATCAATACAATTATATGATCCAAATGAATCGGGAAATGCCTGGCATATTTGGAAAGATTGATGGATTGGGTAGTCATTCCTACCCAAATCCTGCCTTTTCCGTTCCGCCTTGGATTGTAACGACAAAAAGCATTAGCAGTTTTAAATTTGAGCAGAATCTAGCTTTTGAGCTTTCGGGCAAAAATCTGCCTGTATTTGTTACAGAAACTGGCTGGTCCAAAGAAAGAATATCGGAAAACCAAATTTCTTCATATTTTACTTATGCATTTGACAATATATGGTCAGATAAAAATGTTGTAGCAGTAACGCCTTTTCTTTTGCAGGCGGGACCTGGCCCCTTCTTTCAGTTTTCCTTGATGCACGAAGATGGAAACTTCAATGAAATTTCAAAAGCCCTTCAGGCAATTGCGAAGACTAAAGGAAATCCAGCTATTAATAGCTGGCCTGTTTCCAGCTTGTCGGAAGGACAAGGTAATATCTCTGCAAAAATTTTTTCTCAGAAAACCCAGTATGAAAATTCTTCGGTCCAAAGAGCCAAGGCGGTTACGCCATTTCT
Source organism: Candidatus Levyibacteriota bacterium (assembly GCA_016186645.1). Classification (GTDB taxonomy): domain Bacteria; phylum Patescibacteriota; class Microgenomatia; order Levybacterales; family UBA12049; genus GWB1-37-8. Next base: position 12,105 of record JACPLF010000002.1, read on the forward strand.
AAAATGGTTATTAAGACTTTCAGACTAATTTTTGTGGTATAATAGGGTATGGATACATCCAACGACCTGTTAAATAGCATTACGCATGGTGAAATCAAAATTAAAGAATCGATACAGTTAATCAAGAAGTTCTTAGAAGAGAGACCTACCGCGGAATACAGCCTTGTAATAGGCACCGATTCCCATGAAAGAGGCAATAACGGAGATTCTAGGAGTATAAATCTGGTTACTGCGGTTTTGGTTCATAGACGTGGGTTTGGCGGAAAGTACTTCTGGAAACGAAGAAACATGCTGGATATCCACAATCTTCGGGAGAAAATTTATGCGGAAACATTAGAGTCGCTTAATTTTGCATTGTTTTTTGTACCATTACTTAGGAAAGAACTTAACGGAGATTCGCCTTTATATAATCTGGAAATCCACATTGACGTTGGAGAACATGGAGATACAAGAGACATGATAAAGGAAGTTGTTGGCATGGTTACGGGAAGTGGATTTGTAGCAAAAACAAAACCACAAGCCTATGGCGCATCTTATGTGGCTGATAAACACACATAAAAAACTCAAAACTAAAAACTCAAAACGCAAAACTAACAAAAAATTGGAGTGGGATGATGCATCGGAAATCAAGACTGATATTGAACATATATTAAAAACTCTGGACTTTTCCCACATAGATTCTACGAGGATTTTTTGTTTCAGAACTTTTGGATCCAAATCCAGGTCTTATGCTAGGATTTGGGCAATGCCGAAAATATTTCAAAGAGCCTTAAATATAAAACCCGCCTATATAATAGAAGTTTTATCCCGTTACTACGACAGTCTGGATGAGGACTCAAAGAAAAAAGTATTAATTCACGAACTCTTACATATTCCAAAGAATTTTTCCGGAACTCTTCTCCCTCACAGGGGTAGACACAGACACTTACAATCGCAGGTTAATCAATTATTTAAACAATACAAGCTTGCCATTGGTCGTTAGACTTTTGTCTTTAGCATTTCCAAAGACCAACGACCAGAGACTAAAGACTATATGTTAACAATTATCCACGGTGATGATATATCGGCATCCAGACAATTTTTTCAGGATCTAAAGAATAAACAAAGCGATTATGTTTTACTTGATGGAAACAAAATGACTATCACGGATCTTGTTCAGAATATCCAAGGATCAGGACTTTTTGGAAGCAAGAAAGCAATTTTTATAGAAGAACTGCTTACAAAATTAAAAAAAGCAAGCAAAGAATCAAAGGAAATTCTAGATTTTATCTCCAAAAATACCAAAAATGCGACTTTTGTCTTATGGGAATCAAAAGAAATTTCAAAAAGAGATTTATCTTTCTTTAAGAACGCAATTGCCAAATATTTTAAGTTGCCTAAGAATATATTTCTATTTTTAGATAATTTAAAGCCAGGCAATGCCAAAAATTCACTTAATTTATTTCATCAAGCACTGGGGAACGGAATAAAAGAGGGATTAATCTTATTTATGATGCAAAGGCAGATTCGCATCCTCCTTGTCTTGTGTCATGCCGAAACCTCGGCATCTCAGATTGATGAAGTGATCCGACTTGCTCCATGGCAATTAGAAAAGTTGGAAAGACAAGCTAAATCATTTGATATTTTAAACTTAAAAAAAATCTATAAAAAACTTTATGAAATAGAACATGCTCAAAAAACCGGGACTCTTTCTTTATCCCTAGTCCAATCCATTGACATTTTACTTTTGGAAATGTAACATGAAAAAATGAATATAAACCCCGGAATATTCAAAGGATACGACATCCGCGCTATATACCCCACAGATATAAATGAAGAAAATATTGTTCCTATTGTCAGTGCAATTTACACTTTTCTTATTAGAGACCAATATCCCAATAGGCCATTTACTTTAGTTGTTGGAACAGACATGAGAACATCCTCGCCATCATTAACCAAAACGGCAATTAAAACTTTACTTGACCTTGGAGCAAACATTGTAGATATTGGGATTGTTTCAACGCCCACGTTTTATTTTGCAGTTTCTCATTATAGCTACGATGCGGGAATCCAAATTACAGCATCTCACAATCCAAAAGAATGGAATGGAATTAAAATTGTCAGAAATAGCCCCAAAGGGCTTATCAAAATTGGAAAACCTACTGGACTGGAAGAAATCAAAGAAATGGCTCTTCGAGGAAACAGCGTTAAATCTCAAGTCAGAGGAACTATAGTAAAAAAATCAGGTATGTTAAGCGACGAAGTTCAAAATTCCTTAAGAATCATTGGTAATCCCAGCATAAAGAAATTCAAAATTGTTGCTGATGCCGCAAACGCCATGGGGTCTCAATATATTGGTGCGCTTTTTGAAAAGATTGATGCTCATTTGATAAAAATGAATTTTAATTTGGATGGAACTTTTCCAGCCCATCAGCCTGACCCTTTGCAGTCGGAAACTTTAGTTGATTTGCAAAAAAGAGTGGTTAAAGAAAAAGCAGATCTCGGACTTGCTCCTGATGGAGATGGAGACAGATTATTTTTCATAGATGAAAATGGCGATGTTGTTCCCCCAACCATTATTACATCTATTGTTGCTAAAGACCTCTTGAAAAAATACAAAGGAGAGAAAATTTTAATTGACATCCGCTACATTCTGACTCCTCAAAGAATTGTCAAAGAAAATGGCGGAACGACAAAGATTACTAAGGTCGGACACGCTTATATAACAGAAGAAATGAATAAAAACGGGGGAATTTTTGCCGGAGAATCTTCCGGGCACTACTTTTTTAGAGAAACAGGAAATTCAGAGTCTCAAATGCCAATAATATTAACAGTATTGAAAGTTTTGACAGAAGAAAACAAGCCTTTTTCTCAAGTTGTAGACGATTATCGAAGAGGCTTTGAGTCGGGAGAATTTAATTTCAAGGTGACAAATGCAAAAGAAATAATGGAAAAATTAAAGCAAAAATATTCAGATGGGATATTAGATCCGCTTGATGGAATCGCTATTAATTATCCATCATGGCGCTTTTCAGTCAGAACTTCTAACACAGAGCCATTACTAAGATTGAACGTTGAAGCAGATGACAAAAAAACAATGGAGGAAAAACGAGACGAACTTCTAAAGCAAATCCAAACTCTTTCAAAAACCTAGCCATTTATGATTAAGTGGCAGGTTTTGGACTTTGTCCAATTTCCTTTTTCGTTCGTCTATATTTGCCTGGAGTTAAAATTCCGAAAGTAAAGGCAATAACTCCCCCAAGAAGCTTAAAAGCAAACCAGGTATCAGAAGCAAAATTTTTTTTACGAACAAGTTCATTTCCTTGGTCAAAAACATCTTTTTTAGACTCTAGGGTATTATTTGCTTTCACAACATCCGGTGGGATTTGAATATTTACTTCTGTAGCGCCACTTGCCATTTGTTTAGCTATTTGGCTTTGGGTTTTTTCTGTAAAGCCAGCAACAATACCTGTCAATTCTCTATATTGCTGAGCATCATATCCTGGAACTTGTTGTTGTGCTTCTGCTTCAGATGCAGCCAATTCGAGTGGACTGTCAAAAGCATCTTTCCCTGCGCTTAGTATTGAGGCACTTCCACCGACTACCGCTATCACGCTAGCAATTCCTACAGCATTCTCCCTAATAATTCTGCCTATTTCTTTACTCATTTGTTTAAGTTTAATTTTTTTTACCTTACTTGTCAAGCTGAAACAGCTTCTTGATAATTTTGAGAAATTCCTCAATAATAATTGAATGCTACATTTTTCCAAAATATATAAAGAAGATTTAGAAATCGTTGGCAAAAAAGCTGTTGAACTTGCAAGGCTTACATGGTTGGGAGTTCCGCTTCCGGATGGGTTCGTGATAACAACTTCTTTTTTCGATAAATTTTTAAAACAGACTGGCATTGATATGAAAATACAAGAAATACAAAAATTAAATCACCCTTCAATAGCTGGATCTATAGAGAAATTGTTCGATCCAATAAAAAAACAAATATTGCATACCCACATTCCTGAAGATTTAGTTTTAGAACTGCACAAAAATTACAAGAAGTTTGCGGGAGAATTTAAGCACCCACCACTTAACGTATTTTCCTCCTCTCCGTTTAATGGCAAATCAATTTTATTTCATAATGTTAAGGGTGATTCTAATCTTATTATTAAGATAAAAGAAATCTGGTCTTTAAATATCTCAAAACCTGTTGCAATAATAGTTCAAAAAAATATTCAGTCGAAAATAAGAGGCAGGATAACTACGGATGATCCACGCCTGTCCGCTTCGCTTGCAGGCGAACTCGGCTTCGCCTCCGTTCCAACAAAGGACTTGGAGCAAATTGCCAGGAAAATACAAAAACACTTCTATTTTCCTCAAGAAATAGATTACGTGATTGACAAAAATAAAATTTACATAACAGGAATAAAGCCTCTCACGAAAATAATAGTTGATTCATCAAAGCCAGTAATTCTAAATAGGAAAATACGCAAAGTGCTGGCAAAAGGTATTCCTGCGAATATCCAAATAGTTACTGGAGCCGTGAAGTTAATTAACAATTATAATTTAAGCGTAAAAAATTCGGAAATTGCAGTAACTACGGACATTAACAATAAAATCTACAACAGAATAAAAAAGGCAAAAGGAATTATAAGCGTCAGCGGCTTGCATTTTAAAAAATCTATTAAGTCTCCGGCAATTTTAGGGGTAAAAAACGCAACAAAATTATTACAAAATGGAACCGTAGTAACTCTGAATGGATCCAATGGAGAAATTTATTTAGGTGGAATAATATAAAAATATGGCAAAAATCAAAGAAATAACAGCGCGAGAAATTCTCAACGCAAAGGGTCTTCCTACTATCGAAGCAACTGTTGTTCTAAATGACGGAAAAGTTGGAGTTGCTTCATGTTCCACAGAAGAAGACTCTCTCGCTGCAATAAATATCATAAACAAAATAATTGCGCCAACTCTCGTTGGGAAAGAAGCATCAATTCAGCAAGATATAGATAGAGCTATGATTGATCTTGACGCAACTGCTAATAAGTCAAAACTCGGAGCAAACACCATGCTGTCTGTATCTATTGCTGTTGCAAAAGCTAGCGCTGAAAGTTCAGTTCTCCCATTGTTTCTTTATCTCAGACAATTTATAAAAAGGGACAATGGCTCACTAAGAATCCCGATTCCTATTTTTAATTTAATAAGAGGAATAAGGAAAGAAGGGAGCCCTTCTGATTTTAATGAATTTCTTTTAATTCCCGCTACCTCAAAAACCTATACTGAATCCATTCAAATTGGTGAATTAATCCATAAGTCATTAAAAAAGATTCTTGAAAATAAAGTCGGCGGAGAACTAAGTGATTATGATGAGGGGTATGCCCCAAATCTCTCATCTAATAAAGAGGCGTTTTTCTTATTGCAGCAAGCAGCTGAGGAAGCTCATATCAGAATGGGTTTTGATGTTTTTTTGGGATTGGATAGTAAAGCAAGTTTGTTTTTCAAAGACGGAAAATATCGCGTGAAATATATTCCAACTGCTCTATCCGCACAAGAACTGACAAGCTATTATGAAGAATTAAATAAAAATATGCACCTACTTTATCTGGAAGATCCTCTTGCTCAGGACGATTGGGAAGGCTGGAGTTTTTTATTTGGAAAAATGTCTGAAACCAGCATAATTGCAGGAGGAGACTTAATATCTACAAATCCCTACAAATTACAAATAGCCCTTGAAAAAAAAACTATAAATGGAATTGTAATAAAACCAAGTCAAGCTGGAACAGTAATTGAATGCTTAGCAATTGCGCAGGCAGCCCAAGAAACAGGACTCAAAATTATCGTTTCCCATAGAGGCGTAGAAACAAATGACGATTTTTTGTCTGATTTTTCGGTTGCCGTTGCAGCAGATTATATTAGAATAGGAAGTCTTGCTCGTGGAGAAAATATTGCAAAATACAATAGGCTTTTACAGATAGAAAGCCAGCTAAGGATACTGTAGGAAAAATTCGAATACCAAAACCCGAAATCCGAAACAATATTAAAATGACAGAAATTAAAAATCCAAAACAATATGACTTGGAAGAACGTACCCTTGAATTTGCCAGAAGAAACAGAATTTTTGTCAAAATACTTCCTAAAACAATAAGTAACCTTGAAGATGGAAGGCAACTTATAAGATCTTCCGGATCAGTTGGAGCAAATTATATAGAAGCAAATGAGTCATTAAGTAAAAAAGATTTCATTTTGAGATCTAAAATTTGCAGAAAAGAAGCTAAAGAAAGTAGATATTGGTTAAGACTTGTTGACACAGGTAGCAACTTAGAGCTAGAAGAAGAGAGACAAGTGTTCATTAAGGAAGCAACTGAACTTATGAACATTTTTGGAGCAATCATAAGAAAATCCGAGTAGGTTTTGAACATTTGTAAATTCGAGCCTTGTAATTTGTTTCGAATTTCGATATTCTGATTTCGGATTTGTTGTATTTATGGCAAATTTAATTTTGGTAAGACATGGCGAGTCGGAATGGAACAGACTTGGAGTCTGGACAGGACTAACAGATATAGGCCTAAGCCCAAAAGGCGTTGATGAAGCAGCTCTTGCCGGAGAGAAATTAAAAACTTTCAAAATTGACTGTTGTTACATATCTTCTCTAAAAAGAGCAAGACAAACAATGGATGAAATAAAAAAAGTTTTGGGCCAAGATTTCACAGTTACTGAAAATAAAGCTTTGGACGAAAGGGACTATGGAATTTATACGGGACAAAACAAATGGGAAATCAAAAAAGTGATTGGAGAAGCGCAATTTCAAAAATTAAGAAGAGGATGGAATACTGGAATTCCAAAAGGTGAAACTCTGGAAGATGTTTACAATAGAGTAGTTCCCTATTATAAAATGCAAATTTTACCGGTCCTGAGAAACGGCAAAAACGTTTTGGTTGTAGCTCACGGAAACTCTCTCCGAGCTCTTGTTAAATATCTTGATAATATTACAAATGAAAGCATCGAAAACCTAGAGATAGCCACTGGAGAAATTTATATTTATACCATTGACGACCAAGGAGTCATCGTCTCAAAAGAAATTAAATAAGATTACGAACTCCCCTTTCGGGTTTGTTTTGGAGAAGTGTTCTATTGAATTGGAAATCTTTTCCCGCCTTATTTCTTCATAAACTTTAGTTAATTCTCTACAAATGACAATATCAATATCTCCAAAAATTTCTTTCATATTTCCCAATGTTTTTAACAAACGATAAGGTGATTCGAAAAAAATAATTGTTGGATGAATTTGTTTCAATGTTTTAAAACATTTAAACTCGTTCAGAAGTTTGATCTTTTTTCCTTCCTTCTTTGGAAGATATCCAATAAATAGAAATTTATCTGTTGGCAAACCGGAAGAAACTAAACTACTAATAACCGATGAGGGGCCCGGAATTGATTCGACCGTAATCCCCTCTCTTATGCATTCCCTGACTAGCTTAAAGCCTGGATCAGATATCGTAGGTGTTCCCGCATCTGAAACTAGTGCAATATTTAGTCCATTTTTAAGTGAGTTAATAATCTCAGGAATCCTATGTGCTTCATTTTGTTCGTAATAAGAAATTAGGCGTGTCTTTGCATAATCTTCCTGCATGTTTGGATCACTCAAAGATAAATGCTTCATCAGCATTCCCGTTTTTCTGGTATCTTCACAGGCTATAGCATCAACTGATTTAAGAATTTTTATTGCACGAAGGGCTATGTCTTCGAGGTTTCCTATAGGAGTTGCTACTACAAACAGTGTCCCATTCATCTGGCTATTATACCAAATGAGCCATATCTATGTTATAATTTTCAAATGGAGATTTTTAATTTCCTTTTGCACTTCGATGAATCACTTGCTTCAATAATTAACCTTTTTGGTCCTATTACCTATGTAATCTTGTTTCTAATTGTATTTGCAGAAACAGGTCTTGTGGTTATGCCTTTTTTGCCCGGAGATTCTCTTCTTTTTGCCGTAGGCACTCTTGCGGGTGGTAATTTTTTAAATATATTTTTAGTATATATAACTTTATTGGCTGCAGCTATTATAGGCGATACCGTTAACTATTGGGTTGGTCACCATCTAGGTTCTCGCGTTTTCACCAAAGATAATTCAAGAATATTTAACAAGGCTTATTTGGAAAAAACAACCGAGTTCTATAAAAAACATGGAGGAAAAACAATTATTCTCGCCCGTTTTATTCCCATTGTACGTACGTTTGCGCCTTTTGTCGCAGGTGTCGGAAAAATGCATTACACGACATTTCTTTTTTATAATATTTCCGGAGGATTTTTGTGGGTTACAAGTTTAACGCTTGCCGGATATTTTTTTGGACGAATGCCAATTATAAAAGAAAACTTTGAGTATGCTGTAATAGTAATTATTCTTATTTCTCTTCTTCCTATAGTTATTGAATTTTTCAAACATAAGTTCGCTTTAGGAAACATAAAGAAAAAAGAATCAAAAACCTCATATCAGGAAATTCAAAAGACATTTAGAAAAGAAGGGTTGAACGATTAAAATAGGATTAAAATTATTGGAATTTTCTAACAATACCAACAGCTTTTCCCTGAATAGTCAGTGAAATTGGGTAAATTGGCTCCATCTCCGCATTCGCAGGTTTTAATACAACTTTCCCATTTTCATTATAGAACCTTTTAAGAGTAGCCAAATTATTATCAACCAAAGCAACAACAATGTCTCCATTTACCGCTATGTTTGTTTTTTCTATAACAACAAAGTCTCCATCAAAAATTCCATCTTCAATCATGGAATTTCCCTTTACTTGTAGCACATATGCTGTTCTTTTGCCTGAAATCATGGACGCTGAAACGTGAAAAGTAGCATTTGGATCACTGTAAGGCTCCAAAGGCTTACCAGCAGCAATATATCCCATCAGAGGTAATTCAATGGATGCGTGACTGCCCAATAAAGAAAAAGTGACTTTTTGATCTACAATCTTAAGAACCCTATTGTTTCCGTCAACTTTCTGGATATACCCCTTGTCAACTAATGACTTTATTAATGCATGTACGGTTGAGTTGCTTTTGTGACCGGTTGCCTCTGCGATTTCAGCTAATGTTGGAGAATATCCGAATTGTCTCTGAAACTGAGCTAAATATTCCAAAACTTCCCTTTCTTTTTTATAGATTACTCCCGGCATATGTCTTAGTATTTTATACGAAATATTCGAGTATTATGTCAATAGGACAAACAGATACAAACGTGTGATAAAATAGGTCATTATGAAATTTAAACTTGTTTCGGATTTTAAACCAACTGGTGATCAGCCTCGGGCAATCCGAAAACTGGTAAAAAACTTTGAGAAAAAAGTAGAAAATCAAGTTCTTCTTGGAGTAACAGGCTCTGGAAAAACATTTACCATGGCGAATGTGATTGAAAAAATTCAGCGGCCAACGCTTGTTATTTCTCACAACAAAACATTGGCAGCCCAGCTTTACCAGGAATTTCGGGATTTTTTTCCTCAAAATGCAGTTTCCTATTTTGTTTCTTACTACGATTATTACCAGCCTGAAGCATATATTCCGCAAAGCGATACTTACATAGAAAAAGAGGCTGAAATTAACGAGGAGATTGACAAGTTAAGACTTTCAGCAACAACAAATCTTTTAACTCGAAAAGATGTCATTGTTGTGGCATCAGTCTCTTGTATTTATAACCTTGGTTCCCCTGTTGAATACGGAAAATTTATTCTTGAGTTAAAACCTGGAATGAAGGTTGATCTAAAATCAATTATACTCAGGCTCACTGATCTGCAATATGAACGCAATGAATATGTTTTTGATCGAGGAAGATTTAGGATAAGAGGTGAAACCATTGATCTTTTTCCGGCATACAAAGATACAGGGATAAGAATCGAACTTAAAAATAACAAACTTTTGCATCTTTCCGAGTTTAGTCCATTAACAGGAGATACAATTACGATTCTAAACAGTACAGTAATATATCCGGCAAAACATTACATGACTGATCCGCAAACATACAGCAATGTTTTTCCAATGATTAGAAGTGATATGAAAAAACAAGTTGCGCATTTAAAAGCTTTAGGGAAAACATTGGAAGCTCACAGGCTAGAGCAGCGTACAAATTTCGATTTGGAAATGATAAAAGAAGTAAGTTATGTGAATGGAATTGAAAATTATTCAAGATATTTTGACGGCAGAATCCCGGGACAGCCGCCATATACCCTCTTAGATTATTTTAATCATGCATCCAAGGAATTCTTAACTATTATCGATGAGTCACACATAACTTTGCCTCAGCTTCGGGGAATGTATAACGGAGACAGGAGCAGAAAAGAAACATTAATTGACTATGGATTCCGTTTGCCATCAGCTTTAGATAATAGGCCCCTTAAATTTGCGGAGCTGATGCAAAGAATTAATCAAAGAGTCTACGTCAGCGCCACTCCGGATGAATATGAATTATCTCTAGCAGGTCAAAGCCACCTTCCAGGTGGTGTTGCGCCACAGTCAAACGTGGCTGGGACGTTTGACGTCCCGCCTGCGGCACACCTGGAAGGTGAATCCTATGTTGTTGAGCAGCTTATCCGCCCGACAAATTTAGTAGATCCAAAAGTAATTGTAAAGCCGACTAAAGGTCAGATTATAGACTTGATTGATGAAATTAATAAAAGAGTTTCGGAAGGACAACGGATTCTTGTAACTACACTTACAAAAAAAATGGCAGAAGAACTTTCAGCATATTTAGAAGAGCAAAATATCAAAGTAGCATACCTTCATTCCGATATTCAAACTCTGGAGAGGCAGGATATTTTGGATAGGTTGAGAAAAGGTGAATATGATGTGCTTGTTGGAATTAATTTGCTTCGTGAAGGGTTGGATTTGCCTGAAGTTTCTCTAGTTGCAATTTTGGATGCAGACAAAGAGGGATTTTTGCGAAGCACAACTTCGCTAATTCAGACAATGGGTCGGGCAGCACGGCACATTGATTCAGAAGTGATTATGTACGCAGATAATACAACCCGCTCAATGAAAAATGCAATCTCAGAGGTTGAGAGACGAAGAAATATTCAGCTTAAATATAATAAAAAACACAAGCTTACTCCAAAAGGAATAGAGAAAAAAATAAAGGCAAGACTGGTTGAAGAAGATGTGTCCAAACATGAAAATGTAGACTTAAATTATTTATTAACTCTTTCCAAAAAAGAAGTAATTCTGCCGGATGAGAAAGAAGACTTAATAAAAAAATTGAGAAAAGAAATGAAAATTGCCGCGCAAAATCTTAATTTTGAAAAAGCTGCAATGATCAGCGACCAAATAAAAACCCTGAAGATCTAAAAAAATTTATTTAACAACTTAATGCGGTCGCTGGTTTTTATTAAATGGTTAATTAAAACCTAGAATCCGGTGATGTTGCGGGTGAGCTCAATATTTTGAACTTCATTTCCATTTAATATTACCGACACTGCATCGACTCTAAGACTTTCAGGAAGGTTGGGATGAGTTAATTTGTAAAATTGAGCTGTTTTAATCAAAGATTTTAATTTCCAATATGTAATTGCCTCAAGCGGACTTCCGAATTGAGTCGAAGTTCTTGTTTTCACCTCTATAAATGCCAAAACTTCTTGCCCTGAGCCTGCCGAAGGGTCAATTGCTACAATATCAATCTCTCCGTATCCTTTTCTGAAATTTCTTTCAAGAATTTTAAATCTCAATTTTTTTAGGTATTCGCAGGCCTTGTCTTCCCCTAATTTGGCAGTCGGATTTGCAATTTTCACTCATTAAACAGATTTAGGCATTCGCATGTAATAAAGCTTTGCTCGTCTTATTTTCTTTTTTGAATATTCTTTAACTGTAACTTTCTCAACGTTTGGAGAATTTACAGGGAAAATCTTCTCAACTCCGACATCTCCAACTATTTTCATAACAGTAAAGCTTTGATTTTCCCCTCTGCCCTTAAATGCCAAAACAGTTCCTTCAAAAACCTGAATTCTAGTTTTGACTTGCCCTGAGCCCTCCGTTGGGTCTCCTTCTTTAATTCTCTCGTGTACACGAACCGTATCTCCCGTAACAAAATTAATCTGAGTAATCATAAATTATATTATATCAAATATTTGCGTTCGTTTCATTAAGTAAGACATGCTTCAATGAAACCCAAGAATAGAGGATGGGGTTTGAGGGGCGCGCTTTTGTATTCAGGATGGCCCTGTGTTCCTAAATAGAACGGGTGATGATTCGAAGGAAGCTCAATTATTTCAACCAAACTCTCTTTAACTGATCTTGCGCTTATTACAAAACCATTTTTTTCAAAATCTTTTGCAAATTTATTGTTGAATTCAAATCTATGCCTGTGTCTTTCGCTAGTTAATCCTTTTTTGACGTTAATAAACGCATTATATTTTTCATAGAGTTCGTGCGCTCTTGTTCCATCTTTAACCATTGCCTCCCATCCGCCCAATCTCATTGTTCCTCCATACGCTCTCCTTTTCATAAATTCTTTTTGGCTAGGAATTAAATGAATAACCGGATGTTTTGTTTTTTCATTGTTTTCTGTTGTATCTGCATCCTGCCAACCCAAAATATCCCTTGCATATGCGACTGTTGCCAACTGCATTCCATAACAAAGTCCCAAAAATGGGATCTTATTTTTTCTGGCATAGGATGATGCTTGAATCATTCCTTCAGCTCCTCTTTCACCCCAGCCAATCGGAACAACAATTCCATGTGGTGTACCAATGATCTCTTTTAGCACTGAAGCCTCATCTTTTTTATCCCGCGAAGCCTTGGCGAAGTAGGATTCAACTTTTTCTGCGTCAATCCATTTAGTTTTTACAGTTGCATTAAGTTTCCACGAAGCGTGATCTATAGCGTCAAAAAGTGCGGCATAGGAATCCTTCAACTGGTAATCACCTGTTCCAAAATACTTTCCAATAATTGCGATCTCAATTTCTTTACTTTTTTTGCCTTCAGCTTTTTTAAGTAAAGTTTTCCATTCCGCAAGCACTGGTGTTTTTACACCCATGTGGAGTTTTTGCAGAATTTTTTCGTCAAGAAGCTGCTCATGAAACATAAAGGGTATCTCGTATACGGATTTCAAGTCAGGATTGGAAATAATATCTTGAGGATGCATATTGCAAAACAAAGCAAACCTGTCTCTGCGTCTTTGGTCAAGATATTTCTCGCTCCTTGCAATAATAAAGTCCGGCTGGATTCCCATAGAATTTAATGCTCTGACTGATAACTGAGCTGGTTTTGTCTTGGGCTCCCCCAAATGACTTGGGGTTGGCACGTAAGTTACGTGAATATGAATAACATCTTCCGGATTCTTCAAAGTCATTATTCTACTGGCCTCGTAGTAAAAAACATTTTGGTACTCGCCTGCTGTTCCGCCCAATTCAATCACAACAATATCTGCTTTTGATTTTTGAGCCAAATGATTAATTCTTCTTATAATCTCATCTGTTATATGCGGAATTGCTTCTACGTCTTCTCCGTGGTATTCAAATCTTCTCTCACGATCAATTACTGTTTTGTAAATCTGTCCCATGGTTACAAAATTGTCTTTTCCCATATCTTCATTGAGAAACTTCTCGTATGTCCCGATATCCATGTCTGTTTCTGTTCCGTCTTCGCACAAAAAAGTATCCCCATGCTCGATTGGATTAATTGTTCCCGCATCCATGTTAAGATAATTTTCAAATTTTAATGGAGCGATCCTGTAACCTGTTGATTTGAGAAGAAGAGATATAGAGGCTGCGGTTGTACCTTTGCCGATTCCGGAAATTACTCCGCCTGAGACAAATATATACCGTGTCTTTTTTGCAGTGTGCACGATTTATATTAGCAAAAGAATCAACGGTCGTCAACAAGGAAAATTTATTTTTACTTCTTAATAACTCGGGTTTAAATACGCTCTCTGTACACACCAGGTATGGGTTAGCTAGACACCTAAGTAATTTGAGCGGGATACGAGAATTGAACTCGCTTCTCTACCTTGGGAAGGTAGCATACTACCGATGTACTAATCCCGCACTGGAAACATTTTACCACAAAAATAATTAAACTTTACCGCGGGAGTTTGAGGACATTATCTGGATAAATTAAATTCGGATTTTCTAGATTATTTGCTTTCGCAATTTCCGGCCATTTGAATCCGTCACCATAAGCTTTCACGCAAATATCCCATAGATTATCTCCCTCTTTTATAGTATATGAAGTGCCATTAATTGAATTATTTTCCATGACTTGAGTAGATGCTTGAGTTGGAGTAATTGGTGGAGCTGCAACTTTTTTCTTCTCAATTTTTGGAATAATTAATTTATTCCCAACCTCAATTATTCCCGGGTTCTCTAACTTATTTGCTTTTGCAATTTCAACCCACTTGTATCCATCGCTGTAAACATTTTCTGAAATGCTCCACAAATCATCTCCTGTTTTTACTGTGTATGAAGATGAAGTTTTCCCATCAGACTCCTGTTCCATTGTTTGTTCTTCGCTGGTAGAACTCGTTTGAATGATTCTTTGCCCTTTTGCGAAAATTACAAACAAAATTGCTACAATCAAAACAACTATTGCACCCAAAATGAGACTTGTGTAGGATTCAGGCAATTTCAATCCGCTAAAAATCCCGGTCGTGTGAGTTTTTTTAAACTTTTTTAAAGTTACTAATTTTTTTCTTCCAACTTTTGCCATAAGATTTCGGGGCAGAGGATGTGAAACGAATTATAGGGATAGAGCGGAACAAATGCAAGTAGAATTTTATAGGTGTTTTTGTTAGAATACTAAAGCTGGGGTGGTAGCTCAGTTGGCTAGAGCGCTTCCCTGTCACGGAAGAGGCCGCGGGTTCGAGCCCCGTTCACCCCGCCAGCATTCAATTCTCATATGAGCAATCAGGAAATCGCAAAGCTTTTTAAAAATATTGCGGCCGCCTATTCAATAAAGGACGAAAGAAAATTTTATTTTCAAAGATTGGCTTATCAAAAAGCCTCGGAAACAATTGCGAGTTTGACTACGGAATTAAAAGATTTGTATAGGGAAGGGAAATTAGACACTGCACCGGGAATTGGCGTAACTATTAAGTCCAGACTTACTGAATTATTCAAAAAGGGAAGCGTTTCATATTTCGACTCAGTACTTAAGGGCATCCCGCCATCTGTTTTTGCCTTAATTGACATTCCTTCAATAGGACCTAAAAAGGCGTACAAATTAACAACAACTTTGCGACTAAACGACTCTGAAACAGTCATAAAAGAGCTTCTTGCCAAGGCTAAAAAGCACGAAATTGCCAAAATTCCCTCTTTTGGGGAAAAATCAGAACAAGACATTGTCAGTGCTCTTCTCGAATACAAGGAAGGCAAAGGCAAAACTACAAGAATGGTGCTTCCATACGCAGGAGAAATTTCCGAAAAAATACTATCTTACCTCAAAAACTCTCCTGCGATAACCAAAGCTGTCCCTCTAGGCAGCCTCAGACGCATGATGCCA
>JACPLF010000001.1 GCA_016186645.1 Candidatus Levyibacteriota bacterium
CTGCAGCTGGAGAATAGGACTGCCATCCCGAGGAAGAAGTATGCATACATTCTCTTTCAAGCCTTTGCCCAAACGGAAATTTATATGTTTAAGCAGCCTTGGAGGAGAAAGTGATTATGTCGTACAATATAACTTTTGCGACATCACACAGCTTTAAATTCATGGAGAAGTGGCATTATAATATCAAATATTAAATATAAAATATCAAAAATTTCCAGACATTACCCTTCGGGATGATAATTATTCTCTTGAAATTTCAGACGGTATAAATTTGATACTCTTCCCTACTATGGGACTAGTATTTTATTTATTTTTGAGGCTAATTGAAGCTAAAATTGAATTTTTTTTGACTTCTCCGGCGTTTTGAGAATCAGGGAAGAGTTATTCACTCTGGACTTACACTTTCAATAAGTATCCCACGATTATTCCGACAGTGGTTGTGATGGAACCTATTATAAATAATTCAATTGCGCTTCGAAGAGGCCTATGTTCTACAAGATATCCTTTTATATAGCCAACAATGAAAAGTCCGAAGAAAGCAGAGAGAATAGCAAAAATTCTTGCAATTGGCTGATCAAACAATAATATTGGAATGATCGAAAAAGTTCCGCCCATTAAATACGAAAGGAACATAATAAGAGCGCCTACAAAAAGGCTATCGGTATGTTTGCCGCTTTTATCCAGCTGATGTACGGCTTTTTCGCTTGAGTATTGGCCTGCTGCCATTGACGATGCCTCAACGGTTACAGCAACAAGAGCTGCTAAGACTATGATTGCTTTATCACTCACTCCGGTTGAGATACCGACAACCACTCCTGTTGTTGACACAATGCCATCCTGAAGCCCAAACATAAGAGATCGGAGATAGTCCTCATGCAATATTTCTCTAACTTTTCTCATATTTATTTCCCGTATTCATAACGTAATGATATCAATCTTTTGATCAATTGACAATCTGCTAAGCCACGTCGTAAAATTAATTTGATGGATACTCAACTGCCTAATCTCATCGATCAATTTCTCGAATATTTGGAAATTGAGAAAAATTGCAGTAAATTAACGATCCGGGATTACAGACATTATTTGGAAGTTTTCAATTTATGGTTCAACGAAAACATGACGGATCGGAAGATTTCGGATTTGGACCTGCATACTGTCAGAAAATATCGCGTCTTCTTGGCAAATCGGGCTGATGATAGAGGTTTAACCCTTAAACGTGTAACCCAGAACTATTATGTTATCGCACTTCGATCATTTTTACGTTTTCTAATTAAAAATGACCACACAACACTAGAACCTTCAAAAATTGATTTGCCAAAAACCGAAAGCAGAAGTCTTAAATTTTTGGAGCGTGAACAGATTGATAGATTGGTAACTTCAATTGATACCTCCAGGGAAGATGGGATTAGGGATAGAGCGATTTTTGAACTTCTTTTTTCAACCGGACTTCGTGTTTCAGAACTTGTTAAATTGAATCATAATCAAATTAATCTTGATCGGCGTGAGTTCGGGGTCGTGGGAAAAGGCGGACGCGCACGCGTGGTTTTTGTTTCAGACCGCGCAGAAGAATGGGTTACGCGCTATCTCAAAGAAAGAAAAGATAATTTCAAGCCTTTGTTTATTCGTTACTCCGGTAGAATTATTGAGGAGGATAACGGAGAGAAAATGAGATTAACTGCCAGAAGTATTGAGCGGATTGTGAAAAAATATGTCCGGCTTACTCGCTTGCCGGTTGACGCAACAGTTCATACGCTTAGGCATTCTTTCGCAACGGATTTACTTACAAACGGAGCCGATCTTCGATCTGTTCAAGAAATGCTCGGGCACAAAAACATCGCAACCACCCAGATTTATACGCACGTCACAAATAAACAGCTGCGGGATGTTCACAAGAGTTTCCATTCAGGGAATAAATAGCGAGGAAGTAAAGATTAATTAGGATTTATTTTAATTACTCTTGGTTTTTTCAGCAATCTCGCTGTTCCTTCTTGCATCAAGGCGGGAAAATTATTTGGATCGCTGACTACCTTTTTTAAGCCAGCGGGATCAAGAGAGCCATTCATAACACGTTCGGTAATTATTTCAGCAATTGCATCCATGAGTTCAGGAGCTATTAATGGATCTTCATGCTTAAGAGGTTTTAACTTATCGATAGGATGTAATTCCGCCAATCTTTCACTAATTCCCCGCATAACCTCTTCCTTGTAGTCTGGATCCTTTGCTATTCGAGCGAGCCCTTCATTAATCTTTCTTTTAAGATTCTCGAGATCTTTATCTTCTGGTTCAGATTCTGGTTTATTCATATACAATATGATTAGCTTATTATACATCACTGGTGCATAGAGAGTATCTACCGATGTGGGATCGGTACGGCTTGGCGAAAGATAAATGAATTTTCCTTTTCCAATTCTAAATTTTGTATTCTAATCCTAAGTTATTTTTGAATCTAAGTCATCACAAAATACGCAATTGCCAGAAATGTGAGGGTTTAGATTAATGTTGAGATTTTAAATCCCAAAATATTCTTTATAGACAGGTTCATTTTCTATTCTGCTGACAGTAAGAATTAAAACTTCATTTCCTATATTGCAAACTTGTCTTAGGTATTCAATTTCATCATGGCATTTAAATGGAGTAAGATAAACACTTTTTTGAAGCTTTAAGAATTTCAGTCTCTTTAAAGTTTTTCTAAATAGCTCTCTTTCCTGTTTTTTGCCTGTGTAAATGTCATAAATAATAATTCTCCACTTCCCATCCCAGTTTCTCTGATCTAATTCTATATCCTCAATATTAAATTTCAGAATCTTCTTTTTACCCTTATCGGAAATTTTAACTATATGCCCATCATTTATTTCAGCAATTTCAATTAATTTTTGATCGTGAAGTCTCTTGAGAACCTGCTTGAGTCTCCAAGTGTTGAATTTTTTCCATTCGTTTTTTTCTCTTTTTCGTTGTTCATCCAGGAATGGTTTTAGTGCCATTGGAAGACCTGGCATAATAATGCTGGCTGCAAGAAATGTGCCCGCGCCAAGAAGCATAAGAACATCTTTTACTTTAGGATCGATTTTGTTAGAAGCTGGTCTCATTTTTTTAGATTTTACCTCTCAATCCTAAAGTATCACAAAATTAGCAATTGCACAATTTGTGATGGAAACCGCAACTATGATATATTTACGATATATTAAAAATTAATATCTTATTTCATTGTCAAATCTTAGCAACGTTCACAAAAGTTTCCATTCAGGAAATAAGTAAGTCTAGGGTGTGATAATCTTTCCGAACCCTGGTTTTGCGGGGATTTTGTTGTTTTCAAAAACTTTTTTTCCGCGGATAAATACTCGCTGCACTTTTCCCTTAACTTTAAAACCTTCAAACGGAGACCATTTGCACTTAGTAAATAATGATGAATTATGAATGATAAATGATGAATTAAGATCAACGACTACTTTCGTTCTATAATTGGTTTTAATTCCGAAGATTTTTGCGGGATTTATGTGGCACAGCCTAACAACATCTTCAATTGCCAATCTTTTTTCAGAAACTGCTGTTAATAAAAGAGGAAGAGTTGTCTCAAGTCCTGGAACTCCGAAGGGAGCTATCTCTCCCCTCTTTTCTTCAATCGTGTGTGGGGCGTGGTCGGATTCAATTACATCAATATATTTTAAATTCTTCCACAAAAAATCCTGATTTTTTTTGCTTGTTAATTGCGGTTTCATTTTGCCAAACGGGCCTAAACGTTTAACGTCATTTTCGGTCAAAAATAAATGATGAGGTGTTACACCGCAGGTTATTCTCGAATCTTCTTCTTTTGCCTTGATAATTTGTTTTAAATCAAGAGCAGTACTTATGTGACAGACATGAACTTTATTCCCAAACTTTTTTGCCAATGTAATTACGGCATCCAACATATCATCTTCCGCATGAACAAGTATCGGTTTTTCAAAATCAGAAAAAAGTCTAATACTTGGTAGTATTGAACTTTTTTTCCAAGCAATGAAGGTTTCTTCAAGAATGTTTTTATCAATTAAAAAATTTCCGGTTGTTTTGCTCAAGTAAAGCTTTAATCCGAATACCTTATTTATTATTTTAGGGAATTCTTTGAGGTTATCTCCTACCGAGCCGAAATAAAAGCCGACATCGCAGACAATTTTTTCTTTTGCAATTTTTATTTTTTCATTTAATATCTTTAAAGTTGTAATTGGAACTTTATTATTCGGCATGTCAAGAATTGTGGTAAAGCCTCCGGCTAAGGCAGCTGTTGTTCCTGTATAAAAATCTTCTTTATGGGTTTGCCCCGGGTCGCGCAAATGGACATGCGGATCAATGAGTCCAGGCAAAATAAGTTTTCCAGTCATTTAATTTTTCCCAATACACTAGCTAGAAGGGCCATCCTGACATGAAGTCCATTACTCATTTGTTCGGTGAGATAGACGGCTCTTGAGTCATTATCCACGTCGGGATTTATTTCACCAACTCTTGGCAATGGATGCATAAGAATAAGATCTTTTCTAGCTTGTTCCATAAGTTTTTTGTTAACGATGTAGAAATTTTTTATCTTTTCATAAACGGAAAGATTTGAGAATCGTTCTTTTTGTATTCTTGTTACATACAGAACATTAACTTTTTTTATGACTTCATCAAGTTTTTCTACTTGTGTGATTAAGACCCGATTTTTTAATTGATCTTTTAAATCCTCCGGCATGCGAAGAATTTTTGGTGAGACAAAGAAAAATTCAACCTTGCCCATTTTCGCCAGAAGTTTGGATAAAGAATGAACAGTTCTTCCATTGAGAAGGTCACCAACAAAAGCTATTTTTAATCCGTCTATTTTTTTAAATTTTCCTAAAATAGTAAAAAGATCAAGGAGAGCTTGGGTCGGATGTTCCCCAACGCCATCACCGGCATTGATAATAGGGACTGTTGATGCCAAAGCTGCTTTTTTTGCAGACCCTACTTCCGGATGTCGAAGAACAATTATGTCGCTGTAACATTCAAAAGTTCTGATAGTATCTTCAAGAGTCTCTCCTTTGGCAACAGAAGAATAAGTCATGCCCTGAAGAGGAATTATTCCACCTCCCAGCCGTTGCATGGCAGAAATAAATGAGCCAAAGGTTCGGCTTGACGGTTCATAAAAAAGAGCTGTCATAATTTTACCTTGTAACATTTTTGAATTTTTGCCAGCCCTAACTATCTTTTTCATGAGTTTTGCCTTTTGGAAAAGGAAAATTAAATCTTGTCTTGAGAATTGGTCTGCAGAGAGGATGTCCTTATTCTTAAATCCATTTTTTCTTTTCATATTTTATTTCATTAAGATTGCTAGTACAGCCTTTTGTGCATGGAGCCGATTTCCTGCCTGATCAAAAATAACTGACTTTGGACCATCAATGACCGCGGATTCCACCTCGTTGCCTCTGTACACTGGCATGTCATGCATAAAAATAGCACCCTTTTTAGCGAGTTTCATAAGAGCTTGCGTTACTTGATAGGGTTTGAAAATTTTCAATCTTTTCTTTCTGGTTTTTTCATCTCCCATGCTAATCCACGTGTCAGTATAAATTACATCTGCATTTTCAACTGCTTCTTTTGGATTCTCTAATTCGGTTATTTGGCCTTTGCTTTTTTTTGCAAGTATTTTTGCTTGTTCGGAAACTTGAGGCAACATTTTAAAACCCTTTGGAGAAGCAACACGAAAATCAATTCCCAAAATTCCACTTGCTAAGGCCAGAGAATGTGTAACATTATTTTCCCCATCACCCACAAATGCAAGAGAAATACCCTTTAACCGTCCTTTTTCTTCCAAAATCGTGAGCATATCGGCTAGAATTTGGCAGGGATGTTCAAGATCGGAAAGACCATTTATGATAGGCACTTTTTTTGTATTTTTAGATAACTCAAGAAGTGTTTCGTGTTTAAAAACTCTTGCCATGATTCCATCTGTCATTTTCTCAAGCGTTCCTGCCACATCGGCAATTGTCTCGCGAACTCCAAGCTGGATATCGGCAGGAGCCAAATAAATTGCGTGACCTCCAAGCTGAGTCATTCCCGTTTCAAATGAGACTCGTGTTCTAAGGGATGGTTTTTCAAAAATCATTACCAGTGTTTTATTGTGTAGAAGCGG
Organism: Candidatus Levyibacteriota bacterium; assembly: GCA_016186645.1. Lineage (GTDB taxonomy): Bacteria > Patescibacteriota > Microgenomatia > Levybacterales > UBA12049 > GWB1-37-8. The sequence continues at coordinate 6,119 of JACPLF010000001.1, forward strand.
CTGATTTTTACCTTTTTTTCCGAGTTCTTTTTTTAGAATTTGTGCAGTCTTGAGAAGGTTGAGAAATTGCGGACCTGTTAAATCTGCTATCCCCAAAAGATCTTTTGGAAAACTCATAATTAAGATTATCTCAGCTTAAGGGCAAAATATTTATTTTGTTAAACTTTAACAAAGAAAGGAATTTCTGTCAATGACTAAGATTTTCACAAGCTGTCACAACATTTTTGAGGAGATAAGCGACATTAATTGGACCAACTCCGCCCGGGGTTGGGGTATAAAATGAGGCGACATTTTTAATTTTTTCCTCATCATAATCTCCATGAAGCTTGCCATCAGTTCCTTTGTGCAAACCCACACTAATAAGAGTCGCTCCCTTTTTTATCATTTCGGGTTTTATCACCTGAGGCTTTCCAACTGCGGAAATAATAATATCAGCAGTTTTTGTTAGATTTTGCGGATTTTCTGTTTTGCTGTCAATTACAATTGGATTAATTCCCATTTTTTTAAAACTGTTTATGATTGGTTTTCCTCCAGTCTCCCCTTTTCCAATAACAGCGATTTTTTTATTTTTCAGCCATTTTTTAAATCCACCTTCATAAATCTTTTCCAGGATTTTCAAAACTGCCAAGGCAATGGGAGGTTCAAATTTGGATTTAGGATGAAAACCATCTACATCCTTTTTTGGATCAATTATTTTATCAAGTTTTTCAGTATTGATAGCTTGGGGAACTGGCCGTTGAACAATAATGCCATTAACAGCGTTGTCATTATTTAGATTTTTTAATATTTCATTTAATTCTGAATTCTGAATTCTAGATTCTAAATTGACTATAGTTGTTTTTACTCCGATTTGTTTTGCTTTTAGTTTCTTTTGGTTTACGTAAGCAAGAGACGCGGTATCGTTGCCAATCAAAATTATTGCCAAATTAGGGACAATATTTTTCTTTTGAAGTTTTTTTACTTTTATTTTTAGTTCTTCAAGGATTTTCTCTGCAATTTTTCTTCCATCAATTTTCATTATTCTTCAACACAAGTGGCGGAAGTAACTCTGTCTGTTGAATTTGAAAATCTCATAAGCTTTACTCCTTGAGTGTTCCTTGAATGTCTTGGGATTTGAGAAAGTTCCAATTTTACAACCTGTCCTCTTTTGGATGTAATAATTATATTTTTGCAGTTTGGAGGAACTACTTGTGCAAAAGCAACTTTGCCGGTTTTGGGAGTTACTTTTGCCACTTTTACTCCCTGTCCTCCCCTACTTTGTCCTCGGAATTGACTAACAGGTGTTTTTTTACCAAGTCCGTTTTCCATGATTGTTATTAGATCTGTTTTGTCATCTTTTTTAATAACGTCCATGCTTATAACCTCATCGGTATTTTGCAGTTTAATTCCTCTTACTCCCCTCGTGCTTCGTCCAAGTGGCCTTACTGATTTTTCAGAAAATCTTATTGCTTTCCCATCTCTGCTTGTCAAAATAACTTCGTTATTTCCTTCAGTTAACGCGCTCCAAACCAATTCGTCGCCTTTATCAAGTTTGATTGCTAAAATTCCGTTTCTCCTTATATTTTCAAACTCAGTCAAAGCTGTCTTTTTGACTGTACCGTTTTTGGTAGAGAGAAAGACGTATTTAAATGTTTCTTCCTCAACGCCTTTTTTCCCAACTTTGTAATTAATAAAGGATTCAACTTTTTCATTTTGCTCGACATTAATAAGATTTACAATTGCAGTTCCTTTGCTTGTTCTTTGCGATTCTGCTATTTCGAAAGCTCTTAGCTGATAAACTTTTCCTTGATTTGTAAAGAACAGAATGTTGTCGTGAGTTTGAGCATAACGAATGTTCAAAATTCCATCTTCTTCCTTTGTTGTCATTCCCCGCACTCCTTTTCCTCCCCTGTGCTGAACTCTAAAACTGTTCAGACTCTGACGTTTGATATAGCCACTATTAGTAATAGTCATAACTGTTGGTTCGTTTGGAATCAAATCTTCTTCTGAAAATTCCCCAACCTTGCTTTTATACACTTTGGTCCGTCTTGGATCTGCAAATTTTTCTTTAAGAACTTTTAGCTCTTCTCTGATAACGCTTAAAATCTTTTCAGAATGTAAGAGAAGATCTTCCAAATAATCAATTGTTTCTTTGACCATAATCCGTTCGTCTTCTATTTTTTGCCGTTCCAATGCTGCGAGGCGGCGAAGCTGCATATCCAAAATTGCAGTTGCCTGAATATCGCTTAGCTTGAGCTTTGTTATCAAATTTTGCTTGGCATCCTCCTGGGTCTTAGATTCCCGAATTGTTTTAATTACCGCATCAATTGAATCAACAGCAATTTTTAAACCTTGCAGAATATGAAGTCTTGCTCTAGCCTCTCTTAATTCAAATTCCGATCGTTTGGTTACAACAAAATATCTATGTTTTAAATATTCTTCAAGAATTGTTTTAAGATTAAGCGTTTGAGGCGTACCGTTGACAAGAGCAACAATGTTGGCTGGGAAACTTGTCTGAAGACTTGTGTGCTTAAATAAATTATTTAAAACTTTTTTTGGAGCAGTATCTCTTTTAAGTTCCACAACAACTCTAATTCCGTGTCTGTCAGACTCATCGCGTAAATCAGAAATTCCCTCGATCTTTTTCTCTCGCGCCAATTCTGCAATTCTGGCAACCATGAGAGCTTTGTTGACCTGATATGGAAGCTCTGTAATAATAATTGCTGATTTTCCCTGGCCTATGTCTTCGATTTCAGCTTTACCTCGAATTATTACTCTTCCTCGGCCGGTCGTATAAACATTTTTGATTTCCGCCATGTCATAAATTGCTCCGGCTGTTGGGAAATCAGGGCCTTTAATAAATTCCAAAAGATCATCAACAGTAACGTTACTTGTTAAGGAAAAACCTTTGCCTGGGGCTGTTGTTTTCGTTTTTCCAATCATGAAAGTGATTGCGTCAATCAACTCCCCCAAATTATGAGGCGGAATTTTGGTTGCCATGCCAACTGCAATTCCCTCGCTCCCCATCAAAAGGAGATTCGGAAGTTTTGCAGGGAGGAAAACCGGTTCATTGAGTGTAGCGTCAAAATTTGGAATATAATTTACAGTTTCTTTGTCCAAATCAGTCAGCATCTCCCCAGTTATTGCCGCCAATCTTGCCTCTGTATAACGCATTGCTGCCGGCGGATCTCCATCCATAGAGCCGTAATTTCCCTGTCCGTCAATCAAAGGATAGCGCATGGAAAAATCCTGAGCGAGCCTAACCAACGCATCATAAATTGGTAAGTCTCCATGAGGGTGATATTTTCCCATGACTTCTCCGACAATTTTTGCACTCTTTGCATATTTTGCGGTGTGGGTTAGGTTTAATTCGTGCAGCGCAAAAAGAATTCTTCGGTGGACTGGTTTTAGACCATCTCTGACATCAGGAAGTGCGCGGGAAACAATAACAGACATAGCATAATCCAAGTACGCCCGTTTTACTTCTCCTGTAATTTCGGTTTGCTTTAAAGTTCCAATATTCATAAAATTAATCTCAAAATTTAAATCTCAAATGTCAAATCCAAATCTTAAAGTTCAAAACTTTTGCCTAGATTTTAGATTTAAGTTTTAGTTTTGAGTTTTGCGATCTAAGCTCTGAGATTTATTTTATTGCTTTTCTTATCTCCTCAACTGCTTCTTTTTTTCCTTTCCAGTCTCTAACCTTTACCCATTTCCCAGGTTCTGATTTTTTGTAATTCTCAAAAAAATATTTTATTTCGTCTTTTGTTTTTTGCGGAATATCAGAAACGTCATTGTAATCCTTGAATTTTGGATCAACTTTATGGATGGGAACTGAAATAACTTTATTATCAATTCCTGCTTCATCTTCCATTTCAAGCATTCCGATTGGTTTGCTTGGAATAACAACTCCCGGTACAACAGGTTTGCTCGACAATACCAAAACATCAACAGGATCTCCATCAGGAGACATTGTTCCAGGAACAAATCCATAATTGAACGGATAATTCATTTCCGTGTACAAAAATCTGTCAACGAAAATTAATCCGGATTCTTTGTCCAACTCGTATTTAACAGAAACTCCCTGCGGAATTTCAACAAAAACATTTATGCTGTCCGGCGCATTTTTCCCAGCTGATAATTTCTTTATATCCATAGTTTTTTCACCACCTTAAATATCTAAATTTGCTTGGGTTGCGTTACTCTGAATAAAGTGTTTTCTTGGCGGGACTTCGTCGCCCATAAGCATGGTAAAAACAGCATCTGCTTCTTCTACATCTTCAACACTTACTTGTTTTAGAACTCGGTTTTGCGGATTCATAGTTGTATCCCACAGCTGATCTTTATTCATTTCTCCAAGACCTTTGTATCTTTGTACATTTATAATTGCATTGCCGTTTTTCATCTGAGTCAAAACTTTTTCTTTTTCTTCATCAGAATATGCATACCTAACGTCTTTTCCTCTTTGCAGTTTGTACAAAGGGGGCTGGGCGATATATAAATACCCCTCCTGAATAATTTGAGGTAAATGACGGTAAAAAAATGTCAAAAGCAATGTTTCTATATGTTCTCCATCAACATCCGCATCAGTCATAATGATTACCCTATGGTATCTGAGTTTTTCAAATTTTACAGTCTCTCCTATTCCCATGCCAAGGGCAATAATTACATTTTTTAACTCTTCATGTTCGATTATCTTGTCAAGACGGGCTCTTTCCGTATTTAATATTTTTCCGCCAATTGGCAAAATTGCCTGAAATTTCCTGTCCCTACCACCCTTTGCTGTTCCTGCCGCAGAATCTCCTTCCACCAAATATAATTCAGAAACACTCGGATCTTTTTCCTGGCAATCTGCTAATTTTCCAGGAAGAGAGCTGCCTTCCAAAGCCCCTTTTCTAAGAATTGCTTCTTTTGCAGCCTTAGCTGCTAAGCGGGCTTTAGCTGCCAAATAGACTTTTTCCAAAATTTTCCTTGCCTCTGACGGATTTTCTTCAAAAAATGTGCTTAGGCCTTCTTTGATAGCCGTTTGCACTATAGGCTGAATTTCAGCATTGCCCAATTTTCCTTTTGTCTGTCCCTCAAATTGAATCCTATCCTGAGGCATTTTTATAAATACAACCGCAGACAATCCTTCTTTCGTATCGTCTCCGGTTATATAATCTCCCTCGTCTTTGAAACTTCCGATTTTTTTGCCGTAGTCATTTATCGCACGAGTCAAAGCCATTCGAAAACCAGTCAGATGCGTTCCTCCGTTTACAGTATTAATTACATTGACATAACTTTGAACGTTTTCCACATATCCGTTATTGTATTGCAAAGATGCTTCTACTTCGACATCGGCTTCTTGTTTTTTAATAAATATTGCTTCGTGCAATGGGCCTTTGTTTTCATTTAACTTTTCTACCAATGAAGTGATTCCGCCTTCAAAATAATAATTCACTTCCCTTAATTGATCTTCCCTAACGTCTTTGAAATGAAAATAAAGTTTTGGGACTAAATAGGCTCTTTCTCTAATTGCTTTTTTAACTGTATCGAAATCAAAAACTATTGTTGAGAAAATCTGTTTATCGGGAAAGAAAATAACTTTCGTTCCCGATGGATTGTTGGGGCTAAAATCCGTTTTGCTATCTATCTTTGTCTCCAAGAGCTTGGTTTTTGCGTTTCCGCGGGCGTATTCTTGAGAATAAATTTTGCTACCGCGTTTTACCTCTACTCTCATCCATTCGGAAAGAGCATTTACAACAGATGCTCCAACCCCGTGTAGGCCTCCTGAAATTTTGTATGCAGATCCTCCAAATTTTCCTCCTGCATGAAGTTTAGTCATGACAATTTCTAGCGCTGACTTTTTGTATTGAGGCATCATGTCTACAGGAATTCCCCGGCCATCGTCTATCACGGTTGAGCTGCCATCAGCATTGAAAGTTATCCAAATATTTTTTGCAAATCCCGCCAATGCTTCATCAACTGCGTTATCTATAATTTCCCGTAAAGATTCATGAAGTCCGATTACGTCTGTTGATCCAATGTACATCGCAGGGCGTTTTCTGACCGGCTCCAGTCCTTCCAAAACCTGAATGTGTTTTGCCGAATAATCTGACTCCGATTTAATTGGGGCTGGGGTTTTTCGGGCTTTGGGCTTTGTCTTTTTTGTAGTTTTCTTTAATGCCATAAATCTTATTTTACCAAATCCAGCCAACAATTTCCAGAGGCTTATGCTTGCAACCTTTTTGCGTGAAAAAAGGAGAATTTTGGGTTTTCTTCTTGAATTTTTTTAAGATCTGCCTTATATAAAACTCTGTAATCAACTTCAGGGAAATGAGACATTATATGTTTTTGTTTTCTTTTGGGATCTCTGCCGTTCAGTTCGCTGGTGGTTATTTCAATGTAAAAACGTGTTCCCTCAGGGGTTATTATTAAAAAATCAGGAGTAGTACTTTCTGTGTTGCCATTTTTATCATAAATTCTGAAAACGTGTGGTTCATATATAATTTTTGCGCCTTGCTCCGTGTGCGCCCCAGCTAAATATAAGAAAAATTGCTGTTCCATTGCGCCAGGAATTTGGCTGACTTGAACTATACCATTTCCTTCAATCATTCTGCTCTCTGCAACTTCAGCAACTCTTCTTAGATGCTTTTCCTTGCTGCCCATATTTTATTATTCGGACAGATTATGTAATTTAAAATACACCATTTCTAAAATTTTGTACAGAGGGAAATTAGAGCCCGCGGAAACGGTTGCGGAGAGATTCGATGACGTAGTTTAATAAATATTTTGGTTTATTAATTATTAAATCTTGGGCGGGGAGGTATTGGAAATCTTCACCACCAAAACCGCGTTTGAATAAAGATAGTCCGGCAAACCGATGGTCTGCTTTCTCCAAAGGTGAAACTCCCCAAAAATTGTACCGCTTCATCCCGCGTATTTTGGCTTCTTTAATCGCCTCCCATTGAATCAAATATGCGCCGGGGTATCGTCTTCCCTCGTCAGTGCTTGCGCCATAATGATAAACAGCCTCTTTTCCATAAAAAATTACAAATGCATAGGCTAATAATTTATCTTCAAATTTTGCTTTATATAATAGCGCGTTTCCATTTTCCGCAAATACTTTAAATTGTTCATATAAAAATTTATAAGAAAATGGAACGAATTTTTGTCGTTTTGATGTTTCAATTTGCAAATCATAAAACTTTTTTATGTCGGAAGGATTATCCGATGTAATTATTTTTACATTTTCTTTCATTGCTTTTTTTATTTCGTATCTTGTTGTTTTTCTCATTTGCGACATTAATTCTTCCTCGGATTTTGTAATGTCTAATTGGCATGTTAGCTCTGCATGTAAATGCATAGGCGCTTTTACAAATCCCAAATTTTTGAAAATCTTTTTTGAAAAATCATCGGATTTTAATTGAGGTCTGACTCTGACAAAAACACAATTATTTTCTTTTGCGATTTTTTTGATTTGTTCAGCAAACGCATTTATCAAATTTTTATCACGCCAATTAATTATTGGTCCGCCGGGAACTGTTAAGTATTTTCCGCGCTTAGCAGGCTCTACAATGGAATGCATCACTCCAGCCAGCTTATTTCCCTCATAAAATCCGGTTCTATTAATAGTTTTTCCAAGAGCTTTATGAAATTCTCCCCAACTCCAGCTTTGAAGAAAATTAGCCTCATTTTTAGATAAAACAAATTCTTCCCATTCTTGTTTGTTCTCTATATTTTTTAATGTGACTTGAGCCATGCATTAATCCTTTCTGCAATTTTCAAAGCGTCTTGTCTACTAACATTAATGTGTGCTGGCAAATTTAAAATTTTGTGGGAAATATTAACAGCATTTGGACAATCTTTCGCAACATCATCATACCAAATGTCAGAAATAAAAATTTTAGATTTTTTAAGAAATTTTATTAGGCTGTTTCTGTTTTCAACAAAAATTGGAAATCTTAAGTTGGAAGATAAGTCAATCATGTTTATAATTCTTTCTTGCAGAATTTTTTTGTTTAAATTTTTTGCATAAATTTTCGCAATTTCTTTTCGATGATTTAATTGCTTAGTTAAATTGTTAAATTCTCTAAGAGTCAAATTGCAATACCATTCTGGGAGAGAATAAAAATCATAAAGTCCTTCCTGCATAGGCTTACTTAAAAGATTAAATTTTTTGAGGAGGAAATGGAATGGTTTTCCAAGTCCAGAATCATATAAAAATCTTATTTTGTAAGTGAGTAAGGGATACAGGCGGTCTTTTAGTTTTTGATAGATATTAATATTGCTAAATTGCTGTATTGCTAAATTGTTGTATTGTTTATTTTTTATGATTAGTGCTCCGCCGGAAACTGCATCTATTACTTTGTCCTGGCTGAAAGATAAAGCGACAAAATCTCCAACACTTCCCGCTTCGCCCGCGAAGCGAGGCGAGCCCGTCTCTTTCCCGTCCCTATATTTTGCACCAACACAATGAGCTAGATCTTCAATGAGAATAATATTTTTTTCGCTGCAAGTCTTTGAAATTTTTTCAATGTCCGCTGGGTAACCCAATGTGTTTTGAACAATTACTGCTTTTATATTGCTGTTTTCCTTTAATGCTTTCTCCAAAGTCTCAGGAGAAAAATTTAAATCAGTATTTTTTTCATCAAGATCAAGGCAAATTGGGGTAAGGCCTGCTTGTTCGACTGCTTTGTAAACAGCAAAGCAGGTAAATCCATTAATCGCAATCTGACTTTCTTTTGGCAAATTCAAAATTTTAAGAGCGAGAATTAAAGCTTCTCTGCCTTTGTAGGTTAGAATTGCCTTGCCGTTATACTTATTCTCAAGAAATCTTTTAAGCTTTTGATTTGTGCCGTCAGAATCAGAAAATAATGAATGTAGGACATATTTTAAATTGTAATTTGACCCCAAAGAGTTAAATATGGACATAAGTGAAAAATTGTTAAATTCCTAAACTGTTAAAGTGTTAAGTATTATATCAGCTACTTCTTTCGGATGTGTGAACTGAGGAGAATGACGAGCGTTGTCTATCACAAAAAATTTTGAATTTTTTATCAAACGATTCAAAAGTCTTCCGTCTGAAACTGGAGTAATTTTGTCTTCTTTGCCCCAAAAAATTAGAGTTGGAGTTTGTATATTTTCTGGTTTTAAAGACTTGTCGGAGTTAAGAAGATTTATCATGGTCTGTTTCATGTTTCGATTTGCGTTTATGTAATCGGTTTCCCCAACTATTTTATAAAAGATATTTTTCAAAATTGATGAGCCCTTTACTACTTTTCCAGCCTTTGCAAGAGTTTTAAAGATAACTCTTTTTAATGCAAGAGGTAATTCATTGTGATAAATTCCAGCAGAATCAATAAGTATTAGCTTTGAGATTTTTTCCGGGTATTTTATGGCAAAATTTGCTGCAATTCTTCCTCCATTAGAATGTCCGATTAATATAACTTTGTCTTTTTCTTTATCAACAATTTCTTTGAGCCAATTGACATAATCTTCCATGTTCCAAACTTTGTCGTTTTTACTTGTTAATCCTGGAACATTAAGCATATTTGGATAAATTCCTTTTTTTATTAAAATCTCTAAGAATGTTTGCCAATTTCCCAATGAGTATGTCCAGCCATGTAAAATAATAACTTTCATAGTCCAAATGATCTTCTTCTGTTTTGCCAGGCTTTTTCTCGTCTCACAAGATTATTGGTATCGCTTTTGTTTAATAGTAAATGTTCAATAATCCCCTCCAAAAACCTCGCGCCTTTAAAAAGTATTGTTTCTGAGCCCTTTATATTTTTCAGAATATATTCGAGCGCGTCCTTTGGCATTAGAAAGGTTTGGGTTGTTGGGGAGATTGGGAGGATTGGGGCGGTATATTTGGATACGCGCGGACCGATTAAAATTATTTTTTCCAGCTTCATTTTTGAAATTATTCGGCCTAGTTTTTCGTGCTCTATCTTCTCCTCGTTTCCAAGCTCAATCATGTCTCCTAAAACCATCCATTTATTTTCCGAAGGATATTTACCAAACATTTCCAAAATATTTTTTACTCCATCCGGAGTTGCGTTGTAAGTGCTGTCAATGATAGTGGTATTTTTGATGCCTTTGAAAACAGAATTTCTTCCGGTGGGTAAAGTAAGGTTGGTAAAGTTAGGATCAAAACTCAAATCCAGAATCTTCATTAGTAGATTAGTCATCTGAATTGAGTAAGATATTTCTTTTGGAACAATAAAATTAATCGAGTATTTTTTATTATCGATAATAAATTCTGTGCGATTTTGAAAGATTTTATAGGATTTTAGGGAAATTTGGAATATTGGGTGAATTAGGGTGTTTGTCCGCACAAGTTGTTTTTTAATAAGGTTGGAATCTCCGTTTATGATTGCTATTTTTTTGGTATATTCCAAGAAATATCCAAACTCATAGGCTATTGCTTCCTCAACCTTTGAAAAACACCCATTTTTTACAAGAGTGTCGAAATTAACGCTATGTGTCAAGCTTGAGCTTATCCAAAGTGTAATTTCGGGTTTCAAAAGACTTGCTAAAAATTCTCCTTCCCCCGGCCTATCGCAGTCTGCTTCTACGATATAAAGTTTTTCCTCAGAGACAGCTTTAAAAGCTTTAAAAGGCGCAAGGAAAAAAAGAAAAATCCATTCATCCGGAGTTAAATTTTTTCGACTTAGTCCCAAAATATCAAATGGAATCCCATAGGAACTATTTGCGTGATGGGAATATTTCGCTTTTTCGCCGATTTGAGACTCGATTAAATGCAAAAGCGTTGTTTTGCCGCTTGATCCCGTTATTACTATAATCCTAGGTTTCCAGAAATTCAACTGAATCTGAGCCCAAAACCTAAAATAATAAGCAATGGGAAAATACAGCAGTTTTTTAATCGCGTTAATCATTTAACCTTCTAATTTTAGCAGAAACTAGGCTAGAATGACAAAAATAGATTTTCGAGGGCGATTCTTTGATTGACGTTAGTGCTCTTTATAATAGTATAGGTTTTCTGAAGCTGTCTTAGAAAATTTAGATAAAGATATTGAATATTTTCTTCGCGAGACAATGCTAAATCGTTTCCTTGCAGCTCAATAATTTTACAGCGGGAAATAATTGTTGGCAAAAGCAGTTCTTTTTTAGGAATAGAGACTACGATTATGGTATTGATCGGTGGTTCTTCAAGGATTTTTAGTAACGCATTTTGCGCTTCAGTTGTTATTCCTTCATAAGCTTCAATAACAATGGCTTTTGATTTACCCTTGAAGGGCTTAAATAAAATACTTTTCTGAATATTTCTTACGTCCTCTATTCCGACAGCTTTCTCATAAACAGGCTGACTTATGTCTATTGGATAGATTCCTTTCTTTTTTAGAAAGTCGGAGATATACAGGGAAGCTTTTTTTTTATCTCTGGAAACTATCAAAAAACTGTGCATACGGATTATCTATTGTCCCGTATAGCCTTTCCGCTCGCCTTCTCGCTCTATTCGCGTAAAGCGACGTAGTCGCCACGCGACTTTACGTCGAACACGGCCAACGAGAGCGGCTTTAACGGGACTGCGTGAATTGTTTTGTTACGTCACTTGAATTATAGTTTATTTTTCCTTATTATTAAAGTAATGCCTACTTCAGATGTAAGTTCGCAGCAATTGCCGGAGCACAAAACACTTCTGGATATTTTGCTGTCGGATAATTTAATAACACAAGAGCAGTACGATGACATAAAGGTCAAGAGCGCAAGTCAGGGTGTAACTAGTGCGAGCATTATCGAGTCAATGAATATCATTGACGAAAAAAAGCTTGCTCAAGAAAAAGCGAAACTTTTGGGTGTTCCTTTTATCTCTTTGGAAACAACATCGTTTTCTCCTCAAGCCATAAGTCTTATCCCCAAAGCAGTTGTAGAAAGATTTTCTTTAATTCCTTTCCTGTACGATGAGAACGCAAAAAGTCTTTCCATAGCAATGAGTAATCCTGTTGATTTGGAAGCGCTGCAGTTTGTTGCTCAGAAAACAGGATTAACAATAAAATCGTATGCCGCATCCGAGGCAGAAGTAAAAAAGGCAATAAGCGAGCAGTACAGTCAGGAGATTGTGGGCGAAGTCGGTGAGGCTCTTGCAGAAACAGAGACTTACAAAAAAACCCGAACGGTTGACAGCAAACAAATCGGCGAAATCATTAAAGAGGCCCCTATTGCAAAAATTGTCTCAACCATTTTGGAATATGCTGTTACGAGCCGAGCTTCAGATGTGCACATAGAGCCTCAGGAGGATAGAGTCAGAGTCAGGTACAGAATAGACGGAATTTTGTATGACAAGCTAAGTCTTCCGAAAAATGTTCAGGACGCAGTAGTATCGCGTATAAAAATTCTGTCGGAAATGAAAATCGATGAGCATCGGACTCCTCAGGACGGTCGCTTTAATTTTAAAGTATCGGACGAAGAGGTAGATTTACGTATCGCAGTCTTGCCCACCGCTCACGGAGAAAAAATTGTTATGAGGCTTTTACGTAAAACTGGAGGAATTCCAACTCTTGACGAATTAGGTTTGAACGGAAGTTCTTTGCGAAATTTGGAAACAGCAATGCTTCGTCCTCATGGAATTATTCTTGTCTGCGGTCCGACAGGAAGCGGAAAAACAACAACCCTCTACTCTATTTTAGCAAAACTCAATACTACGAGGGTTAATATTATGTCGCTTGAGGACCCAATAGAATACCAGCTTCCCGGAGTAAATCAGGTTGCCGTTAATCCGGCCGTAGGTCTCACTTTTGCGACCGGGCTTCGGGCCTTTCTTCGTCAGGATCCTAATATAATATTGGTTGGAGAAATACGAGATAAGGAAACGAATGAGCTTGCATTGCAGGCTGCCTTGACTGGACATCTTGTATTTTCTACACTTCATACCTCAAATGCGGCAGGGGCGCTTCCCCGCCTTTTGGATTTGGGAGCGGAAAACTTTCTTCTCGCCTCAACAATGAATGCAATTGTGGGGCAAAGGATTGTCAGGAAAATATGTGATAACTGCAAAGAAGAATATGCTCCTCTCCCCCAGATTCTTGAAGAAATAAAAAAAATATTAGGACCCCTTTTCCCTACAAGAGCAGATATAAAACTAAGTCGAGGTAAAGGCTGCGATCAGTGCGGGAAATCGGGGTATTTGGGCAGAGTTGGGATTTTTGAGACTCTTCCTGTTACGCCGAAAATTGCAAGTTTGGTTTTGGAAAGTGCAGATAGTGCTACAATGGAAAAAGAAGCAATTTTGGAGGGAATGATTACTATGAAACAGGATGGTTATCTTAAGGTTTTGCAGGGAAAAACAACAGTTGAAGAAGTACTGCGCGTTGCGCAGGAATAATTAAAATGAGAAATGAGAGAGGAGAAGTGAGAAATATTTTTCACCTTTCATCTCTCAACTCTCATCTTGGTATATGGATATACAAGAACTTTTCAAATTAACAATTAAAGAAAAAGCATCAGACCTGCATCTTTTAGCAGGAATTCCTCCGACTCTTCGGGTAGATGGTTCTTTAAGATACGCCCCGGGATACCCAGTTCTTGAGCCCCAACAAATAGAGGAGATGATATTTACACTTATTGATCCTTCCCAAAAAGAGCTTTTGTTAGCCAACAAGGAATTGGATTTTTCTTTTGGTTTTGGCGGAGGAACTTATGGAGATCTGGGCCGTTTTCGGGTCAATTTGTATTATCAAAGAAAATATTTGTCCGGTGCCTTTCGCTTGCTTCCTCCCAATATATTAACGACAGAAGAACTTCATCTTCCTGAAATACTGCATACTTTCTCCAATCTTACTCAGGGTTTTGTTTTGGTCACAGGTCCCACAGGGCATGGAAAGTCTACAACGCTCTCTTCAATTATTAACGAAATTAACCTTAAAAGAGCAGCTCACATAATAACTGTCGAAGACCCTATTGAATATGTTTATCCTGCAGGAAAGAGCATAATAAGTCAGCGGGAAATGGGAATAGACACTCATTCGTGGGATTATGCGCTGCGTTCTGCCCTTCGGGAAGATCCGGACGTAGTTCTGGTTGGAGAAATGCGGGATCCGGAAACGATTGCCGCGGCTATAACTATTGCTGAAACAGGGCATTTGGTTTTCTCCACCCTTCACACCAATTCTGCGGCTCAAAGCATTGATAGGATTATTGATTCATTCCCGGCAACACAACAGTCCCAGATTAAAATTCAATTGGCAGCTACTCTTAAAGGCGTTGTTTCACAACGGCTTTTGCCTATGATAAACGGAGGAAGAATTCCTGCTGTGGAGGTTCTTCTTGGTACTCCTGCGGTATCAAGTATAGTAAGGGATGGTAAAACCCACCTCATAGATTCGGTTATACAGACTTCCAAAGACAAAGGCATGATTGGGATTGATTCATCTTTGGCCGCATTAGTAATGTCTGGGAATATTAGCATGGATATGGGCAAAAGCTACTCCTTACATCCGGAAGACTTCTTAAGAATGGTAGGTTGACTATGACCCCCTTCGTCCGCCAACTGGCGGACTACGCAGGGTCATGCCTCGAAGCCGAGGCAAGTTGAAGTTGAAGATGTAGATTAAATTTTATTATGATTAAAGAAAGAGGCGAAGTGGCATGAAGCTGTACTACAAAGCAGTTACCAATAAGGGAGAGTCAATAGACGGATTGATAGATGCAAGGGATTCCAGCGAGGCTGCAGCATATCTTCGAAGTAAGGGGCTCACGCCAATAAAAATAGTCAAAAGAGAAAAAAGCAAACTAGGAGGCGTTCTTCCTTTTGTAGGAAGTAAAGTAAAAGCTTCCGATGTGGTCACTTTTACAAGACAGTTATCTGCGATGTTGGCTTCAGGACTTACTCTTTTAAGAAGTTTGGAAATTTTAAAAAACCAGGTTGGAAACAGCGCCTTGGTAGAGATTATAGACAGTATCATAAAAGATATTCAGGAAGGGGCAAGTTTTTCCCGCGCAATCGCAAAATATCCGGATGTCTTCTCCCCGGTTTACGTAGCATTAATAGAGGCATCGGAAGGATCGGGACTTTTGGATAAAGCATTTTTGAGACTTGCGGATACTCTGGAAAAACAGCAGAAATTAAAAAGCACTGTAAAATCTGCACTTACTTATCCGGCGATTGTGGTTGCAATGATGGTTATAGTAGTTTTTGTTATGATGATCTTTGTTATCCCGCAAATTTCCAGCCTTTATGAAAGCCTGGATGTTTCTCTGCCTCTCCCCACGATTATTTTAATACAAATTTCTAATTTTTTTGTTTCGTTTTGGTTCATACCGGTCGTATTCTTTGCAATTATGGGATTTGCTTATAGCCGTTGGTATAAGACAGTTGAGGGTAGGCTTACAATAGACAGTATAATTCTAAAAATACCAATCTTTGGAAATTTGATTAAAAAAACCATTCTTGCAGAATTTTCAAGAACTTTGGGTATTCTGCTCAGTTCGGGAACTTTGGTTGTCGAAGCCTTGGAGAGAGCGTCTAATATCACAGGAAACGTTCATTATAAAAATGCGATAGTTGATATTGCAAAAAGAGTTGAGAAAGGAGTTAGTATTGGAGACTCCATGTCTTTATATTACCTTTTTCCTCCAAACTTGGTGGAGTTGGTTAAAATTGGAGAACAAACAGGAAAATTGGATGAAACGCTTGTTAAAGCATCAGAATATTTTGAAAATGAGGTAGATGCATCCGTAAAAACTCTTTCAACAGCAATGGAGCCAATTATTCTGGTAATTCTGGGAATTGGAGTTGCATTTTTAGTCATTTCTATTCTTACTCCAATTTATCAAATTACATCGTCAATAAATTAAACATAGAAGAAAAATGAAGCTATTATTCCTCTTGACAAACAATAAAAATGCCTTTACTATAATAATAGATTAGGAAATCATGAATTTATTTAGTAAGAAATTTTTCTCATCTCGCCGCGGTTTCACCCTTATCGAACTTCTCATTGTTATCGCAATTTTGGGAGTTTTGGCAGCGGGAATCTTGGTAGCAATAGACCCGATTGACAAAATCAATCAAGCAAATGATGCAAAAGTGCAAAATGACGTTTCCGGAATAGGAAGAGCATCAGAAGCATATGCTACTACACACAATGGTTTTTACCCATCAATATTGAATGATTTATTCACTGCAGGGGAACTTAAAAGAGTACCAGCTCCTCCAACTGGTTACATACCAACATCATATGGATTTTTAACTACTCCAAGTCCATGTACGGCGGGAACCGACTGTACGAGAGTAATAGTTGGTAGTCAATTGAAATCTAAGAGATTCACTGCTACTCCATATTGGAACTATGATACAAGCACTGGCAAAAGTTGCGCAGCAGCTGCTGTAGCAACAGGTTGTCCGTAAACCTCTACTTTACTTATAATTCTTGTATTTTCTTAAAATTTGTATTTTAGTTTTCATCTTCATTGACACGCCATGCATTATATGCTTAATTAATAAGTAATGAAGAATTTATTTAGGAAAGCAACAGACTTCAAAGGCTTCACCCTTATCGAGCTTCTCATTGTTATCGCAATTTTGGGAGTTTTGGCTGCGGGAATCTTGGTAGCAATAGACCCGATTGACAAAATCAATCAAGCAAATGATGCAAAAGTACAAAATGATGTTTCAGGCGCAGGAAGAGCATCAGAAGCTTATGCCACCGTCCACAACGGTTTTTATCCAGCAACATTACAAGATTTAGTAGATGCTGGTGAACTTAAGAGACTGCCACAAGCTCCAAGCGGATATGATGCATATTCAGTTGTGAATATGACAGGCACGCCCCCAGTTAATGCAGGATCGTGTACTGCAGGATCAGAGTGTACAGGAATAATAGTATCTGGAAGATTAAAATCAAAAAAATATGCTGTTCCCGACACTACATATTGGCAATATCAATCCCCAAGCGGCAAAAGCTGCGCGGTAAGAACATACACAGGAAATGGCTGCGGTTAGCATTGTAAATTATTAGATGAAAACGAGATCTTTATTAAATAAATTTTCCTCAAAAGGCTTCACCCTTATTGAACTTCTCATTGTTATCGCAATTTTGGGAGTTTTGGCAGCGGGAATCTTAGTAGCAATAGACCCGATTGACAAGATTAATCAATCAAATGATGCGAAAGTGCAAAATGACGTTTCCGGAATGGCAAGAGCTGCTGAGGCGTACGCTATCTTGCATAACGGTCTTTATCCAGTAGTATTAGATGATTTGGTAAATTCAGGAGAACTTAAAAGAGCACCAGTGGCTCCAAGCGGATACGATGCATATGTATTTTTAGGTCAACCAGACAACACAAGCGTATTGATATCGGGTCAATTAAAATCAAAAAAATATACATCTGTTGATACCCCATTCTGGAATTATAATTCAAGCACTGGAAAAAGCTGTGCAAGAAGACTATATTGGCTTGCTTGTCCATAAACCTCAGTCTTTTGCTACAATGTTATTAACAACATGTTTTTATTCTTTATATTTGCCCTGGGTTTATTTGTTGGGTCTTTTTTGAATGTGTTGGTAGATAGGCTTCCTAAAGGAGAATCTGTTATTAAAGGCAGGTCGCATTGTGAAAAATGCAAAAAGATTCTCAAATGGAATGATTTGATTCCCCTTTTGTCTTTTGTTTTCTTGAAAGGAAAATGCCGATACTGCTCTGCTCGCCTTTCGCCTTATTATCCGATCGTTGAATTCACAACAGGAATTATGTTTGTAATCACAACCCTTTTTATCTTTAACGGCTCGCAATTTCTAATTTCTAATTTCAAATTTCTAATCAATTTCCAATTACTAATTACTAATTACCAATTACTGCTTACCTTAATTTATTATTTATTCATAATATCATCTTTGATTGTTATTTTTTTCGCGGATTTAAAATATGGAATAATTCCGGACAAGATTGTTTTTCCAGCAATTTTAGTTTCGTTCTTTTTCTTGCTTTTCACGGTGTTTGTAAATCATCTGCTGTCGGCTTTTGGGGCTGGACTTTTTTTTCTTCTTTTGTTTTTAGTAACACGCGGACGCGGAATGGGGTTTGGTGATGTTAAATTTTCATTTTTGATGGGTTTGATTTTGGGGTTTCCGAATATTATTGTTGCTTTATATGTCGCATTCTTGACAGGAGCGACTGTCGGTATCATACTAATTATATGGAGGAAGAAAAGAATATTTGGAACAGCAATCCCCTTCGGACCATTTTTAGTTTTAGGAAATTTCATAGCAATTTTTTTCGGAAAAAGTATTTTTCATCTTTCATCTCTCATTTTTCATTTTTAAACAAAGGTTTCACATTGATAGAAGTATTGATAACAATAGCTTTGATTGGAGTTATGGCAACAGGAATAATTATAGCGGTAAACCCTCTGGCTCAAATCCAAAAAGCTCAAGACGCAAGGAGAAAATCTGATTTATCTCAAATTCAAAAAGCCGTGGAAACGTATTATCAAGATGTTGGCAAGTATCCTCCCTCTACATCAGATTACAAAATTAAAGGCTTGAATAACAATGCTATTGAGTGGGGGTCTTCCTGGCAGCCTTACATGGCTGTTTTGCCGAAAGACCCGGTTTCTACAAAAACCTATGTATATTATTCCTCTTCCAACGGGCAGACTTATTATCTTTATGCTAGTCTGGATAGAGGCGCAAATGATCCTCAAGCGTGTATAGGTGGGTGGTGTAAGAGCCTACCAAACTCGGATGGAGTTCAAATTGACGCTTGCGGACCAATAGATGCTGATCCTTGTGATTATGGAGTATCAAGTCCGAATGTATCGCCATAGGCGATACGAAGTGAGAAATGAAAAGTGAGAGAGGAGAAATAAATGATGAAGAATACCAATAAAACAAATTCAAATAGGGAATGGAGAGAAAACTTTGTTAAACGCTTGTTGAACTTTGGCGGCAACATTATAAAAATGGCAAATAGTTTTCCAAAAACACCGGCAGGATTTGCAATTGCAAACCAACTCATAAAGGCTGCGACATCAATAGGCGCTAACTTTGTGGAAGCTCAGGACGCTTCTTCTATAAAAGATTTTATTCAAAAATTAAGTATTTCTTTAAGGGAGGCAAGAGAGACGGTTTATTGGCTGCAGGTAACTAATGTTAGCGGATTAGCTTTCGGAAAGTTATTGACTGACAATATAAAAGAGGGTAATGAAATTACTGCAGTTCTCGTTTCAAGCATTAAGTCATCAAAATCAAAGTTATGAGGAAGCATCTTTCATCTTTCATCTTTCATCTTTCATCTCGGAAGGGATTTACCCTGATTGAGCTTTTGGTTGCGATTAGCATTATTGGTGTTTTGTCGAGTTTTTTGCTGGCAAATTTCGTAGGCGTAAGACAGAGAGCTCGGGACGGGGTCCGCAAATCAGATCTTCGCCAA
This sequence comes from Candidatus Levyibacteriota bacterium, assembly GCA_016186645.1. Lineage (GTDB taxonomy): Bacteria > Patescibacteriota > Microgenomatia > Levybacterales > UBA12049 > GWB1-37-8. The sequence continues at coordinate 25,472 of JACPLF010000001.1, forward strand.
ATTCAATCCGCATTGGAACTTTATAGGTCTGACAAAGGAGCATATCCGCTAACCGCAAGTTTCCCATCATGCTCTTCGCAGTTTACCGATGGCGCGACTCCGCCCGTGATTTACATGCAAAAAATCCCCTGCGATCCAACAAATGCAGGACAATATATCTACACATATTCTTTGAGCGGCAGCACATACAATTTATATGCATGTTTGGAAAATGTAAATGATTCTCAAAAAGATTCCTCAAATAATTCAACTTATTGTACGGGAGGAACGACGAATTGGTCATATACCCTTCAAAATCCATGAGGAGAAATGAAAAATGAAAGTTGAAAGATTAAAAATAAAAAAAACTATCTCTCATCTCTCATCTCTCATCTCTCATCTCGTAAAGGTTTTACCCTTATCGAGCTAATGGTTGCATTAAGTATTACTGCTGTTTTGGGGACGCTTGGAATTGCCGGTTTTACAACTTATAATCAAATTCAGACTTTGCAGGCTGCGTCTTCTGATGTAGTGTCAATTCTGAATCTAGCAAAATCGCGCGCTCAGTCGCAAATAAAACCTTCCGGATTATGTTCAGCAACTCTAGATGGTTATACTGTGGTAATTAATGCCCCATCGAGTTACTGGCTGGAGCTTAATTGTTCTGACGGGAATCATCCTATAATTGCCACCCAGAATAAAAAACTTACGGCAAATTTAAATTTTAGCGCTAATATTTCTTTTTTCTTTCCCGTGCAAACAGGCGGGGTGCAAACGCCCGGGCAAATAGTTATTACAGGATTTGGGAGAAATAAAACTATTGTAATTAATTCTCTGGGGGGAGTGAGTGTTCTGGCAGGTGATCTTGTTCCAACCCCAACCCCAGTTCCAACCTCAACACCTACTCCCACTTCCACTCCTGTTGTTGCCAAACGTGTGTTTGTTACAAGCACAGTATATAACGGTAATCTAGGAGGACTGGCCGGAGCAGATGCCAAATGTCAAACAAAAGCAAACGATGCAATCTTGGGAGGGACTTGGAAAGCATGGCTAAGCGATAGCACTAATTCGCCTGCTCAATCTTTACCCCCACGTCCTTTTACGCATTCAACTAGCCCCTACAAACTTGTTAATGGCACTTTGGTTGCCAATGATTGGAACGATTTAATTACTGATAAAAGCGGTAATTATCTTACTAATCCAATTCGTAGAGATGAATCAGGTATCAATATCGCAGATAGTGTAGTATGGACAGGAACTAACGTATCGGGAAATCCTGTCAATAGCAATAATTGCTCAAATTGGACTTCAGGATCGAGTTCTTTAAGTAGTGTCAGAGGACAGAATTGGCAGATATCGCAGCTTTGGACATCTTCAGCTGGTACATTTTGCGATGTTGCTCTGCACTTATATTGTTTTGAGCAATAAGATATGGAAGATTTTAATAAAAATCAGCGAGTTGAAGCGGGCCAAACACTTTTGGAAATTTTACTTGCCTTTAGCGTTTCTATATTGGTTTTAAGCGCTATTATAGTTGGAATAACTACATCTTTGAGTAATACTCAATATACCAAAAATCAAAACCTAGCTAATTCTTATGCGCAGGAAGGTATGGCTATAGTTCGACAAATAAGAGATTCGGGATGGGCCACATTCACTTCTTATGCCTCTAATACTGCATATTGTCTTGGACCAAGTCCTATAGGGTTAGTACCGCTTACTCTTCCAGCACTAAATTGTGGTGTACAAAGCCCTGTACCTGCGGGAGGGATCTTTTCTCGAGAAGTTAAATTTGTTCATCAATCACCGGACTGTTGTCCAGATAATACGAATACGTGCGCCAATAACGTAAGAGGCAGTCAGGCTACCGTAAAAGTTTCTTGGTCTGACAATAAATGTCCTACCGGAGGATCCCCTTTGTGTCACAAGGTTGAACTAATTACATGTTTTTCCAATTTAGATCAAAAACAATTACCATGATATCAATTTTCAATTCAAAGAATAATCAGAGGGGTTTCACGCTGGTAGAATTATTAGCGTCAATCATTGTTCTTGTTGCAGTAGGATCGGTTATTGCCGGAATAATAACATCTTCCCTTCGAGGAACCAACAAGACAACAGCAATCGAAAACATTCGGCAAAACGGCAACTATACTTTAGCTCAGATGTCAAAAAACATCGAATATTCGCAGGCTTTTAATGGATTAAGTGTAGATGGTGTAACGTATGTTACCAGTTGTCCGTTTTCAACTGCCCCAACTCCTGCGCCCACCACGACGCCATATAAATTTATAAAAATAACTCCGCTCAGCGGAAGTCCAACGATTTACAACTGTGATGGTTCAATCCTAACGGTGTCCGTATTAAATGGCGCAACACCTACCCCCGCCCCGCTTATAGACAACAATTCTTTTTCTTTTACCAATTGTTCTTTGTCTTGTACTCAAACTAGCTCGACAGATATTCCGATAATTGGGATAAGTTTTAGTCTCGGGCCGAAAAATCCCAATGGACTTGTAGAGAACAGTTCTCCTCCAATTCTTTTTCAAACCTCGGTTACAATAAGAAATTTTAAAAAATAGAAAGGTATTATAGAAAGGTATTAACCAAACTTGACACCTCTTATCTAGAACGTATTTCAAAACCCTTCCCGAATAGCCTTAATTACACTGTTGCATGCATTTTTGATTGTATTAACAGCATATTCATAGAGGTTTTGAAACGTTCTCTAATCTTTTACCATAAAATCATTGGCAAATATTGAGCTTGCCGAAATATGGAAGAGTATCCGCCTGTTCCCCATAGAACAAAATCCTGCGCCGAATGGTGCGGGAAACCGTTTGCACGCTCTTGCGTTTTTGGAAACATGAGTTTAGGTACAATGTTACGCTATAGCGTAGTCTTGTACCCGTCGGTAGTTCTCGATCTTTGCAGAAAGGTTAACACTATACTTGGCTTGTACGCCAACTCCTACCCCAACCAATACTCCCGCTCCGACATTAGCTCTCACCCCCACTCCCTAACTAAATTTATCTAGAAGTACACTCATTGATAGTGATCGTTTATATCAACAATTTCTATTTCACCATCTTTAACAAAAAATATCGCTCTGTACTTTAAATCAACCCTGAATGAGTATATTTTCCTACTCTTTGGCTCTAGTATTTCTGTATGTAAAGATGGGTGTCTTGCGTTATTTCGAAGAATTAAAAGCTGTCTATTAAATTTTTTCTCTAGATTATGTTTTCTTAAATATTTTAATAACTCAAGATTTAAAGGTTTTGCCTTCATAGACAGAAGACCTCTCAAGTCCCTTGATTACGCTATTGATAAACTTCCCATTATACTTACCTGTTTGCTTCAACTCTAATTTTAGTTTATCCAATGGCACCGGGTTAAATTCTTCAAATTCAAACTCTTTCTTAACAAAATATCCCCTAATCAAACTTCTAATAAACTCGGATCGCGTTGCGAATCCGTGCTGTTGAGTTTCAGAATCCACTTTTTTAGCTATTTGTGTTGGGAGAGATATTGTAATAGTTGTCATATTGTTAGTATTTAACAATATTTCTTAATTTTTGTCAATAGTCTGTTGTTTTCTTGACAGAAACAATCTTATACTCTACCATAAAATCATGGAAGAAAATTCCACTATTCCCAAGAAAAATAGATTACATGCTTTGGCATTTCTGGAAATAGGATTGTTTGAGATTGGATTTGTTGCAGTTGTTCTTTTTCTTCTCTTTGGCGTTCTTAATTACTTCAACATCCTCCCTGTCTCAGACGCATTCCCGAAGTATCTAGGCTGGCTCCCGCGCCAACAAACGAAATTAGCTTCGCAAGGAGAGACCTTGCAGACCAAGAACAATCCTCTCGATTATTCTCCTGTCTCCAAACCGACTCCCCAAGACACATTTCAATATGATGTCAAAAAAGCAGACACACTCCTGACGCAATACCTCAAAGATAATATTAAACCTGAATTCCTGCCTTCAAAAATTGAGATAAAACAAGGTTTATCTATCGACGGAAGGACAGAAAACATTAAATATGAATTCGGATCACAGTTTTCATCAAACACAGATTCGTTTTCAGCCAACTTTCACTACAGAGAAAATACTAATGATCCAAATGATTTCACAATATTTATCCAGTTGGGAAATACACAGGAAGGTACCCTAACTCCGTCTATCGCTAATTCTATTGCATCTTCTTATTTTAATAATCCATATGCAATAACTTCATGCAGTACCAAAGGCACCAGCTCTTCCTGTGAAGAATTCATATCGGAGAATGATGAGAAAAAAGGCTATGGACTTATATTTGCATCTGATAAAGGGAAATTTATACCTATACTTTTTACCTGCTTGGTACCAAAAACAAGCAAAGACTATGCTACTCAAAAAAGCTGTATTGCATTATAGTTTTTGCACTCTAGAAATTTAAAAAATTTGACAAACCCGTAGTATAGCATTACAATCGGTTTAAATGGAGGCAAAAGATATGGCTAAAGAAAACCTAGGATTAAGAATACTTAGAATAGGCGCTCCTTCCAAAGAGAGGAGCGTTGCCCCTGTTCTTCCAAAACCTGATACAAAACCAGCTTTTGCTCCCGAACCGGAAAAACCCCCAACAAAGAAAAGAGGACTTGATAAAATAACGAAAAGAGCTCTCGCTAGTTTGATGATGCTGGGCGCTGTTACAGAAGGAACAGGTGCTGTAATTACAGAGTTGACAAATAATGTACCACTATCAGCAGATGTTCCGACGCTGATACAAGATTTTGCCTGGCCTAAAACATTGCTAGATAAAACTTTATTTAAAGAGGAAGCGCTCCCAGTTTTTGATCCTGCCGCTAATAGCGGAGTTGTTGAGGCTGGAACAAATACTGTAGCTGGATTTAATGATTCTCTCAAAAGGAAATATGAGGAACAAGTTGACAAAAATAAAGACAGTAAAAGTCCTACTGTGCTTTTTCCTGTTAAATTTGCTCAAAATGGACAAAGAGCAGGTTATAAATATGCAAAACCGTCAACTATTGGTACAGATTCCCAAACTGGACAACCTGTAACCCAAGAATTTCCCGGATCAATCAGTCTTAAACTCGATAAGGGCGTTGAAATACTTGTGATGGCTGAAGACGCAGAAGTATTCCAGTATAAGCCTCTGATCATAGACGGAAAAGAGTATTTTGTTGGATTGTGGATAAAATTCCAACAAAACGGAGAAATATACGGATTCGGAATATCAAGTGCAGATGTCAGAACATTTACCTCAATCGGAGATGCAAGTAATGCTCCAATAGTACCAAGTTTTCCGCAAGGTGGTCTAGATCTTTCTGGCGCTAAAAATGGATTAAAACTTCCCTTAGGAATATCTGTTGCTCGTATAGACTATGTGACCTATGTAACAGATATGAATGCAGGTATGAATTTCAAAAGATATAATCGTGAAACCGGTAGATGGGAACAGATAAGACCTAATTTCGTAACAGATAATTCCAGCGGACAGGTAAAACTGCTAGTGTCTTCACCTCAACGATAAAATATTAACTTCTCCTTTCAAAAATATGCTACTATATTTTTAGCATGATCAGTTTTCTGCGGAAATCTATTCTATTAATCAGCTTAATTTTTCTTTTTAGCTTTTTCTTTTCATCTCCTTCTTCAGCTCAGCAATGTATAACCATACCATATACGGTATGTCTCAACACACTATCTAACAATGTCTGTAATGACGAGGTAAACTTTCTCAATACAGGAAAATATTTTAATCAAATCTGTGAAGAGCCAACTGTTTTGTGCAGTTTCTCAGCATGGTGTACGAAATATACAGGAACAGAATGCTGTACGGTGAATACAGGAGACCCACCAGGACTAGGTTACGACTACTGTAGTCAAAACGCTCCAGTTGGAATTTGTGCCGACGGTAGCTATGCTCACGTCATCCAATGCTGTTCTAATCCTCCCACCCCCACTCCCACATCCACCCCAACCCCAACTGGCGGACCAACCCCCACCCCCACCCCCACTCTTTGGTTAATAAATGGAACTGTTTATTATGACAATGACAATAATGGTGTATTTGATATTCCTGCAGGTGATACTGCGTATGGCAGCGGAGCCAACGTTATAGTCAAAGATGTAACCGCAAACGAGCTTAAAGGTCCCTATACTACAGATTCATTTGGGGTTTACCAAACTCCCCGCATCTGGCCTGACCAGCACACAGTTAATGTAACGCTTACTACCTCTCCTCCTTTGGGCTGCACAGTTACCAGTATTAATCCTGCCAGCCGTCTTATGACTTCTGATCAGACTGTTAACTATGCTATTTATTGTCCTTCTCCCACTCCTACCCCAACCAACATTCCCACACCAACCATTACCCCAACTCCCTGTCCCGGATGTATCCCAACTAATACTCCTACCCCGGCTCCAACTTCAACTCCCGCCCCAACTGCAGGACCAACTTCAACTCCCACTCCCACCCCAACACCTGCGGCAGGATGCAACAGTTATTCATGCACTCTGAATTTCTATAATGGTCCTTCCTGTAGTGTTTTTTCCCTCTCAAACACCTCTACCTTTTGCGCAGCAAGCGTAGATCTCAGCTGCCAGCCAAACGGCAGTAACTCT
>JACPLF010000003.1 GCA_016186645.1 Candidatus Levyibacteriota bacterium
CTCAGTTCAGATTGGGGGCTGAAACCCGCCCCCATGAAGTTGGAATAGATAGTAATCGCGGATCAGCAAGCCGCGGTGAATACGTTCTCGGGTCTTGTACAAAAATAAATTGCGCCTTTCAGCCAATTTTTCCAGAAAGTGACTCGCCTCGCTGAAGCTTTGCGAAGCGGGAAATCTTTCTTAAGATAGGTAAAGTCTTTAAAGTAAAATAGCATCCTCCAGCAGTAATGCTTGGAGCGAGAAGGGCTAAAGTAACAGTTATTAGCTTGAAGCCAAGACGGCCTAATTTAAATGGTAACCTTTCGTACAAATAGGAAAACCATTTGCCAATAAATTAGATTAGGTAAATGGGCTCAAGATGATAATAAATGGAAATTTGGTTACAAAGGGAGATCCAGTATTGACTTTTATGTTTTTATTATTAACAATAAAAGTAGGTATCAGTGTGAACTAATACCGAGTAAATATTGGAAGTCTGCAGAGGTCATAGTACTACGTTCATGTAAACTGAATGCAGGAAGGACCAAAACTATTATGATATGGGTGCTTATAAAATTCTAAGTCCTTGGTATATTGTTGGTTTTACCGACGGAGAAGGATGTTTTGCAATTCTTATAAATAAGCATAAGACAAAGAAGCTTAAAGTAGACGCTAATCTTTGTTTTGAGATCGAACTTCGAGCAGATGACAGTCCTGTTTTGGAACTAATCCAAAAAAGACTTAACTGCGGCAGAATAGTAGAGCTGAATTATAAGAGATACGGATGGAAACCTCATGTAAAGTATGTCGTTAGAAAACAAAGTGATATTCTTTTTAAGGTTATACCGTTTTTTAAACAGTTTCCGCTCATTGGCAAAAAAGGAAAAGATTTTAAACTTTTCTGCAAGGCTTCGGAAATTTTTAGAAAGAAACAACATCTAACAGAAGAAGGTATAAATCAACTTAGGAAGATTAGAGAATTCATGAATGAACGAAGACCCATGTTCGGATAGTCGTCCGCTAGGGTACGGGAAAACCGTGTGCCCAGTGGGGCGAGATAGGTTTAGATTATTAAATCAACCTAATCTCTGAACACCGCCCGTCAAGGCAGCAAAGTCGGGGGTGGCCGAACTTCGTGCTTGTCGCGAGGGAGGCCAAATTCGGCGATGAAGCTTAAGTCGTAACAAGGTATCCCTAGCCGAAGCTGGGGATGGATCACCTCCTTTCTAAAAATTTTTCAAAGAGGATTTTTCTTTCTTTGGAGAAAAAGTAAGATTGAGAGATGCACGGTAACCCATCCAAATCTTACCGTTCGCCTTAGATCATTTGATCTGTGGCTCTCGGAGCGATTTCAGATGGGGAATACGTTAACACTAAGTGCTATAGACACTTAGTCCCGATTCAATCGGGACGAACAATATCTATAAATTTTAATTTCCTACCACTTTCTGATTAACTCCGCTTAGCGGGGTAAAATCTATGAGAGGCAAGCATCTTTATTAATCTTGCCAGATATTCTGTAACTATTTTTTGCCATCTGCCTCTTCTGGTTAACATACCAAAATTCCAATCGTATTTAATTTTTGTGATCTTGGCCAGATGAATTGAGATGTCAATGTCTTCATGGACATTTTTATCATTAATGCAGACGTTATTTTTAACTTTTTCCCAAAGGGATTTTCTAAGGGTCATATTTGGACCAGCCAGCATTTGATGGCCAAATAGTAGGCCTACTGTACTAAAAAATAAAAAAGTGACGACTTGTGACATTTGATAAAAGACAGGCCAGCTAAAATAGGCTGCAGGACCAGATAAAGCCCCCAAATTTGAATCTTTAAAGTGTTCTTTTATTTTTACAATCCAATCGAGCGGAAGTATGGAATCAGCATCAATTCTTGCAATTATTTCGTATTTTGCGTTGTTAAAACCTGCATTTCGCGCAAAAATCATTCCTTGTTTTTTTTCTTTTACAATTTTTACACCAACACCAAATTTTTGGGCAATTTCGACTGTTCTGTCAGTACAATTATTATCAACAACAATTACTTCATCCGGTTTTTCAATTTGGTTGGCGATGGACTCAAGGCATTTTCCAATATACTTTTCTTCATTGTAAACAGGAATAATAACAGATATTTTCATTAGATTTAATTATATATGATAGAATTCATGTATGAAAGCACTCTTGCGCTATTTTGCTGTAAAGACACTTTCCGAACAAGTCGATCCGCATAAAAAGGATTTTTTCCAGAAAAGGCTTGTTAAGGATTCATTAGCAAGATATAATTTTGCAAGTCGGTATATAAAAAATAAAACAGTCTTGGATATCGCGTGTGGAGAGGGATATGGATCTTTTTTGCTCTCAAAAAAAGCAAAAAACGTAACAGGCGTTGATGTTGCGGACGAAATTATCAAAAATGCTGTAGAAAAATATCAACTCAACGGCAATATAAAGTTCGTATCTTCTGATGCGGTAGATTTTCTTGCAAAAACAAATAAAAAATTTGATGTAATTATCTCCTTTGAGACAGTGGAGCATGTTAAAAATTATATGCAATTTATAGAGCTGCTTAAAAAGTGTCTTAAGCCTGGTGGGACATTAGTACTTTCGACGCCAAATAAAAGATTTTCAGATTTATTTTTTGGCGGCACCTTCAATAGGTATCATCTTAAAGAATTTTATACAAGAGAGGTGGGGAATATTTTAACTAAGAGTTTTCATTCAAAGCCGGAAATTTACAGACAGCGATCCGTATCAAAAAAACATATGATCTTGTCTGCTGTCAAATCTTTTATTTTTAACGAGAAATCAACCATTGTTAAAAATAATTCTTACATATCCGGTCTAGATAATATATATGTAATAAAAAGCAAGTTTTAGTACAATTATAGCTGTGTTAAAAAAGCCATTTTTCTCCGTTATTATTCCGACTCTTAATGAGGAGATTTATTTGCCAAAACTTTTGTCGGATTTTGCAAAGCAAAGGCGAAAAAATTTTGAGATTATTATTGTTGATGCAGATTCGCAAGATAAAACAAAAGAAAAAGCATTAAAATTTTCCAAATATTTTCCGCTTGAATTTATTAACGGAGAAAAACAAAACGTGTCATTTCAAAGGAACTTGGGTGCTGAATCGGCAAGCGGAGAATTCCTATTATTTCTGGATGCAGATTGCCGGGTAAATACTATGTTTACCAGAAATCTTTATATAGATATTTTTAAGAGAAAAGGTTTGCTTTTTCTGCCCGTTTTAATAACTGAGGAAAGGTCGCGAAAGAATAGAGTTTTGTTCAGACTGATTAACTCCGTGATAGAGCTTTCTCAGTCCTTGACCAAACCTTTGTCTGCGGGAGGATCAATTTTTATTGCCAAAAAACTATTTTGGCAGCTTAACGGCTTTAAGGAAAATTTATATATAAGTGAAGATCACAATTTGATCCAAAGGGCAAGAAAGCTTGGAGTAAAAGCCAAAATTTTAAAAGATATTAAGGTGGTTTTTAGTTTACGGCGGGTTAAAAAAGAGGGCCAAGTGATGGTTTTGTATAAATATCTTTTGGCTCTGGTTTATATGTTAGTGAATGGAGAAGTCACAAGTAAAATTTTTATGTATGAAATGGGAGGCGGGAGATATAAAGACAGCAAATTAAAAGAAAAATGGAGCCTCAAAGGAGACGCAGCCAAACTGCAAAAAATTATCAGGAAAACATCGGCATTTTTGGTAGATTCCCTATCTTAGTGGGCAGCCATGGAATCGGACCATGTACTTCTTCATTATCAGTGAAGCGTTCTACCAGTGAACTAGCTGCCCTTTTTTTTGAATAATGTCTTTTTAATCTTTTTTCTCTTGAGTGCTCCTATCTCAACGTCTATATCTAGGTGTTTTTCGCTAAATCCAGTCTCGTCTTTTGATTTAATCTCACTTTTATCCCGTTCCATAGAGGCGCGAGTCGGATTCGAACCGGCGTATGGTTGTTTTGCAAACAACTGTGTTAACCGCTTCACCATCGCGCCATTATGCCTAACTAAGCCTGTTAAGTATAACAAATTACCGAATTGTTTAAAAGGATGGCCCTCAGGTTCTTGCGATTTTTCAAAAGTCTTGATATAAACATATCTATGTCTCAAATTGGTGAAACATTTTTTACCACAATTGGCTGTATGGACGGCAGGGCGCAAGATGTTGTTGCGGAGTTTGGCCAGAAAAAATTTGGCGCAGAATTCCCGGATACAATAACAGAAGCAGGATTGGTTGGAAAATTGGTTCAAGAGAACATAGATCAAGGCTTGATTGATTCAATTAAAAATAAACTTGATATATCTCTTCAAAAGCATCATTCAAAAGGAATTATAGTTCACGGCCACCAAGAATGCGCAGGAAATCCAGTTAGCGATGAAAAGCATAAAGACGATATCCGAAAATCTGTTCGAGTGATTCAATCGCTTGTTAATTTTTCTCCAATTGTTGGGGTCTTTGTAAAACGCTTTTCAAAGAATCCTTCCAAATGGGAAATCGAAGAAGTATAATACTCCCATGAACATTACAAGCTATGAAGAGGCGATAAATTATCTGGAAGGATTTATTGGGAAAGTTGTTTTTAAAATCAACAAAGAGTTTTTGAAAAAGCGTGACCCCTTGCAGAGGATGAGAATTCTGCTTTCACTTCTTGGAAATCCGCAGGAGAAGTTTAGATCAGTTTTGGTTGGGGGGACATCTGGAAAAGGGTCAACTGCTTATTTAATTTCCCATATCCTAACAGTTGCTGGTTACAAAACAGGATTCACGGTTTCTCCGCATCTTCAGAAAGTTAATGAGAGGCTTCAGATAAATAACAAGTCAATTTCTAACGAGAACTTTTTAATATTGTTCAAAAGTATAATACTACCAAGTATTAGACAAATGTCAAAAATGGAAGTTGGCCCGCCGTCGTATTTTGAAATTTTGGTTGCAATGGGGTTTAAACATTTTGCAGATCAAAAAGTGGATATTGCAGTTGCGGAGGTTGGGATGGGAGGAGAGTTTGACGCAACAAATACCTTAAATCCATTGATTGCAGTTCTTACAAATGTGGGATTGGATCACACCAATATTTTGGGAAAAACTGTTTCGAAAATCGCGCGAACCAAAGCTGGCATAATTAAAACTGGCGCCACCCCTTTGGTAGTTGTGTCGGGGGTAAGGCAGCCGACGGTTATTAAGATTGTTGAAGATAGATGCAGAAAAGTGGGGGCAAAGCTCAATTTATTGTGGAGGAATTTTGGATATAAAATAAAAAAGATAAACCATGAAGGATCAGTTTTCGATTTAACAGTATCAAGCGGCCGCGGGCTACAGTTAAATGATTTGAGCTTGTCTTTTTTGGGAGATTATCAAGTTGAGAATGCGTCGCTGGCAATTAAAACAATTCTAGAACTTAGAGAATTAGGATTTTCCCACAACGCTCGCGCTTCGAGGGACAAGAAAATTTCAGACAGTGCAATTAGAAAAGCCTTAAAAACATCCTTTTTCCCGGGAAGATTCGAGGTGATTCATGTCGCTCAACAACCGCGCGTTTCAGATGACGCTCGGCAAACTGATTCAAATCCTTCTCCCAACTCGGCCTCGCTAAGTAAAAGTCGGCTCCAATCAAGAACCCAGCCGACTTTTAGTTCATCTGAAAGCGGATTGTCTCGCTCCAACCATACGCTCATTTTAGATAGCGCGCATAATCCGACAAAAATGCGTGCGTTTTTGGCAACGCTTAAAAAACTTTATCCAAAAGAGAAAAAAGTTTTTCTTGTAGGATTTAAATTTGACAAAGACATACAAAAAATGCTCAAGCAAATTATAAAAGTTGCGGACGAAATTATCATCACAGAGTTTAATAGGGCAACAGATATGAATTTACACGCGTCTGCTGACGCAGAAAGTATTAAGTATCAAGTATTAAGTATCAAGTATTCGGGAAAAATAATTGTTGAAAAGGATTCAAAAAAAGCACTGAAAATAGGAATTAAAACAATTCAACAATTTAACAATGAAACAATTTTAGTGGTTACGGGGTCTTTGTATTTGGTTGGTGAAATTAGAGGGTTATTGACAAAGTTTTAAGAAGTTGGTTTTGGCGGGGAGATTTTAGTAAAGAGAACCTCTCCAGTTTCTGTAATTCTAAATTCGAATTCGGGAAGGTTAAAAGGAAGAATGATGTCGTCATCTGAATGAAGATTAATAAAAGGAGCAAGAGAGGAATCTGTTCTTTCTAATAAAGCTCCTTTTTTGATCTCTCCATTTACAGAAAAAGCCCTAATTTCTCGAACATACGCCTTTTCAGAACTCGTGGCAATAGTGGGACTAAATCGACTCCACTCTTCATTTTGTATTGGGCCGGGTCCTATTGGATCTAAAATCGCAATCCAGTGTGGCCATTTAAAATTTTTGAAATTCGTTCTTTCTTGTTCTGTAAAAAAACTTGGCAATGACTTATTATGATAAATTCCGCCGTTACCTGGCCGGTGAAAGTGTTGTGCGGTAACTAAGCCATGTCCATATATAATTGGAGAGTATTCTTCTTGACACTCATAACAAATACCTTTTTCAGATATTAGTGGAGATATAAAAACAGGGGTTTCAGCCCAAATGCCAAGCCGTTCTGCTTGTTGTGGAGTTATTAATTTCAGTTGTTTCCAGAAAACAAATTCTCCTTTTTCCGCTTCCTGCTTTATTTGCAATTCTCTTTGTTCTAAATTCTGCTGCAATAGTCTTTCCCTAAATGTTTCTCGTAAGCCTCGTTGTTTTTCTCTCCTCGCTAATTTTCTTTTTCTATCGATTCCGCGTTCTGGTGACATAGGGGGTATTATAGCACAATATTGCCCTCTTTTAAAAAATTTTTCTTCGTGATAAACTTGCGATATGGTTCTTTCGGATCGGGATATTAAGAAGGCTTTAAAATCTAAAAAAATTGTCATTGCACCTTTTCCTGATCTTGAGACACAGCTTGGTTCCTGTTCCATAGATCTTCGGCTTGGAAATACTTTCAGAGTTTTTGAGTACAGCCGCAATGCCTACATAGATCCCTCCAAAAAAGATTATACAAAAGAAATCACACGAGAGGTGAGGGTCAAAAAGGGAGAACATTTTGTCATACAGCCCGGAGATTTTGTCTTGGCTGTAACTTGGGAAAACGTAAAAATTTCAAGTGATCTCATGGGAAGATTGGAAGGCCGTTCGTCTTTGGGCAGACTTGGACTGGTTGTTCATTCAACAGCAAGCGTGTTTGAGCCGGGATGGGATGGTAAATGCGTTTTGGAATTGGGTAATTTGGGCAGAATGGCGATATCGCTTACGCCGGGCATGAGAATTTGCGCAATGACATTTGAGCAGATGTCAACCAAAGTTGAAGTCCCTTATGCTAAGAAAAAAGGAGCCAAATATATTGGGCAAAAAGGTCCGGATGAGAGCAAAATGCACAAGGAAAATTAGTAATTAGAAATTTATGCTTTATCATGTTGAGCTGGACATTGATTTGAAAAGAAATCCATACAAAGGTTTGTACATCGTGTTGGAAGGTATTGATGGGTCTGGCAAGACAACGCAGGTCGAGCGGCTAGCAAAATATTTTGAGAAAAAAGGAAAGAAAGTTGTGAGCACGCGGGAACCTCGAAAAGAAGGAATAATTGGCGATATTGTGCAGCAGGTCCTTACGAAGAAAATAAAAATGTCTTCTATTGCACTCCAATATTTATTTTCAACAGATAGAGTTTTGCATCACGAGGAAGTCATAATCCCAGCTCTTAAGGCTGGAAAAATTGTTATTTCCGATCGGTGTTTCTGGTCCGCAATTGTTTATGGAATTTTGGACAGGGTGAAGAGTTACGACTCAGAAATTGCAAACTTTTTGTATATCAGCCAATCCATTCTTTCAATGTATCACCAATTTATAGTTCCTGATTTTACTTTTGCCTTAAGGGTAAAGTTGGAAACAGCATTTGCCAGAATTTCAAAAAAAGATGACAAGATAGAAATTTACGAAGACCGCGAAAAACTAAAACGGGTAATTAAAGGCTATGATTGGCTCGCCAAGCAGTTCCCCAAAGAAATTACAGTTGTGGATGGGGAGGGAGAAGTTGAGGAAGTAACTAAGAAAATAATTGAAAAATTGACCTAATTAACCTAATTGCTCTAATTCCTAAGTTGGAGTTTGGCCCGTCTTGCCGGCGAGGCAGGGAATTGATTAGGTTAATTAGAGTAATTAGTAATTAGTAATTAGAAATTTTAAGAATATGATTTTGGGGCCGAAAGATTTATTAAAATTAGTCAAAACAAAAAAGCTCGTTGAGGGTTTGTCAGAAAGAGAACTGACCAATCCTGAAGGAGCTGGGTTTGATTTGCGCTTGGGGGAAGTTTATTCAATTTCCGGCAACGCTTTTTTGGGCGAAACGCATCGGAAAACCGCGGACATAAAATTAGTTGCACAATATAGACATATAAAAAAAATAAGCGATCGCATTAAAAAATCAGATATTAAGACCCAAAAAATTGAGATTAAGCCTGGAGATTTTTTCCTGGTCAAGACAATCGAATCGGTAAATATGCCCCAAAATTTAACCGCGAGCATAACTCCAAGGTCTACAACTTACCGCTCGGGTTTGTTTCTTCGCACGGGAAATGTGCAGCCCGGTTACTGCGGGGGATTGATTTTTGGTTTGAAAAACGAAGGACCAATAACAGTCGAAATCGAAATGGGCGCGAGATTTGTCCACATCCAGTTTTCGCAAGTCAAAGGCGGGGGAAACATGTACCGCGGCCAATGGCAAGGCGGCCGAGTAACCGCGAGAAAAAAGGAAAAACAGGTTTAGTTTTTGCCATTTTGACCATTGACAAAGTTGTAACGGTTGTGTATACTTCTGTTATCCCAGCAAAATTCTTACTTGCGCCCGAATACTACGTGTTCGCGTCGCAAGAGCGAACGTGCGGGACAAGCTATGCAGACTGTAATTCATATTAGAGCGGACAAGGAAGTTAAGAAAAATGCGGTTGAGGCTGCCAAGGCACTTGGTTTGAGCTTGAGTGACGTTATTAATGCCGCGCTTCGCAATTTTATAAGGACCAGAGAGGTAATTTTTTCCAACACTCCGCAAATGACTCCGGAGCTCGAAAAGTATTTGGGTAAAATAGATAAGGATATTAAGCATAGGAGAAATCTGGTTGGTCCTTTCTATAGCGCCAAGGAAATGGACGAATACCTCGATTCCAAATGATAATTCAATTACACAAAACCTTCAAAAAACAATACGAAAAACTAACTAAAGCACAAAAAATAAAATTTAAAGAAAGAAGGAGTATTTTTCTTCAAGATGAATTTAATCCTGTTCTTAATAACCACGCTTTGAAAGGCAGGTATCAGGGATACAGGAGTATAAATGTTACAGGAGATATAAGGGTGATTTATGAAAACAGCTCAGAAGACGTAGTTTTTGTAAAAATAGGCTCCCACAGCAAGCTGTACGGATAAATAGTCTTATTGCATCGGGGGAGAAAGTTTGTTACATTAGAAAAGCAAAATAAAAAACTTAAGCGGAGAATATCAATATCTTGATTTACTGAAAGACGTTTTGGAAAACGGAGTTAAGAACGTGGATCGGGGGACTGGTGCAGTTTCTTTCGGCGTTTTTGGAAGACAAACCCGTTATGATTTGTCAAAAGGTTTTCCTCTTTTGACTACGAAAAAAGTCTATTGGAAAGGAGTTTTGCACGAGCTTTACTGGTTCATAAAAGGGGATTCAAATATTAAATATCTGGTGGACAACAATGTTCATATTTGGGACGATTACCCATATAAAATTTATAATTCAAAATCTAGAATTCAGAATTTACAACCATTAACCAAAGAAGAATTTGTTGAAAAGATTAGGACGGATGATAAATTTGCAAAAAAATGGGGAGAATTGCCAAGAATTTATGGAGAAATGTGGCGACGCTGGCCCGCCCGCAATCGAACCATAGACCAATTAGGATGGGTTATTAAAGAGATCAAAGAGGACCAATATGCGCGAAATCTGATTGTGACTTCATGGAATCCTGAATATTTATATACAATGGCAATCAACAAAGATGCCTCCCGTTTTCCGATTTGCCACAACATGTACCAAATATCAGTTAAAGGTGGGAAATTAAATTTGCAGTTATATCAGAGAAGCGCAGATTTGTTTCTCGGCGTGCCTTTTAATATTGCTTCTTATGCCCTTTTGACAATTATTCTGGCCCGCGTCACAGGATATAAGCCCGGAGAATTTGTTCATACTTTCGGAGATGCACACATTTACAAAAACCATATAGAGCAGGTTAAAGAGCAGCTTTCTCGGAAGCCCTATCCTTTTCCAACAGTAAAAATTGATCCAAAAGTCAAAAAACTTTCGGATTTTCAGCCGTCGCTAGTTTATTTAGAGAATTATAGCTCTCGTCCTCCGATTAAAGGCGAATTAACTGTCGCAGGGGGGCTATATGAAGGAAAGAAAAAATGAAGGTTAGTATCATAGCAGCCATAGGGCAAAATAGGGAATTGGGGAAAAATAATAAATTAATCTGGCATATTAAAGAGGATTTACAACGATTTAAAAGTCTCACCAAAGGTCACCCAATCATAATGGGGCGAAAAACATGGGACTCTTTGCCTTTCAAACCCTTGCCGAGTAGAACAAATATTATTATTACTCGGGATGAAACCTTTGCCCCTCATGAAAATCATCACAAATTTAGCAATTGCAAAAGTTGTGAGGGTTTAGGATTAGCTGTTGTTTACTCCTTAGTCCAAGCAGTTGAACTTGCAAAAAATTCACCGGGAAGCGAGAATGTTTTTATTATTGGCGGAGGGCAAATTTATAAAGAAGCGATTGAAAAAGGATTGGCGGATAAACTTTATTTAACTCTTGTTGACAGGACTTTTGATGCAGATACTTTTTTCCCTGATTATTCGCAGTTTAAGAAAATAGTTTTTGAGGAAGAACACGACAGCGGAGGATGCAAATATAGATTTTTGGAATTGGAACGATAAATAGTTTATAATTATACCCATGACTGAACTGGGAATCGGGCGAAAAGAAATACTCTCTCAAAGAGAAAGACTATCGGATGAACAGTTGGGCAATTTAATTTCTGCAGTAGGAAACCTTGAAGGAAAAGCAATTACTCTTCTTTTGATGGAACAAGGAAGAATCTATTCAAAGGGGAACCTTTATCATAAATTTATGGGAGCGCAAGAAGAAAGAATCGGATGGAAACCTGATCGTGCTATTCCTTTTCAATATTGTCAATTTTCTCTTCTTCCAATTGGTCTTGTTGCACTCGGGGAAAAAGATCATGATCTTAAAACCTGGGGATATGGAGTAACTCCCTATGGAGAAGAAGAAGGTATTCCATTGGCAGGACTTCTTCTTGATTTCTCAGAAAAACACCCTGAATTCTCTTTATCGCAGGTTTTTGGGTCAACGAATTCACCCTCTCAGCCTAAAAATATCCAAACACCTGAAGGTGAGACTGAATTTAAATCTAGATCCCCTATTCTAAGACTTAAAATCTTCCGGAAGCTTATCGCAGCTAAACTGCCTATAAGAGAATCAGATCTTGCCAGTACAATAGGAGAAAATGCTGGAATGATAGGTCGACATTTAGCTCTCCTTGCAGATTCGCATATTATTTCCTACGAATCGATAAGAAAAGACCAGCCACAATCCTTCTATGCGCTTTCTTCAGAAAAACCAAATGAGAGGCTAACACAGCATAGCGCCTTTTCTTCCCTAACTGAAAAAGTATACAGCTTCTTTCTTAACTTAGGTCCATCAAAACAAATAACTCTTGAGGATATAACAGACTCTCTTATTGCTGCTAACTCTGAAATGGGAAAATTAAATAAACAGGCTTTAAAGCGCAGGATTAGCACGATCTGTAGTTATCTTGCAAAACAGCACTATCTTGTACAAGGAAAATTTAAAGAAGGTTTAGAATCAGAAATTACTCTTTCAGATACTCAAAAAGCAACTCTTCTTGAGCTCGTTGCTCTTATAAATAGATTTCAAGGACAAGAGCCAGAAATTCTTGAAGAGGGAAGAAGAAAAGCTATGAAAATCATTCATAATCCCCACAGGGTATCTCATCTTCTGAGAAAAGCTAAAGAAAGCTCAGGACGCGCCAATAAGCTATCCCAAGGAGAGGGTGCGGATTTTGTTCTGTCCCTAATAAAAGAGCATCCAGGAGCAAGCGTTGAAGATATTTTCAAATTCCAGGATAGGAAACCAAGACTTTCAATGGCAAATATAGGCGTTATCGTTCATCGTCTTAGAGGAAACGATAGAGTCTCTGTTTCAAGAAGAACAGTGAAAAACCGTTTTACAGCAGTGGATTCAGAAAGGGAGAATTGATTCTAATTTACATATATGAAGGCATTGGAAGACATTGATTCGCAGATTTTTGCACTTATAAAACAGGAAGAAAAACGCACGGCATCCACTTTGGAGATGATTCCTTCCAATAATTATCCAAGTAAAGCAGTTCTTGAGGCGCTTGGTTCAATATTAAACTACAAATATTCCGAGGGCTATCCGAAAAAACGTTATTATCAAGGGCAAAGAATTGCTGATCAAGTAGAGATTTTGGCTCAAGAGCGGGCAAAAAAACTTTTTGGTGTACCCCATGCAAATGTACAGCCATATTCAGGAAGTCCTGCAAATACAGCAGTATATTTTGCGCTTTTAGAACCTTTTAAGGACAAAATTATGGGTTTATCCCTGGCATATGGCGGACACTTAACTCACGGATCTCCTGTTAGTTTTTCCGGAAAATACTTTAAAGTTGTTCCTTATCAATTGGGGAAGGATGGACGTTTTGATTATGAAGAGATAGAAAAATTGGCAATTGCGGAGAAACCAAAAATCATTGTTTGCGGGGCAACTGCATACCCAAGAATTATTGATTTTAAAAGATTTGGGCAAATCGCAGACAAAGTTGGGGCGTATTTGCTCGCGGATATTTCTCACATTGCAGGTTTAATTATTGCTGGAGTTCACCCATCGCCAGTTGATCACGCCCATATTATCATGACTACAACACACAAAACATTGCGAGGCCCGCGGGGGGCGATGATTATGGTTACAGAAAAAGGACTTAAAAAAGACCCGGAATTGGGGAATAAAATTGATAAGGCGGTTTTTCCAGGTTTGCAGGGAGGACCTCATGACAATCAAACAGCGGCAATCGCAGTTGCCCTTCGGCTGGCTTCGGGTAAACAGTTTAAAGTTTACATTGAGCACGTAGTGCGAAATGCAAAAGTGCTGGCTCAAGAGCTTGTTAAATTCAATTTTAAATTAGTAAGCGGTGGAACAGACAATCACTTATTGTTAATTGATTTGTCCAACAAAAAAGTAAATGGCGCAGTTGCGGCTTTGGCTTTGGAAGTTGCGGGCATTGTAATTAATAAAAACGCAGTGCCGGGTGACTTAATGCCTCCTTTTTATCCTTCCGGAATTAGATTAGGAACGCCCGCAATCACAACTCGCGGCATGAAAGAGCGGGAAATGGTAAAAATTGCAAATTGGATAAATGAGACGATTAATGAAGTTTCAAATCGGGTTTTGCCTGCGAATAAAGAACAACGAAAGGAATTTTTCAAAAATTTCCGTGAAGAAGTTTTCAAAAACAAAAAACTATTACAAATCGCCAAAGAAGTGAGGGAGCTTTGCTCAAAGTTTCCTTAAGACTTTTAATCCGGGCATTTAATCACCAATTTTTAGAATTCAAACTGCTCTCAAAAACAAATTTAGACATCTGATTATTTACAGCGATCGCATAAAAAAATCAGATAACTAAATGTAAATTTACCCCGTTACCCAATGTCCCATCCGTTAGGATGCGGGTTTCTAGTGGCGTGAAGCGAAAATTCAATAATGCCCGGACCCGCTTCGCCCAAGCTCCCGCCTAGACTCGGCGAGGCTGGTCAGCGAGGCGAGCCGTAAGGTCGTGGGTAACGGGGTTTACTGAATTCCTGTTATTGTAAGACTGAGGTGTCAAGCTAACACACCCCAGGGGTGTACGAGGGGAGTGTTCTGTCAGGAAAAAGTCGAGTTGAAAATGAAATCATCTTATGCTATAATCCGATAGTATGATAGGCACAAAGGAAGCAGTTTCTCGTACATTTCCAGAAACTCTAAGTGGAGAGCAAAACAGCTTCGTAGGTTTTATTGACCAAAATAGAGATCTTTTTGAGAGACATACTTCTTCGACTTATGAGTTAAGAGATGAACGAGATGGCTGGAGAAATTCTCCCACGATAAGTGAAGTGGCGCATAAGCACGCAGTTCTGTCACTGCCTCTTAGGGGGGGGCATAATGCGTCTCCTCCAAAC
Organism: Candidatus Levyibacteriota bacterium; assembly: GCA_016186645.1. Classification (GTDB taxonomy): domain Bacteria; phylum Patescibacteriota; class Microgenomatia; order Levybacterales; family UBA12049; genus GWB1-37-8. The sequence continues at coordinate 14,350 of JACPLF010000003.1, forward strand.
ACCAGAGAATGGAAGCGGCATGAAGAGAGGATAAGAGATGCTATCGATAGGGAAATCTTTAGCAGCCCTGATGGAAAAAATACTTTGCCTGCAAAGCGACCGCCTCTTGATTCAATTTGGGCGAAAACAACTCCTTTACAAAGAGCTGAAATACAAGAATTAATGGGCAGGACTGAAGAATTTCAAGCAGACTTCCTTGCGGCAATAGCGCCTTTAGCCGCAGAAGTTGAACAATTAAAAGAGGAATTATTTTCCAATTTCAAAAATTATCTGTTTTCAGATCCTGACGGCATTTTCGCCGTTAGAGATTTCCTAACAGATAAAAAATTCGCGTCTCAGAGAGAAACCATAAGACCTTTTCTTGCCAGTTTTGTTCAGAGTGAAGATAAGTTAGCAAAAGACGGCAAGAGAGGAATATTGGGCGAGACAGTTAAAAAGTGGGCAGATGAAATTTCGAAAAGAGTAACTCCAGTTCTTGTTGACGAATTTGTTGAGTCTATTAGAAATCCTAATGTTCTTGAATGGCTGGAATTTGCAGCAAATATGCCTATAAGCGTTCTGGGTACAACTGAGGAAAGGGATAAAGATTTGATAAGAGATAGCATTGTCAGTTTTCTTAAGAGCCGTCCGGATGTTTCTTTTTGGCCGCCAGAACTCAAAAAAGCATTATCCTCTTTTGCTTCATCTAAATATGCTACCGCGCGTTCTTCTGTAGAAAAGGGGTTAGAAGGGTTTAGAAGACCGTTGAGTTCAAAACCGGCACCGCAGATCCATCTGGAACCAGAAAAGAAAATAGAAGGGGCGCCTGTTCAGGAAGATGCCAAAAAAGAACCAGATGATAAAAAAGGTGCATCAGAAAAGGCTGAAAAAAGAAAATATCCGATTGGGATATTGACAAAAGAAAGCGGATCGTCGCATGGGTTTGACATTAGGGTTTTAACAGAAGAGGAACTGAAAGATTTTTTACGAGAAAAGGCTGATTCTTTTGCTTCTTCGGATTTAAAAATGGCGGGAGATTTTAGAACTATAGTTGCCAGTCTGCGAGAGGATCCTTATGGGTTTGGCACAAAAAAACTCAACAACATGTCTGTTGGAATTGGTAAAACAAAAAGTTCTCCCATTCGAAGCATGGATCCTGGAAAAAGAATCGGCCTTCATCTTGAACATCCGGAATCGCAGAAAATTAGAATTGCTTATGTTATTTATGGAAGCGGAGACGATAAAGTAATTGTTATTGAAGGAATTTATAGTCATGATGATTATGACAGTAAATTTGGAGCATAGGACTCCGGATAGACTTTTAGGACTTCTTCCGCCAACTGGCGGATTTGACTTTCTCGGCTTTAATTGTTATTCTCCGATTATAAATTTATGTCAAAAATAGAACGCTTAAGAGAAGAAATAGCTGGCTCAGGCCTATTAAACCATCATACATTAGACGTTATCGGAGTAAAACATAGACGTTTTTATGGCGACGAAGAAAGTAAGGGCCATAGAGCAGAACAGCGAAGAGCCCAATTTGCGCAAGGATTCCCAGGGATGCAATTTAATCGTGCATTAGGAAAAATGCTTGATGGAACCGCAACTCAAGAGGATGTAGAATACGTTTTTAGTAACGTTCATCGATATGAACAAGTGATTGAAAGATGTAAAACGGAAAAACGGTCAGTTACAATTACAATTGTTGATTTTACTCCACCCAATTCTGAAAATTTATCCTGACACACTATGTATATTTGTATTATTCTTGGCAATCTATTATAATGCTTATATTCTAACACTCTGATTTTTATCCCTGTCCCGACGAATCGGGAAATAATCAGAGGAGGATAACCCGCCTAAGCTTGCTTTGCAGCTTTTCAGTATTATTCATACACGCTGCAAAGAGCGCTTTAGCGGCGGGTAAAGGGAGAAATATGAGAGAAATTACACTGGAAGAATTATTGGAGGCAGGCTGTCATTTTGGCCACCAGGTCACAAGAAGCAATCCCAAGGCTCGTGATTTTATATTTGAAGCCCGCGATAATATCCACATTATTGATTTAGCCAAAACAAAAGAAGGGCTCGTTGAGGCCGCCGCTTTTGTCAAAGATTTAGCATCCAAAAATGGAACTTTGGTAGTTGTCGGAACAAAAAGACAGGCAAAAGCGATTGTGGAAGAAGCCCTACGCCTTGCTCAGGATAAAGGAGCAGGGGAAGGACTTTATTATATAACTAACCGTTGGGTTGGAGGACTTTTGACAAATTTCTCCGAGGTTTCCAAAAACTTTAAAAAATATGCAGATTTCGTAACTGATTTGCAGGATGACGAAGTAAAAGCAAGATATACAAAAAAAGAAATAGGCGGGTGGGAGAAAGAAAGCCGCAAGTTGGAAAATCTTTACGGCGGAGTTGCGAAAATTACAAAAAAACCTGATGCATTATTTATTATCGACTCCCATTTGGAAGATTTGGCAGTTAGGGAAGCTTTAGCTACACATATTCCAACTGTCGGAATAGTTGATACAAATGCAGACCCGGCTGTTTTAGACTATCCAATTCCTGCCAACGACGATGCAGTCGGTTCGATAAAATTAATCGTAAGCTATATAATTGATGCGTGGATAGAAGGCCGCAAGGAAGCCGAACTAAGAATTAAGAATGAAGAATTAAAAGTTAAAAAAGAAGCTGAAAAGGCAGAAGCAAAAGCATCTAAGGTACAAGTTAAAACCGTTGCAAAAAAGAAAAAGAAATAATTGTTAAATTGTTACATTGTTAAATTGTTATGATAGGCTTGGAACTTCTAAGAAAACTTCGAAACGAGACACAGGCGGGGATTGCCGATTGCAGGAGGGCTTTGGAAGAATCGAATAATGATTATAAAAAAGCACTCGTTTGGCTTAGAGCTCACGGATTGGAAAAAGCCGCCAAAAAGAAAGACCGCCAGACCTCTCAAGGATTAGTAGAATCATACATTCATCAAAATGGACGGGTTGGAGCGTTGGTGGAAGTTTTGTGCGAGACCGATTTTGTTGCCCGAACAGACGAATTCAAACATTTTGTACACGAAATTTGCATGCAGGTCGCAGCAATGAAACCAAAAGATGTACCAGCACTTTTGAAACAGGAATACATTAGAGACGGTTCAAAAACTATTGAAAGTTTGATAAAAGAAACAATCGCAAAGTTAGGTGAAAATATAGTTGTCAAAAGACTCCAAAGATTTGGAATAGGAGAATAAATTTCTGCCCAAAGGGGGTGAAAATATGTCTATTAAAGAAGCATTACAAAGGAGAGAAACGGAAAGAGTAGGGAGAATCCCGCAAACGGACCTGACCGGGGAAGCTCGTCTATTAAGAGTTGCGGCAGATCGTAGACTTCTTGACAAGGCGAAAGTTCCCGCACTATTAGATGAATTAATGGAAGTTATTAAGTCAGAGTTTCCAGATGTGGAAAAGATGACAGTCATCAGCCCAGAAGACGCGTCCCTGTCTATCGTATGGAATCGTAGAGATGAAATACTATCTGGTGCCACACCAGAGATGGTTCCAATCTGTTGGGTAAACAAGATAACGATTATGCCGGATTCACAGGCTTCTGAACTAGCTATTGAGGGGTATGAGACAGAAATATTGACAAGAAAACAATGGGGCAATCATGGGGTTTTAGAAGGTGCTATTGTTCGGGCGTACAGGAACCCATCGCATGTTGTTGATATTCCGACTACAACCATGGTCCCACATTGAAAGTAGGAGGTCGATGTACATTGAGTTCCTACATGGAAAGTGGAAGCACGAAGGCGTCAACTAGATTGATTAAATAGTCCTTTTTTACTAAATCTAGCAAATCAATTAGTGTTTCGTTGTCTAGACAACGAAACAACTGTGTTTGGGTAACCCAGTGTTCAGATACGAAACAACACCGGGTGTTGACTAGGTTTGAACATCGGGATTTCTAATACCCCAATTGCTAATAATTCTTTTATTTGTTATTCTATGTAAGAATTATGGATAACACGGTTTCGGAAATGCGGAGTAAGATGCAAAAAGCATTAATGATTTTGCAAGAAGATTTCTCAACAGTTCGCACAGGACGAGCCATGCCGTCTTTGGTTGAAAACGTTATAGTTAGTGTTTACGCTGGAGCGCAAAGACTTAGAATTAAAGAGCTTACTACAATTTCTGCGTCCGATCCTCAGACTTTGGTTCTTACGCCATTTGACCCATCAATTGCTTCGGAAATACAAAAAGGAATAATGACAGCCAATATCGGGCTTACTCCATCATCGGATGGAAATATCATCAGGATTTCGATTCCGCCTTTGTCTGAGGAGCGAAGACGCGATTTGATAAAACTCATGAAGCAAAAACTTGAAAATGGAAAAGTCGCGATTCGCCAGATTAGGCAGGACGCAAGAAATATTGTCAGAAAAAAACATAATGACAGAGAAATTTCTGAGGAGCAAATGTATAGAACAGATCAGGATATACAAAAAATAACAGATGAAATTATTCTTGCAGTTGATGAGATGGGAAGGAAGAAAGAAGCGGAACTTCTTCAGATATAAGATTTACGAATTATGATTTACGATTCTTAATTCTTAAATCCTAAATCTTAAATCATCTAGAGTATTCCAATTATGTTAATTACAATACTCGTTTTTCTACTTATTTTAAGCATTCTCGTGTTGATCCATGAAGCCGGGCATTTTTTTGTTGCGAAAAAATTCGGAATAAAAGTTGAGGAGTTTGGCTTTGGTTTTCCGCCAAGAGTGTTTAGTTTTAAAAAAGGAGAAACCATTTATTCTATAAACTGGCTGCCAATCGGGGGATTTGTAAAATTGTATGGGGAAGATGAAGCCCCCCTTCGCTCAGATTCTCCTCGTGGTCTACGTCCACGCAGTCGAAACTTCGCTTCGGAGGGGCAAGCATTTTTTGCGAAGAGCGCTTGGCAGAGAGCGACAGTAATTATTGCAGGAGTTGTAATGAATGCTGTTTTGGCTGCTGTTATTTTCTACATCTTTCTTGGCGTTTCAGGATTCAAAACAGAATTACCCCTTCTTTCTGATTATAAATTCGTAGGGGTAAATCAGACAAATCTACAGCAGGTAGTAATTTCAGCCATTGCTAAAAACTCACCCGCGGAAAAACAAGGGTTAAAGCCTCTCACTAAAGTTATTTCTGTAAATGGGCAAGAAATTAAAGATTCAAAAGAATTTATAAGTATTGTTGGTTTGAACAGAGGCAAAGAAATTGAGATTGCGTGGAGCAATTTGCAAACTAACGAAACTCATAAGACCAAAGTGACTCCTCGAATAAATCCTCCGAAAAATGAAGGGGCATTGGGTGTCGGACTGTTTTCGCTTTCCACTGCGGTTTTGAATTATGAAACTCCAATTCAAAAAACTTTTTCAGGCATAATTCACCCTATAAATTTAATGTCCTACAACCTAAACGTAATGGGGAATTTGGTAAAGTCATCTTTTGAAAAAAAGACCACAGAGCCAATCAGTCAGGGTATATCCGGACCTGTTGGAATCGCTTCTCTAACCGGAAGTATTTTGGAAATACAAAATTTAAAAGAAAAATTATTAGGCCTTCTTAACCTGGCAGGCATTTTGTCTATTTCTTTGGCATTTTTCAATGTGTTGCCGATACCGGCCCTTGATGGAGGAAGATTGTTTTTTATTTTGATTGAAGCTGTAATAGGAAGGAAAGTGAATCAGAGAATCGAATCTTTTACTCATTCAGTCGGAATGGCTCTTCTTCTTGGCCTAATGCTTCTTATTACGTTTAAAGATATAGGAAAACTATTTATCAAATGAAAAAGGTTACCATAATTACAGTAGAAAATCAGCAAGAAGGCTTGGCTGCTGCAAAGTATTTGCTATACAAAAAAGTTGACGATCAAACACTGCTTCTTCTCTCGGGGGGATCAACCCCAAAAGATTTGTACGAAACTATAGCGCAGGAAAAAAAGTTAACGGCTAAAGCAGTTGGAATGGTTGATGAGAGGAAAGATAGAAGCAATTATAAAATGATAATGTCAACAGGATTATTGGATTATCTTAAGAATCTGAAAATAAAATTTTACCCAATGATTTCTGCATCGTATTACGATAGGGACATACATAAACTTATAGGTTCATCTAAAAATAAAGCAGCTGTTATGGGTATTGGAGCAGATGGACACACAGCCGGCTTGCCAGCCGGAACTCAAATCTCAAATCTTAAATCTCAAAACTACGTAATAGATATAAATAATTTTCCTGGGGAGTTTAGAAAAAGAGTTACATTAACATTTAGAGCTCTTTTGAAAATGGATTTACTAATTGTCCTAGCTTTTGGCGAAAACAAAAAAGAGGCTTTGGAAAAAATGTTTGACCCTTCGGCGGACTCAGGGCAAGAAGCGATTGAAGAAATTCCTGCAAGATTTTATCTTCGTCCCGATATTGCTCCTAAAACCCTTTTAATTACTGATCAGAAGATATAGAATAATATTATGAATTCTCCTTTTGTAATGATAATCTTCGGCGCGACAGGAGATTTGATGCAAAACAAGCTTCTTCCGGCGCTTTTTTCTCTTTTTTCTCAAAAAAAACTACCAGAAGAATTTCACATAATCGGTTTTTCAAGAAGAGAATTATCGGATAATGAATTCACTAATTTATTTATAGGCCTATCTTCAAAAGAGGGCTGGGGAGATTTTGCAAAGCACTTACAATATCAACGAGGCTCATTTGAGGATGTGAATGGCTACAGCGAGCTTATAGAAAAATTAAACACATTTGATAAAAAACTTGGTGCATGCATCACTCGCTTTTTCTATCTTGCCACACCTCCACAGCATTATGAATCAATATTAAATTTTCTACAAAAGACTAAGCTTTCCGAGGGATGCGGGCAAAGAAGCAGTAAGTGGACAAGAATAATTGTTGAAAAACCTTTTGGAAAAGATTTGGAAACTGCAATTGCATTGGATAAAAAACTATCGGAAATTTTTGAAGAAAAACAGATTTTTAGAGTCGATCATTATTTGGGAAAAGAAACAGTCCAAAATATTCTGGCATTTCGTTTTGCAAATGGAATTTTTGATCCGGTCTGGAACAAGCAATATTTGGATCATGTTCAGATAACATTTGCCGAGAAAAAAGGAATTGAAGGACGGGGAAATTTTTTTGACGGGGTTGGAATTCTTCGGGATGTTGGGCAAAATCATTTAATGCAGTTAGTGGCTAGCGTTGCCATGGAACAGCCAAAGAGCTTCACAAAAGAAGATCTTAGAGATGAAAGGGCAAAGGTTATAAAAGCCCTTAAGTACATAGAGGAAAAAGATGTAAATAATCAGGTTGTCCGCGGTCAGTACAAGGGTTATTTGTCGGAAAAAAATATTCCTCCAAATTCAAATACAGAAACATTTGCTGCAATTAAATTTTTTGTAAATACACCTCGCTTTCAAAATGTTCCTTTTTATGTTAGGGCAGGAAAGAAGATGCCAAGAAATACAGTTGAAATTTCGCTTATCTTTTTACAGACATGTCACATTTTATTTAAAGAATATGGATGTCCGGAAATTGGAAACGTTCTGACTATAAAAATCCAGCCGGATGAAGGAATTTCTATAAGAATGATTGCGAAAAAGCCCGGAATAAAATTAGCTCTTGAGCCGGTAACTATGGATTTCACTTATCAAGAAGCATTTATGACAAAAGGAGTAGAAGCTTATGAGAAAGTTTTGTTGGATATTTTTGCCGGCGATCAAATGCTATTTAACCGGTCGGACGAATTATCCAGCTCCTGGGAATTTATCACAAAAATTCTCAACGGGTGGAAGGATAATGAATCAGGAATCATGAATTATGAGCAGGGAACTTGGGGACCGCAAGAAGCAAATGCGCTTATCGAAAAAGACGGCCGCAAATGGCTATGAAATAGGATTATGAAATTAGGATTTATAGGGCTTGGCAAGATGGGTGGGCGAATGGTGCAAAAACTTTTAAGCGAAGACCATGAAGTTGTGGCGTGGAATCGTTCGGAGCACGAATTAAAAAATGTAGAGACCGTTAAGCAATTAATAAAAAGTTTAAAGGCTCCTAGGATAGTTTGGTCCATGGTGCCCTCAGGGGAAGCGACAGAGGAGATTTTGAAAGAGGTTTCAAAGTTTGTAAGTGAGGGAGACATTGTGATTGATGGGGGGAATTCTAATTTCAAAGATACGCAAAGGAGATTTGAAGATTTTCAAAAAAGAGGAATTAGGTTTTTGGGGATTGGAGTAAGCGGAGGAGTAATTGCTGCAACTAAGGGTTATCCGATGATGGTTGGCGGGGACAAAAGCGCTTATGAGCACATTTCTCCAATCCTGGATTCATTATCAAAGCCTCATGGTGGGCATGAATATTTTGGTATTGGCGGAGCAGGACATTTTGTAAAAATGATTCACAACGGTATGGAATATGGAATTATGCAAAGTCTTGGAGAAGGATTTGGAGTCTTGGAGAAGTCTTCCTATAATTTGGATTTATTAAAAGTTGCAAAACTTTACCAGAAAGGAACTCTTGTGTCCGGATTTATGCTGGACCGCGCAGTTGAGGTTTTATCCAATCCCTCAATACTATCTAGTATTGAGGGTAAGATTGCAGAGTCAGGAGAAGCAAAATGGACTATTGAAGAAGCAAAAAAAGAAGGAGTGGATGTTGAAATTATTGAAAAATCTTTGGAATTTAGACGAAAATCTCAGACAGACAAAAAGATTCAAAACTCATTTTCCGCAAGAATGGTAGCAGCTCTGCGTAATGCCTTCGGAGGACATGAGGTGAAGAAAAAATAGTTAAAATTCTGCCTTCATCTCTCCTTCTATAAAATCTCTAAAGACAGAAGCTTGTTCTTTTGGTGATTCATGAACAGTAATTGTACCAAGCAGTTGCGTAAACGGATCTAAATTTCCTAATTGCTTTAGAACTTGATCTGTTGTTTTTCCATGACCTATTATCTCATGTAATGTAGCTCTATTTCTACGCCTTTCAGTAATACAAGTTATTGATATTTCTGGATTTATCTTTTGTATCTCTAGCAGTCTTACTAAGTCTAGCACAGTAGGCTTTTTAATAGTTACCTGTGCTTTCAAATGCGGCTCTTGTTCAAATATGGGTATATATTTTTCCTCATCCGCTTCTATCAGCAATACTTGTTTTGCTTGCTTGATTTGTTCGATAATTCCAGACAAAAAATTATCACGCTCCTCCTCTGACAAACCTTGTACTTGCCTTCGTAAGTTCTCAAACGTTTTTATTTCACCTCTTCTACCATCAGGACGCCCATCTATGAGAATAAGTGTGCGTTCTCCATCGCTATCTATTTGCCATTGCAAAAGTTCTCTCCAGTAAGATTCACCGAACCTATCTGGTTTAGTATGATTAATGCCCATTACTGCATCCCTGTTGTTATTTGCTAATGTAAAAAGAGATTCTGGTGATGGCATAATTTGCAATTATATAACAACTTTTGAAAATATGCTATACTTTTGTTGAATATGCGTTACTCTAAGCTATTTGGGAAAACCATAAAAAATGCGCCGAATGATGAGGTCAGTCTAAATTCCAAGCTCTTAACCCGCGCCGGATTCATACGTCGTGAAGTTTCCGGAGTGTACAATTATCTGCCCTTAGGCTTAAGAGTAATTGAAAAAATTTCCAATATAGTCCGGGAGGAAATGCATGCAATCGGCGGACAGGAATTGTTGTTAAGCGCTCTTCAAAATAAACAGTCTTGGGAGAAAACAGGCAGATGGAAAAGTTTTGATGTGCTTTTCAAACTCACAAGTGTTTTGGATCGGGAGTATCCTTTGGGGCCTACACATGAAGAAGTAATTATTCCTTTAGCAAAACAATTTATAAGCTCGTACAAAGATTTGCCTTTTAGTGTTTATCAAATTCAGACAAAATTTAGAGATGAAAAAAGAGCCAAAAGCGGAATTTTAAGAGGCCGTGAGTTCCTGATGAAAGATTTATATTCATTTCATGCAGATGAAAAAGATTTCAAAAAATATTACGAAACTGTAAAAAAAGCATACAAAAAAATTTTTAAACGTTTGGGACTTATCGCTATTGAAACAGAAGCAAGCGGAGGATCATTTAGTAAAGTTTCTCATGAATATCAAGTTATTGCCGCGGCGGGAGAGGATGAGATTATTTATTGCCCGGGCGGAGATTTTTCTGCAAACAGTGAAATAAGTCCTGTTAAGGAAGGAAAACAGTGTGACTTGGGCCATGGAGCCTTAAAAAAGGTAAAAGCAATTGAAGTTGGGAATATTTTCCCTCTTGGCACAAAGTTTTCCGATGCTTTTGGATTGACTTATAAAAATAAAGAAGGCAAAGATATTCCTGTTGTCATGGGATGTTATGGGATTGGCATCTCAAGACTGATGGGTACAATTGCCGAAGTTCATAATGATGAAAAAGGAATTGTCTGGTCAAAAGAGGTTGCGCCGTATGACGTTCACTTGGTCCACCTCGGAGGAGTCGAGGCCGCTGCCTCGCCACCGTCCGAGGTGATACGTTTTGCGGATGAAGTTTATGAAACACTGAAGAAGAATGGAGTTGAAGTTTTGTGGGATGATCGGGAAGAGTCTCCAGGAACTAAATTCGCAGACGCAGACCTCATCGGAATTCCAGTTCGGTTGGTTGTTAGTAAAAGAAATGGCGACAAGGTCGAGTTTAAAAATAGAAATTCAGAAAAATCAGAGCTTTTAAGTTTGGGAGAGACTGCTAAAAAATTAAGGTAAAAAGGGAACTTTGAAGTTGAAGATTTTTGTCCAGAAAAGCGTGTAGATCACAATGAAAATCAATCCCGCAATTCCAAATAAAATAGGTATCATTATCCCGCTTTTCTTTTTGATAGCAATAGTTTGAGCTTGAGGCTGGGGCTGGGGAGCTGAAAAATTTGCTGAAGAAGGAGAAGCTGTAACTTCTGAGTTCATTTGAACAAAGTTAGAAGCTTGCGGCTGCGTGGGGATAGCTAGGTCGGGTGTTGGAATAGGTTCAGGCTGAGGATGAATTGCAGGCTGAGGCTCGGGTATTGAAGGTTGTGGCTCGGAAATAGGCTCAGGTTCATTCGTAGGGGCTGGAGGCGGCTGAATAGGCTGAGTTGGTATTGGTTCTGGTTGAGGCATTGGTGTTGGAGCAGGAGTTGGATTGGGCATAGGAGGTGTAGTTCCGCCGGCTGGCGGAGTAAGAGTTTGAGTCTGAATTGGCTCGCCTCGGGGCGAAGCCACGCCAAAGGCGGGCGAAGGAGGCTGAGTTTGCGGTTGGGGCACAGGTGTTCCCATTACGCGCTGATAGGCTTCTCTTAATTTCGGATCGAGCTGGGACAGTTTTTGCGGATCCATATTTTTATATTTTTATTAGAATCTTTGAAGTTAGATATTATTGATGTCTTTGATTCTGAATCTTTGAATTTTTGATTTTCTTGAATTCAAGATATCAATAACTCAAGGTCAAAAACATCTCACTTCTAATTTCAAGAATTCCTTACATAAATATAGTCTTTTATTTTGATTAATTTGTCAAGGGGTGCAGTCTGCTGTATACTTAAAAGCATGAATCCCGTTAAAGATCGCTTTTATTATGTTTACATTTTACAAAGTTTGAAGAGCAACAAATGGTATACTGGCTACACAAATGAATTACGCAAGCGTTTTAATCAACATCAAGAAAATAAATCTACATATACAAAAGGACGAGGACCTTTTAATCTTATATATTATGAAACATCGTTGAGAGAGGAGGACGCTATAGCGAGAGAAAGATATCTTAAAAGCGGGATGGGCAAACGATATCTTAAAAATAGATTAAAACGCTCGCTATCTTTAACGGGATGAAAATCGTTGTAACTCACAGTTCGCCGGACATGGATGCCATAACTTCTGTCTGGCTTATCAGAAAATTTTTACCAAATTGGAGCGATGCCCTAGTTAGGTTTGTACCAGCGGGAGAAAGGTTTACTTTTCGGAAAACTCAGAATGCTCAGAGCTCCAGCGTTTCTGACGGTCAGACTATCAGACAATCTGACTCTCCGAGTTCTTCAGAGTTTTCTGAAGTTGTCGAAAATATTGGCGAGGATGAAGTTATCCATGTTGATACTGGATTGGGACCTCTGGATCATCATCAGACTGCATCGGATGAAGTATGCGGAGCAAGCCTGACGTTTGACTTCGTCAAACGAGTTCAAAATTCAAAATTCTCGCCTCGGGGCGAAGCGGGCAAAATTCAAAATTTGGAAAGCAAAAAGTGGAACGACAGAATGAAGGCAGTAGGGAGGATGGTGAAAGTTGTTGTTGATATAGATCATTTTAAGGAAGTTTTCCGCAAGGACCCTTTGGCTGACTATCATGAATTTGACCTTGCAGGTATTTTGGATGGGCTCAAGCTCGAGCTTCCGGGTCAAGATGAATTATATGTTGCAGAAGTTAGCAAATCTTTGGATGCAATTTTGCATGGGTTTGAAAATAGGATTTGGGCGGAAAAAGAAATCAGGGAAAAAGGGAAAAAATTTAAAACGCGCTTTGGCCGCGGAATTGGTTTAGAGACAATAAATGATTCGGTTGTAAAATTGGCTCAAAAAATGGGATATGTAATTGCTGTGAGAAAAGATCCAAGAAAAGGGTACGTCCGAATAAAAGTGAGGCCGGATAGTAAAATTGATTTGACTTTAGTCTACGAGAAGTTTAGAAAAATCGACCCGGATGCCACGTGGTTTCTTCATGTTTCCAAAAAAATGCTTCTCAACGGTTCGGTAAAAAATCCCAAGATGAGGTCTACCAAGCTTTCTTTGAATGACATAATTAGAGTTCTAGAAAAGATATAATTGTTATATTGCTAAATTGTTATATTGTTAAATTGTTTTTGGTTCCTAGCAATATAGCAATTTAACAATAAGCGAAGCGATAGCGAGCGAAACAATGGAAAACTGTGTTTTTTGCAAAATCAGAGATAGAATTATCCCGAAAGAATTCACTTACGAAGATGAATCGGTGATGGTTTTTCCGGATATAAATCCAATTAAGCCTGTTCATCTTTTGATTGTTCCCAAAAAACATATAGAAGACTTTTTAATGATAAATGATCCCTACAACGCTCGCGCTTCGAGGGGCGAGGCAGGTAAATTATTAATTATGAAGTTAATAAAGATAACTCAAAAAATGATAAAGAAGTTCGGATTAGAAAATAAGGGATACAGGGTTGGAATAAACGGCGGAGGAGCCCAAATCATAAACCATCTTCACTTCCATCTCCTAGGCCCCATGGGTAAAGCTGCTGCGATGTAAGAAGTTCCCGCCTAAGCTTACCGTTCGAACACGTCAGACGTGTTTCATGGAGCGCTTTAGCGGCGGGCAAGTAGTTTTTATTTGATTTCCGATCAAAAGATATATGACTACAATCAGCGATCGCATAGTAATATCATACATTATCTATGATCATAGCTGTAACGCTTGAGTGGATTAAATGGGTATTTACTCTATTTTGGGTTTGGAGTAGAATAGAAAGTGGTAACGTGTCCGCCTAAGTTCAGTATTCGCCTTTCCCGCCTGCAACGCTTTGCGAAGCAATGCGGGCAGGTCAATTCTATTCGCGTAAAGCGACGTGGTCGCCACGCGACTTTACGTCGAATACGGCTCATACTTCACTTTAGCGGCGGACGTAAGAAACTGTAATTCCAAATTAAAATTTGGAAACAGTTTCTAACGGAGGTGATTATTTATGGTGGTAGTTAGAAGAATGCCGGGAGACAGCGATGATACGCTGATTCGGAAATTTCAAAGAAAAGTCTTAAACGAAGGAATTATTTCCGAGGCAAAAAGACGTGCTTTTTACCTGAAACCTTCTTTGGCCCGAAAGCAAAAGGTGCAGGATAACCGAAGAGCAAAAAAGATGTGGGCGTAATTATGGAGCAGGTTAATATCCCCATTTTTGTAGAAAGCAGATATAGAGTCAATAGGAAACGCATTAAACAAGCTGTTTCCAAAGTGCTAATGAAGCACGAAATCAAAGGCCCTGTGGAGGTTTCTGTTGCTATTGTTGGAGATCGGAAAATGCGCGCTTTAAGCAAAAAATATAAAGGTGAGGACAAGACAAGAAATGTTTTATCATTTTCACTGTCCGAAGGTGAATCAGCACATTTGGATAACGAAGTTTTAAGACTCGGAGACATTGTCCTGTCCTACCCGCAAGTTATAAAAGAAGCATCGGAAGAAGAAATGCTTGTGGATGATAAAATTGATGAACTCATTGAACACGGAATGCTCCACCTTTTGGGAATCAATCATGAGTGAAATTGACCTAATTGCCCTAATTAACCACGTCAAACGTGGCAGGCCTAATTTCTAAGCTGGAACTTGGCCCGCCTTGCCCGTTTCGACTCAACGAGGCGAGCCGGGCGAGGCAGGGATTTGATTAGGTCAATTAGAAATTAGAATAATTAGAAATTTAGGTGTATGGTTTTTTATCGAAAATATCGTCCGCAAAAAATAGAAGAGCTGGATAGTAAAGAAGTTAGGGACAAACTTCATAGTGTTTTGGGAAGCTCCTCTGTTTCTCATGCTTTTCTTTTTACAGGCCCCAAAGGTTTGGGAAAAACCTCAGCTGCAAGAATTGTCGCAAAAGTCCTAAACTGTGAAAAGGTGAGAAATGAGAAAGGAGAAATGAAAAATAAAGATAAAACTTCCCATCTCTCATCTCTCACTTCTCATTTCCGTGCGGTTGAGCCGTGCAATAAATGTGAACAATGCATCTCGATTACACGCGGAACAAATCTAGACGTTTTGGAAATAGATGGTGCTTCAAATAGGGGAATAGATGAAATAAGAGATCTTAGGGAAAAAGTAAAACTTTCTCCAGCCGGGAGCCGCAAAAAAGTTTATATTATCGATGAAGTTCACATGTTAACCGCAGAAGCGTTTAATGCGCTTCTTAAAACTTTGGAAGAACCGCCAAGTCATGTTGTTTTTATTCTCTGCACAACAGAACCTCACAAAGTGCCAAGCACAATTCTGTCCCGTTGTTTACATATTCAATTTAGAAAAGCAACAGAGGCAGAACTGGTCAGATCGTTTGAAAGAATAATTAAAGCGGAAAAAATAAAAGCCGACAAAGAAGCCTTAGATTTAATCGCTAGTCTTTCAGACGGTAGCTTTAGAGACGGATCAAAACTTTTGGAAGAAATAGCTCTTTTGGCAGGACGTAAAAAAATTGCAAAAGAATTGATAGAAGAAAAATATTATGTATCAAGTATTAAGTATCATATTAGAGCGATGGTGAAATGTTTGGATGCGAAAGACACAAAAGGAGGACTTGAACTTGTTTCAAAGCTGACAGAACAGGGCATTGACATGAAGTTTTTTATTGAAGAATTAATACAGACTCTCCATAGTTTGTTACTTCAAAAAGTAGGGATTAAGAATGATCAAGAATTGGAAGTTCAAATTCTAGACTTTGATATCAATGGAATCAAAAGACTGGTAGAATTATTTGCAAAAGCGCACAGCGAATTAAAATATGCGGTTTTGCCCCAGATTCCTTTGGAGCTGGTGATTGTGGAATGGGGAATCCAGAAAACTCAGAATACTCAGCAATCCGGCAATTCTGATAATCAGACGATCAGACCCGCTTCACCGAAGCTCCCGCCTAGACTCGGCGAGGCTGGTCAGCGAGGCGAGCAATCTGATTCTCCGAGTATTCAGAAAATGGTGAAAGCACAAAAAAATGAAATACCGCTTAATGTTGCTCAGCAGAATATGATGGGGTACAGTGAGAATAATGCGTTGTGGGTCTCTTTGATAGATAGAGTGAAGGCTTACAATCATTCTATTGCCGGGGTATTGCGCGGATGCAGGATAAAAAGTTATGATGGTAAGAGTTTAATAATAGAAGCAAATTTCAAATTCCATAAAGATAAATTAGGGGAAATAAAAACACAACAGGTTTTGGAAGAAGCATGCAAAGAAATTACGAAGAAAAATGTTAAAGTAGAAGTGATGATGAAACCCGCCGTCGCTAAAGCTTTGGCGGGCGATGGGAGGTGAGCGATTTATGATAAATCCATTCAAACAAATCGGTGAAATTAAAAAAATGCGCGATCAGGCCATGCAAATTCAAAGAGAACTTCAAGGAGAAGAAGTTGATATTGAAAAAAACGGCGTTCATATTGTTATATCCGGAGACCAAAAAATAAAAGTTTTGGAATCGAATGGCCGTTCCGATGACGATGTAAAAGAAGCGGTTAATGAAGCAATCAAAAAATCTCAGGAAGTAGCGGCGCGAAAACTCCAGCAAATGGGCGGAGGTCTTGGTGGACTTTTGGGCGGGGGACAATAAGTGGTACAATAAGTGGATGAAGATTTTTTCTGGTACTTCAAATAAGCCGCTTGCGGAAAATTTGGCAAAAGATTTAGGTATTGAGCTTTCTCCTCTTGAGGTTTTTATATTTCCTGATGGGGAGAAAAGGATTAGAATTCTTGATAAAGTTTTGGATGAAGATGTTTTCGTCGTGCAATCTACCTCAAAGCCTGCGGATGAAAATTACATGGAATTATTTTTTATTATTGATGCTCTCAAAAGATCGGGCGCAAAATCCATAACCGCGATTGTCCCGTATTTTGGCTACCAAAGGCAAGACCATCAATTCCGCGATGGGGAAGCTGTTTCTGTGAAAGTTGTTGCGGAAATTTTGGAAAAAGTCGGAATCAATAAATTAATTGCCTTGGATCTTCATTCGATCAAAATAGAGCAGGCTTTTGATATTTCTGTTATTCATCTGTCTGCGCTTTCTATTTTCGCAAAATTCATAAAAGAAAAAGTATGGGATAAAAATTCAACTCTTGTATCGCCTGACATGGGGGGTATAAGAAGAATTAAGATTTTGTCGAAAATGCTTGGTGATATGCCTTATTCTATTATTGAGAAAAACAGAGATTTGGCAACTGGTTTTGTGTTTGCGAACAAAATTGAGGGGAAAATTGGCAAAAGAGCAATTATAGTTGACGATATGATTTCGACAGGTGAAACTATTGATAAAGCAGCTTCTCTTTTGAAGAAAAATGAAGCAGAAGATATAGTTGTATTCGCAACTCATCCTGTTTTTTCCGAAATTGCCCCAAAAATTCTTCAGGAATCTGGGGTTAGTTCTGTTTATGTAACAGATACAATTTTTGTACCAAAAGAAAAAAGATTCCCAAAACTAAAAATATTGTCAGTAAGCGAACTGATATCAACAGAATTAAAGAAGAATTCTTGAAGATGGAAGTGAGAATTTCTTGACTTTGATTTCTTGAATCGTTGATGTTCTTGAAGTCAAGAATTCTAAACATCAAATGTTCAAAATCAAAAATGTCAAGGACATCTAATTTCAAAAGTTCAGATTATGAAAATACCTAAAGCCATACAAAGCCTAATTGAGTCTTTTGAGAAACTGCCGGGCATTGGGCAGAAAACTGCCCAGCGCCTCACTTTTTATCTATTGCATATTCCGCAAGGCGAGTTAGATAACTTTGCCAATTCAATCCAGAATCTTAAAAAAGGAACAATTATTTGTTCTATTTGTTTTTCAGTTGATGAGGCCGACCCATGCAGTATTTGTGAGAATCGAGAGCGTGATAAGTCTATTATTTGTGTTGTTGAAGAGCCGTTGGATGTTTTGGCGCTTGAGAAAAACGGTAAATACCATGGTGTATACCATGTTCTGCATGGGAAAATAGATCCGCTAAACAATATAGGTCCGGACGAAATTTATATAAAGCAATTATTGGATAGAATTATGAATCAAGAATCAGGAATTAAGGAGGTAATATTAGCTACAAACCCGACAATGGAAGGAGAGGCGACGGCAATGTACATAGCAAAACAACTCAAATCTCAAATCTCAAATCTCAAAATTACGAGGATTGGGAGAGGGCTGCCAACAGGCGCGGATATTGAATACGCGGATGAGTTAACTCTTCAACGAGCCATGGAAGGCAGGCAAAATTACTGATAATATTAAACTATGAATGATGATACGATTTTGGGCGGAGTTTTAAATCAACTGGGACAAACTGCAAAAAAAAGCTGGACAGCAGATTGTAAAAATACCTGAAGAAATGGCAAATGATGCGGGCGGTCAGATTGGTTCTGCAAAGCATCAGTGGCAGTCAGATGAGGAAAGAATAAAATTCTTAAGATACCTTTACGGTTCGGATAAAGACGCAAATCCTTCGGATGGAAAACCTACGGAGTTTGAAGAGAAATTAAAGGAGAAGGATTTGGCGATTCCTAAGTCGGAACAGGAATTGGATGAGTTTTTGGCAAAGCCTTTGCCCCGAAAAACAGCGGGTTAAGAAAACAAATCTAGTGTCGTAGCCGCATTTGGATCGTTTACTTTCTGCACCAGCTTCTCGTCCGCCGAAATTAAAATAATCCTATTTTCCGCTGCCAAAGTAACATATGCGCTGTCATAAGCGGAAATTTTATATTTATGGCAATTTTTCAAAGATTTTAAGAGCAGGTCATGCGTCGCAATCGTTTGCGGACTTGCTTTTAAAACCATTCTCAAAAGCTTTCTTGATTGAACGTAAGATAATTTATTCTTTAACATTGCTGAAGCAAAACCATTAACGATTTCATATTCCCAAATTTCCGGAGCAAGAAGCAAAATATCACCCTTTTCCGATAGGGTGAGCAAATTTCTTGCTTTCTCTGAATCTTTTTCCTCAAAGACCCACTTGAGGCAAACCGAAGCATCAACAACAACCTTTCTCATTCAAACTTTCTTCCGCTTTTAATCAAATCCAGAGCGGAAATGTTAATTTTAACCGCAGATTTTTTAAATTTTTCAGCCATATTAATCTGAATAGAACTAGTTAACTGTTTGTTTTTATATAAGGATACGGCATGTCTAATTAATGCTGCTGTACTTTTTCCTTCAGAGAAAGCCAAGAGTTTAATCTTGTTGTATTCATCGGCAGGAAATCTTAAAT
The DNA here is from genome assembly GCA_016186645.1 of Candidatus Levyibacteriota bacterium. Lineage (GTDB taxonomy): Bacteria > Patescibacteriota > Microgenomatia > Levybacterales > UBA12049 > GWB1-37-8. The sequence continues at coordinate 33,331 of JACPLF010000003.1, forward strand.
TGGTTGCAATTGTGTCCATAGCACCATGGTACCATGGTACCATTTCCCTGTCAAGAGCTAATTTCACTTTGAATTCACTTTAAGGATTTAGAGTTATTATTCTAAACTTTTTGGAGGGAGGCGGGGATGGAAACTTGTCAAGACATATTATTTGGTTTTTCGGCGTATCTATTGTAAAGCCAACCATTATCAAGTTACTAGTTTCAAAAAAAATAGAAGGAGATGATATGATTGGGGAGTGAAAAAAGCGCTGAAAAATAATAGTTGGAATTTGACCTAATTTTAAGTAAACTTATGTTATGGAGGATACGACGATTTTGGGATCCACACTTGGACAGTTGGGGCAGACGGTTAAGAAGGCGGCAAAGCAGGTTGTAAAAATACCTGAGGAGATGGCAAGGGATGTGAGTGAGCAGGTTGGGGCAGTAAAAGAACCTGCAGAAAACAAGGCGCAAGAAAATAAGCCTCAACAGCAATGGTCTTCGGATGACGAAAGGATAAAATATTTAAGAGGCCTCTATGGCAAATCAGATATGCCTCAAGATAAATCCCCGGAGGAGCAGAAAAAATTATTAGAGCTTCGTCAGCAACTGCACAAAGAAAATTATTATGATCCGACGTTTAATCGGCCGCAAAATCCGCCAGCTGGCGGAGAAGAGCGTGCTGCGGAGAAAGTAGAAAACGAGAAAAAGGAAGAAATACAGGATTTGCAGCAAAAAAAAGCGGAAAAACCGCCTCCTCTGGCTGTTGTCCGAGAGCGAAATAAAGCAGAAATGTTCCGCGGCGCATCAGGATAAATCCTTAGGTGTCTAGCTTGTACATACCTGGTGTGTGCACTGTGTGTGTGCACTCTTGAGAAATTAGCCTCAAAACTTGACATACAACCAAGGGAATGTTAAACTATAAGATATGAGAAGTTTGGAAGTTGGAAGACAAGCTGCAAAATATACATTTAATACCGCAAAAGAAATCTCTGGAATTGGTAGAGCTCAAAGAGCATATAAGCAAGAATTATCTACAGGCCATGTTGAGTCAGTTCTTTATGGAGCAGTTAACGGTTTAGTTAGTGTTGCTGCGCCTTTAGCCATGAAATCAGTGGAGAATGGAAAAGGCATTTTTCCAGGATTTTTAATTGACATTCCAGTTAACGCTTTAGCTTTAAGTTTCTTGCGTGCAGGGGATATTCAAGCTGCATTTATTACGAAGATTGGTTATAATGTCCTAGTCCAGTTAGCCCCTGACGTAGCTAAATTGGCTAAAGGAAGATTTTTTCAGCGGGCAAAATAATATTTTCCTCAGCTTTCTTCTGGCGAGACCTCTTGTTTAATAGTATAATTACCTCATGTTAAAGATTTACAATACATTAACCCGGAAAGTGGAGGATTTTAAGCCTCTGAATCCGCCGGTTGTAAATATGTACACTTGCGGGCCCACAGTTTATGATTATCAGCATATTGGCCATATGCGGCGTTATGTTGGCGATGACATTCTTGTCCGCACTTTGGACTTTAATAATTTCAAAGTAAAGCAGGTCATGAATATTACGGATGTCGGCCATTTGACATCGGATTCAGATACAGGAGAAGACAAAATGGAAAAGGGAGCGCGCAAATTTGGGATGAGTGTTTGGGATATCGCCAAAAAATTTGAAAAGCAATTTTTTGATTCCGCCCGCGCATTAAATATTAGGAAACCAGATATTTTGATGCATGCTACAGATTATATAAAGGAACAAATTGTTTTTATCCAGACTTTGGAAAAGAAGGGCTTCACTTACAAAATTGATGATGGAGTATATTTTGACGCATCTAAGTTTCCGGATTACGGAATTCTGACAGGTCAGAGGTCGGAAGAGTTAAAAAAAGGAGCACGAGTAGAATTTGTTAAGGGTAAGAGAAATGTTACAGATTTTGCTCTTTGGAAGTTTTCTCCAAAAGGCGAAAAAAGACAAATGGAATGGGAGAGTCCGTTTGGCTTAGGTTTTCCGGGATGGCATATTGAATGTTCTACAATGGCAATAAAAGGCTTGGATACAGAGACTTTGGATATTCACACAGGCGGAATTGACCATATTGCAATTCATCACACCAATGAAATTGCGCAATCAGAGGGAGCAACCGGCAGGCAATTCGTAAAATATTGGGTGCATCATAATTTTCTGCATGTTGATGGAGCGAAAATGAGCAAGAGTATTGGTAATATTTTTACAGTTGAGGAAGTTGTCAGAAGGGGATTTGATCCATTGGCTTTAAGATATTTGTATTTGCAGACTCATTACAGGCAGGAAATGAATTTTACCTGGGATGCTTTGGAGGGAGCGCAAATTGCGTACAAAAGGTTGATTGATGAAGTTTCTAAGTTTAAAAATCCAAAAATCGGCTGCGCAGAATTTGAAGGGAAATTCTTGGACGCGATAAATGATGATTTGAATATGGCCAAAGCCTTATCTGTTGTTTGGGATTTGATCAAATCCGATTATCCGGATAGCGCCAAAGCAGAAAGCATTTTGAAAATGAATCAGGTTTTGGGTCTTGATTTGGAAAAAGCGAAAGAAAAGAAAAAGAAAATAAAAATCGTTGTTCCGCAAGAAGTGCAAATACTTATTGAAGAACGTAACAAGTTGAGAAAACAGGGGAGTTATACTCAGGCAGATCACATCCGCAACAAGATTAAAAAATTAGGTTTCAATATAAAGGATACAAAAAAGGGAGTGATAGTTGAGAAGATTTAGTTTTTTGTTTTTAGAAATTCTAATGTTTCCTTCGCATTTTGAAACTTCATAAGTTCTGTTCTCACATTACTTGCGTTTGGCATGCTCGCCTCGCTGAAGCTTTGGCGAAGCGGGCCGGAGATGTAGATTTTGTAGAACTTTTTCATAATGGAGAAGTTTTTAGTTTTGCCCCAAGTTTTGTCAAAAAGCGTAATGTGCGTAATTAATAATTTTAATTTTTCTTGATAAGAAATGCTTGCTGGGTTTATGGATTTATTATAAATCCAAAGGTTGTCAAAAATTCCCCGTCCTATCATAATTCCATCAACTTTATATCTCTTGTATTTTTCCATTGCATCGTCAAGACTTTTTACATCGCCATTTCCGATAATTAGGGTTTTGACTTTCATAGCATCTCTCAATTTAACAACTTTTCCGATTTCATCCCAGTGGGCCGGAACATCTGACATTTCCGCAGCTGTCCGGCCATGAATTATAAGGCAATCAAGATTTAATCCCAGCAAAAATCTTGCCCATTTTTCTGTTTGAATATTTTTAATTCCGATTCTGGTTTTAACGCTTACAGGGAGACCACTGGCGCCCTCCCGTGTTGCCAAAATAATTTCTTTGGCAAGTGCATGGTTGTTTATTAAAGCAGCACATGAGCCTTTTTTTACAACTGATTTTTCCGGACACCCCATGTTGATGTCAATCCCATCAAAACCTCTGAGTCTTATTAATTTTGCAGTTTCAAAATAATTTTTGGGATTGTTTCCCCAAATCTGCGCAACAATCGGGTGTTCAATATCTGTAAATTTTAATCTTTTCCCAACTTTGTCCCGGCCTTTTGAACACATGCCTTCGACATTTGTGAACTCTGTAAAAAAGACATCGGGTTTTCCACATCTTGCAATTATTTGTCGGAAAACCGTATCAGTCACATCTTCCATTGGGGCCTGAATCAAAATCGGTTTTTTAAGACTAGTCCAAAAGTTCTTCATAAAATTTAGGAGTACAAATTAGAGCTTGGCAGGATTTATGCGAATTATTTTGTCATCCGCCCCATCGGGAATTCCGCGGCCGTCCCGATTGGAAGTTGTAATATAAAGTAAATTGTCAAGACCAGCAACAACCTCCCTAATTCTTCCAATTTCGCCTTTGAGATAAGGGGTAAGGGTTTTACTTTCAATATTATATTCATACAGCGCTTGCCCTCTTAATCCCGCAAAAAATATCGAACCATCATAGTAAGCTGCGCCGCTTGGAGCCCAAGTATCTGGGCCGCTGTTAATTACTGGAGTTTTCATTCCGTTTTTTGTTTGATCTCCGGCAATTTCCGGCCATCCATAATTTTTGCCATTCTCAATTATGTTTAATTCATCGGTTGCACTGGCGCCGTGTTCTGTTTCCCACAATCTGCCAGTTTCATCCCAAGTAATTCCCTGCGGATTTCTGTGCCCGTAACTAAAAACTTCAGTACCCTCATCTGTTACTCTTAGAATTTTTCCGGCTAAAGAATTTTTATTTTGCGCCAAAGATGGGTTTTGGGAATCCCCGGTTGTGATGTACAAAAATCCATCAGGACCAAATTTTATCCGTCCTCCATTATGAAAAACGTTGCCTGGAATTTTGTCTACTATTATAGTTTTGTCCGAAAAAGAATTATTGTCAAACTTAAATCTTACAACTCGGTTAAGAGTTTGATTCCCATTTGCTCCATAAGTATAATATAAATAAACAAAATGATTGTTGGAAAAATTGGGATGAATTGTTATTCCCAAAAGTCCGCCTTCACCAAACTGTTTGACGTCATCAATAGTCGCTATCGGGTCGGGGAGTAACTCTCCCATTTTGTCGATCAATCTTACCCGTCCAGGCCTTTCTGTAAGAATAATACTTCTGTCTGGGAGGAAAGTTAAAGCCCATGGAACTTCAAGATTATCTGCGACTGTTGAAAGGCGAGGCGCTTTGGTTGCATCAACTACTGATATTGTCTGCATCTCGCCAGTTTTTATAAAAGGAATTTTAGCATGTTTCTGAAGGTACTGAGAATAAAAGACAGCACCAATAAGACCTAGAGCCAAAACAATCAATAAAATCAATTTAGCTTTTGACATATTAAATATTATATTTATTCTAAGTTTAAACTGCAATCATAAGAAAAAATAAAAATTGCACATAAAAAAATAAGAGTTTTATACTTTTTCAGCGCGCAAGTAATACCTGCAAAGTGTTTATTAAAAGCACCAAAGACAAAATTAGGTATATAACTACTTAAAGCGATCGCATCAAATTATTATATACGTAAATGTTAGATGGTCTGTAGGATTTTCCCCATTGCAGACTATACCTTCTTGCACTACAGTTTAATAGTGAGATTATTTGCTCGTAATCTTTTATTCATCATTTCTTTCATTTTCCTTTTGTTATTTCCCTCAAATGTAAGCGCGGCAGAATTGCAGCCGGGAAGCGTTTGGCAGTGGAATGATGCATCCGCCTCTGCAGTTACTCAAAAACAAGGTTTAAGCAATGTAGCTTCTGTTAGTATAGGTCGTGATCATAGTCTTGCTTTGGAAAGTGACGGTACTGTGTGGGCATGGGGAAATAACCAATACGGGCAGTTGGGTAATGGAGAGAGCGGAGGAAGCCTTGTTGATCCGGTTCAAGTAAAACTTTTGGGAGGTGGTTATCTGACGGATGTTAAAGGTATTTCCGCAGGATACAAATGGAGCATTGCCATTAGAAATGATGGGACAGTTTGGGTGTGGGGCTACGATGGATATGGAGCAAGAGGAGCAGGAGTAGGAAATAATGACAGTGACAGCAAGCTTCTCGTAGCAACGCAGGTTAAAGGTCCAAGCAACTTTCTGCAAATTGTTGCAATAGCCGCAGGAGATAATCACAGCATTGCGCTAAAAGCCGACGGAAGTGTCTTTGCATGGGGATTAAATAATAATGGGCAAGTGGGTATCGGCTGTTATTTATATAATTGTAGTCGAATCGATAGTCCAGTTAAAGTTCTCGACAATGCTATTGCAATTGCCGCAGGCGGACATCATACCCTTGCGGTGAAAGCAGATCAAACGGTTTGGGGATGGGGAAGAACAAGTGAAGGACAGTTGGGATCTATCACCGGTAGTTTTGGAGTTCAGGGGTCTCCTATCCAAATTCCAGGAATTTCCGGAATAAAAAATGTTTGGGCAAAAACAAACTGGAATGTCGCTTTGTCTAATAATGGAAGCCTATTCGGTTGGGGACATGGGAGTTATACATATTCTGGCGATAGAAATCCGAAACAAGTATCTGGTTTAGGCGAGGTAACGTTGGCGGCTGTTGGACAAACGATTTTTGCTCCAGTTGGTATTGCTGTAAAAGGCGATGGGACGTTATGGTGGTGGAATGCCGAAAATAATAGTAATCCAACACAGATTTCAACCCTTTCAAACATCGGCTCTGTTGCAGTCGGTTTGTTTACTCCTAGTCTTGCTTCGGTTTTCCTTCCAGCTCCAACCCCAACTCCGACACCAACACCTACTCCCAAAACTCCTTTAATCTTAATTCCCGGCATCGGAGGGTCAGAGTTGAAAGTTGTCGAGGAAACATATTGGTTAGAAAAAGATGATGGGCATGGAGGAAATTTTAATTATATTTATCCTACGGACGAAACAGTTTGGCTAAATGAAGACAAAGCAAAGGATTTTGGTGAAGATGACTATTTTGATGTTTTGAGAATGAAAAATGATGGTATAACTTCCGAAGCAAATATAGGGATTACTGAAAACTTGCTAGGTAGAGCTTACCAGGGGACAATAGATTTTTTTATTTCCAACGGTTACGAATTAAATAAAAATTTTTTTGTTTTTCCTTATTATTGGAGAAAAGATATTGCATTAACAGCATTACTTCTTAATGAAAAAATAAATGAAATAAAAACACAAACGGGGAGTCAAAAAGTGGATATTGTTGCTCATAGTATGGGAGGACTGGTGGCTAGAAATTATATATCCGATGTGACAAAAGCTCAAAATGTCAGAAAATTATTTACTTTAGGAACCCCGCATCTGGGGTCAGTGGATTCGTTAAAGAATTTGAGATACGGCGCTTGCCTAACTCCTTTGCCTATATCATTAGGCCCATTGTGCCTAGGAATAGCAGATACAGAAACAAATGATGTTGTTCAGAATATGGTTAGTGTATTTCAATTAGTACCAAGTCAAGCTTATTTTAATTTTTATTCCGGAGAAGATAATCAGCACCCATTTCCCTATAGAACAGAATCAGGAACTTTGAACTATATGCAAATTAAAAATTTATTAACCGGTCTTAATTTTAACACGCCTCTTTTTAATCCCTCTGAAGCTTTTCATACTCTGGATAATTCGTTATTCAGTACGAATGGCGTTGATGTAACGTTAATTGCAGGTTCCGGCCAAAAAACTTTGGGGCAAATTGTTGAAGAAAAAAGGACTTCCTTGTTGGGAATTCCATATATTCATAAAGACACAATTAATATCAATGGCGATGGGACAGTTTCGCTTTTTAGCGCTTCTCTTAACGACTCCGATAATGGTATTTCTTTTTTGGGTAATGCAAAAGTTTTTTATACGAAGCAGGATCATGGTAATCTGGTTTCTTCGGGGTCAGCATTAAATCTCATAAAAAATATTTTAAACGATGATAATCAGTTGCCTGTTGGAGTTTCTGCCCAACCCTATTTTTTCAGTGGAAGTCAAATTTCCGTGCATTCTCCTGTTAACATTCATGTTTATGATTCATTGGGAAACCATACTGGCCCAACAAGCAATGGAGATTTTGAAGCGAATATTCCAGGAAGTTCTTACGATACTTTGGATGATGCTAAATTTATTTGGCTTCCGGATAACGGACAGTATGATATTAAATTTGAAGCAACTGATCAGGGTAGTTTTGATTTCAAAATCAGAAAATATGAAGATGATGAAAATACGGAAACTATACTCTATAAAGAAATTCCATTAGCCAATAATACAAAAGCGGAAACTTCATTTGATACTCAATCTTCAGAAGTTCCCATTATTAGAATTGATGAGGATGGAAATGGCAATTTTGACTTTAATATAGAGCACTTCAGTATTTTGGAAGGAGATGCAAATTATGATTATACTCCTCCAACTATCTCCTCAGCTGTTAATCCAAAATCTATCTGGCCGCCAAACAATAAGATGGTTAATGTAAATATTACAGGCGCTATAACTGATGAGAATCCATATTTAGTAACAATCTTGGTTGATGATGAATATGACTTAATTGAACCTTCAATAACTATCCAGAATCAGACAAATATTAATGAAACTATAAAGTTGGAAGCTTCAAGAAAAGGTGGCGATAAAGATGGGAGGAAATATACAATAAAAATATTGGCTACGGATCTGGCTGGAAATACTTCGCTTTCTATTGCAGAAGTAATTGTTCCGCATGACCAGAGGAAATAAAGCAATTATTTTTTCGACTTTGATTTATTGAGGAATATTTTCCAAATTCCCCAAATAACAACAAACCAGAAAGCGATATCTAGAACCAAAACTGAATAGTTTGTGCTTGCAGTGCCGAATAAAGCATAGGAACCAAATTTAAATGGTAATCCGGATTGATTTGCGGAAGGATTAGCTAAAGCATCTATAATGGCAAATCCATAAGTCGCAACTATACTTAATATCGAAATAACCACGAGTGATTTTTTGGTCATAACTTTTCTTGATAATTTACTCTACACATTTACCATATCACAAAATCCATTTGTCAACAACTGGTCGTTGCTCATTTAACTAAATACAGCGGCCGCTGTCTATATTTAAATGCCTAATTTTGCAAGAAAAATCTCTGTTGACATATGAAGTTGGAGAGACTACTATAATTAATATGGAGAATTCAGATGGCTGCTGCTAAAAAAACTGCAAGTACCACGTCAAACGCGGCTCATGCAGAAGCACAGAAAAAAACTGAAGCACAGAGCGAGAAAAAGGAACCAGTGGTTGTTGCAGATACTGTGATAGAAACCACAGAAAGAGTTGAAGTAATCGAAGAGACAACCCCAGAGCCCAAATCAGATCCTTTAACTGATTTTAAAGCAAAAATGAGCGAGGAAGAAAAGCAGCCGGCCGGGAGCAGCCCGCCTCAAAAAAATTTCATGTGGCCGATACTTTTTGTTTTTGCAGTCGCTCTTCTAATGTTAGGGGGAATTTTTCTTTATAAAAATAATATAAAAGTCGAGAAGATTAATGTTGTCACACTAACTCCTACTCCAACAGTCATGCCCGAACCAACCAAGGCGGTCGATCTGACAAAATATGAAATTGAAATTCAAAATGGAAGCGGAATCAGCGGAGAAGCATCAAGACAGCAGGAGAATCTGGAATCAGAAGGATTTACGGTATCTTCTATAGGTAATGCGGATAATTCAGATTATACAGAGACAATTATTCAGGCAAAGGAAACAGTAGAGGCAGCTTTTCTTGATAAATTAAAAAGCGTTCTTGAGGAGTCGTTTGTTGTTGGTGAGACGGAAGAATTGCCGCAGGACGCAGACTCTGATGTAATTGTAATCTTGGGCAGTGAAACAAATTAATACCCCTCCATGAAGAAATTGGGAATCGGTCTTCTTATAATTTTAATAATCTTGGGATTATTTTTTATTTTAAAAGATGTTGATCGCCAAAAAGAAAGAGTAAAAGAAAAACCCCTTGCCAAATATACTTTTGAAAACCTAAAGAAGAAACAGTTTCTGTCACTTCCTGTTGCTCTTGGACATGTTTTAGACGAAGATGAAAATATTATTTCTCAAATGTTTTATTTCAATATTCGCGAAACGATAGATGGAAAAAGCATGCATAGAAAAGTGAGCGGGCTTATAAATGTTCCAAAGCTTGAAGGCACGTATCCTGTTATTGTCATGATGCGGGGATTTGTCCCAAAGGAAATTTATACAACAGGAATTGGTACGCAAAGAGCAGGAGAATTTTTCGCGCAAAATGGTTTTATAACTATAGCGCAGGATTTTTTAGGTTACGGACAGTCAGAGAATCCGTCAGGGAATTCAATAGAGGAAAGATTTCAAACACATACAACAACTCTTACCCTTCTGTCTTCTCTGGTTAATTTAAATAATGGGCTTGATGCAAGTTATTCGGGAAAAATTAAAGCAGATACTTCAAAAGTTGGGATTTGGGGACATAGCAACGGAGGACAGATTGCATTATCAGTCCTTGAGATAACCGGGAAAAATTATCCAACAGTTCTTTGGGCGCCTGTTTCAAAACCTTTTCCATATTCTATATTTTTCTTTATGGATGACTTTGATGATCATGGAAAGGCGTTAAGAAAGGTAGTTGCAAATTTTGAAAATGATTACGATATTGAGCTGTATTCACCAAGTAATTTTTATTCTTGGATTAATGCCCCAATCCAAATTCACCAAGGGACAGCAGATGATTCAGTGCCTCCTAAATGGTCGGATCAGCTGAATAAAGATTTGGAAAAATTGGGAAAATATATAGAATATTTTGTTTATCCGGGAGCAGATCATAATTTATTGCCTGGTTGGGAAACAGCAGTGCAGAGGAGTTTGGATTTTTACAAACAGAAACTGCTATAATCCACAATATGTTTAAGATACAAAAATTCGATCTTTTGGTTTCTGTTTACATATTCTGCATATGCGTTGCAGAGCTGATGGGTGGAAAAACATTTCCTCTTTTGACAATTGGAACATTCAAGCTAAATGCCAGTGTAGCAATTTTTGTCTTGCCTCTTATTTTTACGATTAATGATGTGATTACGGAAGTTTATGGAAAAGAAAGAACAAGAAGCGTTATTAGATCAGGATTATTTATTATTTTTTTAATTTTTGCATTTTCTATATTTGCCACAAGTCTTCCTCCATCAATGAGATTTGTTGCTTCCGAAAAAGCATACGATACAATCTTTGGTTTGTCTGCCAGAATTGCAGCCGCATCCTTAACAGCTTTTACATTGGCTGAATTTATGGATGTTTTTATATTCGCAAAAATAAGAGAGATATTGGGAAAAAAAGCGTTGTGGCTTAGAAACAATGCATCTAATTTTGTTTCGCAATTTGTAGACACGTCTGTTTTTATGTTCTTGGCATTTTATGCATTTGACAAAGGTTTTGGCGATAATTTTGCTTTTTTAGTTAGTTTAATTCTTCCATATTGGTTATTAAAATGTTTCATGTCAATTATAGAAACACCTCTTGTTTATCTGGGAGTTAATTGGCTTAAGAAAGAGAAAAAATGAAAGTCATAATGGTTGCGGTCTCCTCAATAAATGGCAAAATTACAAGAGGTTTGGATCCCAATATTTACTCCTGGACTTCCAAGGAAGACACGAAGTTCTTCTTCTCTTTAATAAAAAAACACAGTCTTATCGTAATGGGCTCAAAGACTTACGAAACAGTAAGAAAAGTTATTAAACACGAAAAGGATAAATTAAGAATAGTTCTAACAAGAGAACCTAAAAAATATTCAGAAGAGGCAAAAAAGGGAATGTTGGAATTTACCAATGAAAATCCCTCAAAACTTATAAAAAAAATGGAAAGCAGGGGATATAAAAAATTGTTAATTGTTGGCGGTGGAACGATTAATACTTTATTTTTAAAATCAAAACTTGTGAATGAAATATATTTAACCTTCGAACCAAAAATCTTCGGCTCAGGAAAAAATTTAATAAAAGAAGAAAACCTTGATATTACATTAAAATTAATTAGCGCCAAAAAACTCAATCGCCAGGGCACTACGCTTTTGAAATACAGAGTGAGTAAAATGAAAGGCTATGACATATGATTATTTTAAGCGATCGCATGATAAAATCATACATCAGAAATGTTAGATGTGACATAATTAGCTTTATTAATTTATGAAAGATAATAAAGATTTGAAAAACGTAACGGAAGGGGAATGGAAGAAAAGGTTAACGCCGGAGCAATTTAATATTTTAAGAGAGAAGGGAACAGAAGCGCCATTCTCAGGCCGATTTTATAAAAATTTTGAAAAAGGAATGTATGAATGCGCTGCCTGTGGGCAGGAACTTTTTGCGTCAAGTACCAAATTTGATTCTGATTGCGGGTGGCCGAGTTTTGACAGAAGTTTGGAAGGAAATATAGAGCTTAAAAATGACAATAGTCTTGGGATTCAAAGAACGGAAGCCTTATGCAGTAATTGCGGGTCGCATTTGGGCCATGTATTTGACGATGGGCCCAAAGAAACCACGGGTAAACGCTTCTGTATAAACTCAATCTCTCTTAACTTCACGTCTTATAAATAATCAACAATGAGTCGTTTTCCTAGGTGTCTAGCCTGTACAAACCTGGTGTGTACAGGAGTGTACAATAAAACCGACATTTGCCGTTTTTCCTACTTCTGTCCTGACCATAGCATTGCATTATAACACGGTCAATTTTTTGGTACAATACAGCTTATGGATTTAGGAGCAATTATTTTAACAATCCTCGGGCTTTCACTTTTTGAAATCATCACGAGTGTTGATAATGCGATTATCAATGCGGAAGTGCTAAGGGGCATGTCTCAAAAGGCCAGGCGCTGGTTTCTCCTGTGGGGTTTTCTTTTTGCCGTTTTTGTGGTTAGGGGACTTCTGCCTCTTCTTATTGTATGGATAGCAAATCCAGGGCTTGGTCTAATTGGTATTTTCTTTGCGGCATTTTCTCAAGATCCTAAAATTGCAGAGGCAATTGAAGCAACTTCACCCCTTCTCCTTTTGGGAGGAGGAGTATTCATGGTTTTTCTATTTTTCAATTGGCTATTCTTAGAGCCTAAAAATTATGGTTTGAGAGGGGAAAGGTTTTTCCATTCTCAAGGAGCTTGGTTTTTCGCTATTGTTTCTATTCTTCTTATGATCATAGTTTGGTTTGCTCTCAAAATTGACCCTATGCTTGCTTTTGCGGCAGTTGGCGGATCAACAGCATTTTTTATTATTCATGGGTTTAGGCAATATGCAGAGGAACAGGAAAGAAAACTTATCGCGGGCAACATGTCAGACGTAAGTAAAATTGCTTATCTTGAAGTATTGGATTCGACATTTTCTATAGACGGAGTAATAGGAGCTTTTGCTTTTACTTTTTCAATACCGTTGATTCTTTTGGGAAACGGTCTTGGAGCATTGGTTCTTAGAAAGCTCACAATCAGCAATATCGAAAGAATAAAAAAATATAAATACTTGAAAAATGGAGCGATGTATTCGATATTGTTTTTGGGTGCAATTATGATATTGGATAGTTTTGGATTCTATATTCCTCACTACATTTCACCAGCGATAACTTTTGGGACAGTCGGATATTTCTTCTTCAAATCCAAAGCCGAGTATCAGACGGTACCCGGCAAAACAGAAATTAGTTAATATAATTTCGGGATTGACATTTGTAAATCTTTAAATGTAATATAAATTTAGGAGGTGAAATAAAAATGGCAAAGGCAAAAAATGATTCGGTCATTCTTTCAAAGAATGCATTTATCGGATTAATACTTTTCGTCGTAGCATGCACAATTTTCGCGGTCTACGCTTATACAGGATACGTTAGGTGAAATGACCAAATCGTCATGATTTTGTCCAACACGTGTCAAGCCCCTCAATGAATTCTCCATTACTATGAGCGTTATTAATATTACTGTGATATAATCAATAAATAGATGACACCTGAAGCACAACCTGCAATTTTAAATGGTGAGGCAATACATCAAGAGTTTCCTCTGACTGTTTTCCTGGAAGACAAAAGAGCAAAAAGCGTAGATATTGTAGGCGGAAAAGCAGCAAGCCTTGCAGAGCTTGGTACGATCCCCGGTATAAAAGTCCCCGAAGCTTTTGTCATAACGACTTCTCTGTCAGCTGAGATTCTAGTACAAAACCCCGACATAAAAGCAGGAATTGAGGGTTTGGATGAAATGTCTGCTAGGTGGTTAAAAGCCACATTAACTGAAGATAACGAAGGAGCAGAAGCTTTGGAAAAGCAGATAACAGCTGCGGGCGACGCGTTGAAAAAAAAGATGGGAATTGCAAAAATCCCGGATTCAGCCCAACGCCAAATTGAAGAAGAATACGATCAATTATGCAAAAGGGTTGGGAAAGAAAATGTAGCTGTTGCAGTCCGCAGTTCAGGCATATCTGAAGATAGTAGAGATAATAGCTTTGCCGGACAATATGATTCTTTTCTTCATCAACAGGGGAAAGAAGAAGTTTTAGATGCTATTAAAAAATGCTTAGCTTCTCAATTTACAGATAGAGCAATCGAATATAGAAATGGAGGAAGACTTAAAATCTCCCAGGAGGAATTGGCGGACAATAAAGATATTGATACTGCAATTAAAGCAAGCGAAAGACTTTCTCACGCGGAGTCAAAATTAGCAGTTATTGTTCAAGAAATGGTAAATGCATCTAGCGCAGGAGTAGGTTTTTCAGTTGACTCAAAAAGCGGCGCTCCATTTATACATATTGATATAAATTATGGTTTGGGCGAATCGGTCGTAAGCGGGAGTGTAAGTCCGGATTCTTACGACATTGATCCCGAGACAGGTGCAATAGTTGGCCGTAATCTAGGAGGTAAAGAAGTAAGAACATCATATGTGCGGAGAGGAACAGAAGAGGTTAAAGTTGCGGAGCAAGACAGAAATAGATTTGTTCTTACAGACGAACAAGCTAAAAAATTAGCGGGCAAAATTGCAGCCATAAGAGAGGTTTATGGCAGAGAAGTTGATACTGAATTCGCAATAGATTCCCAAGGAGAAATTTATTTTCTTCAAGCAAGACCCGAAACTATTGCATCAAACAAAGACGATAGGATAGTGGAAATGCGAAGAAAAATCGTTCCCGAAGAAGTCGCTGAAAAGGAAGAACCGATTTTTAAAGGAGGTATAACTGGATGTCCGGGAGTTGCAACGGGAATTGTTGTTGTTGCTAATACCATGGATGAGGCAAAAATGGTAATTGAAGCACGTGAAAATAGAAATAGGAAGATTATTTTGGTGACTGAAAGAACAGATCCTGATTGGGTTTCTCTGATGAGAGACCTTGGAGGTATTGTTACTAGAGTTGGAGGAGCAACATGTCATGCGGCAATTGTAAGCCGAGAACTTGAACTTCCATGCATCGTAGGTGCAGGCGACACAACTGAACTTGCTAAACATAAAGGTCAGTTAATTACGTTAGACGCGAACGAACGGAGAATTTATAAAGGTGAGCTTTCTCTTAAGGAAGTAGGGGAAGATATTGACGTTGCCGAGCTTTTAGGAAGTCCAACTAAAACTCCGATAGGACTTATTATTTCCAATCCGGACATGGCAAGAAAAATGCACGCGTTATCAGAACTTGGGCCAAATTTTATGATTTCACTTTTGCGCATAGAATTTCTGTTGGAGGATATTGGCGTACATGTCAACGCATTGGTTGATTTTGACAAAGGAAAAATTTCACCAGATTCTGATCTATTTAAAAGAATTGCAGAAAAGATTGCCGGATATGGCAGCGGAGAAGAATATTTCAAAACAAAACTTACAGAAGGCATAGCAGCTTTTGCCGCGTTGTTTCCCAATAGTCCTATAACTTTAAGAACTACTGATTTTAAGACCAATGAATATGGGAGTTTAATTGGCGGAAATGAATATGAGTCTGAAGAAGCCAATCCTATGATGGGATGGAGAGGTTTGGTCCGATCCTTGTCTCCTGAAAATAGAGAAGCATTTAAATGGGAATTGAAGGCAATTAAGAAAGCTCGTGAAATGGGGTATAAAAATATTAAATTAATGTTCCCGGTAGTCCGCGATCCCAAAGAATTAACAGGAGATCCGGAACTTGATGCAATAGGTTTTAAGGGAGCTTTTGAAATTATGCAAGAGGTTGGGATGGGCAAAGGCGTAGATGGCTTGAAAGTTGGAATAATGGTAGAAGTTCCAACTAACGCCGTAAGAATACGTGACTTTATTGATGCAGGTATTGATTTTGTTTCTTTTGGAACAAATGACCTTACTCAGTTTACTTTGGCAGCAGACAGAGATAATGAGAAAATTCAAAGTCTTTCTTGGTACGGAGAAACAAATCCCGCTGTAGTTAGTTTGGTCAAGGAAGTAATAAGGGTATGTAAAGAGCGCGGGATAGAAACAGGAATTTGCGGCCAAGCTCCATCCAACAAACCTGAATTTGCCAAAATGCTAATTGAAGAGGGCATAGGATCAATCGGAGTAATGCCCGATATGTTCCTGCCAACACATAGACTTACAGGGGAAGTGGAGCAGAGTCGGAAAGTTCAGGCCACCTCAACCCCCACGAGAGTTGAGTTTATGAACCGCTGATTTTTGGCAAAACCTTTAGACTTTTTGAAGCAGGGAGTTTTGGAGGAGTTGGTCTGTTTTTGTTTGCACCTGAGTTAGAATCTCAACCATCTTTTCAAAAATCTCAAAACTCGGTCTCATCTTTGCTGTTGACCTTAAATATTTTCTGTCTTCTTCGCTCATATTAAAAACATTTTATATTATATTTTCTCGTCCGGCTTGACACGATTCGGACATTTCCAAGACAGCTTTTATTTTTTAATTATTTTTGGTATACTTTCTCTAGAAGTAGGTGAGAAAATGAAAAAACAGCGGACAATAGAATGGATTTTACGGCTTGCTGTTGCCGGCGAATTTATTGGACATGGAGTTTTTGCTATTCAAGGAAAAAAGCAATGGATCGGCTGGTTTTCAAATTTTGGAATTTCTGACGTAGGAATCGCGACACAACTTTTGTTTTTGATTGGCGTAATGGATGTATTTCTTGCAATTCTTATTTTGATAAAGCCAATTCGCGGCGCACTCCTCTGGATGACATTTTGGGGGTTTTGGACCGCTCTCATAAGACCACTGGTGGGTGAGCCAATATGGGATTTTATTGAGAGATGGGCAAACTGGGGAGCGCCATTGGCACTGCTCTATATTGTAGGATTTCCAAAGTCTATAAAGGACTTGATAAGCTAAGATGAAAATTTACACTTGCCCGATACTCCCATAAATCCAAATTGCTTTTGAGATAAAATTCCCCAACTCCACATTTGAATTTGATAGAATAAGGTAAATGGGGATTTTATTTTTTGCATCAGCTTTTATTTCAGAAATAATAGGGACAGTAGCGGGATTTGGATCTTCAACTGTTTTTTTACCTTTAGCGCTTTTGTTTTTTGATTTCAAAACCGCATTGATTCTGGTTGCTTTATTTCATGTTTTTGGAAATTTTGGAAGAATCAGTTTTTTTAGACATGGATTAGGTAAACGCACGCTCCTAATTTTTGGAATTCCCAGTGTGGTTCTTACTTTTCTAGGCGCATTATTAGTTAACTATACCCCTCAAGATTTCTTAAAAGGCATTCTTGGAGTTTTTCTTGCAATTTATTCGATATTGTTTTTGTACAAAGATGATTTGAAAATAAAACAATCTCTTTCAAGCTCCATAATTGGAGGGGGACTATCGGGTTTTTTGGCTGGTCTTATAGGAACAGGGGGAGCCTTAAGAGGAGCATTTTTAACAGCTTTTGGATTATCTAAAGAAAAATATATTGCAACAGCCGCGGCAATAGCGCTGGCAGTGGATTTTACAAGAATTCCTGTATATTTTGCACAGGGATTTTTGAACAGGGAATTTTATGCGTACATTCCATTCTTGTTTGCAGTTGCGCTTGCAGGATCATTTACGGGGAAACAGATAATTAAAAAAGTTCCTCAAAAAAAGTTCAAGAAGATAGTTCTAGTCGCAATTTTAATAGTCGGAATTAAATTCGTATACGATTTTCTGTCCCACTGAAGGCGGTGAAATTCCCCAACCCATCCAGATTTTGCTATAATTTTATTATGAGTTTTAAAACTTACGCTTTTATTGATGCTTCAAATATAATTTACGGAACCCGTGATGAAGGATGGAAAGTAGATTTTAAAAAAATGATAAAGTACCTTAAGGAACGTTTCAAATGCCGAAAAGTTTACTATTTTGCAGGTTTTGAGAAAAATAATATTAAACAAAGGAATTTTTATAAAATTTTGGAAAAGTTAGGATACGAATTGATACTCAAAAAAGTTAAAATTTATCGTCAGCCGGATGGGGGAACAACTAGAAAAGCGAATTGTGATGTTGACTTGACTTTTTACGCCATGAGAGACATTGACCTGTTTGATAGAGCGATATTCTTTTCCGGGGATGGGGATTTTGAAATACTTCTTAAGCACTTCATTAAAATGAAGAAAGATGTACGCGTATTTGCCAATGCAAAAAGAACAGCACGGGGAATAAAAAAGCTAAAAGGAATTCAGTTTAATGACCTTGGCGTTTTAAAGGAGACAATCAAAAGGAAATAAAAAAAGGCGGAGATTACGAACATCGCCGCCTTACGTTTTATAAACCTATATTAACATAGTAGTACTTAAAAATCAATAGGTGAAAACTTCCAGGTGAGAGATAAAATTCCCAACCCAATCCCATCTCTTAAATCCAAAATTCTGCTATAATCTTTTTATGAATTTGTCTGTGAGTTGGAAAAGTAATTACAAGCTACCCCTGAGTTTTATAGTATTTTTTGTGCTGATGTTTTTCTTCATAGGAGAGCAGCTTGTGGCATTACCAATTTATTTAATTGGTCCGGGAATTGGTGGGGAAGGTCCCGATAAGCTTCATATACTGGATTTGGCTCTACGTGACGGGTTGCTGCATCGTCCGTTTGCCTACCTTATTATTGGCACAGTAATTTGGATTCTGTATAGAATATTTACGTGGCCACTGGCTTGGTTTATAGGTGCGGCTCTTTGGATATTGGAACAACAGACATTAACCCCGCTTGATCAGCGCCCGACACTTATTAATGCAATAGTCTTTACATCTACTTTCTGGGTTCTCCTTACATTAGCTCCATATTTTGTTTTTAGGTGGGTGGATAAAAAATGGGAAAGAGTAGGCAGGAAAAATATCATCTTAATTATGTTTTTAATAAATCTTTTGCTTTTTGGATTTTTTGCATATCAAATTTATGTTCTGCATAACTCATATCGTGGTTTCCATAAAGATAAAGGCCAGCAAGGCTCATCAGATTCTGTGCGAGTGCTGCCTCCAAATACCTGTCCTGACCGTTTGATTACAAAAAAAGGCAAACAAACAGTTATCTATTGGGATGAAAGGACTCTTCCGGTATCTGCCGATGAACAAAAATGGGTGGAGCAAAATTGCCCGGGAGCGATAGAAAGTAATTAATTCTGCTATAATCTTCTCACAACAGTTTCAAAAAGTTTTTTGGGGAGATGATTTTTGTTTTTTTATAATTTCCAAGTTTCAATACCAGTTTGTCTCCGCTTATTAAATAATCTGCTGTGGATTCCTCTGCCAGCTCCAAAAGAAAATTGTCCTGGGGATCTTTGCATATGGAAATCTTCTTTTTGGGAATAAATTTTTCGGTATTGATATCTAATGCTTCTTCAATGATTTTCAACGATTGATTTGATAAGAAAAATTTATTTTTTAGTTTGCTGATAATCTCTGTTTTCAACTCCGGTGATAGGCAGAATATGTATTTTTTATTTATCCATGCTTCAATTATTTTCCGGGGATTTCCGCCAAATAAAAAACCCGAAATAAATACATTCGTATCTACGACAACTTTATGCATTTTTTATGATCGAGTAGGCATCCTTTTCAAAGCGGGGAGTACGTAGTGATTTTTTTCTAAGATATTGTTTAAATTTTTTCTCTCCTTCACGGAAAATTTCTTTGAATTTGAGTTGAAAAAGCTGGTCGTAGGGATAGACAACTACAGAAGGATTGCTGTCTTGTACTATAACAACAGGTTCTTTTGTAGCTTTTATTTGCTCAATAAGCTTTGCCAGGCTATTCCTCGCATCGGTAATACTTATGATCTGTAACATACATAGTACATTATATGGTACATTATGCGTTTTGTCAAGCGGCATTTTTAAATTCCAAAATTTTGCTATAATCTTCTGATATGAATTTGAGCGTTGGAATTATAGGGTTACCTAACGTTGGGAAAAGTACTTTGTTTAATGCGCTGCTGAAAAAACAGCAAGCATTTGTTGCGAATTATCCTTTTGCAACAATTGAGCCAAATGTTGGGATAGTGCCGGTGCCGGATGAACGTCTAAATAAATTAGCGGAAATTACAAAAATTGAGGCAAAAATGTCAGAACTTCCGCCCATTAAACCCGCGACAGTGAATTTTGTAGATATTGCAGGTTTGGTAAAAGGCGCTAGTGAAGGCGCGGGGTTGGGAAATAAATTTTTGTCCCACATCAGGGAGGTTTCGATAATCGCTCATGTAGTCCGTGCGTTTGAGGATCCTAATATTATTCGGGAAGGAAGTGTTGGTCCAAAGGAAGATTATGAAGCGATCGAAACGGAGCTCATTCTGGCGGATCTACAAACTATCGAAGCCGCGCAAAGCCGCGTTAAAAGATTTGCAAGAGAAACGGAAAAATCAGCAATTGAAAAATTGTTTAAAGGTCTTAATGAAGGAAAACCGGCAAGAGAAATTATTTTAACACCGGAGGAGCAAGAATTTGCCAAAACATTTTTTCTTCTTTCTGGTAAACTCGAATTAATTGTATTAAACGTCGAGGAAAAAGATTATAACGAAAAATCAATCGAAGCGATTACTCAAAAATATAAGGAGATGCTGAAACAAGTTCAGCATGACAACGAAGAAAATATAGTTGTAATTTGCGCAAAGATCGAGTCGGACCTATCGGAATTGTCAGAGGCAGAGCAGAAAGAATATCTGCAAGGATTGGGATTAAAAACTTCGGGGCTTGAAAGACTTATTCAAAAAGCATATCAGACATTGGGATTAATTTCGTTTTTAACAGCAGGTGAAAAAGAAGTGCGTGCTTGGACCATTGAAAAAGGCATTAAAGCAGTTGATGCGGCCGGCGTAATTCACACGGATTTTACAAAAAACTTTATAAAAGCAGAAGTTGTTGCATGCGAAGACTTTATAGGTTTAGGGGGTTGGAAAAAATCAAGAGAGTTAGGAAAAGCGTGCCTTGAAGGCCGGGATTACATCATGCAAGACGGAGATGTGGTTGAATTTAAAATTGGATCTTAAGCTTTACTGCAGTTAGCTTTCGCGAGGAATTTCTCGAACAGCTCTTCCTTGTAGCGAAGAGGGTGAGGGATTAAGTTTTGCACCAACTGGTGCAAATTCTTGTGGAGGCGCATCATCATTTTCAACTCTGAAAGTTACTTCTCTTTTTCCATTTTTAGCTTTGAACGTAACTGAATTATCTCCATTTGGGAATATCGGAAAGCTACGCATCTGGTTGGGAACAACTTGTATCTTTTCACCGGATGCGTTGTATATTTCTATTGGCTTTTTTCCTATCCATACTACTACAACTGCTGAGTGGCCGACTTCTTCGACTTGGACGTCTGCGACTTGTATCTCGCCGAACATAGGGTCATTGATGATTACTCTGCTTTTGTCAAACACTACGTTTCCCCTTTTAATAATAATGGGTTCTTTCGTCTTTTGCCAAAAGTGTCCTGTTGGTCTTTCAATTGTTTCAGATACCACCATATCCCATACTTGGATTGTAGATCAAAAAAATTCTTAATGCAAGATGGGGAAGTAGTTGAGTTTAAAATCGGGCGCTAATTATCTATAAATTTCTACCTTTGGACTATTGACAAAATTACCCGATCGGAGGAAAATGTCTGTAGATGGACAATGACAAAATAGACCAATTAGCAAAAATATTAGTTCGTAAAATAGATAAAGAAGTTTTTGAGAGAAAATATGCGCCCGTTAAAACAATCCTGAAGCTCGTTGGCGCCGGAGCGTTTTTAATGGCTGCTATGATTATGCCAGGTTTGCCTTTGGCGCTCAAGCCATTTATGGATGAAAAAAGAAAAGAAGAGTATGAAGTCTGGAAGAGATTTAATATACCTTATCTAAAAAGAACGCTATTGAGATTGGAAAAGCAAAAGTTAGTTGAAATAGCAGATGAAGACAGTAGGCAAGTTGTTAAGATTACCAATCAAGGAAAACAAAAAATTATTAAGATGGCACTGGATGAACTTACTGTTGAAAAACCGAAAATATGGGACGGAAAATGGAGACTTGTTAGTTTTGATTTACCTGAAACTAAGGCTCAACAAAGAAAAAGATTCGTAGAGTATTTGAGCGTGTGGGGGTTTTACCCCCTACATAAAAGTGTTTATTTACATGCTTATCCTTGTTTTAAGCAAGTAGAGTTTCTGAGAGAATATATGAATGTTGGAGAGTACGTCAGGAATTTTACCGTATCTAAAATAGAAAACGATAAATTATTCAAAGATTTTTTTGGAGTCTAGCTCTGGACAGAATTACCCGATCGGCGAAATTTGTCCAGATTGAAGATATTTAATTTAATTAAAGATATTTGTAAAATATAAATATAGCTGTATGAATATAAGCGTAAGTGTAAAATGTGATTTGGGAAAATATAAACTGTGAATATGATAGATAAACTTAGAAAAGAGATTAAGAAAGCGGCAGATCCTAAGAAGGCGGAAGTTTCGCAGAGGTTTTTCAAGACAGGGAGGGGAGAATATGCGGAAGGGGATGTATTTTTAGGAATCACAGTTCCGGAGTCTCGCAAAATTGCAATTAAGTTTAAAGATATTTCTTTTACCGAAATTGTTAAGCTTCTCAGATCAAAAATTCATGAAGAAAGATTAATTGCGCTTCTGGTCCTCGTTAATAATTTTAATATGGGTGATGAAAAGATGCAGGAAAAGATTTATAAATTTTATCTGAAAAATATAAAATATATAAATAACTGGGATTTTGTTGATTTGTCCGCGGATAAAATAGTAGGCGGCTATTTGATTAGAAAACAAAAGGATATATTATTTAGACTAGCAAAATCGAAAAATATTTGGAAAAGAAGAATTTCAATAATTGCAACTTATTATTTCATTAAAAACAATAAGTTTGAGGAAACCTTAAAAATTTCAGAGATTTTACTTTTTGATAACCATGATTTAATCCAAAAAGCAGTTGGATGGATGCTTAGAGAAGTCGGCAATAGGGATTTGAAAATGGAAATTGGGTTTTTGAATAAACATTACAAAAAAATGCCCCGCACCATGCTTCGCTACGCCATCGAAAAATTCCCTAAGAAGCATAGAATGTTATATTTGAAGAGAAATTGAGCTTTTAAGCCTTGCTTTTTGGGCTGAAAATGTGCTAGGATTGTTTCGATGAGATCATACGAATTGATTTTGGTCACAAAAACGTCTTTAACTGATACTTTGAGGAAAAAACTAATTGCAGGAGTAAAAATCTTGTTAAAAGACTTAAAAATTGTAAAAGAGAATGAAATAGGGCAAAAAACCTTGGCTTACAAGATAAAAAGAGAAGCGAACGGATTTTATTGGGATTTTGCAATGGAGGGGGAAAAAATCCCAGCGGATTTTGAGAAAAAACTTTTGGAAAACGACAATATTTTAAGACACTTATTGCTGAGAACTAAATAAGATATATTGAAGTTGGATAGTCGGATATTCTTGATCTTGAACTCTTGAATTCTTGAGATCAAGACATCAAAGATTCAAAATCAAAGACGTCAGGAATATCTAGCATCAAAAATTCTAAATTTTATGGCGCGAAGTCTGAATAAGGTACAATTGATTGGAAATTTGACACGAGATCCGGAACTCCGATATACACCAAACGGCACAGCTGTTTGTAGCTTTGGTTTGGCTACCAACAGAAGCTGGAAGACAGACAGCGGAGAGAAGCACGATGAAGCAGAGTTTCACAATATTGTTTCATGGAACAAATTAGCCGAGTTGTGCAGTCAATTTTTGGTTAAGGGCAGAAAAATATATGTTGAAGGAAGGCTTGCAACAAGAACTTGGACGGGGCAGGATGGAGCACAAAGAAACAAAACCGAAATTGTGATCTCAGACATGATACTTTTGGATTCAAGAAGACCGGAAGGGGAAATTGAGAGTCAGCCGGCTGTTCCGGTCAAAAGTGAGGAGACAAAGGAGACAAAAGTGACAGAGGAGCCAGAGAAAGAAACGAAAAAAGTTTTAGCGGGAGAAGAAAAGAAACCAAAAGTAGAAAAAGTTGCGGAGGCGCCTGCGGAAGAGGTTGTTCCGGATGATATACCTTTCTAACAATTAACAATTGACAATATGAAGAAAACAATTAGAAAGCCAAGAAGAAAATTTTCAGTTCCAAAGGTCTGTTATTTCTGTGAGTCGAAAAAAGAGCCCTCTTTCTGGGAAATGGGAACCCTTCAGAAATTTTTAACAGAAAGAGGAAAGATTATTCCAGGATCACGAAATGGACTTTGTATCAAGCACCAAAAAAGAATGGGCTCCAGCATAAAACACTCAAGGCACTTAGCGCTGATGTGATAAGATAAAAGGGTCCTCTTATGAAGATTAAATCCTTACAGCTTATTGTAATAATTTTAATTGCAGGTTTGATAGGCTACTATGTCGGCACCAACAATGTAAAAGTCTCCTGGAAAAATTTCAAACCGTCAGCTTCTGTAATAAATAAAGAAGCACCAGCGTCTCTCTCAAATGCTGACTTTTCTATTTTTTGGAACGTTTGGGGAAAATTAGAGACGAATTACTATGATAAAACAAAACTTGATCCTCAAAAAATGTTAAATGGCGCGATCGAAGGGTTGACGGCAAGCCTTGGTGATCCTTACACAATGTATCTTCCTCCAGTGCAAAATACCAATTTTAAAGACGGTTTGGCTGGACAATTCTCTGGGATTGGCGCAGAATTGGGAACTAAGGAAAAACAAATTATTGTAATAGCTCCCCTAGCTAGTTCTCCTGCTGAGAGAGCAGGATTAAAAGCAGGAGATTTCATACTCAAAGTCGATGGGGAATCAACCCTTGATTGGACCTTGCCCTTTACAGTTAGCAAAATTAGGGGCCCTAAAGGAACAAGCGTTACTTTGTCAATCCTGCACAAAGATTCAAGCAAGCCCTTAGATGTAAAAATCATAAGAGATACGATCACTGTAAAAAGTGTTACTGGATGGATAAAACAAATAAAGGAAATCGAAAGTATCTCAAATAAAAGTCTTAAGGATCATGAAAATGACAAAGTTGCGTATATCAAGCTTTCTCAGTTTGGTGATTCGACAAATAATGATTGGACAGCCATCGTAAATGATATTAGCCTCAAGATGCAGACAGACAAAGCAATAAAAGGTTTAATAATTGATCTTAGAAATAACCCCGGGGGATATCTTGCCGACGCAGTTTATATTTCATCTGAGTTCCTAAAACAGGGGACACCTGTTGCACTGGAGGAGAACTCTCAAGGACAAAGACATACGCTTCCCGTAAAACGAAAAGGCCTCATGTATGATGCTCAAATTGTTGTTCTGATAAACAAAGGAAGTGCTTCCGCCAGCGAAATTGTATCAGGCGCATTGAGAGATAATAAAGTCAACGGTAAAAGCAGAGCAATTCTTGTTGGAGAAACAACATTTGGAAAAGGTACAATACAACAGGCAGATGATTTGGGAAATGGAGCAGGTCTTCATACGACTATTGCTAAATGGCTGACTCCAAATGGCATCTGGGTTAACGGCGCAGGACTTAAGCCGGATATGGAAGTTAAATTGGATGAAAAAGACCTAAGCCGCGATTCACAGCTTGAAAAAGCAGTTCTAGAGTTGCTAGAATGATAATCTATGAGGAAGTTAATTTTAATTGTCGTTGTTCTGATTGCAGCATTAGCATTTTCCAATGGACTTTCTGCCTCGCTTCCTACTCTTTCTAAAATTTTCCTAAATAAAGAGATAGTTTTGCCTCCGGAGAAAGTTAAAATAGTTTCGGAAGAATCGGTGGTAATTGATATAGTTGAAAAAATCTCCCCGTCGGTTGTAACAGTTGGCGTAGAGCAGAGAATTATTAACTTCGATCCGTTCGATCTTTTTGCGCGTCCCCAAAGTAGGCAGGAAGAACAAGATATAGGGTCTGGGTTTATTGTTTCTTCAGATGGATTGATTGTTACTAATAAGCACGTGGTTAGTGTTCCGGGAAAGTATAAAGTAATCACGCATGATGGTCAAAAATACGACGTTGAAAGCATTTATAGAGATCCTATAAATGATATAGCTATTGTAAAAATTAATGCAACAGGATTAAAGCCGGTTGAGATGGGAGACTCGTCAAAAATAAAAGTGGGGCAGCTAGTGGTTGCGGTGGGTACTCCTTTGGGAGAATTTAGAGGCAGTGTTACACAAGGAATAGTAAGCGGAATCGGACGAGGCATAACAACAGGATCTCCCTACGGCTCCTTTGCAGAAAAACTTGACGATGTAATACAAACAGATGCTGCTATAAATCCCGGCAACAGCGGAGGTCCGCTGGTTAACTCATCAGCTCAGGTAATTGGGGTTAATACCGCAGTTGCAAGTGGGGCGGAAAATATCGGATTTGCTCTCCCAATAAATATCATAAAGGAGAGCATTGAAAACTTCAATAAAAATGGACAGTTCAATAGGCCTTATCTTGGAATAGCATACAAAATTTTGACTCGCGATGTGGCCGTGCTCAACGATGTCCCTCAAGGCGCATATGTTCAGGATGTTGTTAGCGATTCTCCGGCAGAAAAAGCAGGAATACAAGAAGGGGATATTATAATTGATATTGACGGAAAGAAGATAACTGAAGGTGTCAATGAAGTTGCGACTGTAATTGCAGGACACAAAATAGGTGATGTCATAAATATCAATATTTGGAGAAATGGCAAAACATCCAAAGTCAAGGCCACTTTAGTTGCAGCTCCCAATCAATAATGAATTTTCAAAAGAATGTTTCACTTTCGGATTTCAGCAATTACAAAATAGGCGGACCTGCTAAGTTATTTGTTGAAGTTGGAGCCACGGAAGAATTAAAAGAAGTCCTAAAACAAATTGAGGGCAATGAGAAAATTTTTATTTTAGGCGGGGGAACAAATATTCTGATAGGAGATAAAGGTTTTGATGGGTTAGTGATTCACAATAAAGTTGAAGGCATAAATTTATTGGAGAATGGTTTGGAAGTAGGAAGCGGAGTGGTGGTTAAAGACCTTATGAAT
Source organism: Candidatus Levyibacteriota bacterium (assembly GCA_016186645.1). Lineage (GTDB taxonomy): Bacteria > Patescibacteriota > Microgenomatia > Levybacterales > UBA12049 > GWB1-37-8. The sequence goes on from JACPLF010000003.1 coordinate 60,174, forward strand.
TTTTGTATAGAAAATTCTTTGTCCGGTCTTGAATGGGCGGGAGGACTTCCGGGAACAATTGGAGGAGCTATTCGAGGTAATGCCGGGGCTTTTAAAGGCGAAACAAAAGATAGTGTCGTGCAAGTTAAGAGCTTGGATCTAAAAACTTTAAACGAAAAAGAAAGAAACAACGAGGAGTGTAGTTTTGGCTATCGGGATAGCATATTTAAGTCAGGAATAGCAGCTGCGGAATTTATTACATCCGTAGTTTTAGAATTAACGCAGGGAAACAAAGAGGAAATAAAACAAAGTATTCAGCAAAAAATAGATTATAGAATTAATCGTCACCCCATAGACCTTCCCAATATTGGAAGTACTTTTAAAAATATTCCTTTAGACCTATTGTCTTCGGAGCTGCAAAAAGAATTTGCGCCATTTGTAAAAACAGATCCTTTTCCTGTAGTTCCTACTACAAAGCTCTTAGCCTTAGCTGGTTTAAAAGGAAAAAGAATAGGGGATGCAATGATATCCGACAAACACCCGAATTTTATTGTCAATCTGGGTAATGCAAAATCAGAGGATGTAAAAATCCTTATTGAAATTGCAAAAGAAGCGTTAAAAGAAAAATACGGAATACTTCTTGAGGAGGAAATTCAATATCTGGATTAGGCGTTCTGCTTTTATCGCGTCAGTTCAATAATCACGAAGATAACGTAAAATCCCAATAACACAAGCCCATTTGTTCTTGAGATATAATTTTTGGTACGGAAGAAAAAATAGAATGATCCAAGAGCGGTAAGAATAAATAGAAAAGTAATAATAAAGTTGTCTACTGTCAATATTTCTCCGCCATGTAAAAGCGTAAAAATACCAAACAAAAGGGTATTTGCTGCCGCAGATCCCATATAATCTCCCATTGCTATCTCTCTTTTTCTGGAAATAACGCTTCTTACAGCTAGGGATAATTCCGGCAAGTTCGTTCCAAGAGCTATTACAAAAAGGCTGATGTAAAATGCAGAAATATTAAAAATGCCTGCAAAATAAGTTGTCTTATCTACAATTATACTGCTTGATGCAAAAACAATGCCTATACCTAAAAGTATTTTGAGAATGTCTTTGTAGGAATAAGCTTTTACATTAAAAAGTTGCCCATTACTCCTGTCAAAAATTCCATTTTTTCTTTCCACAAAAAAAAGCAAAACAACATACAAGAAGACAAGCATGAAGCCTTCTAAGGTACTCACTTTTTTATCCAATATAAATAATGAGGGCGTTAGAATGACTACCAGGCTTATCAAGAGAGTTTTGTTGTCAAGCTCATTTTTTAGGCTTATTCCATTTCCCAAGACTGCCAGTAAAGGAATAATAACTAGAAATATCACAACAATTCCGCCAAGTAAATTTCCGACAAAGATTTCAGGGCGATTGCCCGCTACTGCCTGAAGGCCAACTGAGAATTCAGGTATTGAAGTCAATATTCCCAAAAAAACAAAAGAAAAAGCAAAAGGAGACAATCTTAATTTGCTGGAAAATTTACTAGTCGAGGAAACAACCAGGCCTGCGCCAAGCCAAATGAAAATGAAAGCAAGAAAATAGAGAATTAGATTTAAACCAAACACAAATCTATTATATAAAGGAGTTGATTACTTCGTCAATCTTTCCCCCCATAAGAACGGGAAGGTTGTGCCAAGATTTATTAATTCTGTGATCTGTTAATCTGTCTTGGGGGAAATTGTAGGTTCTGATTTTCTCAGCTCTCATGCCGCGTCCCACTTGTGTAGATTTCAAAGAAGAAATTTCTTTGTTTTGTTTTTCAACTTCTGCCTCCCAAAGTTTGGAGCGAAGAAGTTCCATTGCAATTTCTCTATTTTGCGCCTGAAATCTTTCTGTTTGGGCAGTAACAATAATTCCGGATGGTTTATGTTTCAATCTTACCGCAGTTGAGACTTTGTTAACATTTTGCCCTCCATGTCCTCCGCTTCTATATGCTTCAAATTCTATATCGTCAGGATTTATATGCAGGTCAATATCGTGAAATTCGGGCAAAACATACACAGTTGCGGTAGATGTATGAATTCGGCCGCGTTTCTCAGTTAACGGAGTTCTTTGTACTCTATGAACTCCTGCCTCAAATTTGAAAGTTTTAAAAGGCCGGGAAGTTGAATGTCCGCCAGATGGCGGAGCGGAAATTTTAATAACTCCTTCATCAATTTGCTCTGCTCTAAATCCTTTAAGTTGCGCAAATCGCAAATACATCCGGAGCAATTCTTCTTTCCACAATTTTGCTTCCTCGCCGCCGGCAGCGCCTTTTACTTCCATGATGACATTTCGGCTGTCCAAAGATTCTCCTGAATCAGCGTCTTTATTAACTGCTTCAACAAGCGCTTTTTTTTGAGATTCCAACTCTACAATTTCTTTTTCTGCCATTTCTTGCAAAGCGGGATCAGAGAGAAGGCTGCGTGTTTCTTCAATTTTTTTTCCGAGCATCTCTATTTGGACAATTCTGTAATCGTACATGGGGTTTATCTATTTTATTGCCATGAGCATTTCGCGCAAGGTTTTAGGCTCGGTATCTTTTTGTTTTTGTTCGGCCTCTTTTTTGACTTTTTTTGTAAGATATTGTTTGGCAATATTTTGTTTGTTTTGGAATTTCTGAATTCGGGACGCGCTGTCTACAAATTTTTGCTCACCCGTATAAAAAGGATGGCATTTGTTGCACAATTCAACCTTGATAATCTCAAGCGTTGAGCCTGTTGTAAATCTGTTGCCGCAGGCACAAATAACCTGCGCATTGTCAAAATATTGCGGATGAATATTTGCTTGCATAGTGCTATAATTATACCCTGTTTTTGCCAAATTGGCAAGATCAAAATTATGGTTAACTTAGAGATGCAACCTAGATCGGGAGAATTCTATATAGTTCGCTTGGCTGCAATAAAAAAATTTGCCAACATGGGACTAAGCGGAAGGGAAATATCCTTTGCTGTAGAGATTGAAACAGGAATAAGGGTTGATCCGCACGACGTAGCAAGGCTAGTCTTTGCAGCAAGAAAAAGGGGAACATTGCGTTGGTTAACAAAGGAGGAAAAGAAAGATATAGCCAAAACTACGGCTAACCCCTGGTATCATATAGATGAGGTAATACGTAAAGATGTGGAAGCAATCATTAGTAACATAACCGCTTTGCAAAGAGAAGGCAAGCCCCTTCCCAATGATAGGTTGGCATTAGTAGAATTTAGACCTTCAAAAAAGAATCCACTACTTAGGGAAGAAGAGGAAGGGGTTCTTGTAGGCAATAAAAGAGTTTTTTCAGACGGTAGACATCTTCCTACATTTAAGGGTCTGCATGTGACAGAGAGGCAAAGACAGGGTCTTATAGAAAGAAATAAGTTACCAAGACCCAGGGAGCAGGTCATCAAACAAAGTACTGTATGGCCTAAAGTTAAACCCCTACGCGAGAGATTGGGTTTGCCTGGCGAAATAGCAGAAATAACGGGATTCACAAAACAACAAGTGAGAACGGCAATTAGCTGGAATAGATTTAGGCCTGAGTGGAATAGGATACCCCCATTGACATCCGAGCAGGTGGCAGAATTGATGAGCAAATCAGGAAAAACTAAGAAGCCAAGAAATCCAGAAGACAGAGAATTACCGACCCAGGATGAGAAAAACAGCCTAGAATTCGCACGGATAGTTTTTGACTCTGGATGGATCACGGAAGATCTCAAAGATTGGCGCAAATTAAATTTTTTATATAATGAAAGCAAAAGAGATTTGCCGGAGAGTTTCGCAAAACGTCTCAGGCTTGAAGTTTTTTTAAGAGCTCAATTAAATGCAGATAATGGAAATAAGGAGTTAATGAATAAGTATGTCGAATACGGATTGGAAATAGATGAGAATTGGTTTAATGAATTGGCTGCCGAAGAGGAATTTATTACAAGAATAGTTAGAGGAAAAGAAGATAGAGACAGATTATTTTTAGATTTATTTGCTAGGGTTAGAAGAGAATTTGCAAGAACAGGAGATATACGATCTCTTAATAATAGTGAGTTGACATCAATCATGAAGCAGGATCCGACCATTAAAACCAGATTAGCCCCAGAAATGGCTAAAATTGTTCAAGCTACACCAGGAATTAAGAAAGAGACTTCTGCAATTTGTCCTCCTAATGGAGAGATGAGTATGGCTGATATCATGGGGTGGGATTCTAGATAGTAATTTCATTAAAAATGTTTTTTTCAGCTATAGTTTTTTGTGAGCGGGTTTTCATGTTTTTTAAAGTTACCATATTTTTTGCCGCTTCGTCCGGGCCAATGATTACAACAAACGGAATTCCTTTTTGATCAGCATATTTTAATTGTTTTTCCATTTTAGAATTTGGGTCGAGCCAAAGTTCGCAGGGAATTTTATTTTCATCCAAAAAATTAATAATTTCTAAAGATTTTTGAATTAAGTTTTCACTAAAGACAGTAACCAAAACTTTTACAGGAGCTTTTAAATCGGGCAGTAGTCCATTTTCTTCCAGCAGTTCGATAGTTCGGTCAAATCCCAATCCAAATCCAATGGCAGGCTGATTATTTCCAAACATGCCAATCAAATTATCATAACGTCCACCGCTGCAAATGGATCCGGCTGAATTTTTTACAACTGTTTCAAAAATTATTCCCGTGTAATAATCCAAGCCCCGTGCCAACGTTGGCTCGTATTTTACTTTTGAAACATCTTGACCCATCATTTTCAAATACTTAAGGATTGGTTTTATATTTTCTGTTATTGGTTTTTCCTGTAATGTTGTTAATGCAAGTTTTGCATCATCTGATGTCATTCCTTTTTCTACCATTTCAGAAAGCACAGTGCTTTCGCCAACTTTTTCTAATTTATCTATTGCAGCGATTATTTTCTTATTCAAATTTTCAAAATTTGTTCTATCATTAATTTTAATAGTGACATCGAGTTTCAAATTTTTGTAAATTTCCAAAACCAAACTTAATATTTCTGCATCTGCAAGGGAAGTGGACATACCCACAATATCCGCATCACATTGTAAAAATTCTCTATATCTTCCTTTTTGTGTATTTTCCGCTCGCCAGACATTTTGGATTTGATATCTTTTGAAAGGCATCGGCAGGACTTGTGGTGAGCTTGCCGAACCATATTGGGCTACAACACGGGCTAAAGGAACAGTCTGATCGTATCTCAAAGCTACTTTTCGCTTGCCATTATCAACAAAACGATACATTAATTTATCGCCCTCATCTCCGTATTTGCCCAGCAAAATCTCCTCGTATTCAAGGCTTGGCGTTTCCAAAGGCTCAAAACCATAGGACTCAAATACCTTTTTCAAGGTATTTATTACAAATTGCCGTTTTCTCGCCTCTTGAGGCAAGAAATCCCGAAAGCCTTTTAGTGTTTGCGGTTTAATCATAGTTTTATCTTATCATTTTTGTCTTTTGAAGTAAAAGCCTAAAAAACGGGAAATTAATTGTGGTTTTGGAGAAACGGGTTAATAAGTTTAATTTCTTTGAATTTTTTAAAGTCGCGGATGTTATCTGTGGCAATTACGGCAATTCCATTGGAAAGAGCGGTTGCGGCAAGGTAAGCATCAAATATCTGGTCAGAAACAAGCGCATTTTTCTTAATTAAAAATAATGTTATTGAATAGGTTTTCTCATCAGGGAATATGACACGGCAAGTTTTTGTAATATTATTAATTGCATTTAGCGCATCTTGAATTTTCATAGAAGAGGGAAATTTAGGATGGGTAAGTACACGTAGGGTTTCGAAGATATTCTGATGAGCAACTTCTAAATCGCCTATATTATTTTGCAGAAAATTTTGAGCAGTTACATGTTTGGAGGAACGGCGATTGATTGCGTAAATCAAGATATTTGAGTCAACAAGCATACAATTTAAGGCTCGGGGTAAAAATCTTCTCTTCTCAAATTATCAAGATTGACGCCCAAATCATGAGTTTTAAATACTATCCTTTTTGCTTGTTTTTTAGCATCCTTTTCAAGATATTGCTCCAAAGCACTGTTAAAAATAGCTTGCAAGCTTGTATTTTCATCAAACGCTTTTTTTTCTGCGCGTTTTTTTAAATTCTCTTTTAATCTTAGTGTGGTTCTAATAAGCTGCATATCTAATTAGTATAGCATAAATATGACAATATGTCAAGAGCTTTCTAAAGTTCGATAAGATTCTTTGGGGAATGGGTGAGAAGACGAGGGCCTTTCTTTTCTAAGACTACCAAATCCTCAATCCTAACACCGCCAAGGTTTGGAATGTAAATTCCCGGTTCAATTGAAAAAACCATCCCAACTTTTAAAATATCTTTGGATTTTGGAGAGAGACGGGGCGCTTCATGAACATCGATCCCGATTCCATGACCGAGAGAATGGGGAATAGTTTTGTATCCTTTGGATATGATGTGTTCTCGGGCAATTTTATCAATTTTAGATGCCTTAATGCCTTTATCCAATTGCTTTATTGTTAAATTGCTAAATTGTTGAATTGCTTTTTTTTGCGATTCCAAAACTGTTTGGTACATCCTTTTTTGTTCGGCTGTTGGTTTTCCGAAGAAAATTGTGCGGGTCATGTCAGAACAATAATTATTTAATTTAACCCCGAAATCCAACAAAACAAACTGACCACTAGACGCTAGACGCTGATTGCTGGTTTGGTGGTGGGGGATGGCGGAGTTTTTTCCAAACGCAACAATGGGCTTAAAAGAAATATCGCCGCCTTGTTTTTTTATGAAAAATTCTATTTCATTCGCTATTTCTTTTTCCGAGACTCCTAGTTTAATCTTCTTTAAGATATAATCAAAAGTTTTGTCGGAAAGCACGCACGCTTTTTCTATTTTTGAAACTTCTTCTTTATTCTTTATTGCACGTAAGTTATTTAAACTAAAATGATTTAAATCATTAAAGCGAGAAGATAATTTTTTATGTTCCAAAAAGGTAAGATTATTTCCCTCAAAGCCCATGCGTTTGACGCGATATTTTTTGATAAGCTGTTTAAGCGCTTTTTCAAAAGATAGTTTTGAAGAAATCTCAATCGATTTAAAATTATGTACCAATTTTTTTATGGCTTGAGAATATCTCCCGTCAGTCAAAATATATTGTTGATTTTTGGCCCGCTTCGCCGCGAGGCGAGTAATAAATAAATATGCTTCGCGTTCTTCTTTGGAAAACCCTGAATAATTTGTCAGATATACTATATTGGAAAAAGATGAAATTAAAACTGCATCCAATTTCTTTTTTGCAAATTCCTGTTTAAGTTTTGCAAGAGGAGTACTCATTTTATTGCTTTGAACGTTCTAAAGAAGAATTTACTTTTGGACTCACTGGAATTTCAGGGAAAAATATAACACGAGTTGCTGTCATACGATTTTCATCTTCCAAGTCTTTCACTCCCGAAACAACAATATTATAGTTTTCTTTGATCTTTGAAAATCCAGAGCGAATATAGCCTTCTTCTAGAGTATAGGAAGATGTTCTTGTTATATTTTCTATGTCAACAGTCATTTGTGCACCAGTCTCAGTTGTAATGCTTAAGGAAAAATTCTCACTGTCAATTGCTGCAACTCCTCCGTGGATTATGAAAGGAGTAGTTACTACGTTGACGAACCTTGCCAAGATTCTGCGGGACTCTTTGTTGTAGAGCCCGAGTACTCCGATGATTGAGTCTTTTGTAATATCTGAAATACCAAAAGTTCCTTTAAAAGCAGGATTTGAGAATTTGGTTAGCTCGTCAACATCTACGAATCGAGTATTGTTTTGTAAATCAGTAACAGAGATTTGGGTATTTGTAACATCGCTAACTGTGCCGATTATTCCGCGTTTTTCAACCAGTTTTAATTGCGCAACGCGGGATGCAATATTGGTGATTAGTTGATCTCTTATTTCCTGAAGCTTATCAGCGGATGTAGGGTTTGGAGTCACAGCATGCGCCGAAGGCGCAAGAATGAAGAATGAATAATTAATAATTAATAATAATGACAAAATTGCTTTAAACATAAATTAGAATTCCTCCTGTGAATAGGTTACAGTTTTTTTAAGCCTAATGCTTTCCCCATTGGGTGCAATCGATATAATCTCTAAAACATTTTGACCCTCATCCAGATTAACTGTTGTTGCAAAATCCCCATTTTCTGCCGGAGTTATTACGTCCTCCGAGGTTTCAGTTATAACAATAACTACGGCATTAGCTGTTGTTCTTCCAGAGACTACCAAAACCTTAGCGTTAACAACTTCCTCATCCTTTGGACGGTCAACAGTCAAAAAGACAGAGGGGACGGGAGTAGGAGTAGGCGATGTAAAAGAAACAGTTTTTGTATTGTTTGGGGTGATAGTTTTTGTAGCTTGGAAAAGATAAAAGGCTATTCCTGCAACCAGCAGGCCGAAAAGAGTAGCTATAAAAGAGAGTACAAGCTTTTCTGTTTTCATCAAAAGATATTTGATGATACGACAAAGAGTCCCTCTTGTCAAGAAAAAATTGCTATGATAGGATGTTGTGGTGGATATTACTATTCTTGGAAAAACAAGCATAAAACTTAAGGGCAAAAGGGTTTCTTTTATCGTGGATCCGGCAAAAGACATACTAAAAACCTCCGCAGATGCTGTTATTTTGCTAAATGGTCAAAAAGATATCGATACTTCCCGTGTGACAGATTCTAGGATAATAATTAATGGTGCAGGCGGATACGAAATAGGCGGAGTCAAAATTTCGGGGACTACCACAGATAAGGGGACTCTTTACAAAATTTCAATGGAGGATATTTTGGTAATCGTAGGGCGTAGCGCGGAAACAAAAGCTGACGGATTTAATGCATGTCAGATTGCAATAGTGAATACAGAAAATGATTTTAATGAATCATTTGTTACACCTCTGGAACCTAGACTTGTAGTTTTATACGGAGAGAAAAAGACTGAATCAGCAAAAGCATTGGGTGCAGAAAGCATTTCTTCTGTCACAAAAATAACAATAACAAAAGATAAATTACCCGAGAAAATGGAAATAGTTGTACTTGGATAACTTTGTAAGATAGATATTTTTGAAGTTGGATATCTTTGATATTTTTGAAATTGATACCTTGAATGCTTGAAATCTTGAATCAAATTGATCAAGAAATCAAAGACTCAAAAATTCAAGATCAAGAACATCTAACTTCTGACTTCAAAAACATCAAAAATCTATGGCAACTCTAAAAGTTCCTCCTCACAATGAAGAAGCTGAACAAAGCGTTTTGGGCGCTATTCTTATAGATAAAGACGCAATAGCATCGGTTTCTTCTGTCATCGTACCATCTGATTTTTACAATCCGACTAACGGAGTTATCTTTGGGGCGATGCTGTCTCTGTATGAAAAAGGAAAGCCAATCGACATATTGACACTTCGAAGCGCTATCAAAAAAAATAAAAACCTTAAAGATGTTGAGCCGTCTTATTTAACAGAGCTAATTAATGTTGTTCCAACAGCAGCAAATATCGAACATTATGCAATTATAATTAAAGATGCTGCAACAAAAAGGGCTCTCATACAGGCGGGATCTCAAATTGCGGAAATGGGTTTTGTAGAGGACAAGGAAATAGATACCATCTTGGATAGAGCCGAATCATCAATTTTTGCAATATCTCAAAAAAGTTCTTTAAGATCATTCATTCCGCTAAAGGAAGCATTGGCAGAGAGTTTTGATAGGATCGATGAGCTCCATAAAAAAGGGGCGGGACTCCGGGGTATAAGAACAGGTTTTGTAGATCTGGATAATACGCTTTCCGGAATGCAGGAATCAAATCTTCTTATTTTGGCAGCTCGCCCCGGACAGGGAAAAACTGCAATGATTGTAAATATTGCGCAATTTGTTGCCGTTTCCGATAAAAAACCTGTTGCAATATTCTCTCTGGAAATGAGTAAAGAAGAACTGGTCGATCGTCTGTTGGTAGGACAAGCTGATGTTGATGCGTGGAGAATTAAAACAGGAAAATTGTCTGAAACAGATTTCACGAAATTATCAAATGCCATGGGGGAGCTGGCTGACGCGCCAATTTTTATAGACGATACTCCCGGAATTACAATTTCTGAAATGAGAACAAAGGCAAGGCGTTTACTTCTTGAGCAAAATATCTCTCTTTTTATTGTTGATTATCTTCAGCTGGTTGATCCTGGCCGCCGGTACGACAATAGGGTACAGGAGGTTTCTATTGTTTCTCAATCTTTAAAAAATTTAGCACGCGAGTTGAAGGTTCCTGTTTTGGCAGTTTCGCAGTTATCCCGAGCGGTGGAGCATAGAGGAGAAAGAAAACCTCAGCTTGCAGATTTACGAGAGTCAGGAGCAATTGAACAGGATGCTGATGTTGTCATGTTTTTGTACCGTCCTGAAACAGAAATTACCCCAACCATACAGACAAAACTATTGATTGCAAAACACCGCAATGGCCCAATGGGAGAAGTAGATCTTGTTTTCCGCGGCGACCGCATCAAATTCTACAACGCAGAGAAAAAAAGAACAGAAGCAGAGTAACCGCAAATTTCTAATTTCTAATTTCTAATTACTAATTTCTAAAATGGATTTTAGGGCGATGGGGAGTTGGGTTATGTGGCTCTCATCGGTAAAATGTCCTTTTGCATGTTCAATAATTGTTTTTGTTCCCAATTCTTCTTCAAATACGTCTTTATTGCTGAGCGGGACATAAAGATCGTTATCTGAAAAAATTGCGACACTTTTAGGAAGATGAGGCTTCACTTTTTCTAAATTAATCGGAGCATTTAACCATGGTGCTATAATTTCTTTTTCTTCTTCGGTCAGTCCCTTAAGAGTAGATTTTCCAGTTGAAGAGAAGCCAGCTACGAAAACTGCCCCTCCAACTTTTTTATCTTTGGGCAAGCCTTCTAAGAATCTTAAAATTGTTTGACATCCAATGCTATGTCCAACAAAAAATGTGTTTTCATCAACCTCGCCAACTGAATTAGCGAGATAGGGGACCCAAGTTTCAATTTTTGGTTCTTCCGGATTGGGCATTTTCGGAACTAAAACCTCAAAGTCTCTGTTTTGAAGTTCTTTTTGCAACCATGGGAGCCAATCACTTTTTGGAGATCCATCCCAACCGTGGACAATAAAAACTCTTTTTTTCATGTGCCCAGGGAGGGAGTCGAACCCACACAGCCTTGCGGCTAGTAGTTTTTGAGACTACCGCGTATACCATTCCGCCACCTGGGCGTAGTTTTGATCTTTGAGATTTGAGTTTTGAGCTTTTATATTATATACTGTCCCTTATGACACTTCAAGAAATATATCAGCTTGGAATCAAAATGGGAATGCAAGCTGATCCCAGAGGAGAACAAACCGTAAAAAGACTTCTTGTCCGGCTTAAAAAAGATTACGTTGACCTTCCGGAGAAAAAAAAGAAGTTTTTTGACAAAGAAAATTTTAATAATCCTTATTCCGACTCACGAATTCTATATGGGGCGTCAGGAAAAGAAGTTAAAAAAGTTATGGCAGGAATCGATGCCAATGCTTCGGAAGTTTTACTTACAGATCGCCTTAATCAAAAAGGAGAAGGAATTGACCTTTTGATTTCCCATCATCCAAGCGGACATGCCCTGGCAAGTCTAGATGAAGTTATGGACATTCAAATAGATATGTTTGCAGAAGCCGGAGTGCCTGCAAACGTTGCTCATGCTCTTTTTGAAGAAAGAAAGCAGGCGGTTAAAAGGCGGATTGGGCCAATTAATCACGGTCAATCAGTAGATGCGGCAAGGCTATTAAATATCCCTCTTTTGGCACTTCATACGATATGGGATAACTTAGGCCATCAATTCATGAGAAGGCATCTTGAGAAGAAAAATTTTGATACCGTCGGAGACATACTAGAACAAATAAATCTAATTCCGGAATTTATAGAGGCTATAAAGGGCAAATCAGGACCAAGTATAGTTGCAGGAGGGGAAAAGAGCAGGGCCGGAAAAGTAGTAGTTGGTTTTACAGGAGGCACTAACCCCTCAAAAGAGCTCTATGTTGAAATGGCTAAGGCAGGAGTTGGGACACTGGTTGAGATGCATGTTCCTGAAGATGCAGTTTTGGAGCTTAGAAAATTACATATTAATATTATTGATTGCGGACATATGGCAGCTGATTCTATTGGAGCAAATTTATTTTTGGATGAAGTTGAGAAAAAGGGAATTAAAGTTATACCTTGTTCAGGGTTGATACGGGTAAGACGCAATAAATAGTCTTTGGTTAACGCAGGACAAAAACAAAATCTCCACTTTTCTCCGAATAATTGATAGAATGGGTAATTAGGTTGTCGATTATGGAAGTACTTAAAAAGAAAATTTTGGACAATGATATTCTTCGTGTTCTTCGGATAAAACCATTTTTTTTCATGATGCTCTCCGAATTTTTTTCCCAGATCGCATTCAATATGCAGCATTTTGTTCTTATTTTCGTCATCTATAATCTTACTCGCTCAAACACGGCAGTCTCCGGAATGATTCTTTCTTTTATGATTCCTGCTGTTTTATTTAGTGTTATTACAGGCGTTTACGTAGACAGGTGGAACAAGAAAAAGGTGCTTTTGTATACTCATATTATTAGGGGAGCGCTTCTTTTGCCATTTTTAATTCCTAACCTTCATCTGGGGCTGATTTATACTTTGACTTTTTTGATTGCAGTCGCAACGCAATTTTTTATACCTGCGGAATCATCTATTATTCCAAGTATAGTTCCCAAGAAACTTATTATTTCCGCAAATGCAGTATTTGCGTTTAGCTTGTACAGCAGCATAATAATTGGATACGTTTTCTCAGGACCAATGCTTCTTTGGTTGGGTAAAACCAACACCATTGCTTTTTTAATTTTACTTTTTTTAATAAGCGCAGTTTTTGTCACGGCAATTAGAGTTGTCTACAAAAAAAGGGAAACTATAACAGGAAGCTTATCTCCAACGACTAGCTACTTTTCGGTTGCCAGGGAGGCAAGAGAAGTATTTACATTCTTAAGAAAGGTAAAAAAAGTTATGCACGCTCTTTTCATGCTGACTGTCGCCCAAGCTGTAATTTTTATGTTTGCGGTCTTAGCTCCGGGATATGTCACGACAATTCTGGAGGCTCCTTTGGAAAGCCTTTCCGTGATTCTTATTGCGCCTGCGGGCTTAGGCCTAGGTGTCGGAGCTTTCATGCTGGGAAGTATGCATAAAAAACTCAAGCATAAATGGACAAGCGCTGTTGGATTTATGGTTGTTGGTATAGTTTTTGTTCTTCTGCCTTTTGCAAGCCGTGTGGCATCGCTTCCCATTCATATAAATATTTTGCATATTATTGTAGTTCTTGCTTTTATAATTGGTTTTGCAATTTCGTTGGTATTTATTCCGTCTAACGCTACTATTCAGATTGAAACTAACGAGGAAATGAGAGGGAGAATGTATGGACTTTTAAGTTCTCTAATAGGAGCAGTTTCTTTTCTGCCGGTTGTTCTGGCCGGAGGACTCGCCGATTTACTGGGAGTGGGTGTTGTTATAACAGGAGTTGGTATTCTTATGATAGTGCTTAGCTCTATTTATCTTTTCATGATCAAATTTTAGTATGCAATTTTTCATTGTTGTCCTTTTGATCTGCCTTTTAGTTTTTCTCTATTGTGTTTATCTGTTAGCTAATGACGATTTTATATTTCTGAGAAGAGATGTAACAATGGAAAGACTTTTCAATGTTGTTTTTCTTGGGAGTATGTTTAGTCTTTTTTCGGCGCGTCTTTTTTACGGACTTTTTGAGGAAAAATCTGTTCTTTCGAATCCATTTGTATTTTTGCTTTTTCCTTATTTTCCCGGCCTGTCAATAATAGGATCAGTATTGGGAATAGTGGCATTTTTTGGATTTTTGCAACACTTTAAAAAAGATTTGCCTCTGGGAAGACTGGCTGATTTTTTCTCAATATCGTTCTTGGTTACGCTGCCAATTGGGACTGTGGGATACTTTATGTTTTCAGACATCGGATTTCCCATTCAGCGAGCTCTAATCTTGGTCGTGGTGTACATTGTTTTATTCGTCGTGTTCTTAAGGTCTCTGTTGCCGCAACTTTTAAAAGACAAGATTAAAGAAGGAACCATCGCTCTTATTTTTCTGATCGCCTTTTCTTTAGTAAATCTTGTTGATGGGGGAATAGGGAAGGACAATATAATTTCTTATGCATTAAGCGCAAATGGAATCGCTTTAATTCTCGTTTTTGCAGCTTCTTTAGGACTTCTTATAAAGCAAGAAAACCTTCCAAGTAAGTTTAAACGCTAATTTTATGGAAACAAAAGTTATTTTTGAGGATGAAGATTTGTTGGTTTTGGATAAGCCATCGGGAATGATTGTTAACAAAGCTGACACAACCAAGGATCATGTGACTGTTCAGGATTGGGTAGAGAAAAGATTTAAGATTGAAGATTTAAGAATTAAGAATAATGATGAGTCTGATTTTTACAAACGATCAGGAATTGTTCATCGGCTTGATAAGGAGACTTCTGGAATTCTTTTGGTTGCAAAGACTCTGGAGGCGTTTATAAATCTTCAGGCACAGTTCAAAGAGCGCAAAGTACAAAAAACCTACATCGCTTTGGCCCATGGAGAAATAGAGCCAGCGGAGGGGGAAATAAGCGTATCCGTTGGCCGGCTTCCGTGGAACAGGAAAAGGTTTGGTGTTATTGCTGAGGGGCGAGAATCTACAACCGAGTATAAAGTATTAAGTATCAAGTATTATGTATCGGGGAAGGAACGGGAGCCACTGAGTTTGGTAGAATTAAAACCGAAAACTGGGAGGACGCATCAGATAAGAGTGCATTTGCAATATATTAAGCATCCAATTTTCGCCGACCCTTTATATGCCGGACGTAAAACATCAAAGCGGGACAGGAAATTGTTGCCACGCATTTTCCTCCACGCCTCCAAAATCTCTTTTTCCCACCCTGCAGCAAGCGAAATGATGAGTTTCGAAAGTCCACTGCCGGAAGATTTAAACAATTTTCTACTAAGGTTAAAAGCTTGATTCGGAGAGCAGATTACTGTTTAATATAGGAAAGGCGGTGATAATTTTATGGGTAGTTTGGGAGGATTTTACAAGGGGGAAAAGAAGAAAAAGAAAAAAGATACAAAAAACATATCTTCAGCATCAATAGGAATGGACGCCCCAACTTTTTCTTTGCCCAAGATAATCTCAAAAAAGAAACCCACTTATTGAGGCGGGTAAAAAAGATTTAGACTGTCTATGAAAAAGAAAGAATCCAGGCTTCGCAATACGAAAATTGCTATAATTTTTTTTGTACTCTTAGCTTTTTTCGTTGGCTTGTCTTTGATATTCAAGATAGTTTTGGTTGTCAGAGCCGGTCAATTCGATGAATCAAGAAGGTTTAACCTAGCCGTCTCAAATAATAAAAGCACTGAAATCATGTCTCTGTCTGGAAGCTCAAAAGCTATTGCAGTTTTTAAATTAAACAGAAATATTGGAAGCAGGGAAGCAGGACGACTTTTGGAAATTCCCATAGACGGGTTTATCGAGTCAAGCTCTTTGGATCTAAGCCAGAAGCCTGATTCACTTTTTTTAGCATCAATTCTTAACGCTGGAACCCTACAGACCAATCTGACCATCATAGACCTTCTAAAATTTCTGCTCCTTTCAAAATCTATCCCTGGAAGCGCTATCACCACCAAGGATATTGCTCCAGACTTAAATCCCTTAGAATCAGATAAAATTGTAGGTCAATTAGTTAGCGATGAATTAATAGAGAAAGACAATCAGACGATTCAGGTTATTAATGGAACACAAGTTGGAGGTCTGGGAAATAGGTTAGCTAGGTTACTTACAAATATAGGCGGAGATGTTATAATTGTTGCGACAGAGAATAACCAACGAAAACAGTCGATTATCTTGTATATTGATAAAAAAACTTATACGGTAGAAAGGTTGCAGAAAATACTAGGATATCCGGCTGTGAAAGAAGAAAAGAATGCTATTTCCGATATAACTATAATAATAGGGGAGGATAAGGTAAGTTCTGGCCCTTTTTAGACTATGACCCTCCTTCATGCCTCCTTCGCCGACCTGCGCTTCGCCGCGAAGGCTCCGGCAAGGCGAGAGTGGCTACGAAGGCCGAGTAAAACTACGAAGGGTCATGTTGCCGACCTTCGTCGGCCGTAGCTGACTTCGGTCGGCAAAGGCCGAAGCTTGAGAAAAAGGTATCAAATAGTTTATTGTGAGTATAATAAGAATAGTGTTGAAAGAAAGGATAAGCGAAGGAGCATGAATATTTGGGCTGTAGTTGTTATAATTGCCATTGCTTCGGTCGTACTTTCTTTGATTTCGCTTAAAAACCTCAATAACAAGTCTCACTTAAGCTCAGTCAGGAAAAATTTATCAAAGGGGAGAGTAATATTTCACCGCGTTTAACGCGGTTTCAGGATTCTTCTTCACCGTCCAAGAAATAGCCTTTTTCGTCTTCTTCTTCTCTAATATCTTTAAAATTTCCTATTTTTGTTTTGCTTTTCGATAAGCCTAATAATTCCGGATCAGCAGTTTGCGGAAAAGAAGGCTGATTCTTATATCTTGATGCTCTTTTTATTTCTTTTATGAAAATGGCTACATTATGCTCTGTTGCAGATTTTATACAAGCCGTGTAAGCATTACCGCCTTTTATGAGCTTGATAAGTCTTCTTCCTATATCATCAGGCAATACGCCTAAATACTGCTTATTTTGGTCCTGAATAAATATTTTAGATCGCTTTATCGAGGTTATCACAGGCTGTCCCATTGTAAGAAGCGCTATAATTTTAGGCTGTGCCGTATTTACCAAAGATATAATTTTGGTTTTTCCAGTTTCTTCGAGAAAAGTGCTGTTGACGCCTTTGATAGAACTTGTGCTTTTGGCAATTTGTCGAGGGCCAAACTCAGTTAGCTTTTTTATATTTCTTGTCGCAATTTGATTTAGAATATCTAATTTCAGCACTTTTCTGTAGGTTGATCTGGCATCCTGAATCTTGCCAAGAATAGTGAAGGCGTAAGCTAGGCGATTAAGGGCGTCGATGTCCTTGGGATTTTCGCTGAGAAGAGCCCTATTTAACGTGGTGGCATTTTTCCAGTCGCCTAAAAGCATTGCTTGGATAGCTTTGTCTTTTAATTGCGTCATCTTGAGGATAATCGTTGAAAAATAATACTATGTTTCGTTGCAAAAGTCAATGGGAAAAAGTATAATCTAAATGAGAATTGATAGGTGAGAGATGAGAAATATTTTTCATTTTTCAACTCTCATTTTTCATTTGTATTATGAGCGGACATTCAAAATGGGCCACAATCAAAAGAGCAAAAGGCGCAGCAGATCTCAAAAGGGGATTAACTTTTACCAAGATTTCCAACGCGATTACGATTGCTGTAAAAACTAGCGGGGGAATAACAGACCCCAATAGCAATTTCAAACTCCGTCTCGCAGTAGATGCGGCAAAAGCCAATAACATGCCCAAGGATAACATTGAAAGGGCCCTTCGGCGGGCTCAGGGCAAGCTTGCTGGGGAAGTTGAGGAAGTAATCTATGAAGGTTTTGCACCGGCGGGAGTTGCCATAATCATTGAAGCTGCCACTGACAATAGTCTTCGGACGACAAGCGAGATAAAAAGCATATTCAATAAAGATGGCGGAAATTTTGGCCAGCCGGGCTCAGTTGCTTATCTTTTTGAGCAAAAGGGAGAAATCATTCTTTCCAAAGATGGAAAGACAATTGATGAGGCGTTTGAGGCAGCAGTAGAAAGCGGAGCGGAGGATGTAGCTGAGGATGAAGAGGGGTTTGTGGTTTATACAAAACCCTCTGACTTGGCAAAGGTGAGCGGGATACTCAAAGAAGAAGGATTTTCTATAACAAGTGCCAGCTTAATAAGAAAACCCCTTACCCCAATGCCGGTTGATGATCCTGGGAAAAAAGAAAAAGTTATAAGCTTTTTGCAAAAATTGGAGGATTTAGACGATGTACAAAAAGTTTATTCAAATCTGGCGTAGAATTAAAAAAAAGAAAAACTACCTTTTTGATGTTCCAAAAAGACAAAAATTCATAGTCAGTGTCACAATTTTGTCGCTCGTGTTATTTTTCTCGGAACAGTTGTTCGGAAAAGGGGGAATATACATTGCCATCTTGCTTTCTGTCTTTACAGATATTTTTGTTTTATGGGCCATAAGGCGCGATCTTAAAGATAATTTTTCACCTCAAGTCTTTATTTTACCTTTAATTTATACTTTGGCATGTGCTTTATTTTATTTTTTGGTTCCAGCTCGTTTTATGACTAGGGTAGGGATGACATCTCTATATGCGCTTGGACTCTATTCTCTTTTGCTCTCGGAAAATATATTTATAGTTTCGTCCATAAGAACAATTGCTCTTTTATCCTCTGCACGCACTGTTTCTTTCATAATTACCATGCTTTCTTATTTTTTCCTGTCTAATGTAATTTTTTCATTGCATTTCAATATAATCTTAACCTTACTTCTTATTTTTGCATTTTCTTTTCCCCTTATTTTGCATTCTATTTGGTCTCATACGCTTGAGAGTAATTTTCGAGCTCAAATAGAATGGATATTTTTTATCGGCATATGTCTTGTTGAGGTAGCCTTTGTTTTATGGTTTTGGCCAACCAGTCCGACCATACTCGCACTTTTTCTGACCGGCGTATTTTATATCTTGGTTGGGATCTCTCAGGTATGGCTGGATAAGAGGCTTTTCAAAGGAGTTATGTGGGAATATGTTTGGGTTGCGGTAATTGTTTTTCTTGTATTTATTACATTCAGCCTAAGGTAGGGAAGAGGAGTGGATTCGACTGCGCTCACCATTAGCTTCAAATGATATAGTCTGATACACAGTTCTTGCAATTATTATAGGACTTAATGTGGATAACTTTTCACAAGATTATGCGGGAATTTTCACACCGATACATCGCTTGCCTAGCGCCGAAGGCTTTCAGCCTTGCGCTCGCGAGGAGCGCGTGTACGGTGCAGGCACCTTTTATTCTTTTTGAAGTTTATTTGTTTTTGGGACAACTTCTTCTTGTATGCTCTCTTCGCCTATGAGGATCGTAAACTGTTTCTAATGAATAAAATACGAATACGCTAATCTGTACATTTTCGAAGCTAAAATCGTGAGTTTAGCCTGATAAATCAATCCAAATTACGACGTGTCCAGGGCGGGGTGGGGAGAAGGCTCTAAATGATTAATGATTAAGGATTAATTATTTAGGATCTGCAGCTGGAGAATAGGACTGCCATCCCGAGGAAGAAGTATGCATACATTCTCTTTCAAGCCTTTGCCCAAACGGAAATTTATATGTTTAAGCAGCCTTGGAGGAGAAAGTGATTATGTCGTACAATATAACTTTTGCGA
>JACPLF010000007.1 GCA_016186645.1 Candidatus Levyibacteriota bacterium
TTCAGGATTAAGAGGCTCCCCAACGCTTCCTAAAAATCTCAAAGATGAAAGGTTAAACTCCTTAACATTAATATTGGATCCCATTAACATTCTCACTGCTGTCGGAGCGGTGTACCAGACTGTTACTTTATAATCCTCGATCACTTTATACCAGCTTTGGGGGGAGAATCTGCCTTCGAAAATCACAGATGTCCCGCCCAATCCCCAAATTCCCATTATTCCATAAACAACTCCTGTAACCCAACCCGAATCAGCAGTACACCAGTAAACATCATCTTCTTTAACATCCAACGCAAATTTAGTTGTCCAAATTGCCTGCAAAATATCATGGTGGGCATGAACTACGCCTTTTGGTTTTCCTGTTGTTCCGGAAGTATAAAGCATATAGGCTAAATCCTCCCGTTTCATATGCGCAGCCTTGAAATCCGAACTAACCTTTTTCATTTCTTGATTAAAATAAAGTATTTTTGCGCCTTTTGGGGTAACTACCGATCCTCGTTCTACGATAATTACTTTTTCCAAATTGGGTAAATTTTTCCAAATTTTCTCTATACGAGGATATAAAACAGAATTTGTTACGACCATTTTTGCACCACTGTCCAACAATCTATCCAAAAGCGCAACTTCTTGAAATGCGGAAAAAAGAGTTCCGACAATCGCTCCAAGCTTTAAAACACCTAAAAAAGCAATATATCTTTCCGGAATGGTCGGAAGAAATAAAAAAACTCTTTCTCCTTTTTTAACTCCAAGATTTTTTAAAACATTGGCAAATTTACTTGTGAGTTTTTTTAAATCCGAAAACGTATATTTTTCTTTTTCTCCATTTTGTCCTTCAAAAAAAAGCGCTATTTTATTTTTTCTTTTCCCCACAGCAACATGCCTATCTATCACATTATATGCCGCGTTTAAGGTTGAGTCTTTAAAATAATCAACCTGTTTTTCCGCCTTTTTCCAAGTAAAAATTTTGTAGGTTTTTTCGTAATTTAACAGATTAGGAGTTTTTTTTAATTTCTTGACGTCTTTGTGGATTATATTTGCTGAGCCTTGCATGATAGCTACTTTACGCTGATAACAGAATATGTGATTTTTCCGGCAGGGGCCTCAACTTGGACTTTCTCTCCAACTTTTTTGCCAATCAACATTTTACCAAGAGGAGATTCATGCGAGATTTTTTTGTTTTCAGGATCTGCTTCCCATTCTCCAACTACTGTGAAAACTTCTTTTTTTCCATTAACGTGTAGGGTTACAGTTGATCCCAATTTTATGGCATGGTTTGAAGTCTTAGTGCCTTCCCTTATGACAACGGCCTGCTTAAGAATGATCTCTAATTCATCTATTCTTCCGTCTATAAATGTTAACTCTTCCCGTGATGCTACATATTCCGCGTTCTCTGAAAGGTCTCCCATATTTCTGGCCTGAGTAACACGCGCTAAAACTTCCGGTCTTTTTACAGTCGTTAGTTCGCTGTATTCTTTCTTAAGTTCCGCTATTCCTTCTTTAGTTAAGTATATTTTCTTGTTATTATCCATAATAATAGGTCTTAATTACAGTAAATCCCTCTGTTGTTTCTTGAGGGATAATTATCGAAATATATAGTAAATTGAAATTTTTGTCAATAACCTCTAGTAATATTTATGCAGATTTTAGCTTCAAAACAAGATTATAGGCTTTTTCTTTGCTTTCTTCCGAAACAACGACTTTCACCACCCCCTGACCGGGTTGACCATAATACACAATAATATTTAAGGGAGCAAAAAGGACTATTGGCAACACCGCAAGATCTTCTTCTCCATCAATTAAAATTATCACTCTCCCTTTATTCCAAACCGTTAAGCATGCTCTGAAAAGCTCTGCAGTTATAGAACTTGGCGGATTATTAACTTTAACGATTCTCTCGCTTCCTAAAAATCCAAGCTCAATGGTGTTAGAAAATTTTTTTTGTCTTCCAACTTTAAAATCGACAACGGAAACTTGCTGATTAAGCTTGAGCTCATTAATTTTTTTTGTTGTTATATCTCCAACCGTCACTATTAATTGTTTTGACCTGCCCGCCGAAGCGCGAGCGTTGGCGGGAACATTTAAAGTTAATGATCCAAGAGGTTTTTTGAGTTCTCGCCTTAGATTTTGTGGAAGAATCAAATCACTTTTTAACCATAGAGGATTAACATACAATTTTCCCTCTCTATTTATTTCTCCATTTCGGATACGTCCGGAAGAAATAAGTTTTCCATCCTGTGCCAAAACTTGCGGTGCAACAGAGAGATTTATTTTTTTAAGTCCTATCTTTTTTCTTCTTTCATTAATAATTTCAGCTCCCTTTTTTGTATTTTCAGAAACTACAATGGCATCAATTACTAAACTTTTATCAAGGGTTGGCCCAAACAAATCATCTATTTTAACTATTTCTGCTTTATTTAAAACTCCTTCCTTTTTTATAAACTCTAAAATGGCTCGCTTTCTTTCCTCAAACGCCTCTATTTTCGTCCAGCTTCTACCATCTATCTTCCATCTTCGTACAAATTCATCGCTGGTTATCCCAACAATATATTCTTTACCAACAGAAAAAACATGTCTCAAAAACATTCTGTGTCCTTTGTGAAAATGGTCAAACGTCCCCCCGCAAATAACCACACTATATTTCATGCTCCTTCGCTCCTTTTTGTAAAACTGCGTCTTTATTCATAGCATAAATCTTTTTATTATTAATAATTCTCAAGCTTCGGAAGCATGACCCTTCCGTAGTCTTACTCGGCCTTCGTAGCCACTTCGGCGAAGGAGGCACGAAGGAGGGTCATATCGCCTCAATCGCCTATTATACTCCTTAAGCACATGATCTTTGTATTCGAATGGGTGAAAAGCAAGCATGTGATCGGAAATTGTCTCTTTTGTTCTATGTCTTTTCATATATAAAAGCTGAAGAAATTTTGAAAACTTTTCAAGGATGAATAATGAATAATGAATTATGAACAATGGACCTTTTTTATTCTTGATTTCTGATTCATGCCTGCCCCTCGAAGCGAAAGCGTTGTGGGGATTCTTGATTCGTTTCCTTGCATTTGGCAGGAATAAGTCAATCCATTTATTTGCATTTAAAAATTTATTAAAAGTATTATTTCTATCGAATACTAGTTTTAATTGTATAATTTCATGGGCGGTATATAAATTTTGCTTGCCCGCCGAAGCCTTGGCGGAGGAGGGTCGTTTTGAAAAGTCTAATGCCGTCTCATCTATCAGCATATTCAAGCAAATTTTATTGGATTCTCCGCCGGCCGGCGGATTTCCGCGTCCTCGATATTGCCCCATTAATATTAATGAAATGACCAATATTAAACGGGTAATCCAAAGCGTATTTCCTGAAGTAATTACAAATAAATCTATATCATCTTTCTCATCTGAGTTTTCAAGAGCCAATGATCCGCTAATGCCAATAAATAAAACCGTGGGCACCAGAGAAAGAATTCTTGAAATTGTTTTTGCAGTTATTAACTTTTGCTGACTTTCTTTTTTTCTTTCAATTCTTTTTTCTACTATTTTCTCTCTTCCCAAAAGATAATAAAAATTATTTTTAAATCTGATTTGTTTTGAATCTTCTAATTCTTTTTCAAAAGATTTTTTATCCATTTTTCCAGTCAGAAATTTCCCAATCTCATCCTTAGTTAAAGGGAAATCAAAAATGTCACTATAAATGAGGGTTTCGAGTATAACAGACTTACTGACCATACTGTCTGAGAACTTGCGTTGCTCCCTGAGACAGAGTCTCAGCTGCACTCTGTGGAGATGTTCCTTCCAGTATGGAATCTATTGCAATATTTAGATAATTATTCATTTGTGAATTCAATCCATTGTCATATGTCCCGTCAACAAAATAAGAGGAGATAGCCAGTTTGGCATTTGCTACAAACGGATAGGCTACAGAATTTTTCAGACTTTCCGCAAGCTCCATTCTTGCGTATGGCTCTCCAAAATTTCTCTTTTTTGACTGTTCTGTAAATAATCTTTGTTCTGTTTCTTTAAGGGTCAAATATTTAATAAACAGAAGTGCTTCCTTCTGATGCGTGCTTCTACTTAAGACTCCTTCGGCCCAGTAGCTAGCAACTGTTACATCTCTTCCCGGCAAACTTGGTACAGGAAAAACGTCAAAAGAAAGATCGGGATTCATGGATTTTATAGCAAAGAAGTCCCAGGAATAACCAAAATACATAGCTAAGGATCCCGAAGCAAACGCTCTAATTGAGCTATCAAGCGTGTTGTCCCAAACATTTCCAGGAACCAGGGCAAAAGAGGTGTAAAAACTTAATGCGTCGCTTACTGCTTGCGTATTTGTAGAAATATCATCCAGATTAACTCCGTTTTGAGCAAAAAGCATAGATATTATATCGGGAGCATGAGTAATATTCCCGTATGTTCCAAAAGCTGCGCCTGCTGTTTTTATATTATTGTTTTCATCTTTAACCGTCAGCTGTCTTGAATAATTTCCAAATTGTATCCAGTCAGTTGGAGCACTAAGACTGCTTGCTTGAAAAAGGTTTCTATTTATATAGAGATTTAGAGTATCCATATGTAAAGGAATTCCATAGATTGCACCATTTTTTATTAAATCTTTTTTAGCAACTGGATAATAATTTTTATCAAAATCTTCTTTCGTAATGACGTTTGATGGAAGAGGCAAAAGAAGCTCCGTTAGCTGAGGAACCCAAGTATTGTGGAATCTAAAAACATCCGGACCATTTCCGTTATTTGACCGCGTTACCAATCTCTCCCGATATTCTTTTATATCCTGATTGGAATAGTTTATCTTGATATTGGGATGTTCTTTTTCAAATCCATCAATTATCGGAGCAAAGACGGATGCTTCTTCCCATAATCCCCAGTATGTCAGGGTGACTTTATTGATTTTTGCAGGAAAAAACTTTGGTAAAACAAAATTATAGATCAAAAAAATAATTGTCAAAACCACGGCAACTCCCAAGATAATCTTTAAGATTTTAGAAATAATTGAAGGAGGAGGGGATGTGGGCAGGTTCTCCGGTTGCGGAGGAACAATCGGATTTTGATTTTGAGTATTTATATTAGGAGGGGGACTAAAGATCGTGTTTTCATCCATATTAAGTATCTAGTATAATATGTCAACTATAGCATATCAAGTTAATGAAGAAATCTTCTCGGACAAAAAAAAGAATTTTTATAGAAACTTCAAAAGCATTCTTCTGGTTTGGAATAGGAGCAATGTTGGCTTTATTTTTACTCACCAGCTTCACGTTCATACTCTTTGAAAAAATAAACTCTAACGTCGTCTACCCAGGTATTACCGTTGGGAATATAGATTTGGGAAGGAAAACTCAGGAGGAAATAATTGATCTATTTGCAAACAAAAATGAAAATATTGCCGACACTCAATTTTCTTTTTCGCTTGGCTCTGAGGTCGCTACAATTTCCGCTCGCGATTTAAAATTTGGTTATGATGAAACTCTCATTGCAAAACAGACTATGAGTCTGGGTAGGTCGGACAAATTTCTTTCCAATGTTAGTATTGTTTTCCAAGCATACCTAGAAGGATTGAATTTACAACCTGCTTATCATTATTCTGAAGACAAACTCTATGAAGCTTTAGCTCCATTTATAGAAAAAGTGAACAAAGATCCTGTAGATGCTCTTTTTACTTTCCAAAACGGAAAAGTCACAGCTTTCAAACCATCTATAGATGGAAAAAAAGTTGACGTGGAGGATGTAAAAAAGAATTTGAATTATCAGTTCGAGAAAGTACTGTTAGATAAAACTAGGGCAATAACTATTCCGATTAATATTCTTACTCTTGTACCTAAAGTTACTACAGACAAAGCTAACAATTTGGGAATAAAAGAACTTATTGGGAAGGGATCTTCACTTTTTTACCATTCGATACCCAACAGAATTTTTAATATAACTCTTGCAGCAACGCGCATAAACGGGGTCTTGATTGCACCAAATGAAACTTTCTCTTTCAATAAAGCTTTAGGAGATGTTTCTTCTTTTACCGGATATCAGCAAGCCTACATCATACAAAATGGCAAAACAGTATTAGGAGACGGCGGAGGAGTTTGCCAGGTGTCAACAACTTTTTTTAGGGCACTTTTAAATGCAGGACTTCCAATAGTGGAAAGAAGTCAACATTCTTACAGAGTGGGATACTATGAGCAGGATTCTCCTCCAGGACTTGATGCAACTATTTACGTACCAAGTGTTGATCTTCAATTCAAAAATGACACCGGCAATTATATTCTTGTGCAAACGCAAGTAGATCAAAGCTCTCAGCAGCTCTTAGTATTTTTGTATGGAACTAAAGATGAAAGAATAATAAAATTATCAACTCCGGTTATCACCAACAGGACTCCAGCTCCACCTGACTTATATCAAGATGATCCCACTCTTCCAAAAGGAGTTGTAAAACAGGTAGATTTCAAAGCAGAAGGCTCAAATGTGTCTTTCACAAGAGAGGTAACTCAAAACGGCAAGAAAATTATCTCTGAAAAATTTATTTCAAATTATAGTCCCTGGCAATCAGTATTTCTTCGCGGTACCAAGGAGTAAATTAAAATTTATGAACAATAAGATTTTAAACATAAAAGACGCTATTAAAGTTTCACAAAAACTACGAAAGCAGAATAAATCCATCGTTTTGGTGGGAGGTTTTTTTGACATATTGCATACCGGACACATCAAGTTTTTACAGAACGCAAAAAAACAAGGTGACTATCTTTTTGTATTTTTAGAGGACGATAGAAAAGCAAGAAAAACTAAAGGGCCAAAAAGACCAATTAATTCCCAAAAAGATAGAGCTAAAATTTTATCAACACTTCGAAGCGTTGATTATGTAATCATGCTTAAAAATATGACAAATGACAATCAGTATGATAAAATCATAGTCCAAATAGCGCCTGCTATAATTGCAACAACTTATGCCGATCCATATATAAATCACAAGAAAAGACAGGCAAAATTAGTAGGAGGAAAAATTATGTTTGTTATTCAAAGACATGATAATTACTCAACAAGCAAATTAATTAATAAAATATGAAAAAAGTACTTTTGGCATTCGTATTACTTCTTGTTGTTGCTATAGGAGTATTATTTATGCAAAAGTATTTGAAAACAAAAACCTTTTCTCTTTTTAATAAAAACTCAACAGCAACCATAAATAATCATACTTTTAAACTTATAATTGCCAGTTCACAAAAAGAAAGAGAAGTCGGTTTGTCTGAAACTAAATCATTGCCGCAAGACCAGGGTATGATTTTTCTGTTTGAAAAACCTGATTATTATTCTTTTTGGATGAAGAACATGACCTTCCCAATTGACATTATTTATATCAATAAAGATGAAATTGTTACAATACAAAGTAATGTTCAGCCGCCTAAAAACTCCGAAAGCCCAGTAATTTATACTTCTGAAAAGCCCTCTGATAAAGTTTTGGAAATTACGAGTGGACTTTCTGAAAAGTACAGTTTTAAAAAAGGCGACAAAGTGAAATATGAAAATCTTAGCAATTGAAACAAGTTGCGATGAAACTGCAGCTGCAATTGTTTCCAAAAACCCTCAAGAAGATTATGTAAAAATTTTATCTAATGTTGTTGCATCATCCTTGATCTATCATTCGCAAACCGGTGGAATTATTCCTGATATTGCTGCCCGCGAACAATTAAAATTTATAATTCCCGTAATAGAGAAAACAATTGAGGATTCTAAATTGAGAATAGAAGATTTGGATGCAATTGCAGTTACCTATGGCCCTGGACTTATTGGATCGCTTTTAATTGGAGTTGAAACAGCCAAAACCTTAGCTTATCTTTGGAATAAGCCCATAATGCCCATCAATCACTTACTGGGACACATATATGCTAACTTTGTTAACGAAAAATCAAAAATTGAATTTCCGGCAATTGCGTTACTTGTGTCGGGAGGGCATACGGATTTGGTTTTTCTTAAAAACCATAAAAGAGTAAAATGGATTGGGGGAACGTTGGATGATGCCGCAGGCGAAGCCTTTGATAAAATAGGAAGACTTTTGGGATTGCCTTATCCTGGAGGTCCTGCTATTGAACAGGCTTCAGAACATGGTATTGCTGGTCGCTTTACGTTCCCAAGACCTATGATAGGGTCCCATGATTTTAATTTTTCTTTCTCAGGACTTAAAGCGGCGGTCTTTAGGGAAGTGACGAGCATTCGTCATCCTGAACGAAGTGAAGGATCCCATGCATTAAAAAGAAGCGTAGATTCTTTGCCGAAGGCTCAGAATGACATCGATAAACAGCAAATTGCAGACATTGCTTCTTCTGTCCAAAATTCAATTGTGCAAGTTCTTGTCAGAAAAACAGTAAAGGCAGCAAAAAAATATAATGCCAAGTCAATACTTCTAGGCGGGGGCGTTGCAGCCAATCAAAAGTTAAAAGAGGAAATGCATTCTCAACTTTCAACTCTCAACTTTCAACTCCATGTGCCGCCAGCACATTTGTGCACAGACAATGCTGTAATGATAGGAGCTTACGCTGCGTTTAATTATAAACCTCAAAACTTAAATACTATTACTGCAAATCCAGAGTTATATTTTCAGTAAAATATAAATATGCTTATTGCAATTATTGTTTTTATAATTCTTTGCATTCTTCTATATACCTGGTATGAATTCCATTCCAAACTGAAACTTCATATAGATTTAAAAAATCCTAAATTAAGTAAAGATCTAAAACTAATTAAAAAATATCTCAAAACTTCAGACGGATTAAAGATCTCTTCATGGTTCATGCCGGTAAAAAATCCCAAAGCAGTATTAATATTAGTCGACGGATATAAAGAAACTAACGAAGACAAAATTCGAATGTTCGGTCATGCAGAATATTTAAGAAAAGCGGGATATTCGACACTCCTGCTTGATTTACGTTCCTTTGGCGAGAGCGAAGGAGATAAAATCACGTTTGGTATTAATGAATGGAAAGAGGTTGAAGCAGCATACGATTACATGAAGGCACTTACTGAAAATAAAAATAAAAAAATTGGCTTCCTCGGGATTTCGATGGGCGGGGTTATATCAATTATCACAAAAGGGGTAACTGGAAAAGGAGATTTTATAATTGCATCAACTCCGTATGCTAACTTTGACAGTCTTTTCAATTTTAGAATAAGAAAAAGAGGTCTTCCCTCATTTCTATTTTTACCATTTCTTAAATTAGCAGCTATCTTGGAGCTAGGCTTTGATTATGAACAATATTCTCCCCTAAATATGATTAAAAAAATTCATGTCCCAATACTTATAACCAGTGCTAAAAAAGATTTAAAAGTTAACTCTACAGATGCTAAAACTTTATATGATGCTGCAAACAAACCAACAGAATATTGGAAGGCAGACACTTCCCACCGAATCTTTAAGGATAATCCTGAAGAATTCAAAAAGACAGTTTTAAGCTTTTTAGAAAAGTACGTCTGACGATCTTCTGATATAATATTGCCATGGAAAATCAACTGCCTATCATAGCTACTGTTCTTCTTGGATTCCTTATTCTTTTCTTTATAATAAATAAAAAGCTTTCGGATCTACAAAAAAATAAGCCGGATGATGCTCTTTTGGAATGGCTTAAAACAATGCAATCAACTATCAATTCCTCGTCAACCCATATGGTTAAAACTTTGCAGGAAAACTCCAAGCAATTAAACGAAAGGCTCGATAGAGCGGCAACAGTTATTCGGGATGTTGGAAAAGAAGTAGGCCAAATGAGTGAAATTGGAAGGTCGATGAAAGAACTTCAGGATTTTCTGAAAAGCCCAAAACTTCGCGGAAATATTGGAGAACAGGTTTTAAAAGACTTAATTTCTCAAATGTTTCCCAAAAATAGTTTCCATATTCAGTACCAATTTAAGTCAGGAGAAAGAGTTGATGCCGCAATTCAGACAGATGCAGGAATTTTATGCATTGACTCCAAATTTCCAATGGAAAATTTTCAGAAAATGGTTAAAGCGGAAAATAATATTGATAGGAATTTATTTCAGAAAGAATTTGCAAAAGATATTAAAAAACATATAACCGACATTGCCAAAAAATATATTTTGCCTGAGGAAGGCACAATGGATTTTGCCCTGATGTATGTTCCGAGTGAATCCGTGTATTACGAACTGGTAAATATGCTGGACATTATGGATTTTGCAAAACAATCGCGAGTCTATGTTGTATCGCCAACTACTCTCTACGCACATCTTCAAACAATTCTTTTATCTTTTGAAGGAAAGAAAATAGAAAGCAGATCTCGTGATTTATTTAAAATGCTAAGGGCTTTGCAAGTTGACTATATCAAGGTTGAAGAAAATATGGTGGTACTGGGAAAACACATTAATAACGCTTCCTCCCAATTTGCCAATGTGAACATGGGGTTTACGCAAATCGGCCAGAAAATTAATTCAACAAAAAGTCTCCCCTAGTAACCTTCAAAGTCCTCTAGGAAAATTTTCCAACTCTCAACTCCCATTCCGGAAACAACTTCTTCCAAATCTGCGATGGCTAGTGCAGGACCAACTATATAATATAAATGTTTGTTGATATTTCTTACATATTTTTTAATGAGTTCTTCATTTATCCGATTTAAAGCGTAAACGATTTTAATATTTGGATAAGTTTTTGAGATACTTGTTAGCTCTGTAGAAAATAAGACTTCTTCCTTTTTTGAAAATGATGCAAAAAGGACTATTGGAATATTAAGATCTTTTTGACTTACATATTTTATAATACTTCTGAAAGGAGTTATCCCAATTCCAGGCGCCAAAAAAACATAAGAAGATTTTTTTGCTTCATCAATAACCAAACTTCCTGAGGGTCCATAAAATTTAACAGAAGTTTTCGGTTTAAGGTTAAAAAGAGCTTTTTTAAAAATAGAATTGCCCTTTTTTGTTACAATAGAAATATAATCTTTTTCTAAAGGAGAAGATGCAATAGTAAACATTCTTGAATTCCCACGGCTTTTTTCGTTAATAACTGGTAAATATATGTGAACGTACTGACCTGCCAAAAAGTTTAATTTTCCTACGGAGCGGCGTTTGACGCGGTCAAAATAAAAGGTAAAGACGTCCCTGGCAATTCCTTCCTTTTTGATGAAATTTAAATAAAAATATTTAGCTTCATTCATAACCGAATATGCTATACTGAATTATAACAAAGGAGGTGAGAAAATGAATAGCAAAATTTTATTGGCAATAGTAGCGTTAATTGTTATTTTCGGAGCGTTTATTTTATTGGGAAATAAAAAAACGAGCTTGACAACATCAATAGAAAAAAGTACACCAACGCAAGTACAAATACTAAAAGAAAATGTAACAGTAACTTTATCAGATTCAGGATTTACACCTAAAGATATTACCGTTAAAGCTGGGACTAGAATAATCTGGGTAAATAAAAGCGGCAAAGCTGCGACTGTAAACTCTGATGATCATCCGACCCATAGATTGTATCCGTTTCTAAATCTCGGAGAATTTGCAGATAGTTCATCAGTCCAAGTTATAGTTGAAAAAGCTGGAAAATACAACTACCATAATCATTACAGCGCAAGCGAGACCGGAACCATAACTGCGCAGTAAAAAAATGGGGCTTTTGTGTTAAAATAGCCGCATGACGGACAAGAAGATTTTAAATCCCCAGCAAATAGAAGCTGTTAGGCATTTGGGAGGCCCGCTTCTAATTATTGCAGGTGCTGGAACCGGAAAAACAACAGTAATAACAGAGAGAATAAAGTATTTGATACTTAAGAAAAACATTCTTCCCTCCCAGATTCTAGCTCTAACTTTTACAGAAAAGGCAGCACGGGAAATGGAAGAACGAGTTGATGTGGCAATGCCATACGGGTATACCCAAATGTGGATATCAACTTTTCATGCGTTCTGCGACCAGATTTTACATAACGACGCACACGCAATCGGTCTTAACCCGGGATATAAATTAACTTCCGAAACTGAATCAATACTGCTCTTACGTCAAAATATTTTCAATATCGGACTTGATCTTTTTAAACCTTTGGGAAATCCTACTAAATTTCTGGATGCATTGCTGACTCATTTCTCAAGACTTAAGGATGAAGATGTATCGCCCAAAGAATATCTTGAGTGGGCAAAAAAACAAAAACCAACCGAAGAAACACAACAATATCTGGAACTCGCACATTCTTACAAGCGGTATGAGGAATTAAAAGTCAAAGAAGGAATGATGGATTTCTCCGACCTTATCTCCAACGTTTTATTACTATTTCGGACAAGAAAAAATATTCTAAAGAAATATCAAAAGCAATTTAAATTTATTTTGGTTGATGAATTTCAGGACACCAATTACGCTCAAAACGAGCTGGCAATACTGCTTGCAGGCCAGGATAAAAATATTACCGTAGTTGCGGATGACGACCAATCAATCTATAGATTCAGGGGAGCGGCTGTTTCGAATGTTTTACAGTTTAAAAAAAGTTTCCCAAAGGCAAAAGTTGTCACACTAAATAATAATTACAGATCCACCCAACCAATTTTAGATGCCGCTTATCGACTGATCCAACATAATAATCCCAATCGGCTGGAAATAGTCGAAGGCATTGATAAAAAACTAAAAAGTCATTCTATTGCTCCTGAAAAAGGTATTGAAGTAATTCATGAGGTAAGGAGTGAAGATGAAGCAGATAAAATAGCCCGCACTGTAAAAGAACTAACAAAGAAAAAGTACCAATATAAAGATCTTGCAATTTTGGTTAGAGCGAATAATCATGCCGGACTTATTGCAACTGCATTGCAAAGGTACAGAATCCCTTTCCAATTTTTAGGTCCGGGGTATCTTTTCCAACAGGAAGAAATAAAAGATTTGATTGCCTATCTTGCTTTCCTGACCAATCTTTCGGATTCTGTTTCTCTTTTCAGGATACTCTCAATGGATATTTTCAATCTTCCCTACATTGAACTTAATTATCTCCTAAATTTTGCCAAAAGAAAAAACTATAGTCTTTTTGAAGCATTATTCGATATTAATCAATCATTTTTAAAACCCGCCACGCAAGAAAAACTAATAAATTTCAGGGAGATGGTCAAGCGTCATCTGGAAAAAAGCAAAAAAAAGTCTGCCGGACAAATTCTTTATTATTTCTTGGTGGACTCGAAACTTTTCGAAACTCTAAATACCACTAATTCTATTGAGGAGGAGCGCAGGGTTCAGAATATTGCAAAGTTTTTTGACAGAGTGAAAGGTTTTGAAACCGAACGTCCCGATACGAATATCTTTACGCTTTATGAATGGCTGAATCTTATGCTGCAAATGGGAGACAGCCCAAAAGCCACAGACATCGATGTAAAAGACAGAAATGCTGTTAATATTTTAACTGTACATTCTTCAAAAGGGCTTGAGTTTAAAGTTGTATTTTTGGTAAATCTCGTAGCTGATCGATTTCCCTCCCGGGAAAGAAGTGAAAAAATTCCCTTGCCCCTTGGAATTATCAAAGAAAAAATAGATCCAAATAGCGATTTTCATCTGGAAGAAGAACGCAGGCTTTTTTATGTCGGCATGACGCGGGCAAAAGAAAGACTGTATTTTACTGCGGCAGATTACTACGCAAGCGCAAAACGGCCTCGAAAAATCTCTCCTTTTGTTTACGAAGCTCTCCCCAAACTACAAAAACAAGAAGATGCAAAAAGCCATATTGAACAATTGTCTCTTCCGCGGATTCTTTCTGTTTATCAGGAAAAAGCTGAAAAACAAGAAAAAAGACTTTCTTTAAAATTAAACTATATTACTTTCTCAAATCTCCAGATGTTCGATATCTGTCCTCTGCATTATAAAGCAAAGGTGATTTTTAATCTCCCGACTCCAATAGCAAGTGTGCAAAGTTTTGGTATTTCCATACATAATACTCTGTATAATTTTTATAAATATCTTAAAGAAGGAAATACTCCATCGCTCAAAAAACTGCAGGAGATACTTAAAGAAGAGTGGATAACCGATGGATATACCAACAAGAAGCATGAAGAGGAACGCTTTCTGCAAGGAGTTAAAATCCTGGAAGAATTTTATAAAACAGAATTCAAAAATCCAACAAAACCCTTGGGGCTGGAAATGCCTTTTTCATTTGTTTTGAAAAATGGCGTTAAAGTTTTTGGCAAAATTGACAGAATAGACCAAAAAAGTAAAGGTATTGAGATAATCGATTACAAAACAGGAGTAGATAATCCGAAGGCAAAAGAAGCACACAGATTGCAACTTGCTATGTATGCCTTAGCGGCAACCAAAGTAAAAGATAATATTCTTAATCGCCGTCCCGAAGATATCACCTTAACACTTCATTTCTTGGAAGCGAATACAAAAAAGAGTATGAATTTCAAACAGGAAGATTTGGATAAATTGGAAGACGACCTAATTGAAAAAATCAAAGAAATTGAAAAAAGTGATTTTCAATGCAGCAAAAACGTTCTTTGCCTTAACTGCGAATACAAAATGCTGTGCAATAGCGTATAAAAGTGCTCTAGGAAGAAAGTAAGCCAGATTCTGTTTCACTTCGCCGAAGTTATACGAAGGCGAGTTTCTCCCGCTTTCGCTGAGGCTTCAGCGAGGCTAAGCCGTAATCTATCTCGTTTGTGATACTTAGTCACACACGCCACTTTTTAGGTGATGCCTTTCTTTGATACTCCTGTAAAGAAAGTAATAACGTATCGTTCGAAAGTTGCAGCAGGTAGGATTGTCGCGTTTCACCCCCGCTCGTCTCTGTTACTCTCAAGTTTTGTTAATTAAAAACTTGTTTTATACTCTACATGCGGGCAAAGAGTATAAACACTAGCGCTTGCGCGTCGGAGCTTACGCCCCATCCCCGTCTTTACACCTGTCTGGACTTTCCTCCCGAACAAGTTTTGCCTAGCAAAATTTGCGCGGGTAACGGATCTTCTTCCTAGAGCAGGTGTAGTTTACTATATTTACAACTTAAAAACAAGTTATCTAACTACCTTTTTAAGCGTCTTCCCTGGAGTAAAACCCGGAGCCTTTCTGGCTGCTATAGTTATTTTTTCTCCAGTTTTCGGGTTACGGCCAACTCGCTCAACTCTATTACGAACAGAAAAAGTTCCAAATCCTGTAATAACTACTTTTTCTCCTCGTTTTAGAGCATCCCTGATGGAATTTATAACAGCTTGCACAGAATCTCTTGATGCTTTATTTGTTAAGTTTGCTTTTTTAGCAACAACTTCAATTAATTCTCTTTTTGTCAAATTTGTTCACCCCCTTTTCTATCCCGCTAAGCGGGATTGATCCGCCTAAATTCGCGAAAAGCAAGAATCGGCGGACTAAACTCATTTCATATCTTCGATTAGCTTAAAAATATAATGAAAACAACAGAAAGTCAATAGGTCAATATTATTCTCCCGAAACAGCGCGGAATTCGCGGATTGCAGTAACTTTAACTTCTCCCGGAACTGCTAATGCATTGCTAACCTCTTCTCTTATTTTATTTGCAGTTATTAAAGTCTCTGCATCATCCAAACGTCCAGGATTTATAACAACTCTTAGCTCCCTACCTGCTTCAAATGCATACGCATCATCAACACCTTCGTATTTCTTGGCGATTTCCTCCATATCCCTAAGTCTTTTCGCATATCCCTCTATGTCTTCGTATCTAGCGCCGGGACGGGCTCCTGAAATTGCATCAGCAATAGACACTATGACGGATTCCATAGATGAGAATGGCTTGTCTTCATGATGCTCAGCTACACAATTAACTATTTTTTCAGGGATGTTGAATCTCTTCAATAGCTCTACTCCCAATTTAACGTGACTTCCTTCGCCCTCAACTACTTTTCCAATATCATGGAAAAGACATCCAAGTCTCACGATATTAACGTCAGCACCGATTTCACTTGCGATATGCATTCCGATTTTAGTCTCTTCAAGAGTATGAACAATAAGGTTTTGTCCATATGAAGTTCTGAATTTAAATCTTCCCAAAATAGACATAAGCTCGACCGGCAAATTGAACACTCCTATTTCATGAGCTATTTTCTCTCCCTCTTCCAGCATCACTTTTTCCACTTCCTGCTTTGTCTGATTAACAACTTCTTCAATTCTAAAAGGCTGAATTCGCGTATCTTTGAGGAGTTTTTCCAGGCTTCGCCTGGCAGTTTCACGTCTCACAGAATCAAAACATGAAAGTCTGATTATGCCTTCTTCGTCCAAGTCAACATCCACACCCGTTGCCTGCTCAAAAGCCCGAATATTGCGCCCTTCTTTTCCGATAATTCTTCCCTTTATTTCTTCATCCTCTATTTTAATTGTTGAGACAGTATATTCTGCAATATAATCCAATGCTCCATGCCGCATGCTATCCAATAAAATTTCCTGGGATTTTTTGGCAGCAGTTCTTTTGGCATCTTCTTCTTTTTCTTTAATGAGTCTTGCAATAATTTGAGCTTCTTTTTGCTCTGTTTCGCGGAGTAGCTCTGCTTTTGCCTCTTCAGCTGTTAAGCCGGAAACTTTTTGGAGTTTTGTGGAGTATTCTTCTTTTTTCTTGGAAAGCTCTTGTTTTTCTTTTTCGATCTGTTCTTTTTCGCGATCTAATTTCTCTTCTTTTTCAAAGAGTTTCTTCTCAAGCGCAATCAAATCCTGATTCTGATTCATAATAAATTATTCGTAGGCAAAAAGAGGAATACCGCTTCAAAAGCGATACTTAGATCTTGAAAGAGGAAATAAAAACACTTCTTTTCATAGATTAACCTCTTGTCTACTTATGGTAATTATACTCCCTTTTTTAATGTTTCGTCAATGGTTTTTTTGATCGTGTCCCAATTAAATCCTTTCGAAGCCAAAAACCGACCTAGCTTTTGATAAATCTCTTCTTTTGATAAATCCTTAAATCGTTCAATCCTCTCTTGAGCAAGTTTCTTTGCCTGATCCAAATCGCTGTTAATTGTTAATTGTAAATTGTTAATTGTTTCAAGATCGATTCCTTTTTGTTTTAATTCCATTTTTATCAAACGCAAACTTCGCGGCTTAAACCTTATCCTGCTTTCCACAAACCACTTTGCAAACTTCTCATCATTGATAAATTTCTTCTCCTTGAGTTTTTGGATAATTTCGTCAATAACTTTTGAGTTTTGAGTTGTATTTTTTACTTTTGAGTTTTGAATTTTGAATTTCAAACGGTCTCTCACTTCCTTCTCCGACCGCGGCCGATACGACAAAAACCGAAGCGCTAGGTTATAAAACTTATCTTCCATAATGGAATTATAACATTAAGAAACTTCATTTTCCCCAAGATTTTTTATCATTTCTCCAAATCCTATTGCTTGTAATGCCGGGAATGCATGAGCCACTCCCTGCACCAGATGTACGCCCTGTGAAGCATCAGTTGATGATCCGTTAAAGAATGCGATCGCCTCTTTAAGCCTCATTAAAACATCATATTCCGAAATAACTAAATCTAATTTCACGCCTTTTCGCTCAAGATCTGCAAATTCTTCCATTGTCTTACTTCCAAATCCCTTAATAAGGGTATTCATTAGCCCAATGTAGCCCCCCATGGCGCTTAGTATTGAGATTCGCGTTGCTTCTAGAATCGGCTCTTCTTCCAATTCAAAACTGCCTGCGTATATTTCAGCTAATGGTTTTCGAAACTTTTCTCCATACTCTTTTACCAAATCCCTCAAGACATCATAATTCCTATTTTCTATTGCCGAACGAATCAATGCACTATAATCTGCAATTTCTTCTTTTTGAGCATCAGACAAATGAGATACAAAATTGTCTTTTGAAGCAACTGCATCTAATGAAAAACTTTTTTGATCTTTCTGGTATTGCGATAATTCTGGCATCGCTTCTCTTAATGCAACTATTAGATCTTCCGGAGCAATTCCTTCGGGAGGAAAAGCAGTAAGCGCATCAATTCCTCTAAGTAAAGTATTTGACTTAGGAGATTGCTCTCTAGCAAAACGTACTGTTCTTGTCAAAAATCTAATTGGTCCCGCAATGCCTTTCAAGAAACCGCTGGGAGCAATCAAAATAATATGAAGATTTTTGGTATTTTCTTCATTTTCAAAAAATTCTCTATCTCTTGCTTTAACCTTATCTATTGCTTTTTTTAATTCAGCTGCGCCAAGAGAATGCGCTACAATATCCAAGCCTTCTTTTGCATGCTCTTGAATAAAGTCTGCCATTTCATTGAAACGGTTAGGATTTTGCGGATCTTCAAAGTTATAAACAGAATTAAATGCCTCAACCCT
Source organism: Candidatus Levyibacteriota bacterium (assembly GCA_016186645.1). Classification (GTDB taxonomy): domain Bacteria; phylum Patescibacteriota; class Microgenomatia; order Levybacterales; family UBA12049; genus GWB1-37-8. The sequence goes on from JACPLF010000007.1 coordinate 18,238, forward strand.
TCCAACGCCATACTGTTTCTCAAGCCCCTCTTTTATCCCGCGGATACCGGCATTTGTACCCTTTCCTCCTGAGATAAATAAACAATGCGGTTTTAGATTTACAACTTCTGGCGATGGTTGCACTTCGCTTTTAAAAGGTGGCGTCTGAATTTCGCCTCCGCCTGGCTCACTCATTAAAAGAAGTATACCACAGAATTTTTTATTTTTCCTCAATTCCGACCTCAACAGGAGTGCCGCCGGATTTATTTTTTTTCAAAATCTTATCAACTATTTTTTTGGCAGTCTCGGGTTTTTCTTTAAGAAATATTTTTGTTGCTTCTTTTCCTTGTCCTAGCATCAAATCACCAAATCTATAGAATGCTCCTGATTTTTCAATAACTCTCATTTCTACTCCAACATCTACAATTCCGCCTTCCCGGGATACTCCATCCGCCATCACGTCAAACTCTGCAATTCTAAATGGAGCCGACACTTTATTTTTTACAATTTTTACTCTGTGGCGTGAACCAATAGCTCTGTCTCCATCTTTAAGCGTTTCTATTTTGCGAACATCCATTCTCATAGTGGCATAAAATTTGAGAGCCAAGCCTCCTGTTGTGGTCTCAGGATTTCCAAACATAACTCCAATTTTTTGGCGCAATTGGTTTGTAAATATCGCAACAGTTTTTGATTTGGAAATAACACCTGTTAATTTTCGAAGCGCCTGAGACATAAGGCGGGCTTGAAGTCCCATCATTGAATCTCCCATTTCTCCTTCAATTTCCGCCCTAGGAACCAATGCCGCTACTGAATCAATAACCAACACATCAACTCCGCCCGAGCGGATTAAACTTTCGGCAATCTCCAGAGCCTGCTCTCCTGTATCCGGCTGAGAAATCAATAAATCGTCAAGCTTAACCCCAAGTTTTTGTGCCCATAAAGGATCAAGAGCATGCTCTGCGTCAATAAATGCCGCAACTCCTCCATGCTTTTGCGCTTGCGCTATAATTGACAAACAAATTGTGGTTTTTCCAGATGCTTCTGGCCCATAGATTTCTATGATTCTTCCTCTTGGCACTCCGCCTACTCCAAGCGCCAAATCCAAGGGAAGACAGCCTGTTGAGATAACCGAGATATCAAACTTCTGACCCACTTCGCCAAAGCGCATTATGGATCCTCTTCCATATTGCTTCTCTATCTGCTCCATTGCCATTTTTACTGCCGCAAGTTTTTGAGAGGATTCTGCTTGCCCTGAGCTTTGCCGAAGAGCGTGACCATTAGGTACTGATTTCTGAGATGAGGTCCTGCCCATATGCACCTAATTTAAACGATTTTTCCAAAAAAAACAAGGTATCAAAATTGTTAGTCGGGATGCAGGGAATTGAACCCTGGCTACCGCACCCCCAGCGCGGCGTACTACCGTTATACGACATCCCGAAGTCTTCATATTATACAGCATTTCTTTTCCTAATCGTGTGCTTTATCTTCTATTTGCTCTCTACTCTTGGCGCTATATCATTGTTAAACGTAACTATAAATTTTAATTTTGTTATGTTTGAGTGATATAATTACTTCATGAGAGTAATTCTCTACATGGCAATTACGGGAAACGGATATATTGCCAAAGAAAATGATGATACGAGTTGGATTTCAAAAGTTGAATGGGATAGTTACAGTTCTATAGTCAGAAAAGCTGGCAATTTAATAATTGGTCATCGCACATATGGCATTCTGACTAAACAACCCGAATTTGTTGAGTTTAAAAAGATCAAAATTATAATTGTCTCCCACAAAAATTTTAAAACTTTAAATTCAAACCATATAATTGCAAAAACGACTAAAGAAGCATTAAGATTATTAAAAGGTTTTGAAAACATCATAGTTGCCGGCGGAGGAACACTTAATACTTCCTTTATTGCAGGCAATCTCGTCGATGAAATTTATTTAGATATTGAACCGATTGTTTTCGGCAAAGGCATTAGGCTTTTTGGGAAGGCGGATTTTGAAACAAAATTAAAATTATTGGATATTAAAAAGCTATCAGACAACGAAGTCCAATTGCATTATCAAGTCTTAAAGTAATTCGTAAATAGTCAATCTTCAAAATTAGAATCCGCAAACCCTCTTGCGATTTGAACAAAGGGCGTTAAATTTCTGTGAGCAAACGAATCAGGGGGATTCCTCATCCCGCTCAGCGGGGTTGAGGAGGGGGTGCAAATCACCCGATGAGCGAGCGAACAGAAATAGCCCGACTTCATCCGCAAGGAGCTTTTGGTACTTTTGTCGGCACAAAAGTACAAGATATCTATTTAGTAGTTTACGAAGTAATTTATTTTTGCGTTTTTATTAAGACTGTCTAGCCATTCCTGAGATTTTCCTGCTAATTTTTGCTGTTTTAATTGCTCTCTTACGCTTTGCTTAATTTCTTCTTCTTTTAAATCCGTTGGCAATGTTTCTTTATTCTGATCAATATAATCGGCGACTTCTTTATCTGTAACTTTTATTTGATCCGCAAGAAGTTTTTCGACCAAGCCTCTAAGTTTTAGCTGCATCATAAAATCTTGTCTTGTCATTCCCTGCATTGCTAATGCCGTATCCAAATTTTGCCCTTGAGTTTTCAAACTATCTTCTATCTGCTTCGCAGATTTATCAATTTCTTCTTGAGAAACTTCTATGTTCTTTTTCTTTGCCTCTTGTAAAATAAGTGTTTGATTAACAAGTGATGATAAAGTTTGCTTTCCTCCTTGTTTTTCCAGCTCTGCGATCAAGGATAGCCTGAAAATAGGTTCGCCGTTTACCAGCGCAACTACAAACAGACCTTTGAAATAAAATAGAATTGCCCCTATAAGAATTACTACAAGAGGAATAAAAAATTTAGACTTTGATATTTTTTTGGGCCCCAGAGATTCAATCATGGTGAGCGTTTCCAAATTCTCTTTTTGTGGTATTATTGTTTTTACTCTTTTTACAGACGCCTTTCGATTCCTCTTTATTGCCATTTTGGCATTATAACACAAACATTGGTATAATTACAAAATGAATTCACTAAACATACCAAACCACATTGCTATTATTCCTGATGGGAACAGAAGATGGGCAAAAGAACACAATCTTCCGACTCTTCAGGGTCACAAGAAAGGATTTGATGTGGCAGTAAAAATCGGAAGAAAAATCCGCTCCCTTGGCGTTCATACACTAACTATGTGGGCGTTCTCTACTGAGAACTGGAACAGGACGAAAGAAGAAGTTTCATATCTTATGAAAATGTATGAAATATTTATTGAAAAAAATCTCAAAGAAGCAATGAGGGAAAAGATACGGATAATTCATCTGGGGAGAAAAGATCGGATTTCAAAAAAACTATTGTGGAAAATTCAAGATTCGGAAGAGAAAACAAAAAATTTCAAAAATTATATTCTGAATATTGCCCTAGATTATGGCGGGCAGGATGAAGTAATTCGCGGAATCCAAAAATTATCCCAACAAGATATTAACAATTTAACAATTGAGCAATTTAACAATTTCCTAGACACTGCCGACCAACCTTATCCCAACCCTGATTTAATTATAAGAACTTCGGGCGAACAAAGAACCTCCGGACTTATGATTTGGCAGGCAGCATATAGCGAATATATTTTTCTACAAAAACATTTTCCGGATATTAAAGACGAAGACATCGAATTAGCTATTGAGGAATACTCCAAAAGACAAAGGAGATTTGGAAAATAATTTAAAATAAATGCTCCTCTATTAAACGTGCGCCTTTACTTGGATAATTAACAATTGTCTTTTGAACATCTGAAATTTCTTTTGTTTTTTTGACAACTTTTTCTACGTCTTTTTTTTGACAAATAAGATGAATGTCTTGTCCTGTATTAACAGTAAAATAAACCGGCAAACCATCAGCCCTCCATCTTTTAACAGCATGCATGACTTTCAAGGTTCCTGGCAGCCAATAAATAAGTGAAGGAGTAGATGTCATCATAATTGCATGAAGTTCCAACGCCTCTCCTTCTACTAATTCTCCGAATTTAGGGAAATTTTTATGATCCATATATTTTTTTATTAAATTTATTTTCCCTTTTATTCTTGCCAAACGGACTGGGAAAAATGGACTGGAGCTTGCTAATTTTTGTCCTTCGGTTGTCGAAACTTCTTTCTTATTTTTACTAACAACCGCCACCACATCAACAATGTCCCAATAATTTTCATTATGCAATGAAACGCCATATGATGTCCCGCTGGTGTTCCCATCCAGCCATTCAACAAATCCATCCGGAATAGAACGGCAGGCAGAGCCTGAACCCTGCCTTCCGAGAATTGATAATTCTTTTTCTGATAAATTTAGATCCGCAGCTGAAGCAGTGGCAACAGTTAATGCGGCAAATCCGGAGGCAGATGAAGAAAGACCGGTACCTATTGGAAAATTATTTTTTGTAACAACTTTTGCTTTATAATTTATTTTTGCTAATTTTCTAATTCTATCCAAATGTTTAATTGCTCTGCTTCCCGAATTTTCTTCTTTTTGATTATTAATAATTATCTCGTCTTCTTTAAAATTTTTATTGAACTCAACAGTAGTTATTGTCAAAAGGTTGCTAAGATTCATTGAGATACTACCATTTTCAGGAAGCCTGAGCCTTTCGTCTTTTCTTCCCCAATATTTTATAAACGCTATGTTGGATGGAGCCACTGCAGTTTTCTTCATTATTCAATTCTAACACCTTCTGCGTTAGTTTTAATATCAATAATTTTTCCTCCGGCTTTTTCAACAGCTTTTTTAATATTAAGTTTACTCGCAGCGGAGTAAAGAGCAATCATGCAATCCCCTCTGCCAGCTCCAGTTAGTTTTGCCCCATAAGCACCAACATTAAGCGCTCCTTTAATCATTAGGTCTAATTTTCCTATACTAACCCCTAATTCCTTAAGATATTCCTGATTTTTATTCATTATTTCTCCAAATTTCTTCCAATCTTTTTTCAAAAGCGCGCCCTTTGCCTCATTAACCAAAATTTCAATACCATTATAAATTTCCGAAAGTCTATTCTGTCTATTGGCAAAAGATTCTTTTACTTTATTTATAAGAGTTACCGTATCCGCTTTTATACCGCTATAACCAACAACAAGGGACAATGATTTAATGTTTAAAGATTGAATTACTTTTCCTCCTGTTACGAAATAAAGTGTTCCGCCAAAAATTCCCGCCGCAACATCAAAGCCTGATCCTTTACCCTGAATATCCAAAACAGTTTTGTATGCCAAATCAAAAATTTCTTTTTGAGATAAATTAAGATCTAACAATTCCGAAACTGCTTTTACTGTGCAAACAGTTGATGCGGATGAAGATCCAAAACCAAATTGAGAAGAAAATTCTGATTTTGTTGTTACTTTTATTCCTTTTTTTCCTGTCATCCCGAATGCCCCTCGGGGTATCTTCGACTTGTTTCGGGATCTACCTAATAAATTTGCTACCGCCACTTCCACAAATTTAGCCCCCTTAGGAATATCTCCCTTTCCAACTTCGCTCATTGGTTTTTTATAATCAGCTATTTGCACATCTGGCGCTTGGAGTTCAAAAAACGGTTCGTTTATAAGTTCCACAGTTGCCCGCATTCTTTGATCAACTGCAGTTACCAAACACGGATGATTATAAACAACCGCATGTTCTCCCAAAAGCAACAATTTTCCGGGTGCAGAAACAGTAATTTTATTCATTTTCCTCCCTTAATCCTTCCTCTCCGGTTCGTATCGTCAGTAACTCCAAACTATTTTGTTTTGCATAATTTAATAACTTTTTAATATCTTTATGATATGCAAGAAGCATCCCCGACCCTAATTTAATACCTCCGCCTCCAGTTATTTTCGCAGCTCCTCCTAATTCCTCTATTTCTCTAATTAAAACCTGTGCTTTTTTCCCTACAACACCTAATTTCTCCAGATTTTGCTCTCCTAATTTAATACAATCAATAAGAGCGTCTTCATCCCCATCTTTCAATGCAATAACCATCTGTTTTGTTAATTCTTCTTGAAAATTAAATAATTCTTGCGCCTTTTTTGGAAACTTTTTCTTAAGCTTTGCTACTTTTTCAATCATTTCCTTAGTTGATTCCTCTGGTTTTCCAGAATTTATCAAAATAAATTGATTAATATTTTTATGCAGCTTAAAAGGAAGAGAGGAAAATGTTTTGAAAAATTCGAAGTCCTTACGAAACCATAAAAATCCTCCTTCAATAGCTGTCGCCAAATCTCCTCCAGATGGATTTCCATGAAAAAATTTTTCCCCCTCATAGGCAATATCAAAAATAGTTTTTTTATCCCAAGGTATTTTTAAAAAAGCTAACAAAGCAGCAGTAAAACCAGCAGAAAGCGCAGAGGAAGACCCAAGTCCAGACCCTACGGGAACTTGCGAGTTTATTTTAATTGAATAGGGTTCTATTTTTTTAAGCTTTGTCAGTTTTTTAATTTCTTTTTCTAATATTTTTAGGAGCTGTTTTATTTCCTTTTCATATGATTGAACTCCTAGAATTTGCTTATTCTTTGAATAGTTAATTGTTACCGATAGTCTCTTATTAATAGCAGCAAGAAGTGCTGGCTTACCATATACGACTGAGTGTTCTCCGAGCAGATGGACTTTCGAAGGAACGGAAACTGTGATCATAGAGGTTTAAATTTGATGTTGTAATAAATAACATCTTCCTTTTCTTCCGTTCGCAATCTTCGCAAAACCGATACAACTTCTTTCCCGATTACCAAATCTTTTTCCTGCCAATCAACAAGTTGTCCGATCGTGTGCTCTCCATTCTGCATTTTGACAATTATAACAGGATACGGTGCTTGATCCATAAAAGATTTTGCGGGAACCCTAATAAGAGTCCACTGCAAAATTTTCCCTTTTTTCCCAATAAGGGCTGATGTATTTTTCTGTCTTCTCCAAAGTTTTACAGGCGATGTTACCATATAAGTGTCATCCTGAATTTATTTCAGGATCTCAAAATATGAATTACCGCGATAGCTCCTGACCCTCCAACATTATGAGTCAATCCTATTCTTGCTCTTTTAACTTGTCTTTTTTGAGCCGTTCCTCGCAATTGTTCTGTGATTTCAACTATTTGCTTAATGCCAGTTGCCCCAACCGGGTGGCCGCAGGATTTAAGTCCGCCTGATGGATTGCAAATAATATCTCCTTTAAAAAGAGTTCTTTTTCCCTTCGCGATGTCCCTTGCTCCCTCCCCCTTTTTTGAAAATCCCAAATCTTCTGTTGCAATTGCTTCTGAAATAGAAAAACAGTCATGAATTTCTGCAACATCAATATCAGATGGTTTTATTCCCGCTTTTTTATAAGCCTTTGTCGATGCATCAATAACTGCCGCTAAACTCGTAAACGATTTTCTATCGTGCAAACTAAGAGTATCTGTTCCAACCTCACTTGCAATAATATGTATTGGTTTCTTTACTTTTTTAGCGACATTTCCGCTGGTAATAACAACTGCTGCTGCGCCATCGGAAATTGGAGAACAATCCAAAAGCTTTAGGGGATCTGCAATTTTTGAACTTCTCATAACATCCCCAACTGTTACCAGAAATTGAAATTGCGCTTTGGAATTAAGCGTTCCATGATAATGATTTTTGACTGAAACAGCTGCCAGATCTTCCTCTGTCGCTTTATATTTTTGCATGTAAGCTTGCGCCATAAGAGCATAAACCCCGGGAAAAGTTGCTCCTGCCATACGCTCCTCATCCGACCCCGCAGCCATAAGAGCAGTTGTAATTTCATCTTGACTATGATCCGTCATTTTTTCAATGCCTAAAACCAGAACTGTTTTATATTGTCCTGCCTTAAGACTATTAATGGCATTATGAAGAGCTAACCCCCCTGAAGCACAAGCGCCTTCAATTTTAAATGCAGGAATTTGAACGCCTAGCTCTTCAACAAGCAATGATCCCAAATTTGCCTGATTTCCCAATATTCCGGACAACATATTCCCAACAAACAAAGCATCTATCTGGGTTGCTTTCAATCCCGATGCTTTCAAAGCATTCTCCATCGCTTCTTTTGCCAGTGTACGAGGGGATACGTTCCATAATTCCCCAAACTTTGTTGAATAGGCTCCTAAAATTTGCATCTTCATATTGCGTGTGTTTGCCTTAGATAAGTCGCATAAGAAATATATATCTTGTCTTCCATTTGCTTCAAAACAGGAACTGTCCTTTTTTGTTTTTTCAGAATTTCTTTTGTGACTTCAAAAATAAACCCATCTGAACCGGCACCCGATCCATAAGAAACAAAAAATATTTTTTGTTTTGGTTTTGCAATATCCAAAACACTGGCAAGTCCCATCAAGGAAGACGCGGAATATGGATTGCCAATCTTATCAACCGTTAGCGATGGAGCTAACTGCTCAGGAGTGAACCCGAGTTTTCTGGCTGCTACTCTTGGAAACTTTCCATTTGGCATATGAAATACGCAATAAGAAAAATCCGAGGAAGTAAGTTTGCTTTTGGAAAGTAAGTTTTTACCTTCTTCAATTACGTGAGTAAAATAAGCCGGTTCTCCAGTAAATCTTCCAAAGTGAGATGGATATTTTGCTCCCTCTCTTCTCCAAAAATCCGGAGTATCTGAGGAAAATGATGACATAGAAAGAATATTAGCAATAATTTCAGATTGCTTATTGCCCAAAATATATGCGCATGCGGCACTCGCAGCCGTATATTCCAATGCATCATGAGGCTTCCCTTGAGCAGTATCGCTTCCTACGACTAATCCATATTCTATATTTCGGCTTTCCAATAATCCTGCTGTAACTTGCATGCCTGCAGTTGCAGCTTTACAAGCAAACTCCAAATCAGCTGCAAAATAATTATTTCCAACACCTAAATATTCCCCCAGAGTTGTCGAGGATGGCTTAACTGCATAGGGATGACTTTCTGAACCAAAATATACCGACTCAAGAAGAGATGAGTTAATCCCTGCCATATGAATAGCTTTTTTGGCGGCTTCTATTCCCATTGTTACAGCATCTTCATCAAACCCAGGCACAGCTTTTTCTATAATACGAAGTCCTCCTTCTATCTCACCCGCATCTTTTCCCCACATTTGAGCGATTTCAGAAAGTTTGAGTCGATATTTTGGAATATAAGTTCCGTATCCAACAATCCCTATCATAGATTCTCTCCTCTGCCAAATTTTTTGTGAGCTTTTACTAAAGAGTTCTCTGCCAAAGAAGATAATAGTGAGATTTCTCCTGCTAAAACGGATCCAGCGACAACTTCTGCCAGTTCTAAAACTGATCTTTTTTTGTCAAGTTTTAATAGATTAATCGCTTCTTTCTGGGTAGAAAGTCCTGTTCCGCCACCTATTATGCCAAGCATTAAAGAAGGCAGATAAACAGACGTGTACAAACTCTTATCAGGCATTACTTTCATTGTCGTGATGCCAAGGCTTCCTTCAACAACGTGGGCCGGGTCTTGCCCTGTTGCGATATAAAAAGCGGCAATGACATTTGCAAAATGAGCGTTAAATCCTAAAGAGCCGGACATTGCCGAACCAATCATGCATTTCGCTAACCAAACATCAAACAATTTCTCAGAATCTATTTTTAAAATCTCCTTTAAAATTTTCTCAGAAAGCACAACTTCTGCCCAAGCTTTAATGCCTCTATGATTAATGAAATTCATCCACGAAGCCTTTTTATCAACATCATAATTTCCTGCAAGGGACAAAGATTTTATTCCTGTTTCTTTCTCTATAAGTTCTGTTATCGCTTGAGCAGCAATTGTAGCCATATTCATCCCCATTGCATCCCCGGTATCAAACGAGAAGCGTATAAAAGCATAATTTCCAAGCCCTGCAAATTTTAGTTTTTTAAATTTCAAATGTTTTGATGTTTTTTCTGCTATTTTTTTTATTTTATCTTCGTTTACTTTAACCCATTTATAAAGTTTTCTTTCATTTTTAAGATTTCCCGTATAAAAAACAGGTCCCCTTGTCGCTCCTACTCTATAGGAATATACGTTTGCACCGTTGGACTCACAAATTGCTTTACAGCCTCTGTTAACCGACGCTACCAATGCTCCTTCTGTGGTAGCAAGGGGAATATAATAATTGCGGACAGGTAATTCTCCGCTTTTCAATTTTAAAGGACCTGCCACGCCCAAAGGAATCTGAACCGCACCAATCATATTTTCGCAATTTTTTGTCGAGGCTAATTTGGCATCAAAAGAATAGTTTCCTATGTGAGAAAGTTTAACTCGTAACTCTTTTTCTAATGCCTTGCGTCTTAAATCAACATTTGAATAGCCACGAAAATCCATAGCATCCTACAATACCTGTACTATTAGGTCGTAAGTTTTAGAATAATCATTCGATGGAAAAATTTGGTATAATTATCCTTATGTCAATCTCTTTTATAAAGCGGATCATAGCTGGCGATAGTAAGGCCGTAGTTGAATTCTATATGTTCTATTCGCCAAAGATTTTATCATATCTTTCCAAAAAACTTCCCCGAGCTGAGGATGCTCAAGAGTTAACGAATGATGTTTTTCTGGAAGCAATTGATTCTCTCTCATTGCTCAAAAAAGAACAAAGTACAATGTCCTGGCTCTATCGAATTGCTCATAATAAAATGGTTGACTTTTATCGCAAGAGCAAAATTAAATCCATACTTCTGTCTCAAATGCCATTTCTGCAAATTATTGCAAGTGAAATTAACCAGCCGGAGTTTCAGTTTGAAAAAAATAAGATCAGAGATAGAATTGAATCGACTCTCCACAGTATCTCTCAAAAATATCGAAATATATTAATACTCCATTACGAAGAAGAAATTCCAGTAAAAGAACTAGCAAAAATTTTTAATTTATCTTTTAAAGCAACTGAGTCTCTTCTTTTTAGAGCCCGCCAAAGCTTTAAACTTGCATATGAACGAGCGTGAGTTTCTTAAAACCTTAGGGGAAAGATCTAAAGAGCAAGAAAGAATAATAAAAGGAATGCTTTTGCCAAAACTCTTTACTGAAATTAGTTTTTGGTTTGGAAATCATCCGTGGAGAATCTTAATCCCTCTTGCTATTATTCTGACTTTAATACTTCATGGAGTTCTGGGAAAAAGATATGACGAACTCATTCTAAAAATATTCGGAAAGCTATGAAGAAGAGTACTTTTTTAATTTTTAGCGCGTATATCTGGACAAAAACTCTTCTTGGGCTAACCTTTAATCCATTTATGACAATTAGGCAGGTTACTAGGCGCCCTATACTTCTTCCTGTAATCTTTTCTCCAATTATTGGGCTGGTTGCTTTTTTCGTATTTGGAAGAATCGGAGCTTTTTTATTGGATTTTTATGGACTAAAAAGAGAGGTAATTGCATTTTTTCTTAGCACTGTTCTAATATCTATCTTGCTCTGGCAAGCTTTGTTAATATATCTACTTATAAGTTTTCTTTTTGCTTTATGGCGGCGATAGATCATATAGTTTTGGTGGATAAAAATAATAATGTTTTGGGTGTTGCTCCAAAATTAGAATCTCACAACAAAAATACTCCATTACATAGAGCTTTTTCTTTATTTCTTTTTAATTCAAAGGGGGAATTATTATTGCAACAAAGAAGTAAAAATAAAAAGACGTGGCCTCTTGTTTGGTCAAATTCAGTCTGCGGTCACCCAATGTTAAATGAAAAAAACTCAGATGCTGTAAAAAGAAGACTTGAATTTGAGTTGGGAATCAAACTTGAAAAAGTATATGAAATATTACCCAATTTTTCCTATCGTGCTGAAATGAATGGAATAGTAGAGAACGAGCTTTGCCCGGTTCTTGTGGCTTTTACCAACGCTGACCCAATTCCAAACACAGACGAAATCGAAAGCATAAGGTGGATAAAATGGCAGGATTTTACAAAAGAAATTAAAGAAAAACCCGGAACATATTCTGTATGGTGCGAGATGGAAGCTAAATTGTTAGAAAATAATAAAGAGTTTTTATCTCTTTGGGGATTGTTTGCGTCTTCTTGATTTTCCGCCCATGCCGACTTTTCTTCTTTCCCTAACTCTTGGATCCCGCGTAAGCATTCCTTTTTTCTTAAGAATAGAATGGAATTTTTCCCGGTCTACCTTGTCCAAAGCTCTGGCCATGGCTAAAACCGAAGCTTCAAGCTGCCCCATTTTTCCTCCGCCACTAACTTTAATAGATATGGCAAACTTATTTTCCGTACCTGTCGCCTGTAAAGGCTCTCTGTACGCGCCTTCAAAGCTCTTACCAAAGTACGCCAAGGCAGGCTTGTTGTTAACAAATACCTCTCCTTTTTTGACTGTTGCACCCCAAACGACCGTATCTTTTTTATAGAGACGGGCTTGCGCTGTTGAAGACTTTCGTCTCCCGATCGCAAAAATATAATCTTGTTTTACAGATTTAATTTCTTGTTTTGTTTGTTCTAATTTATTAGTTTGATCAATCATATGCATTCATTGTTATATTGCTCAATTGCTCTATTGTTAATCTTAGCAATGAAACAATTTAACAATCGAACAATTATTTCTTTTCCTGAACTTTAAATTTATCTTTATAAGTATGTTCCGCACCTTTAAATATGAATAGGCGAGTTAACATTTTATCTCTTAATTTATTTTGCGGCAACATTCCCAAAACTGCAAATCTTATTATATCTCCCGGACTTCTGCGTCTCAACTCCATAAGTGTTTCTTCTCTATATCCTCCCGGATAACCTGAATGGCGGGAGTATCTTTTTTGTGTTTCTTTTTTTCCTGTTACCTTAACTTTTTCTGCGTTTATCACAACAACATAATCTCCGCAATCTAGATTGCTAACAAAATAAGGCTTTGATTTTCCTATCAAAATTTTAGCAATTTCACTTGCGATTCTCCCAAGGATTTTTCCCTCAGCATCAAACAAATGCCATGAGCGTTTTATTTCCGATAATTTTGTTGAAGCCGTTACGTCTTTCATTATTTCTTTGTAGCCTTTCTTTTTGTTTTTGGCTTTTCTGCCTTGCCTGCTGGCAATTCCTTAATTTCATTTTTAATTTCCGGTTTAATAACCCATTCCATCGAAACCATCGCTGCATTATCAGAAAATCTTCTGCCCAATTTTATAATAGTTGTATAACCACTGCTTCTGTCTTTAAATCTTGGTGCTATCTCTTTTATAACTTTATCTATAGCTTCTACTCCAATATGAGGCCGTAAAAGCTGAATCTTGAGAGTTATATCTCCTTTTTTGGCTTTATTAACAATTTTATCAACATCACCTTTGATTGCCTTTGCTTTCTCTAAAGTTGTCCTAATGCTGCCTTGAAGAATCAACGCAGAAATAAGGCTTTTGAAAAGCGATTTTCTTTCATTTGCGTCTCTACTAAATTGTCTTCCAAAAACATTCTTTCTCATAGTGTTTTGACTGTAGAAAATAGAAGCTTGAAAGTAGGTATTGAAGGTAGAAGTTGGAAGATAAAAAACAGTCTCTCTACCCTCTATCTTCGATCTTCAAATTTCTATCTTCCACTGTCTATTTTCTATCGTCTATGCTGATAAAGATACACCTTTTTCTTTAAGCTTCTCTTCAATAACAATAATGGATTTGTTTCCCATGTTCCGCATAGATATTAAATCTTTTCTTGTTGTGGACAAAAGCTGACCTAAAGTTTCGATTCCTCCATTGTGAAGACTGTTGTAAATTCTTGTTGGCAGATCCAATTCATCTATGGTGAGTTTTGAAATATTGTCTGCGATAGATGGTTTTGAGCTGACGGACTCAGAAGAAGTCAAAGATTTCGGTTCATAAATTTGCAGAAAATAAGAAGTTAAGATTTTGGACGCTTCAACGAGCGCATCTTTTGGACTTACGATTCCGTTAGTCCAAACACTTAACAATAATTTGTCCAAATCTGTTTGTCTTCCAACTCGGGTCGCAGAAACTTCATAACTTATTCTTTTAACAGGAGTAAAAACTGCGTCTGTTGGAATTAAACCAATTTGAGTAGCTCTTCTTTCTTCAGCAGATGAATATCCAAAACCTTGCTCAATTGTTAATTCCATTTCGAGTTTTGCTTTTTTGTCATTGATAGATGCAATATAGTGATCTTTATTGACAATTTCTACATTTTCAGGAAGATCAAAATCGTTACCCGTTATCTTTTTTGATCCCTTTACAGACATCAATACTTTACCTTTGCTGGAATCATCAAGAAGACGAAAATTCAAACCTTTTATGTTGAGCAAAAGATCAACCACATTTTCTTTAACTCCCGGGATCGTTGAAAACTTATGCTTTACACCGCTTATTTTTATTGTTGTTACAGCTGCTCCTGGAATAGAGGTAAGAAGCGCACGCCTTAAAGCATTACCCAAGGTATGGCCATAGCCTGGCTCTAAAGGCTCTATCGTGAACTCGCTATGGCTACTGTCTATTTTTTCTTCTTTTACTTTGAACGTTGGATTTGCCATAATGTTATTTCTAAATTGTCATGCTGAATTTATTTCAGCATCTAATGGTTATTGTCAAGATTCTGAAACAAGTTCAGAATGACACGCGTTCAGCCATAAACGTTATTGTACCACTATCTGGAATAATATTCAATAATCAGCTGTAAATCGAATGGCGGCTTAACATCGTCTTTCTTGGGCATCCTTAAGAGTTTTCCTGACATGCCTGATCTCTTCAAAAAGGGCACTATAACTTTATCCTTATCTTCCAATAAAGTTAATACTTGTACATTTTTCTGTGCCTTGGGAGCAAGACTTATAACGTCTTCTAATTTTACTTGATAGGATGGGACGTTTAATTTTTCTCCATTAACAAGAACATGTCTGTGGCCTACCATTTGGCGTGCTTGCATTCTTGTTTTTGCAAATCCCAAACGATAAATTATATTATCCAATCTTGTTTCCAAAAGTGCCATTAATAATTCGCCGGTTTCGCCTTTTTTACGTCTGACCCTCTTAACCAAATTACCAAATTGTTTTTCCAATAATCCATATATTGCCTTTGCTTTTTGTTTTTCGCGAAGCTGCTGTCCATATTCAGAAAGCCTTCTCTTCATCTTTCTTCCATGAACACCACCCGGAGGAACATTTAAGCGTCTTTGCAGACTTGCAGATTCTTTTTCAAGAATATTTGCGCCTTCTCTTCTTGCTATCTTATGTTTTGGTCCTGTATATCTAGCCATTTTTATATCCTCCTTTTCTTCTTTGCTCTTGGCCCATTGTGTGGGATCGGCGTTATGTCTGCAATCAAAGAAATCGATAAGCCTGCGCTTTTGATTGCCCGAAGCGCAGAATCCCTACCTGATCCCGGCCCCTTAACATATACCTCAACAGTTTTCAGGCCCTTCTCTACGGCTTTTTTAACAACAGCTTCCATAGCACTACTTGCTGCAAAAGGTGTTGATTTTCTTGTGCCTTTAAATCCTGCCGAACCGGCACTGCTCCATCCAATAGTATCTCCTTTATCATTGGTTATCGTTATCAAAGTATTGTTGAATGTAGAAGTTATATATGCACGCCCATTACCCGATACTACAACTTGAGCTTTTTTTCGTCCCGAGGACGATCCGCCTCTGGCGGGAACTTTTTCTGCACCAGATTGTAAATTTTGTTTTACGTCTACCATATCCGTTACTTAGTCTCCTTTTTTGCTGTCTCTGTTTTTGCTGCTTCCTCTTTCTTAATTGCTCCAATTGTAACTCTCTTTCCTCTTTTTGTTCTGGCATTAGAGCGGGTTCTTTGACCGCGAACTGGAAGATTTTTACTGTGTCTTGAACCCCTGTAAGATACTATTTCTTTTAGTCTTTTTATATTAGCCTGAACTTCCGCTCTTAAATCCCCCTCTAATTTATATCCCTCCAATACTTTTTGGATTCTCTTCTGCTCATCTTCTGATAGAACAGTTACTCTTTTTGAGCTTTCTACTTCTGCTTTTTTAAGGATATCGACAACATTTTTGCGTCCAATTCCATAAATATAAGTCAAAGCAATGTCAACTCTTTTTGCATCTTGTAAATTGTATCCTGCAATCCTCATAATAATATTAAATTTTAAATAGTAAATTGTAAAAATACATTGCAAATTTAAAATTTTCTATGTAGATTTACTATTTACAATTTTCTATTTGCTATGATTCTAGCCTTGTCTTTGTTTGTGCTTTGGATTTTCGCAAACAACTCTTACCACACCTCTTCGTCTTATGATTTTGCATTTGACACATCTTTTTTTAACACTTGCTTGAACCTTCATAAAAATATTAAATATTAAATAGTAAATTGCAAAAATACATTTAAAATTTCAAATGTGTATTTACTATTTACAATTTTCTATTTGCTATTTATAACGGTACACTATTCTTCCTTTCGTCTTGTCATACGGAGTCATTTCGACTCTGACCTTATCTCCGGGCAAGATTTTTATAAAATTCATTCTCATTTTGCCCGATAAGTGACAAAGAATTATAGCTCCATTTGTCAGTTCTACTCTAAAAAGGGTATTGGGTAAAGACTCCTTAACAACGCCTTCTATCTCAAAAGATCCCTGGTGTGCCATAGTAAATTTAAAATAGTAAATTGCAAAAATACATTTAAAATTTCAAATGTGTATTTACTATTTACAATTTTCTATTTGCTATTGAAGCCAATTATACCAGACTAGCCTCTAAAGAACAAGCTATTTAGTTAACACTATTGCCCCCTCGTTTGTGATGGCTATTGTTCTTTCAAAAAGTCCCGACAGACTACCATCTTTACTTTTTATAGTCCACCCATCGGAATTTGAAAATACAACCTCGCTCTTACCCATATTGTAAATTGCTTCAATTGCAATTGTCATACCAATTTTCAGAAGAGGCGTTTCCAAGACAGAGCCATCCAAAAAGCCTGGAACTTCAGGATCTTCATGAAGCTCCCGACCTACTCCATGGCCAATCAGACTTCTTACAACAGAATATCCTTGCCCTTCCACAACTTTCTGAATTGCTTTTGAAATATCTCCTACTCTATTTCCTGCTTTTGCAGCTTCTATTCCCTCCCACATCGCCTTCTCCCCAGTCTTCAGAAACTTATCCACCTCATCCAAACTTTGAACTTGCCTGCCCACCGAGGAGGGGAACCTTGAACTTTTAACTCGCACCGTCTGTGCGGCGTCCGTGTGAAACCCTTTATAATATACTCCGCAATCTATTCCAACTACATCTCCATCTTTCAATCTATGTTCTGTTGGAACTCCATGAACAACAACGTCATTTATAGAGATGCAAATCGTGTGCTTATACCCATCAACTTTCTTAAATCCGGGCTCAGCACCTTTTTCAATAATTAACTTTTCCGCCAATTGGTCTAATTCCAATTCTGAAACTCCGGCTTTTGCATGCTTTAAAACTTCTTTTAAAACTTCTGCCAATATTTCTCCACCCTCTCGCATTATCTCAATTTCCTCTTTTGTTTTTACCTTAATCATTTTATTCCTAATCGATTTAATATATCCTGATGAATTTCTTCAATATGTCTTTCTCCATTTATCTCCTCAAGTATTCCTTTTTCTTTAAAATAATTTATTACTGGTAATCTCTCTTCTCCTTGAACCCTCAATCTTCTTACAACTATTTCAGGATCATCATCGGGGCGGCCCTCCCTGCCTTTCTTAAGCATTCTTCCTAGTCTTTCCTGATCAGATATATTTATTAGGAATACTTTGTTTACCGAAAGATAATTTTCCGAAAGATATTTATTAAAAACGTCAAGGCCGTCTTGTCTTTCAGGAAAATTATCAAGTATAAAGCCGCTTTTTGCTTTATCCATCCTCTCTTTAAGTAAAGGAAATTTAATCTCAATAGGAAGATGAAGTCCTTTCATACTATATTCCTCAAATGCTTTTGCTATTCTCTGGTTGCCTTCATCGCGAGCTTGCCTAATTAGAGCCCCCATTGAAAAAACCGGCAAATTAAGTTTTTGCCCAAGAAGCTTTGATTGTGTACCTTTACCTATATAAGGCGGCCCAATAAAAATAATAATCATTAATTCTCCTTAAGTGCATCTTGAATTTTATTTTTAAGCTCGCCCAAACTGCTATTATTTTCTATAAATATGTCTGAGAGCGCAAGACAGATTGCAACCTGCAGTCCTTTTTTTCCTTCTCCAATCCCCAAATCTCGGTTATCCAATTTATTGAATAATTGCCAATTTAATTCTTCGCGCCTCTTAAGTTTTTTAAGCCTGTCAAATCGAATTTTTCTATTTACTACAATGCCAATCAATTTAAAATTGCCTTGTTTTCTGAATTCATCAATCTCCGAATCATTCCTAAAACCTTCAACAACAACTTTTTTCATTTCTCTTTTACTAATTAATTCTAGAGCCTTTTTGGCTAGGATTCCTGGACGGTATTTCTCCCTCCACTCGTTTCCCAAATCTTGAAGAAGTTGACGCGTAATATCTTTTTCTCCTCGATTTTTCAATTCTTCTTCTAAAAATTGCACTAAGCTAATCTTCGTAAATCCAAGACTTTTAAGAATTTCAGCGGCTGTTGATTTACCGCTGCCAAATGCTCCTGTGATTCCTATGATAAGAGGTTTATTTTCTAACACACTAGCTTTTAATTTGCTCCATTATTTCTTTGTGAATTTCTTCAATTGATTTTTCTCCATCTATCTCAACCAGTATCCCATTTTGTTTATAATAATCCAAAACCGGTTCTGTTAATTCATGAAAAAGTTCAATTCTTTTTCTAATAGCTGTTAGTGTTTCATCTTCACGACTATCCCCATTTCTATAAGAAAGCCTCCACAATGCTTCCCTGTCTGAAACTTTCAGATAGACAACTTTATCAACTCCATTCTCAAACATTTTTACCTGCTCCAAAGTTCTTGGAAATCCATCCAGAATATAGCCTTTTTTATATTCAGGTTTTTTAAGATATTCGCTCACTATTTCAACTGTTTTTTCATCAGGAATCAGATATCCGGCGTTCATAATCTCTTTTATGTAACGACCAAGCGGAGTTTTTTCTTTTGCCATTTCTCTGAAAATATGTCCTGTTGAAAGATAAGGAATCTTGAGGTTTTCAGACAAAAGATTTCCTTGAGTCGATTTTCCTGCTCCTTGAATACCTATCAGTATAATCTTCATAGTAAATTTAAAATAGTAAACTTCAAATACACATTTAAGATTTTAAATAGATCTTTTTCCTTTAATTGTTAGTATACTTGACGCAAAGATATTTGAATACTCATCAAGTTCTTTTAAGAATGGATCCGCTTTTTCTTTAGATGTGCGTTTGGAATCTCTTAGAAGCGCTACCCATACTTTACTTTCGTTGGAAGATTTTAAGCAATATTGAATAAATATTAAAAACTCTTTTTTAGAACTTGCCGATTGACCTTCAATGTAGTTGCCCAAGATGCTTGTACCGCTTCTTAAAAGTTGATCGCCAATAATATATGATACACGATCTTTCGGAAGATTATCAATAAATTCTATTAATCTCAAAATAAAACTATAAAGCTTTCTTTTAAATTCCTCTTTATTAAATTGTTTTTTTATATTTTCTGTTTGCATTTTAAAATGTATTTTTACAATTTACTATTTACAATTTACTATTTTTTGTTGTAGCCTTCGTAATTTCGCATAACCAGCTGAGCTTCAATTGATTTGATGGTTTCCAAAACCACAGACACAACGATTAAAATTCCCGTTCCTCCCAACATAAGTGTTTGTACATTTGTGAATGCGCGGGCAATAGTTGGAAAAATTGCAATAGTTCCCAAAAATATTGCACCAGCTAATGTTATACGAGTCAAGATGTAATTTAAATAGCTTGCTGTAGGAGTACCTGGTCTAATTCCAGGAATAAAACCTCCATATTTCTGTATTTCCCCAGCTATTTTTTTTGGATTAAAAATAACAGCAGTATAAAAATATGTAAAGCCTACAACTAATATAAAGTAAAGGCCATTGTAGAATGCGCCATTGGGATCAAATAATCCTGTTATGGTTGCAGCAAGATTACTTAAGAATCTATTGGGAGATGCAGTTAAATAATTAGCAACTACTGATGGCAAAAGAACTAAGGAAACAGCAAAGATTATTGGGATTACACCTGCCTGATTCACTCGAAGCGGCAGATGAGTTGATTGACCTCCATACATTTTATTTCCCCTGACTCTTTTTGCATAATAAACAGTTATTCGGCGGGTTCCTTCATTAATAAGAATTATGGATGCAATTACAAACAAACCTATTGCCAAGAACGTGATTAAATTGAAAAAATTAGCAGCATTTACAGTTGATAATGTCTGGCCAAAAATAACAGGAATTCTTCCGACAATTCCCGCAAATATAAGAAGAGAAATTCCATTTCCGACTCCTTTTTCAGAAATTAACTCTCCCAACCAAACTAAAAGCATTGTTCCTGCAGTCATTGTTGCAACAAAAGATATGATGTCAATTGTACTTAGGGTAGAAATAATTCCCTGACTACGCAAAAGCGCGTACATACCAATTGATTGCAAAATTGCTAAAGGAACTGTCAGCATCCTTGTGTACTGATTGATCTTTTGTCTTCCTGATTCTCCTTCTTTAGATAATGCTTCGAGTTTTGGGAAAACCATTGTTAATAATTGTAAAATAATGGAAGCATTAATATATGGGTTAAGTCCTAGTGCCATTACAGAAAAGTTGGCAAGCGTTCCTCCTGAAAAAATATCCAAAAGGCCTAGGAATTGATTTTGTGAAAAAAGGGATTTTAATGCGTCTAGATTTACACCTGCAACAGGTATATGGGCGAAGATTCTAAAGACGACGAAAATAGCTGCAGTAAATAAAAGCTTTTTCCTGACGTCTGGAGTTTTTATACTTTTACTAAAAATTCCAAAAATATTGTTCATAGTAGTGATTTAAAATTTTAAATAGTAAATTGCAAACTTACATTGCAAATTTGAAATTTCAAATGTGTATTTACTATTTTAAATTTACTATTTACAATTCTACTTTCCCTCCGGCTTTCAAAATTTTCTTTGCCGCTCCTTTTGACACGGGTAATTTAACTGTTAAAGCAATATTAAGGTTTCCATCTCCCAAAATTTTGATTCCGTTTTTCTTGGCATAATCGGGATTCACAATTTTATTGTCAATAAGTGATCCTAGATCAACTACCGTGCCTTTTTTTAATAAATTCAAAACCTTTACATTTACAATAATTGGACCTTTCCTGAAAGACTTATTCTTGCCTTTTCCTCTCATAAACGGAAGCCTTTTAATAAGAGTTAGTGCTCCGCCTTCAAAAGTCAAAGGAATATTTCCTTTTGCTTTTTGTCCTTTTGTTCCTCGTCCACTTGTTTTTCCGCGCCCTGATCCATGGCCCTGACCTAGTCTTTTTTGTCTTGATTCCGTGATTTTTTTCAAAGATGAAAGTTTCATGCTACTTCGCTCATCCTTTCTTTAAATAATATTTTTAACATAATTAAACTGCTTTTATAAGCTTACTAAGCTTCGGCGGCATGACCCTTCGTAGTTGTAACGAAGAGGGTCATAATTATTTTGCTCTTGATTTAATTCTATTATATCTCTGTGTCATAAGTCTTAGCGCTTCAATAGTCGCATAGACATTGCTTGCTTGGTTTTTGGTACCCATAACTTTGGAAGAAACATTTTCTATTCCGGCTAGAGCAACAACACTTCTGACTGCGCCTCCTGCGATAACCCCCGAACCTTTTGGGGCTGGCTTTAACATAACTTTTGCTGCACCCAACTTTATAGTATACTCAAAAGGAATAGTCCCATTGATAATTGGCACTTCAATAGCGTGCTTTTTCCCAAGCAAAACTCCTTTTTTTATAGCAGACGATATTTCAGGACCCTTTCCAAGCCCTACTCCGACTTTTCCCTTTTTGTTTCCGACAACAGTTAAGACTGAAAATCCAATCTTGTTTCCGCCTTTTGTCTTCTTGGAAACTCTATTAACCTGAACTATCTTTTCTTCAAATCCATCAGTTGGTCTATCTTTATAAAATCTTGAGTCGTTCATTAGAATTCCAGTCCTCCTTCCCTAGCTCCCTGTGCGATCGAGCTTATTCTTCCATGATATGAATAGCTTCCGCGATCAAATACAACTTTTTTGATTTTTTTGTCAATTGCCTTTTTCGCCAACAAGACTCCAACTGCTTTTGCTCTCGCGCTTTTGCCTGTCAACTTTTCTTTTAGATGCTTTTCTGAAACTCCGACAATTGTCTTTCTAGCGTCATCATTTATGAGCTGCGCATACACCAAACGATTAGACTTAAACACAGAAAGTCTCGGCCTGTCCTTTGTACCCCTGATCTTAGATCTCACTCTGATTTCTCTTTTTATTTTGTTGTCTAACTTTCTCATATTAATTTTAAATATTAAATATCAAATTGTAAAAATACATTTAAAATTTAAAATGTGTATTTACTATTTACAATTTACTATCATTTCGCTCCTAATGCTTTTGCTGCTTTTCCCACTTTTCTTCTTATTTTTTCATCCTTGTATTTTATACCTTTCCCTTTATATGGCTCGGGCGGTCTTATTGCTCTTATTCTGGATGCCATATTTCCAACCATATCTTTATCGCTACCCAGAACTGTAATTACATTTTCATCAACCGTGAACGTTAACCCATCTGGAGCCGTAATCTTTACAGGATGAGAAAAACCAACAGAGAGAGTCAAATCCCGGCCTGCTGCTTGAACTCTGTATCCAACCCCTGAAAGTTCGAGCTTTTTCTCAAAACCCGTTAAAACACCGGTAACCATATTTGAAATCATAGCTCTTGTTAATCCCAAAGATGGCTTTAATCCTTCATTATTCTTGTCTTTCAAAGAAACTACCAAACGCCCCTCTACTGATTTTACGTCAATTCCTTGTGGGAGCTTGAAAGAAAGATTTCCTTTAGGTCCGCTAATTTTAACAATATCCTGATCAAAAGCAACGTTCACGCCTTCTTTGATCATAACTGGTTTTTTTGCAAGTTTAGACATACATTCGCTCCTTTGCGTCGCTCAAATTAAAAATTAAAAATGAAAAATTCAAAATTAACTTTTAACTTTTCCCGCCCGACTTCGCCTGCGAGCGAACTCGCTGGCGGGCGGGCACTTTGAACTTTTAACTACCATATTCTGAATAGGATTTCTCCTCCCATATTTTGCTTCAAAGCTTCCCGGCCCGTCATAATTCCTTTACTGGTTGAGAGAATTATAGTATGCCTTCCTCTCCTTTGAATCGCAGGAATTTCTTTGGCCGTTGCATATTTCCTTAAAGATGGTTTTGAAACAACCAAAACATCTGTCAAGACAGGATTTCTTTTCTCATATTTTATTGAAGCAACAATAGCTTTTTTTCCTTCCCTTGCATCCACGTCAAACCCTTCCAAAAATCCTTCGCTCACCAAAACTTTACAAACAGCCTTATTAATTTTTAGATTATCTAAAACAACCTGTTTTCTTTTAGCTCTGGCTGCATTTTTGATTCTAATTATTAAATCTGAAATTCTATGATTCATAATATTTATTCTGCTTTGCAAAAAAAACTACCAACTCGACTTAACTACGCCTGGCAGCTGTCCTTTTAGAGCAAGTTCTCTAAAACATAGTCTGCACAATCCAAAACGTCTTATATACGCTCTGGTTCTGCCGCATATATTGCATGTGTTTTTCTGTCTTACTTTAAATTTCTGTTTTCTTCTAGCTTTTAATACGTTCGATAATTTTGGCATAATTTTATTTTACAAAAGGCATACCCATCGCCTTAAGTAGTGCAAAACCGTTTTTGTCATTTCTTGCTGTTGTAACGATGCTTACTTCAAAACCTTGAACTTTATCAATTTTTCCCGGATCTATTTCCGGAAAAACTGTACTTTCGGTAAAACCCAAAGTGTAGTTACCGGTTCCATCAAAACTAACTTTCTTAACTCCATGAAAATCTCTAAAGCGAGGTAGAACAACGCTTATCAGTCTTTCAAAAAAATCATACATTTTTTTACCTCTCAAAGTTACGACAAGACCTATTTTATCTCCTTCTCTTAACTTGAAAGAGGATATAGATTTTTTTGCACTTGCCCATTTAGGTTTTTGTCCCGTGACTTGTCCTAAAATTGCTGTCGCTTTTTCCAAATTCTTTTTATCCAAAATTGCGTCTTTTACTCCCATATTAACCACTATTTTTGATAGTGTCGGCACAGCCATGACATTTTTAAGACCAAGCTCTTTCTGTAGTTCGTTGGCAATTTGTTTTTTAAATCTAGTCTGTAAGTTATCCATAGTGAATCTCAAAACTATTTATAGTGAGCTTGCCTAACTATATTTTTTTATTGCACTTTGCGCAAATTCTGATTTTACCATTTTTCTCCAAAGCAAATCCAATACGAGTCTGAACTTTGCAATTCGGGCAAATCAGAGCAACGTTCTGCAAAGGCAATGGTTTGGTAATAGTAACTATTTCCGAAGGCTGACCCTGTGATCTTGCCTTCAGATGTCTTTTGTATTGATTTACTCCTGTTACTAAAACTTTTCCGATTTTTACGAAAACTTTCTCTATTTTTCCCTCTTTTCCCTTGTCTTTTCCGGAAACTACTTTTACATTATCGCCTTTTTTTAATTTCATCCCGTTAGAAAGTCCTCCTTTCAAGACTTACCTTGAGCTTTTTAAAATTTATTTTGTAACAATTCTTTCTAACGGGATTCATAACTATATAACCTCAACTGCCATACTTGCGATTTTTGAAAAACCTTTATCCTTTACTTCTCTAGCGATAGGACCAAAGATTCTTGTTCCTATTGGGTTTTTGTCTTTGGCGTTATCTATTACTACTCCTGCATTGTCTGAAAACCTGATAAATGATCCATCTGTCCTTCTTTTTTCTTTTCTGGTTCTAACCAAAACTACTTTGACAATCTGACTGTCTTTGACTGTTCCGATAGAACTTGCTCCTTTGACAACGCAATTTAGTACGTCACCAATATAACCAAATTTTCTCTTGGATCCTCCAAAAACATGTACAACCTGAAGCGCTTTCGCTCCGCTATTATCCGCAACTTTCAAAATTGTTCTATGCTGTACCATTTATTTTATTACCTCCATTATCTTAAAATGTTTGGTTTTTGATATTGGTTTTGTTTCTGCAATTTTTACCTTATCTCCAACATGAGGCGCAAAAGTTGAAATGTCGGCAGCAACCTTGTTATCTTTTTTTATAAGCTTTTTGTATAACGGATGAGGAAATCTCCTCGTTATAGCAACTATTGCCGTGTTTTTCATTTTAAGCGAGATAACTGTTGCGTCAAATATTCTTTTCATAATTATTTGCTTCCGCCAGCTGGCGGATTTGTCTTTTCAGACAATTCTTTCATTCTGATAATAGTTAGCATTTGTGCAATTTCTTTCCTTTTTATGGGAAGCCGACTCGTATTTTTAAGCTTATTTTGTGCTTTATCAAGTCTTAATTTAACAACTTCATCTTGCACGTCTGCAACAAGCTTTTCAAGTTCTTTTAAAGTTTTTAAATGCAATTCCTTTTTATCTTTTGTTTTCATAAGTTAAATATTATATTCTGATTTTACTGCAATTCTTGTTTTTACATTTAATTTGTAAGAAGCAAGTTTTAATGCTGAGAATGCAACATCTTTTGTAACTCCACCCATTTCAAAAAGCATTCTTCCTTCTTTAACCGGAGCTACGAATTCGAACACATCCCCCTTCCCTCCTCCCATTCTGGTTTCTGCAGGTTTTTTGGTGATTGGTTTGTGAGGAAAAATTCTGATCCAAAGTCTTCCTCCTCTTTGAGTGTAATGAGTTATAGCTCTTCTTGCTGCCTCGATTTGCCTGCTGGTAACCAGCCCCTTTTCTTCAGACAAAAGTCCATATTCACCAAAAGAAATTTTAATTCCTTTATGAGCTTTTCCTCTTATCGTACCCTTTTGCTGTTTTCTGTATTTTGCTCTTTTTGGAACTAACATATTATTTTCCTTCTCCTTTGTTTATCCAAACTTTTACCCCAATGTATCCTTTTTTAGTTAATGCCGGAACACTTGCAAAATTTATCCTTTCTCTGATTGTTGACAAAGGCACTGTACCTTTTTGTATTTTTTCTCTTCTTCCGATTTCTGCTCCTCCAACACGTCCGGAAATAATAATTCTTATTCCTTTTCCTCCTGCTCCCATAACCCTTTCAACTGTTTGAGCCAAAACTCTTCTATGAGGAAGGCGTTTTACTAATTGATCTGAAATATTTTTCGCAACCAAAAATGCATCAAGGTTTGGCTCTTTAATTGGCTCTATTCTAATATCAATTTTTGGAGCCGACTTGGAAGTTTTTTTTATTTTCAATAATTTATATACATAGTCTTTAATTTCTTCCATGCCCGACCCGCCGCGACCTATCACCATACCAGGCCTAGATACATTTACTGTTAATTTCAAGCTGTTAATTGATCTTTCAATTTCAATTTCCGATACTCCTGCTCCTGCTAACTTTGTCATAAGAGCGCGTCTTAAATCGTAATCTTCCAAAAGTACGTCTTTGTATCTTTTGTCATCAAACCAACGGCTGCTCCAATTGTAAATTGGTCCCAATCTTAAAATTTGCGGATTAACTTTTTGTCCCATATTATTCTTTCGCCTCCAATATTATTTTTATATGGCTGCTTCTTTTTTTGTAGGGATGGGCTCTTCCTTTGGTTGATGCATGGAATCTTTTGATAGCAGGCCCATCCCAAACTTCAATTCTTTTGATAATAAGATCGCCTTTTGTTTTCTTAGCATTATTTATCGCATTTCCAATTGCGCTTTCAAAAACAGTGTTCAAGACGCTTGCTCCTCTTTTTTGAGTCATATTCAGTACATTAAGCGCTTTATCCAAAGGAAGATTACGGATGCTGTCAGCAACTAATCTTACTTTTCTTGGACTTATTCTAATTGATTGTGCTCTCGCTATAATCTCCATATTAATTCAGCGTTTAGTTAATGAGCGTCTAGCGTCTAGTTTCTAAACTGAACGCTAGTTGCTAAACGCTATGTTTTACTAATCTCCCTTGCTACGACTCTTCCATGACTTCTGAATGTTCTGGTTGGTGAAAATTCTCCAAGCCTATGTCCGACCATTCCTTCAAGAATAAATACCGTAACAAAATTTTTCCCGTTATGAATAGACAAAGTGTGTCCGACAAATTCAGGCGGAATCTGGCAAGCTCTTGACCATGTTTTTATGGCCGTTTTATCGCCCATTTGTTTTTGCTTCATTACTTTTTTCAAAAGTCTTGGATCTATAAATGGCCCCTTTTTTATACTTCTACTCATATACTTTAATGTCATTCTGAGCGTTAGCGAAGAATCTCAGAGATCCTTCACGTTCGTTCAGGATAAGCTTTCTTATTTCTTTCTTCTTTGCAAAATATATTTATCAGAATATTTATTTTTTCTTCTAGTCTTCCCAACTGCAACACGTCCTGCATAAGTCATAGGCCTTTTCCTTCCGATACCAGATCTTCCTTCTCCTCCTCCATGAGGGTGAGATCTTGGATTTTGTGCAGTTCCTCGGACAGTTGGCCTAATACCCATATGAATACTTCTGCCTGCTTTACCTAAAACCTCATTTTTCCAATCAATATTTCCCAAAGTTCCAACTGTCGCCAAGCAACTTCCATCGACTCTTCTTATTTCTCCTGAGGGGAGTTTTAGGTCAATATTGTTACCGTCTTTTGCCTGAACAATGATTCCTGTTCCAGCAGATCTTGCCATTTGGCCTCCCCGGCCTGGCATTAATTCAACATTATGAACAACTGTACCCAAAGGAAGTGCTCTAAGAGGTAAGGCATTTCCTGTTTTAATTTCAGCATCCGGGCCTGATTTTATCACCGCTCCTACTTTTAGTCCAAGCGGACTTAGGATATACATCTTGTCTCCATCCGTATAATGAATAAGCGCAATTTCTGTAGTTCTATTTGGATCATATTCAATAACTGCTACTTTTCCCTCAACTCCGAATTTATTTCTCTTAAAATCAATAACGCGCATGAAACGTTTTTGCTCTCCGCCCTGATGTCTGACAGAAACCTTTCCTGACACGTCTCTTCCTGAATTTTTCTTTTTAATAAACCTTAATTTACTCATATTATTTTTTAGTCCCTTCTTGACCTGCGGTATCAAATAAAGCAATCTTCTGATCTTTTGGAAGTCTGACTATTGCTTTTTTAAAAGTGCTTTTAACAAATTCCTCTCTTCTTACGCCTTTCCTATCTGTTTTGCCTTTAACAAGACTTGTATATATTTTCAAAACTTTTACCTTAAATTGATTTTCAATTACACTTTTAATCAAATGCTTATTTGCAGATACTGCAACCTTGAAAGTAAATTTTCCCAAGCTGGCATCCTGCATTGATTTTTCAGTTATAATTGGCGCGATAATAACGTCTCTAATATTCATATTATTTTTGCTTGCCCCTCGAAGCGAAATCGTTGTGGGGTCCTTTCATAAAAGTATCTTCAATAACATCTACCGCATCTCTCATAAGTAAAATCAATTTGTTATCAATAACTTTATAAGCATTGATCATGTTTGCAGTCAATATCTCTACTCCTTCGATATTTCTTGCAGCCCTGTAAACATTTTCTGCTTCTTTTGCCTTAGGCATTACCAATAAAACTCTGGAAGCATTTTTTATTCCCAAATTTTCCAAAACTTGAGCCATTAATTGTGTTTTAGGTGTTATTTCTTCCAATCCTTTTACGATTTTTAGTTCGTTGTCTTTAAGCTTTGAGGAAAGTGCTGAGAAAAGCGCAAGGGTTTTCATTTTTTTTGAGAGACTGAGAGAAAAATCTCGGGGTCTTGGTCCAAAAGCAAGTCCTCCGCCGACAAAAATAGGAGCTCTTTTTGAGCCGTGGCGGGCGCGTCCTGTACCTTTTTGCTGCCAGACTTTTTTGGTTGTTTTATTTACTTCTCCTCTGTCTTTTGTCTTGACTGTTCCCTGTCTTTGATTTGCCAAATAAACTCTGACCGCTTGGGCCATAAGAGAATCATTTATTTTTGCGCCAAATACTTCAGTCGGCAAACTAATGCTGCCTGATACTTTTCCTTTTGTGTCAAAAACAGAAGCGTTTAAACCTGCTCCCTTTGTTTTTGCCAAAACAGGAATTTTAGCTTCAATCTTAGCCTTTTTAGCTGATTTTTTTACAACAATTTTAGGAGCTTTAATATTCTTTTTCGCAACTTTTAATTTTGAACTTTTAACTTTTAACTTTTTAGCTGGCATTTGCTTTTATTTACCCCTCGAAGTCCGCTTAAGCGGACGTAGTGGGGCCTCCTTCCTTAACCTCTTCAACTTTAACTTCTTCGACTTTTGGCTCCTCTTTTACTTCAGGTTTTTTGTCTGCATACAAAGGAACAAACTTCTTGTCTTCTCCGACTTTTTTAAGCATTAGCAAATTGTTTTTTCCGCCTGGAACCAAACCTTTAACCAATACGAAGTTATCGTCAACAGACACAATTCTAAGATTTTTAACTGTAACTTGATCTTGTCCCATGCGCCCTGCCATCCTTTTTCCCTTGTAAACTCTTCCAGGGGTTGTGTTGGATCCGATAGAACCCGGCGCTCTTTCTCTGTCTGATTGTCCGTGTGTTCGAGGTCCTCCTTTGAAATGATATCTTTTGACTCCCCCCGCATAACCTTTTCCTTTGGATATTCCTGTAACATTTATAACATCGCCTGGTTTGAAAATTGCGCTTGCTTTTAATGCATCGCCAACTGAAGGCATGGTGTCTGCATCTGTGATTCTTACTTCCCGTACAAAATTATAAACAGATTTCAAACTCTTGGCGGGTCTTGCTTTTGTTCTTTTGTCAAATCCCAATTGTACGGCAGAATATTTGTCTCGTCCCAATGTTTTGTGGCCAATAACAATATTTCCATCTACACCCAATTTGGTAACTGGAATACGGATTCCGTTTTCCAAAAATTTTTGTCCTTGTTCTATTTTTTTAGCAAGTATTGCGTTCATATTTATCCCTCGAAGCTCGCCCAGCGAGCGAAGTGGGAAAACCAAAAAAGCGACCACATAGAGTCGCCTTAATCTTAATTTAGCCTTAGATTAATTTGCTATGCGATCAAAACACCCCCTCTAGGTATAATCATTTTGATAAAGCAATTATATACAAACAAGCTCTATAATGCAACAGGCACATGAGGCGGATTACAGAACTAATTCTTGTTGAGTATCTTTGCAGATGAACGCTCAACCTTACCTAATCTTCTAAGCATTTCTTCATGATCATCTTCATTTTTTTCCAATTTTCGTTGAATTGAATCAAGATCCTTATCTTGAGTATCAAAGTTTTTGTCGTGCGATTTAAGTGTCGCCCTTATCTCAGCATGATCTTTTTCGTTACGCTCAAAGTACGGCAAAATTAATGTATCGAAAAATTCAGTCAGAGCGCCCTTAATATTCACATTAAATCTGATATCAAAAATCTTCTCGATAGCTTTTAAATCTTTCTTATCTAACATAATCACATTTTTTCACTTAAAAACCTCTCTGTCAACTAGAATTTTCCATATCGGGAAAAGAAGGCAAGCTTTCCACCTTAGAGGTGGATAGTTTGGGATTATATTTGTGACAAGACTTACGATTGTACACCCTTGAGGTGTTTTCGTATTTACACCTGCGGAAAGCTTACATTCTTATCTCAATATTTACTCCTGCTGGAAGCTCTAAATGCGTAAGGGAATCAATTGTTTTGTCTGTTGGGGAAATAATGTCAATAAGTCTTTTGTGGACTTTGATTTCAAAATGGTCTTTTGCGTCTTTATCTATAAAAGGGGATTTATTGATCGCGTAAACTGATCTTTGTGTAGGAAGAGGGATGGGACCTACTACTTTTGCACCAGTTCGTATAGCCGTGTCCAGTATTTGCTGGCAACAGCTGTCGATTACTCTTGCATCATAACTTTTTAAACGTACTCTTATTCTTCCTTTAGCCATTTTTTTAAGGTACTAAGCGGTAATTTTTGAAATTACCCCTGCTCCGACTGTTTTTCCGCCCTCTCTGATCGCGAATCTAAGTCCTTCTTCCAAAGCAACCGGAACAATCAGTTTTACAGTCATTTTTGTGTTGTCTCCGGGCATGACCATTTCAACGCCTTTTGGCAATGTCACTTCTGCTGTTACGTCTGTAGTTCTGATATAAAATTGCGGTCTGTAGCCTGTAAAAAATGGCGTGTGGCGTCCGCCTTCTTCTTTGGTCAAAATATATCCCTCTGCTTCAAACTCCGTATGAGGAGTAATTGAGCCCGGTTTGGCAAGAACTTGACCCCTTTGGACATCGTCTTTCTCAATTCCTCGGACCAAAAGCCCAACATTGTCCCCTGCTTGTCCATCATCCAGCTGTTTGTGAAACATTTCCACTCCTGTTACAACAGTTGCTTTTGTAGCTTTTAAGCCAACAATTTCTACCGGGTCATTAATTTTTACCTTTCCCCTTTCGATTCTTCCTGTTACGACCGTTCCGCGTCCTTTGATTGAGAAAACGTCTTCAACAGGCATTAGGAATGGCTTTTCAATATCACGTTTTGGTGTTGGGATCTCAGTATCTACTGCATCCATAAGAGCCATGATCTGTTTTTCAGCCTCAGCATCACCATTAAGAGCTTTCAAAGCTGATCCCCTTATGATTTTGATGTCTTTTCCTGCATATTGGTATTTTGTTAGAAGCTCTCTGACTTCCATTTCAACTAGATCCAAGAGCTCTGCGTCTTGAACCATATCGACTTTGTTAAGGAAAACTACAATTGCCGGAACTCCGACTTGACGAGCCAAAAGAATATGCTCTCTTGTTTGAGGCATTGGTCCATCAGGAGCTGAGACAACCAAAATTGCTCCATCCATCTGGGCTGCGCCTGTGATCATGTTTTTGATATAGTCTGCGTGACCCGGGGCATCTATATGAGCATAATGACGCTTTTCTGTTTCATATTCGATGTGGGAAATATTAATCGTGACTCCGCGTGCTTTTTCTTCCGGAGCATTGTCAATGTCTTCGTACTTCATGGCCTGTGCCATACCCTTTTTGGAGAGAACTGTCGCAATAGCTGCAGTTAAAGTGGTCTTACCATGATCAACGTGGCCAATGGTCCCGATATTTATATGAGGTTTTGTTCTTTCGTATTTCTTTGTGTCCGCCATAATTTGAAACTAAAAAAACCTTTTGATCAAGGTTAAATTTAAGTATACATCATTTTCTTTCTCCAGTCAATACCCAAAAGTAAATTATCCAAAGGTAAATGCGAAGACTTCAATGCCTGGGGAAAATTCTAGTCTTAATAAATAATTTTGCGCCTGATTTAATTGAATAAGATTATAAAGCATATCTTTATCAACAATAGTTACTCCGTTCTCAACGTCTATTCCTCCTCTTAAATTATCTATCAATTTTCCATCGAGGAAAACTTTTACTTCCCCAACTCCAGAATTTGGAGGCCTCATCACCAAAAATACTTTGCTGGCGAAAAAATTATATTCCAAAACCGCATTCGCACCTGCTCTAGAGTATTCATTATCAACCATCCATTCTCCTCCCAAACTAAAAGAGTTTGGCGGAATATTTTTTGAAAGTTTAAATGTTTTATTTCCATTTGTAACCCCACCTCCCGGATATAAATATTGCATTCGTGACGATCCTAAATATGTTTCCGGAGAATTTCGAGTCTTGGGAGTTTGATCTACGGCTTCGATCATATCGTCGGAGACCGAATTACCCGCTTCCCTCAATAACTCCTGAATTGCCTTTTCCATTTCATCATATTCTCCCTCTCCAAAATGAACTTTTCTTATTATGCCTTTGCTATCTGCCAAATATTTTGCCGGCCAATATCTGTTGTTATACGCATTCCATGTTGCATAATCATTGTCTTGTGCAACAGGATAATGGATGTTATATTGTTTGATTGCTTGTAAAACATTATCTGTCTTTTTCTCAAACTCAAATTCCGGAGTGTGAATTCCGACCACCACAAATCCTTGATTCTTGTACTTCTCGTACCATCCGGTGACAAATGGAAGAGTGCGAATGCAATTGATGCAAGTGTATGTCCAGAAATCCACAAGCACAACTTTTCCCAGCAAGCTTTGCATAGTTAAAGGATTATCCGTATTAAGCCATTTCGTAATGCCCGCAAACTCAGGGGCATTTCCCAAATTAGGAAGAGCAGCTGAAGATTGGGGCATTTCTTTTTTGAGATCAATCTTCATGTTGCGTAATTTATCAAGTTGATCTTTGACGCTGTTAGCGCTTTCCAATTTGTAAAGAAAATTAGAATATGAAGGAATTGCGTCTAGGAGCTTCACTTGAATAACTTTGTCATAATTTGTATAAATTGCAACTGCTGTTAAAATCATAATGATTCCGAATATTTGCTGTATTCGTCCGGTATATTTTGATAAAAAGCGGGTCTTGGAAAAAAGATGACTTCCCAAAGTTGCAAAAATAAAAAGAGGAATTCCAAGTCCAATAACGTAAACGATGGTGACTAAGACAATTTCGAAATTTACAGTTCTGGTTGCGGCTAAAGTTGCAATGGTTGCTAGAATTGGACCTGCGCAAGGCGACCAAACAAGTCCCAGTGAAAAACCGATAATTAACCCTCCCCAAAAACCATGGTGTGAATTGCTGGAAAATCCAAAACTTCTGCTAATTCTACTTACAAATCCTTCCAAGATTCTTGAAAGAGCAGGAATTACTAACGTTAATCCCAAAAAACCAATAACGATAACAGCAATTAAACGCAGAGAATTGGGGTCAAAATTGAAAAGTTTCACAAAATAAGAAATAGTAAGAGTAAAAAGAGCAAAGCTTATCATGATGCCGATTGTAATCCCTAGTGGCTTTCTTTTTTCTCCCGTTACAATTGAAGAAAATATAATTGGCAAAAGCGGCCAAATGCACGGAGCAAGAATTGTAACAAAACCTGATAAGAAAGCGAAAAAAAGAAGAATCAACATAAAGCTAAATTGACCTAATTACTCTAACTTCTAACTCACCTAAAGAAATACCAAGTTCCAACTTAGAAATTAGGCCTGCCACGTTTTACGTGGTCAATTAGAATAATTAGAAATTTCTTCTAAGAATCTTTCTTTACTCCATTGATCTACAGATCTTGAAATCTCCTGCCCATTCCTGAGGAAAATTTTTGTATGTTGATATGGTACATTGAAATCTTTTGCAAGTTTTTTTTCATCTTCATCGGTCTCGCTATCATTGAAATTTACCCTAAATCCAATAATTCTATCCGTTGTTAAAGAATTAAAACCATCGAAAATTCCTGGCTCCTCAGCTCGGCAGATCGGACACCAATTAGCATAGAAATCCAGAAGAATTATTTTTTCAGATTTCAAAGCTTTTTCATAGTCATCTTTATTAAATTCCAGAAATGGAGAATAACCTCCTGCCAATACTCTTCCTGAATATCCCTCAATTTTCCTTTCTTCATTGGTAGCTTCTTCTGAGATTGTCGTTTGCTTTTGACTATTAAAAATAACTATCGTTCCAAAACCCAAAACAATAACTGCAATAAATAGAATTAAGAGCTTGTTCACATGTATATTATCCTAAGATATCAAACGTTATGTCAAGATGAGGATTAAAGAGGAATTATCTTGTTACCGATATTACTTCACCTAGCTCTTGATTACCAGCGGCAACAGAAACAGTTATTCTGCTATTTGTGGCGCTCTGGGATATCTCATATTCAGTGTTATATGCCACTCCACAAGCAGTTATAGCGACTCCATCATTAGCCGCACCAGGATCAGATGGTAAAGCAGCAATATAGTCTGGTACTAAAAGAGCACATATGTCTGCCTCTGCTGCCCCTGCACCGTCGTCTGTAGCAATTGCAGCAACGGTTTCTGTAATACCAGCGGGAACAGCTCCTGCATTATCTGCCATATATTGATTGACTGCATTAAGAATTGCATTAACATCGCTTCTTCTTTTTGTGTTATTTGCCTGAGAGAATTGTCTTGCCGGATTAATAGCGATAAGTGTGATTGCCAATAAGACTGCGAGGATTCCGATAACAACTAGGAGCTCTATTAATGTGAAACCTTTTTGATTTTTAAATAATTTCATGGGCAGTTATTTACTACACAATCAGTATAGTCATAAAAAAAAGTCGTTGTCAAGGGGGAGTTTTGTAAAATTTAAGTCCTGCCTATCAATACAGTAATTGTCTGATCAAAATCTTGATTTTCCGAAATTGAAATACTTGGTAAAACTTTTTTTATTTCTATAAATGCTTTTTCTCTGGCATCGGCAGGAACATTTTTGGAAAAAACTACAGAAGACTTTTCTGCAGGTGAAGTCTCTGAAACTGAGCTTTTAATATCTTGAAAGCCTATTGCTTGTAATTGTTGGCTGAGACTATTAAATATTTCCGAAGCTTGCGTACTTTGCACAATTTTTACTCTTATAACTTTAAGGTCAGTGGGTATTGCACTTGCTTGAATCTGAACTGAGGGGGCTGTGGTTGGGATAGCAACACTGTTATCAACAGCGCTTTTTATTTTTTTACTCGCAGGATGCGTTTGGGAAGCTCCCATGTTAAGATAAACAACCGCAAGAATAATTACAAGAGTAACAAATACGCCGATCAATATATAAAGGCTTAGATTTTGCGGTTTCTTTTCTTTTTCCTTCTGTTCTATCTCTAAGCCCT
This sequence comes from Candidatus Levyibacteriota bacterium, assembly GCA_016186645.1. Taxonomy (GTDB): domain Bacteria; phylum Patescibacteriota; class Microgenomatia; order Levybacterales; family UBA12049; genus GWB1-37-8. Next base: position 53,922 of record JACPLF010000007.1, read on the forward strand.
GCGGAGAAGTTATCCTCTGTTGGTTTGTCAATAAGTTACCCGTTCTTAAGACTTCGGATCCTTCTAAAATAATTTGTATATTGTTTTGTGTTAATCCTGCCGCAAAATTTATGTTTGTCCCATACATAAAGCTAGGAATTACCGCTTCTATTGTAGATCCTTTATTGACAAATACGTCAGCAATTGTCATAACAAGATCTTTATTAACAGCAGCTATACGGTTTAATTTATCTGTTTTAATAACTTTGGCGAGGACTTCTTCAAAGGGAACATCTTCCAAAAATGCCTGTATCTCTTCTTTATGCTCTTTATCTATATTTCCCGGTGCTTCTAAACTCACAGTCTGAACAGGAGGAGTCTGTTTTTCTACAATATCAACCATATCCTTTTCATAAATTATGTTATCCGACAGAACTAATGAAAGGCTGCTTGGAACTATTTTATTTATTTGGATAAAAGTCGCAATAAGCCTCCCGAATTGCTCTTTATTCACCACATCCAAATTGGCAACAATATCCGGGGTGAAATTAAATCTCGCAACGTTTGAAAGAGTATCTTGAAAGATACTAAATCCGTTTCTGTCTAGAAATAAAATGATAGGATGGTTTTTAGAAGACATGTTTCATAATTCCTTCCAGTTTGAAAATGTATAATATCCGTTACTATAATTCATTTGCGCCTGAACAGTTCTTTTAAAATTTCCATTTTGCCCAACCGAGACAACAGTCTTTGGATTAGCTCCTGTTACTGTTATTACTGCTGTTCCTGTACCAACTGTTAATGTCTCCCCTGCATAATTAGGATCTCGCAACAATCTTAAGAGCGCATTCTCAACTCCGCTTTCTGCCGTATAATATGCCGATGTCCCCTCCTGAAGCTTACTTGCGGAAATAGAGTTGGCAATAATAATTATTATTGCTCCAGAAGTAATTGTCAATGAAATCAATACAAAAAATAATAATGTTATTAACGCCTGCCCCTTTTGAAGATGAGAAATGAGAAATGAGAAATGAGAAATATCTAGTAATTTGTTTTTAAAATTATTTTTCATTTTTCACCTTTCATTTTTCATTTTGTTACTGTCTTCTCAAAGAAATATTTGTTTGAAAATTCCTTACTTCCCGTCCTGAAATTCTCTCTGTTTTTGAAGTAACTGTAAAATTAATTCTTAATGTATTCTCTATTCCTCCTGCATTTCCCAGACGCTGTACTGAAAAAGCCGAGATACTAGTTCCATAGTTATTTAAATTATTTGTTCCGAAGTTATTAACAAGAATTAAATTATTATTTGCATCTATACTGTAAGCATAATTTATTCCATCAATAACTATTTGAAAATTATCATTAGTATCTCCATTGGAAACAGGAATATTTATGCTTTGCGCCCTATGAATATCATATGCAAGTCTTGCAAGAATATAATTACCATCCTGTTCAACGCTGGATGTTGCGTTGGATTCTGACTGAACATCAAGGGCTGAAACAAAAACTGAAGTTAATATTGTTAACAAAACAGAAAGAATAGACATATATAATAGCAGCTCAACTACCGTGACCCCAATTTGCGAATTTCTTAAATTGAAAATTGAAAATTGAAAATTTAAAATTTTTTTCATGGCGCTTGCCCCGTTGATGTGACACCGTGAGGCGAGGATGTAAACCTCGCGAACGGCGAACGCTCTACGGGGAATAATTTCCTGTCATATCATAAAAAATCGGGGTTGATAATGAATCTGTTGTTGAAAAAAAAGCTTTGTATTTAAAACATTGTCCAGGATTAATATTTATAGGAACTGCAAAATTAAATGTCTGCACACCGGAAGTTTCACTTGTTGTAAAAAAAGTTGATGAGGTAGCATCAGGCCCTACAAAAGAAAAACTTGCCCCATCGCAATTTCCGGAAACTTCCGGGGAAACTGCAATTTGGAATTGAAGATCTGTGGAATTCGGCCTGTTTATAGACGTATCAAATCTATTAAAAGCTGTTGAATATCCTGAATCAAATACCCCTGAAATAAAAGTGCCGGAACTTGCATAGGCTCCCTCCGGCCCTCCCTCAATAATTTTAAATTCAGAAGATGCATCACCTGTCATGATATATGAATATGCATCACCATCAGCCTCCAATACTGCTGCGATGCCGTTTATTTTTTTCCCGTCCTGATCGCCTAGATTTAGCCCTCCGCAGCGGACTGGACTGGATTCATTGGAAATGTCAATCACCTGATACTCTTCTGAGCCCTCCGTACCTTCTTTACCCACAATAATAGCTCTGTTACTGGGTACAACTGTTACTGCTTTCGGATCCATGCCGTTGGCGTCATAACTGCCAATTACCGGACGGTTTCCTGTTTTTACAGATGTATCTACAATAAAAAATTCCGGAAGCGCGTCCTGTTTGCCCGTTACAAGATACACTCTTGTTCCCGTAGTATTGACAAATAAATCTTTCGCGTCTTTTCCGGTTAGGTCTGCCTGGCCGACAATTGTTAAGTTATTTGGATTACTTACGTCAACAATCTGTAACTCAATATTTGATCCCTTTATTGTCACATATGCATAGGAGCCAACAACTACAACCCGTGTTCCATCTCCCACGGTTACCCCATCCGGATCAAGAAGCGACCGAGAGCCGCTTTTACTTGAAAGGTCAAAGCTGTAAAGTTTTTTTTCAGTAATCATATAGCCAACATCACCCAAAACCCATACCTGGTCACCCTTTTTATTTGTTGGAGCATCAAAGAAGCCTACTTCCGAATACTTGTTATTTGCGTCTTTAGTCCTAAGATCAATAATGACGACTTCCTTATGGGGATCGTCGGTTGCGATATAAGCATAATCTGTTTCTCCAAATACGCCATTTGTTTTATATCCGTCAAATGTTCCGTCAATTGATGGAACCGGAGGATTTGTATTGCTAATTGCAACATTAGCAAAAGATACTCCTGATGAATTATCGCCAGTACCAACAAAGGTTTTGCCTTCAATGGCTGTTATCGCATCCGCAACGCCCTGCTTTGGCAAATCAAGGCTTGCGACAATAAATTGTCCTGGCTTACACCAATCCCCATTTCCTCCGGCTCCCAATGTGACTTCTCCGCCATTTGTATTGGTAACAACTGTACCGGATTTTGTTCCTGTCTCAAAATCCGCAACTGTAGTTTGGGTAAAAGAATTATTATCCAGATATCTTGTAATAAATAAACTCGCACTAACTGTAGATGCGTATGGTTGTGTCCAGGAGATTTCAATATCTACTTTTTTACTTGATGGATCTACAGATCCACCACTTGTGACGATTGCCCCGCTGGATGCTCTCTGAACATCTTCTATGTCAACTCTTTGCGTAAATGAATTGATATTTGCAGATCCAGTTGCCAGAGTCCAGGTTGATCCAGATATCACAGGATGGAAAGTTCCATTAACTGCAAAACTGGTCCAGCCTTTTTCCCTGACACTTCTAACTGCATCTACAGTTTCGTTTAGCAAATAAACTGCTTGTATTCTCTGGGTTTGCTGAGCTTTACCCTCACGCGATGATACTAATCCTGTTAATAACGCAGGAAGTAAAATAGCAGCAAGTCCCATTGCCAAAACTATCTCAACAAGCGACTGCCCCCTCTCAAAATGAGATATGAGAGATGAGAGATGAGAAATGTTTAATCCTTTATTTTTCATTTTTCATTTCTAATTTTTCATTTTTACAATGATTCCACCTGAGTTACCGTACCATAAATATTTAGATAAATTCTTTGTAATTTAGAACTAGGATTATCTTGCAATTCTATAGTCAGAACTCCTGAAATTGTTCCGCTTAATTTGGAAAAAATAACATCGAATCCGCTATTATTGAGTTGCATATTATTATCCAAATTTATTATGGAATTTCCGGAATCTTCCGGGGAATAAGTTGTTCCATGAAAAGTAATATATCGGTTTGAGTCAAAATGGATTCCGTATGAATCGTAAGATTCTCGTCCTTCCGTATCTCCGATCATTGATTTTAATTGCTGTTGTCTTAAATCTGAGATCAATACATCCTGAGTTGAAGTTAAAGAAGCTGTTTGTTGAGAACGTATAAGATTTATTGTGATAAATCCCAATAGGGTCATGATTATTGACATTACAATAATCATTTCAATCAGGGAAAAACCCTTCTGAAATGAGAAGTGAGAGATGAGAGTTGAAAGATTTCTAATTTTTGATTTCTCATTTCTCATTTTTTAACGTCCCCCAACTTGACCAATAAGTCCGTAAATAGGAGCAATAATAGCAAGCATCATTCCGCCAACCAATGCTCCGATTGCCACCAAAAGAATTGGCTCAAGAAGCGCAGTTGCAGTTTTTAATTTAGCTGACACTTGATAATCTAAGAACTCCGAAATTTCCGACATGGACTTATCTAATGATCCGCTTCTTTCTCCTGCTTCTGTGATTCTTATTATTATACTTGGGAAAACTTTTCTATTATTTTTGAACCCTTCCGAAAGTTTATGACCAGCTGCCACTGCTTCTTTTGCATGCCTTACTCCCATTTCTACCTCATGACTCACAACAACATTTTCCGTTAATTCCAAAGCGCTTGTGATAGGTATACCTGCATTTAAAAGCAGATAAAAGTTTCTTGAAAATTTTGTCAGGTCAATGTCTTTTGCTAATCCTGATAAAATTGGGAGTTTAAAGATTAAATTTAACAGGAACTTCTTCTTTTTTTTATAAATAAAGAGTATTAAGAAAGAAAATATTGCCAACCCCACAATTACAGGAATTGTTTGACTTAGTATTGCATTTGACATAAAAATTAATATTTGGGTAGGCAAAGGAAGATCAACCCGAAGTCTTGAAAAAACGCTGGAAATTTTTGGTACAACTACAATAAGAATCATAAGGAGGACTGCAAAAAATACAAAAACTATAAATAATGGGTAGATTAAAGCAGATTTTATTTTATCTGAAAACTCCATGTCTTTTTTTAAATTTTCTTTTAAATCTTTCAGGGTAACATCCAGTGTTCCCGCCTCCTCCGATGCTTTAATAATACTTGTGGCAACTCTTGAGAAAACATTTGGAAATTTGGAAAAAGTAAAATATATATGTTTTCCCTGCGTTAAATCTTCTCTTAACACTTCTAGAAATTTTTTTTGATTTTTTCGGGAATCTTCCAACAATGCGTCAACTGCCTCCAAAAGCGGAATTCCGGCAGAAAGCATAGTTCCTAAATCACTTAACATGCCAAGCTTGTCGTTATTTGATAAAGTAATATTTTCTATTTTTGCCATATAATTTACCCTGAGCGTTAGCCGAAGGGCTATTTATTCTGAATTTTCGTAACCCTTAACACTTCTTCAATTGTGGTTAATCCCTTCATCACTTTCTCAAGTCCATCATCCAACATTGTTGTCAAACCCTGCTCAATTGCTTTTTGCAACAGGACATCAGAGTCCTGTCTTTTTGTTATTAAATCGCGTATGTCCTTTGTTACTTCCAATACTTCAAAAACTCCAATTCTCCCGGAATATCCGGTAAGATGACAAATTTTGCAACCACTGCCTTGATAAATAATAATACTATTTTTCTCACCTATATATTTATTGATAATTTCTTGCGGTAAATTTTTCAAAAGTTCTTCTTTCGTAATAACTCTTGTGCCTTTGCACATCTCACAGATTTTTCTGACAAGTCTTTGAGCGATTATCACATTTACGGTTGAGGCAACCAGAAAAGGTTCGATATTCATATCAATAAGGCGGGGAAGCGCAGTTGCGGCATCATTAGTATGAAGAGTTGATAAAACCAAATGTCCTGTCAAAGATGCATTTACAGCAATTCCTGCTGTTTCGCTGTCTCTAATTTCTCCAACAAAAATAATATTTGGATCTTGCCTCAAAATTGATCTTAACCCATTTGCAAAAGTCAGATTTGTTTTCGCATTAACATTAATTTGATTAACTCCTTTTATCCTGTACTCGGCAGGATCTTCAATGGTTGTAATATTTTTTTCCCTGGTATTTAATATTTTTAAAATTGCATAAATGCTCGTTGTCTTTCCGCTACCTGTAGGTCCTGTGGATAAAATCATACCGTAGGTTTTGCTATATGCATTTGTAACTTTTTTTAAATCTTTTTCATTCATTCCAAGATCAATAAGTGAAAATTTCCTAAATTTTGAGGATAAAAGTCTTAATACTGCTTTTTCACCTTCTGTTACCGGCATTATAGAAACACGAACATCTATTTCTTCTTCTTCCAAATTAATCCTCATTTTTCCATCCTGAGGACTTAAATGCTCATCTGTCCTAAGACGGGACAGAATCTTTATTCTTGTTACTATCTGGTCATGAAGACTTTTCGGCAAAAAAAGTACATCCTGTAAAATTCCGTCTATTCTAAAACGAACTAGAGAATTTTTTTCCTCCGGCTCTATGTGGATGTCTGATGCTTTATCCTGATATGCATAATCTATCAGAAGATCAACTATTTTTGACATTGGTATTTCGCTAGTCTTTATTAACTGATCAAATGTTCTTTGCAGATCTTTTCTGTAGATTCTCAAAGTATTGGAAATATCCTGATCCGTTGCTAAAAAAACAATAACAGGCAAACCTATTTTTTTTGATATCATTGAAGTCAGCTCTTTATCCGAAGGGTCAACCATTGCAATCTTGACTCCGGCTGCATCTCTGGCAAAAGGAATTACCTTTTTCTTTCTCGCCATTTTCTCGGGAACTATATTAAAAACATCAGGGGCAATTGTGGTCTTTGCCAAAACAATAAAAGGGACCTTTAGAAAATCTGAAATTAATATTCCCAGATTTTCATCCGATACAATATCTTTCTCAACCAGAGTTTCGGCAATAGTGTAACCCGCATTTTTAGCGTCTTCTTCAATTTGGGCAAATCCCTTTTCATCAATGAGGCCGTTTTTAAGAACCAGAGATTTTAGCTGTTCATTTGTAACAAGCATAGGGCAGTAATATATTTTTTAGCGCGAACTCATAACTTGATTAATTTTGGCTACCATACTATTAAAATCGAAAAATCCCTTATTGATATATCCATTGGCTCCCAGCTTTTGTGCATTCTCTACATCTTTTTCCTGACCAAGAGTTGAAAAAATGATAACCGGAATTTTTTTCAAATTTTCATCTTGTGAGCGAGCTGCCAACACAGCAAATCCATCCATTTTCGGCATGATCATATCTAACAAAACTAAATCAGGAGGGCTATTTCTCATTTTCATTAATCCTTCCTGACCATCCCCTGCAACTTCAACTTCTACTTTATTTTCTTGAAGTTTTGTTGAGTAAAATTTTTGAAAAAATTTGTCATCTTCAACAATTAATATCTTCATATTTTTTAATTGTAATGCTGAACTTGTTTCAGCATCTCTCCTATTTCTTTGACCAAACTTTTAATGTTTGGAATAATATCCGCAGTTAACTGATTGCTTCCCTTAAGCGAATCATTTGATGCGTTTTCAATATTCAAACAAATATTTGCAATATTGTTATATCCCATCACTTGGCTTTGGCTTTTTAGAGAATGAGAAGCTATATGTAAGTTATTCAAAGCTTCCTTATTGGAAACATCAGTAGACAACTCATTCAAACTTGTATGCATTTTTTTAATATATTCTCTCGCAGTCTTAATATAAATACTTTTATAACTTCCTAAGTCAATAGGTTCCATATGGAAATAATACTACACTTGCCCTTCTCATTCAAGGTGTGATACTATCTTTTTATGGACCCAAAGAGGATTTTGGTTGTTGAAGACGATTTATTTTTAAGAGAACTGTATACAGATATTTTATCATCCGAAGGGTATAAAGTAGAAGCTGCTGCGGATGGAGAAGAAGCTTTGCAAAAAATAAAAGTTGGAGGCTATGACATTATCCTTTTAGATATAATAATGCCGAAAATGGATGGGTTGGAAGTTATGAGGCAAGTACAAAGTAAGCCTCCACAAAATCCCAATAAGTGCGTCATCTTTCTGACCAATCTTGATAAGGATGAAGAAATAAAAAAAGCAATGCTATTGGGAAATGGATATTTGATCAAAAGCCAAATCACCCCAGGAAGTCTAGTTGAGGAAGTAAAAAAATATTTAGATAAATATAAATAACCTAGGCTGTTTTCAGAGTAAAACTAAATTTGGATCCTTTCCCTTCCCCTTCTGATTCCGCCCATATTTTCCCACCCATCAATTCCACTATGGATTTTGATAAATATAAGCCTAGTCCTGTTCCTTGTGAATTTTGCTTTACAAGATAATTATTTCCAACCATGGAAAATTTTTGGAAAAGCTTTGTCATATCTTCCCGGCCAATTCCTTTTCCATTGTCTGCAACTGAAACAATTTCTGCCGCATCGTTCGGATTGTGGCTTATTTCAATTCTTATTGTCCCATTCTCCGGTGTAAATTTCAAAGAATTGCCAATTAAATTTATCAAAACCTGCTCAATCCTTTCCGGATCCGCCTGCACGAGAGGTAAAGACTGCAAAGGCCTTGCGAATTGCAAATTTATCTCTTGTTCTTGCGCTTTCGGCAGCATTTCTGTGTATACGGTATTTATTAACTCGGAAAGATCAATAGACTTCATGGCAAAAGTGAATCTTCCGGACTCGATTCTGGAAACATTCAGCATATCATTCACCAGATTAATAAGTCTTTGTGTTGAGGTATAGGCTCTATCAATATACATTTTTTGTTTTTCTGAAAAAGAGGATATATTCTTTTTATCCAAGAGCATCCAAAGATAAGACTTAATAACAGTCATCGGAGTTCTCAGTTCGTGTGATGCCAAGGACACAAATTTATCTTTCAGCTTATCCAAATCTTGAAGTTTTAAATTCGCGAATTTTAACTGCTCTGAAGTTTTTCTTAAATTTGAATACAATATTGCATGTTCCATGGCGATACCTACTCCATCTGCAAAATTCTGAATTATTGCAAGCTCATACTTCGTGAGATCTTCTTTTTTCTTTTTGGTACCAGCCACAAAAACTCCAATAGCAGTTTCCATACTTCCGTAAATAGGATAGACAACAGCAGTCTTTGTGCCAATTATATTTTGAAGATCTATTGCCTGGACTTCTGTTAATGGAGGACATAAAACATCGCGAAGATTTTCTGTGATAAGAAGCTTGTTCTCCCTAACAACTTTAGCCATGTAATTGTTCTGGTCATTTAGGGAAACTCCTGTTTTGTTAAATGCTTCTGTTAACATTTTTACTGACCCGTCAGCTTCTTGGATTGAAGATATTCCGACTCTTTTAATTGTCTGGCTGATTCTTTCAATAACCGCAACAATTCCCGTATTAAAATAAAGTTCGTTCGGAATTGTTTCCGCAATTTTTTGAATAACATCGTGAAAATTTAGACTTTGCAGAATAACTTTATTTAATCTCTGGCTTGCAATGAGCGCTCTATTTTGTTCACCCAAACTTATATCCGATTTCTTTTTTAGGGCCTTAACCATGCTGCTAATACCCAAAAGAAGAATAAAGACCATGAAGAGAACTGACAAAAGCAGAATTTGTGAGAAGGTTAATTCGGGCAGCATTATTTGATTATAGTACAAATATTTTCTGGATGTAAAATGAACAAGCTAAGCTGTTTTAAATCTTATTGATTTATTTTTCTTTGCTCTGTATTCTAAGATAGAGTGAGAAAACAAAGAAAAAATAAAAATAACCTCCTACTGAAATTAAGGAGATTAAGATTTCATCATCGGATAATATTTACTTTACTTGGAACAATGGGAATTGTATTAATTTGGCGGGGAACTTGGAATCTTTTTGATAAGACACCTTTACTTAATGATCCATTAATATCAATTCTTGCAGGATTATTATTGGTCATTCTCTCTGGAATATTTTTTAAGTTAATTTAAATCCTGCACAGTTACTGCGTGGAGATGCGGCCGGTGAAAATAAGTAAAGCTTATTTCTGCTTACTAGAACCTTTGTAGAAAGCTATATAGACAAGGAGACCTACAATTAGAAGTAGCGCATATGCAATCATTAATTTTACATTGAAATCGGCTAAATCAATCATATTTACTACCTTTCTTTCGTAATCTAAATGCTCCCATCAAGGACACTATAGCAAGGGTAATATTTCCTGTCAACAGTCCAAATTTTACCAGAGCATCTTTATTCTCTGCAAATGGAACAGTAAGGGTAAGACCAATCCATCCCGCAGACAGATTCACCAATATTTCTGATATAAGCTTAAACCAGAGACGGTCAACTCTCTTCATACCAACTACTGTATCAGACATCAACCAATGAATCAACGCAAAAGTTTATTGAGCTGACACGCGGCCGGTGAAGGTAGATTTGGCAAGCATTTCTTCCTGAATATTTTTGGGTACTTCTTCATAATGAGACGGCTCCATGTAATAAGATGCGCGGCCTTTGGACATGGAACGAAGTGTGGTCGCGTATCCGGACAATTCTGACAAAGGAACCAAAGACAGAATAATTGTTGCCCTGCTTCTTTCTTCTGTTCCTGAAATCTGCGCTCTTTTTGAAGACAAATCTCCGATAACATCTCCCATAAATTCATTTGGAGTGGTTACTTCAACTTTCATGATAGGCTCTAACAATGTTAGTCCTGCTTTTTTTGTAGCAGCTTGCAAAGCCTGAGATGCTGCAATTTTAAATGCAATATCTGAAGAGTCAACATCATGGTATGAACCGTCATAAACAGTCACATCCATATCAACCATTGGATATCCCAATAAAATTCCATTTCCCATTGTTTCTTTGACTCCTTTTTCAATTGAAGTTATAAATTCAGCGGGAATTGCTCCTCCTTTGATAGCATTTATAAATTCAAAACCTTCACCCCGCGGTTTTGGTTCGACCCGAAGAAAACAATGCCCATATTGTCCCCGTCCTCCGGACTGTCTGATGTATTTTCCTTCTCCCGTAGCCTCTGTTTTTATAGTTTCTTTGTAAGCGACCTGAGGCGCTCCGACATTTGCCTCGACACCAAAATCCGCTTTCATTGTATTTACTTTAACCTCCAGCTGTAATTCCCCGACTCCTGAGATAATTGTCTGACCTGTTTCATGATTTGTTTTAACCTGAAATGTCGGGTCTTCATCCATCAAGCGCTTTAGCGCATAGCCCAGTTTTTCCTGATCTGATTTTGTTTTGGGTTCTATTGCCAGAGAAATAACAGGTTCCGGGAAGGAAATTTTCTCCAAAACAATTGGTTGATTTGGATCGCACAAAGTGTCTCCGGTTGTGGTGTCTTTGAGTCCGACAATTGCCACAATTTCTCCAGCCTCTGCTTCTTTGATTTCTGTTCTTTCATTTGAGTGCATTAATAACAAACGTCCAACCCTCTCCTGTGAATTTTTGGTGCTGTTGTAAATATAGGTTCCTGCAGCAATTTTTCCAGAATAAATTCTAAAATAAGTGAGTTTTCCAACATGAGGATCATTTTGGATTTTGAAAGCTAAACCTGACATTACTTCCTCAGGAACAAGTTTTCTAACTTCTTCGCTGCCATCTTTTGGATTTAATCCCTTAACTTGTCCTAAATCAACAGGAGATGGAAGATAATCAACAACTCCATCCAAAAGAATCTGTACTCCTTTGTTTCTCAAAGATGATCCTGCAAAAATAGGAACCAATTTATATGCAATAACCGCGCGTCTTAATGCTGCCTTTAATTCCTGTACTGAAATTTCCTGACCGTTCAAATATTTATCCATGAGTACATCGTCTGTTTCTGAAATTTTTTCAACCAGTTTTGCTCTATATTTCTCAATTTCCGGCCCCATTCCCTCAGGAATTTCGTCAGTTACTGTAAACTTTGCTCCCAATTCTTCTCCGGTCCAAATAATAGATTTCCTTGTCAGCAAATCGTAAACTCCTTTGAATGTTGCTTCTGCTCCGATTGGCAAAACCATAATTGCGGGGTTTGCTCCAAGCTTGTCTTCAATGCTTTTTACAGTCGCCAGAAAATCAGCTCCAAGTTTGTCCATTTTATTGACAAAACAGAGTCTTGGAACTTTGTATTTATCTGCCTGTCTCCAGACTGTTTCTGATTGCGACTGCACTCCTTCTTCCGCATCCAAAACTGTGATTCCTCCGTCCAAAACACGAAGAGATCTCTCAACTTCCGCAGTAAAGTCAACATGTCCCGGTGTATCAATAATATTTATTCTGTAGTCTTTCCAATATGCAGTTGTTGCGGCAGAAACAATAGTAATACCGCGCTTTCTTTCTTCTTCCATCCAGTCCATGACTGTAGTCCCCTCGTCAATATCGCCTATTTTGTAAGTTTTCCCCGTGTAGTACAAAATACGCTCTGTAGTTGTGGTTTTCCCCGCATCAATATGCGCAATAATCCCAATGTTTCTAATGTGATCTAGCTCAACTAATCTTTTATCCTCAGCCATAATAATAAAATCTCAAAAATCAAAGGTCAAAACTCAAAATTATCGCAGACTTGAGATTTGCCTTGTCCCTCCGAAGCTTTAGCGAAGGAGGAAGATTTAAGATTTGAGATTACAGAAAAGTATACCATATTTTGTGTGTCTATTCTACTTCTTCCAATCTTTCACTATCAGCTTTTTGCCTTTTGGGGTAACTGTGAGTTTTTGTTTTGCCCGCCAGCCTAGCTTGCGGATTAATTCAATGGGAAAAGTAATCCCAAAACTTTTCCCTGCAATTTTTGTAAGACTCCTAATATTTCTCTTCTCCGTTTTTCGTACAGGCATATCTAAAATATTATATATGTAATTAGTTACGTAATCAATTACATAATTTTTTTATTAAATTTATTAAATCAAGCATTTAACTATTGACTGCGACCGCTGTATATTATTAAATGGCTAAATGATTGAAAAATTGTAAAAAGGCACGAGGCTTGTGATATAATTACAAACGTGGGAAAAGTTGGTATGATTACTGTTTTGATTCTCCTTGGATTATTTACGGTTTATGTAATTAATAATAATGCGACAAAAGTAGAGCCAGCGACTGAAAATTCAACTCTCAGCCTTTCCTTTCAAGCTCCCTCTCAAGCTCAAACTGTCAATCTTACTCCATCTCTCACTTTAAACCCATCTACTAATGTATCAAATGAGATGACGGCCGTCATAAAAACTGATAGGGGAGATATTTCAATAACTTTTTATCCAGAAGATGCGCCGAATACTGTTGTAAATTTTGTGCAGAAAGCCAGAAGCGGATTTTACAATAATTTAATTTTCCATAGAGTAGAAGATTGGGTAATTCAGGGCGGAGATCCGATGTCTAATGGCACAGGCGGAGGCAAAATGCCAACAGAATTGAATAACAAACCTTTTGTTGTGGGATCTCTGGGTGTTGCCAGAGGACAAGATATAAAAATTTCCAATGACGCGCAATTTTTTATCACCAAAAAGGATTCGCAATTCTTAAATGGTCCGTATGCAAATTTTGGAATCGTAACAAAAGGAATGGAAGTGGTTAACAAAATCCAAATCGGCGATAAAATCTTAGGAATCAAAATTAACTAAAAAATTATCGACAGGAAAGTGTATAATAAAAGTGTATAATAATAGTATGGATAAATATATTGCATCAGATCCCAATATTCTCGGGGGTAAACCTGTAATCAGAGGTACTAGAATACCTGTTGATCAAATTTTGTTTTTGTTAAAAGACGGTTTTACTGTTCAAGCAATCCATGAACTCTATCCCCATGTGAATGAGCAGACCATAGAGGGAACGATTGATGAAACAGCTAAACTATTAAACAATGCCACGCAAACCTTATAGGCACAAACTTCTCCTTGATGAAGGATTGTATTTAAAAAAAGCGCTCCCTCGTACAAATAGCCGCCATGACATAAAACATATCAAGCATGATTTAAATAAGGGCGGGGTAAGCGATAAAAAGGTTTATTCTATTGCCAACAAAAACAAGAGAATAATCGTTACTTATAATATTGATGATTTTAAAAAGCTGGCAAGAGAAAGTCCAAATTCTGGAGTTATTGGAATATCTCAAGGAATACCGCCAGATCAGCTTGATAAAAAATTAAGTGCACTGCTTAGTAAAAAAACTCCTAAATCTCTGTATGGCAAATATGCTCCGCTAAGCAAGGCTTAGCGTTTGTTTTTGATACGGACACTTCTAAATAGAATTTCAATCAGGGACAAAATCTTCGGAATGAGCGTTGAGTAAGTTAAAACTTTTGCGGTATGGTGTGGATTTAAACCTTATTGCAAATTTACTTCAGCTTCTCTTTGTCTATTAACTTTTAGTAAAGAATCTTTCATTAAAGATAAAACCCCTTCTACCATATCCATCTGTTCAATAGTTGCGGGTCCTCCTAGCCAATTTTGTGCTCTCCCATCTCTATTTATTAAAAACAATTGTTTCTGTTGCGAATCGTCACCAAATCTGGCTTTTAACACAACCTTATCTATTGCTGGGGGATAATCTGCATAGGGTGTAAAATCCTGTAACAGAACTAAATCTGCTTTTTTGCCTCCAAATTCAACTGGAACAACCGGAATCTCAAGATAATTCCCTATACGTGCTATAGGGACTTTTTTTTGACGTACTTCACCATGCTCTTTCAATATTTGGGTAGCTTGTTCAAAAAGTTTTTTGGATCTTGCTATAAGCTCTTCTTCCATACGACTAGCTCTTTCAGTTTCTTCATCAGCATGAGTCACGTCAGCGTGAATTATCGTAAGGAATGCACTAGGAGCTTGCTCTATCATGCCTTTATTTATAACACTAAAGTATGGGCTTGTCAATAAGCTAAAATAAAGAAGATTTTACCATTTAAAATGGCTGAATGCTCGATTCGCTTGGGCCATGCGAAGGACTGCGTCTCTTTTTTTGATTGCTTCGCCCTGCTCCGCAGAAGCATCCAATAACTCTGCTGCTAATTTTTCTTCAAAAACTTTATAATCTTTGTTCGATCGAGCGCGGGCCGCATCCGCAATCCATCTCATTGCCAGAGATGCTCTTCTTTCGGGTCTTACTTCAACCGGAATTTGATAGTTGGCTCCTCCGACTCTTTTTGCTTTTACTTCTTGTTTTGGTCCCACACTCTCAAGAGCTCTTTCAAAAATAGCTATCGGATCCATTTCTTTTTTCTTTATTAAATCAAATGCCGCGTATAAAACATTTTGAGCTACGGTTTTCTTGCCATCTACCATCAAATAGTTAATAAACTTAGCTATCTGCTTGTTTTTGTATATTAAATCTCCTTCAATTTCTCTTTTTGGTGCTTGTTTATGCCTCATATTTTTAAACTATATATTATATATAATATATAAGATATTATTGAGCTGGTGCTGCTTCTTTCACTCCAGTTACTATTTTCGGCGCTCCCCCTCCCATTGCATTTCTCTTTGCTCCATATTTGCTTCTTGATCTTTTTCGTCCCTCAACTCCCAAAAGATCAAATTTACCCCGAACTATATGGTATTTTACTCCAGGCAAATCTTTTACTCTTCCGCCTCTGACCAAAACTATTCCGTGCTCAGAAAGTGAATGCCCAATGCCCATAATGTAAGCTGTGACTTCCATTTTGTTAGATAACTTAACACGGGCGACTTTTCTAAGAGCTGAGTTAGGTTTTTTTGGAGTCATTGTTTTAACCAAAGTGACCACTCCTCTTTTCTGAGGTGAAACTGTTGACTTATATATCCTGTCTTTAGCATTAAAAATCCTTCTTAATGCTCCGGACCTGCTCTTTTTTGTCTTTCTTTTTCTTCCTCTTTTAGACAATTGCGATAAAGTCGGCATATTTTTAAAAATTAGAGATGAGAGGTTAGAAATGAGAGATATTTTTCATTTCTCATTTTTCATTTCTCATCTTGGTATTATATCTCATTTGCGGGTCTTCCCTCAACCGGAATAAGACGGCCGATGATAACGTTTTCCTTGAGGCCTATTAAGCTATCCACACGTCCTTCCAAGGCTGCTTCGGTCAAAACTTTTGTTGTTTCCTGAAAAGAAGATGCTGATAACCAAGAGTCAGAGTACAAAGCGGATTTTGTGATTCCAAGAATTGTTTGTCTGGCTGTTGCAGGCTCTCCGCCCTGAGACAATATCTCAGAATTAATATCCTGGAATCTGGTTTTTGTTATAAATGCTCCAGGGATTAAAGAAGTATCTCCGACTGTTTCAACAACTACTTTATCAGACATTTTTCTCAGAACTACTTCAAAATGCTTGTCATTAATAGCAATACCTTGAGATTCGTAAACTTTTTGAGCTTCCAAAATAACATATCTCTGAGCATCAGTGAGGCTTTTGACCTTGAGTATTTCTTTTGGATCTATATAACCTTGAGCCAATTGAGTTCCAGGCAAAATTTCCTGATCATCTGCTACATTAAGAGTTGCTGTCAAAGGAATGAAGAATTCCTGCTCGGAAGCTGGCTTCATCTTTGTGCTTTTTACTTTTATAAGATATCCGTCATCTGTGGTTTCTATTTTTACTTTACCCATAAATTCAGAAATTGGAGACACAGCTTTTGGAGTTCTCATTTCAAAAAGCTCTTCGACTCTAGGCAAACCCTGAGTAACGTCAGACATAACAACTCCTCCAAAGTGTCTGACTCTCATTGTTAACTGAGTACCAGGCTCTCCAATTGACTGAGCAGCAATTACTCCAACAGGAACTCCCTGTTCAACTTCTTTTCTTGTACTAAAATCCCAACCATAGCATTTTGCACAAATTCCATATTCCAATTCACAGGTAATAGCAGATCTAACAACTAGTTCGGTGATCTCTTCATCCACAATCTTTCTACTAAGTAAAACTGTTATTTCTTCGCCTTCTTTTGCAATTACTTTCTTAGTTTTCTTGGAAGTTACATTGCCAACAAGCACTCTACCCAAAATTCGCTGTTGGAATGGAGTTACTCTATCTTTTTCATCTGCGACAATCATGATTCCCTCTTTTGTTCCACAATCTTCACGTCTTATAATCACATCGTGAGAAGCATCAACCAAACGACGGGTAAGATAACCTGCGTTTGCGGTTTTCAAGGCTGAGTCCGTCAGACCTTTTCTTGATCCTCTTGCTGATGCAACGTATTCAAAGATTGATAAACCCTCTCTAAAGTTAGATTTAATTGGAAGCTCAACTATTTTTCCAAGAGGATCCAAAATAAGTCCTTTCATAGCTGATAGCTGTTTTAATTGCTCTTTACCGGCTCTTGCTCCTTCAGAATCTATAATAAGCTTAATAACGTTCGTAGATTTAAGATTATTCCAAGTCAAATCTGCAATTGTATCTGTTGCATTAAGCCAAATATCATTTGCTAAGCGTTTTCTCTCCTCATCAGTTATCAGTCCTTTTTGGTAATCCTGCTCTATTTGAGCTACCTTTTTATCTGCTTCGTGAACATAATCTCTTCTTCCCTTGATCATTTCATTATCAAAAACTGAGACAGAGATTCCGGAAACTGTTGCGCCATAGAACCCGAGTTTTTTAATTGCGTCGATTAAGCTTTCTACTTCATCCGGCGTTCTTTTTGTAATGGCTTCAGTTACAATTGTTTTTATTCCGGATGCGCTAATGGACCTATTAATAAATTCGAAAGATGAAGGAAGTGCTTCATTTAATAAAATTCTGCCAACCGAAGTTTGCTGATTTTTATCTTCGACTCTAACTATAATTGGCTCTCTAAGTTTGATCTCCTTAATACTGTTTGCCAAAAGAGCATCTTGAATATCTTTGAATACAGGAAGCTCCTCGCGTCTTATCGCCTCATCTATAGAAGTTAGATAATAAATTCCAACAGCCATTTCTTTGTTTGGAAGCGTAATTGCTCCTCCGTCTGCGGGTTTTAACAAATTGTGTTTTGGCATCATAAGACCGATTGCTTCTTCTTGAGCTTTTTTGGACAATGGAATATGAACTGCCATCTGATCTCCATCAAAGTCAGCGTTATAGCCTGCACAAACACAAGGATGAAGTGCAATAGCAGATCCTTCAATAAGAATTGGATAGAAGGCTTGAATACCTAATTTGTGCAAAGTTGGAGCTCTGTTCAAGAGAACCGGGTGATTCTTTGTGATTTCTTCCAAAATATCGAACACTTCTGGTGGTCGTTTTTCAATAAATCTTTTCGCAGACTTAATGTTTGGAGCAAATCCCCTTATGATAACTTCTCTTAAAACGAAGGGCTTAAACATTTCCAAAGCCATTTCTTTTGGAAGACCGCATTGAGACAAGGTTAACTGAGGACCTACAACAATAACAGATCGTCCTGAATAATCGACTCTCTTACCCAAAAGGTTTTGTCTAAATCTTCCCTGTTTTCCTCTTAACATGTCTGACAATGACCTTAAAGGAGAAGAGGTTACCTGACTTGATCTTTGAGCAATATCAATTAATGAATCAACAGCCTCCTGAAGCATTCTTCTTTCATTTTTAAGAATTATCTGTGGAGCACCCAAGCTCATTAAGTGTTTTAATCTGTTGTTTCTGTTGATAACTCTCCTATACAAATCATTAAGGTCTGAAGTTGCAAAACGTCCGCCTGATAACTGAACCATTGGGCGTAAATCAGGTGGAATAACTGGAAGAACTGATAAAAGCATGAATGTTGGCAAAATCTCGGCCTTTCTAATTGATTCTATTAGTCTTAATCTTTTGATAAGTTTTAGATATTTCTGTCCTTTTGCTTTTTCTGTTTCTTTTCTAAGTAGAGCTATAAGTCCAGTTATATCTATTTTTTCTAATAGCTCTAACAAGCCTTCTGCTCCGGTTCTAATTGTGAAAAAAACCGGAATATCATATTCTAAAATCTTAAAGTACTCATCTTCGGATAAAACTGCTCCGACTTTTAGTCCCTTTAATAGTTTCAAAAGGGCTTCATAAATTTCATCCAGCTTTTTGCTTTCCAAATCTAATCTCTCAGCAATTGCAGTGAGTTTTTGTCTTTTTGTTAGATCCAGTTCCTGCATGATTATCTCTTTTTGTTCACCCTTGGGCTTAGTCGAAAGAGAATTTTTCTTTTTTTCAGAAACTTCTTCATTTATTTTCTTTTCTTCGAGGCTCAAGTCTTCTTTAAGCTGCTGTTTCTTCTTTTCTATATAGTCTGAAAAAGAATCCATCGCTTGCAATTTTTTCTCTTCATCAATATTTACAACCAAATATGAAGCGTAGTATATTACAGACTCAAGGCTTTTTTGAGACATATCCAAAAGCAAAGACAAGGGAGAAGATGATCCCTTAAAAAACCAAACATGAGCAACAGGCGTAGCCAAAACTATATGTCCCATTCTTTCACGTCTAACCCTAGATAATGTTACTTCAACTCCGCATTTGTCACATACAATTCCTCTGTATCTGATTCTTTTGTATTTTCCGCAATAACATTCCCAGTCTTTCGTTGGTCCAAAAATTCTTTCGTCAAAAAGTCCGTCTTTTTCAGGCCTTAAAGTTCTATAATTAATAGTTTCCGGCTTGGTTACTTCTCCGTAACTCCATGCCAATATATCTTTGGGAGAAGCTAAAGAAATCTTCAGAGCCTTAAAGTCCAAAATTGCTATATCTTTCATTTTTTTATCTATATTATTCATATTTAAGCGCTAACTTTATCTTCTGGTAAAGCCGGTGTTTCCGCAGATGATGCCATTTGAAGTGCTAGGGCATCTTTTTCAACCTTGTCTTCAACTTTTTTCTCCAGGCCCCCTTCTGAAGTTAATGCTGCCAGTGTCTCAGGAACAACAGTTGCCCCGATAGGCGTTATATTAAGACCCAAAGACGCAAGTTCTTTTATCAAAACCTTGAAAGATTCAGGAACACGGGGTGTTGGAATATCTACACCTTTTACAATTGCTTCAAATGCTTTTGCACGGCCTACAACATCATCAGATTTGATTGTTAACATCTCCTGAAGTGTATATCTAGCTCTGTGTGCATCCAATGCCCAAACTTCCATCTCTCCAAGTCTTTGTCCTCCCATTTGCGCTTTTCCTCCCAATGGCTGCTGTGTAACCAAAGAGTACGGACCAGTGGAACGTGCATGAGTCTTATCCTCAACCATGTGAATAAGCTTCATAATATATTCAATTCCAACAACAACGGGATTTTCGTAGGCTTCTCCTGTGCGTCCGTCATAAAGCATTGCTTTTCCATTTTCTGGGAGGTTAGCTTTTTTGAGGGATGCTGTTATCTTGTCTTCTCCCACTTCTTCAAAAGCAGGAATTCCAACTTTTACATTCAATTTTGAACATGCCCATCCAAGATGAGCTTCCAATAATTGTCCCAAGTTCATACGTGCTAAGACGGAAATTGGGGAAATAACAATATCAATTGGTGTTCCATCTGCCAAATAAGGCATGTCTGCAGCAGGCAATATTTTGGAAATAACTCCTTTGTTTCCATGTCTTCCTGCAAGCTTATCTCCAACTACGACATGTCTGAATTGAGCAACTTCAATAATAATTTTTCTTAGAGTTCCTGGTTCAAGTTCGTCTCCCTTTTTGCGATCCAATATCGCAACGCTAATGACTGTTCCTCTTTCTCCATGAGGCATTCTCAAGGATGTATCTCTGACTTCTCTTGCTTGTTCTCCAAAAATAGCACGAAGCAATCTTTCTTCTGCAGTTAGTTCTGTCTCTCCTTTTGGAGCTATTTTACCAACCAATATATCCCCCGGAATTACATCACTTCCCACAACAACTATTCCTTCTTCATCAAGATTTGCCAAATCTTCTTCGGAAACATTTGGAATATCTCGGGTTGTTTCTTCAGGTCCCAATTTTGTCTCAACAACGGAAGATTCATGTTTTTCAATATGAATTGAGGACAATGTATCTTCTTTTACCAATCTGTCTGAAATAACAATAGCATCTTCATATCCAAGACCATCCAAAGATGCATAGGCAATCAAAAGATTCTGCCCAAGAGCCAATTCTCCGTTGTCCGAAGAAGGCCCGTCAATCAAAAGATCACCCTTTTTCACTTTGTCTCCCTCCATAACCACCGCCTTTTGAGTATAAGCAGTTGCCTGAGATGTCCTTTTGAAAGAATCTATTTGATAAGTTTTTTCTCCATTTCTTCCCTTGCCCTGCCCTGCCGGCAGGCGGGCGGCAGGCATGGCTTTTATTGTTACCTTATTTGCATCAGCGTATACAATTGTCCCATCAAATGGGGCACGTACAACACGTCCCATCACTTGGGCAATTACTTTTTCCATGTCCGTACCAACCATTGGGCTAACTGGGGCAACTAGTGGTACTGCCTGACATTGCATGTGAGTGCCCATGAGAGCTCTGTTGGTTTCATCATGAGAAACAAAAGGAATGAGAGATGCTGAAGTTCCGACAACCTGTCTTGGAACTACGTCAACAAAATCGACTTTTTCTTTTTCAACTTCCATAAATCCACCCTGATATCTGACTGGAACTCTGTCTTGCACCAAAACATCATTTTCCAAAGCGCCTGCATGAGTAATGTAATATTGTCTTTCGTCATCTGCGGCAAGGTAAATAACTTCATCTGTTGCTTTTACGATGCCTCTTTTTGATTTATCAACTTTTCTGTATGGAGTTTCCAAGAATCCATGATCATTTACCTTGGAATACAAAGCCAAATAGGTAACCAAACCAATATTAGGTCCCTCAGGGCTTCTGATCGGGCAAATTCTTCCATACTGAGAGCTGTTGATGTCTCGGATTGAGAAGGCTGCACGCTCTCTTGAAATTCCGCCAGTTCCCATGACAGTCAAACGATTAAGGTTGTCAATTTCAGAAAGAGGATTTGTCTGATCCAATATGGTTGAAAGCTGAGATGTTCTGAAGAACTCATTAATTGAGGCCATAATTGGCCTTGCATTAATAAGTGCTCCGATAGATGGAGGGACATCAGGCTGAATAAGGCTCATTCTTTCCTTTATGCTTCTTTCAAGTCTTAATACTCCAACCCTGAATGCTGTTGTAGCAACTAATTCCCCAACACGTCTTACTCTTCTATTTGCAAGGCTGTCAATATCATCAACACTCTCATATCCCTGAACAAGTCTAATAAGATAGCTTATTGTCCCCAGAATATCTTCTCTTGTCAGAATATGAACGTCAGACTCTGTAAATCCAGTCATGTTTTTGAGTTTTTTATTAATTTTGTATCTTCCGACTCGTCCCAAGTCATAACGACGGGAATTAAAGAATAAACCATCAAAATTCTCTTTTACTTTTTCGAAAACAACCGGCTCTCCGGGGTGCATTTTTTTGAATATTTCTATGATTGCATCCTTGGATGTACCTGTTTCATCTTTTTGCAGAGTATTTTCTATGAAAGCAGTAACTTGCCCTGAGCGCGCCGAAGGGTCTGCTTCCAACTTCTTAAAAGATTCTTTTATGTCATCGTTCGAAGAAAATCCGATTGCTCTAAGGAATGTTGAGGCCAAGAATTTCCTTCTTCTGTCTATTTTGACTGTTATTGTTTCGTGTCTGGTTGTGGCAAACTCAAGCCATGAACCATGAATTGGTCTTATTTCGGCTGTGTAGAGTTTTTTACCCGTAACATTGTCAAGTACTGCTGTAAAAAATACCCCAGGAGATCTAACCAGCTGATTGACAACAGTTCTTTCTACTCCATTAATAATGAACGTTCCTCTGTCTGTCATCTGGGGAATATCTCCCAAGAAGACTTCTTGTTCTATGGTGGCATTTGTTTTTTTGTTTGTGAGTGTGGTTTCTACGTAAAGTGGGGCATCGTACATGAGTCCTTTTGATAAAGCGATTTCAGGGGAATTTGCAGGTTTGCCTATTCTGTATTTTTTGAATTCAAGTCTCCAGTTTTTTTCTGTAAAATCATCAATAGGAGAAATTTCTTTAATAATCTCACCAATTCCAACGTCTAGAAACCATTTGTAAGAGCTCTTCTGAACATCTAGAAGGTCTAGTTTTGGCAAGAAAGAGTATTCTTTTCCCCAGTTTTGTCGAGCAGTAGTATTAATTTTTTTATCGAGTTTAGCCATCACCAACAAAAAAAACGCACAGAGTGCATCACCCTAACAGGTTTTCGTTTATAGAGTAATAAATTTATAACACACTTCTCTACCAAAAGTCAAGGGGTATTTGTAACTGTTATAATAGTTATAATTTTTATGGATGCCCAACAAAAAGCCTTAAAAATCCTAATGACCCTAAAAGACTTATTTCCTACATCTAAAACAATATTAAATTATGTTACTCCTTTTGAGCTTTTGGTGGCCGTTATTTTATCTGCCAGAAATACGGATAAAAAAGTGAATGAGATTACGAGTAAACTTTTTAAAAAATATAAAACAATAAAGGATTACGCAAATGCAGATCTAAATGAGTTGGAAAAAGATTTGAATAAACTTGGACTATTCCGACAAAAAGCGAAGTTTATCAAAAATACTGCAAAAATAATTGATGAAAAGTATGGTGGTCAAATTCCAAAAACTATGACTGAATTAATAGAACTTCCGGGAGTCGGACGCAAAACAGCAAATATTATTTTGGGAAATATTTATGGAATTGTAGAAGGGATTGCAGTCGACACCCATGTCACAAGACTTGCCCGACTTTTCGGATTAACAAATAATAAAACTCCTGAAAAAATTGAACAAGACCTGATGAAACTTTTACCCAAAGAGGAATGGTTCAACTTCACAAACCGCATGATCGCCTATGGCCGCGCTTACTGCCCCGCCCACTGCAAACACCAAAATTGCCCATTGAAATTTTACATCACCATTAAAACTACCCTTCATACTCTGTAGTATGGATTGTTCCGTTGTCTAGACAACGGAACTAAATAACAATCAACAAAACTCGCTAAGATTTTTCTTTTGCGGCGTTTTGAAAGAGGATGCTGTACATGAGCGCATCTTCGGCTAGTTTTTTATGGTCATCTTGCATTAAAACTTCATCCATTTTCAAAAGTAGATTTCGAAGATAAGGCTTAAGGCTTATGTTTTTCAACTCTTCTTTTCTTGCTTTTGCTTCCTCCGCAAACCGAGCAGCCATTGCTTCGGATCCCCGATAATACCCCTGCGCAACCCGCCGTAAGTCTAGAGCCAATGAACCAAGTGTCTGATTAACATTCATAATACTTCTGCAAAAAAATATTTAGTTAATTCTTCATATTTTTTCCTTATCGCTGGATCCTGAATTTCATTGCTCAAATTTTCGTTTGGTCTAATATTAATAAATGAATTATAATCAACCTGTTTTGTCTCGATGTCAATTCCACCACCCCAAACATCTGATTGGGATGAGCCTTGATTTAACAGAATTTTCTCTCCTTCAAAATGCCGATCCATCCCTGCAGAGCAAATTTTCTTTTCTACATCAATAACTGTTTTTATATAGACATCAAAAACTTCTTTTAATTTCTCTATTTCTTTTTTTGTATAGGGTTCTTTTTTCGTAATAATCATACGACCATTCTACCATATGATTTTAGTCTGAGCCTTGTGTGATATAATTTGAATACAATGACAGCACGGGATATTGTTGAAAAATATATTGCGTTTTTTGAGAAAAAGGGGCACAGGAGAATTCCTAATGCTCCTTTGGTTCCCCAGAATGATCCGACTACCTTATTTACAAGCTCTGGAATGCAGCCTTTGGTTCCCTATCTCTTGGGAGAAGAACACCCAATGGGAAAAAAATTGGTAAACGTACAAAATTGTTTCCGGGCACAAGACATTGACGAAGTCGGAGATAACCGCCACACCACTTTTTTTAGAATGTTGGGAAATTGGAGTCTTGGGGCTTATTTTAAGGAAGAACAACTGCATTTTTTCTGGGAGTTTTTAACTAAGGAGTTGGGACTATCAAAAGAAAGATTATATGTCAGTATTTTCAATGGCTATAAGGGAGTTCCAAAAGATGTAGGCTCTCATAAGGTTTGGAAAGATTTAGGGCTACAAGAAGATCACATCTTTTTTTACGGAGCGGACAAGAATTGGTGGTCTCGGGCGGGCACTCCAGAACAAATGCCGATTGGTGAAATTGGCGGCCCTGACAGTGAGGTTTTTTATGATTTTGGCGTACTTCTTCATGATCTTAGATATGGAAAGGAAAAAGAATGCGATCCTAATTGCGACTGTGGTAGATTTTTAGAAATTGGGAACTCTGTTTTTATGCAGTACCAAAAACAGGAGGATGGATCCTTAAAAGAACTTTCTCAAAGAAATGTAGATTTTGGCGGAGGAGTTGAGCGTTTGATCGCAGCTACTGAAGATCAACAAGACATATTTCAAACAGACCTCTTTGGTTCAATGGCTCAAACCATTGAACTGTTAACAAACAAAAAATATGAAGGAAATAAAAAAGAAATGAGGATTATAACTGATCATTTTATCGCTTCTGTGTTTATAATTTCCCAGGGAATAATTCCATCCAACAAAGAACAAGGATATATTTTGCGAAGACTTATTCGCCGGGGCCTTGATCATTTTGACAAACTTGGAGGAGCAGACCTTACTCCTATCCTTGAGAAAATTGTTGAACAATATAAAGATACCGATAAAGTTTTGACTGATAAATTCGAAGAAATTAAAAATACAATTTTAGAAGAACAACAAAGATACAATCAAACTTTACAAACAGCTAAGCATTTTATTTTCAAAAAATACTCGCCTCGCGGCGAAGCGGGTAAAGTTGGAGACGAACTAAAGGGAGTAACTGAAATTTCAGCTGATGACGCATTTATTCTTTATACAACTCATGGTCTTTCTCCAACTCAAATAAAAAGTTTGGGTTTTGTTTTTAACAATCAGGAGTTTGCCGAGAAAATGAAAGCCCATCAAAATATTTCAAGAGCTGGGGCAAAGAAAAAATTTGCAGGAGGATTAGCGGATCATTCAGAAAAAACAATCATGGGACATACCGCGACTCATCTTCTGCATCAAGCATTAAGAGACGTTTTGGGAAACCACGTATTTCAAACTGGAAGCAATATCACATCGGAGCGAATCCGCTTTGATTTTAATTATGAAAAAGCCTTAACTCCAGATGAAATAAAAAAAGTAGAAAATATTGTTAATGAAAAAATTCTAGAAAATTTGCCTGTACATTTCGAAATGCTGCCACTCAAAAAAGCAAAAGAAATTGGAGCGATTGGACTTTTTGATGGAAAATATGAAGAAAAAGTTAAAATATATTTCATAGGTCCTTCGACTAGCTCAGGACGGCCGTACTCGGCCGAATTCTGCGGAGGCCCTCATGTTTCATTTACATCAGAGATAAAAAGTTTTAGAATAATTAAGCAGGAGAATATCGGAAAAGGGGTTAGAAGAATATATTCGAAAGTTGGAGAATAGATTGCACAAAAAACAATATAGCAATTTAGCAATCGAGCAATGATTAAATTATGAATCTGCCATTTATTAAAAATTTTAATAAAAAAGTTTTACCTTCTTATTTTTTGGTTTTGGTTTTAAGAGACGAAAAAGTAAGCGCTGTAATTTTTGAAGAAGAAGCAGGAATTGTTAAAATAGTAGGCCAAAAAGCGGAATATTTTTCTTCCTCAATTGATGAAGTTTCGGAAGAGGAATTCTTGGACATTTTGGACAAAGCAATATCGCAGGCAGAGTCCGCACTTGCGGAAAATATTCAAACCCAAAAAACAATTTTTGGAGTTAAAGAGAGTTGGACAGATCGGGATCAAATAAAAAAAGAGCACCTCGCAAAACTTAAAAAGGCAAGTGAAGAATTAGGACTAACCCCAATAGGATTTTTGGTAATCTCCCAAGCAATTGCCCATCTCTTAGCAAAAGAGGAAGGCGCTCCAATTTCAGCAGTTCTGACCGAAGTAAATAAAAAGTCCGTGACTGTTACTTTAGTTCGGGCCGGAAAAAGCATAGAGACAAAAAGTTCCGGAATTCACGATTCCATTCCTTTTACCGTAGACACTCTTTTGAAACATTTTAATGTTCCGGAGATTTTACCATCCAGAATTATAATATTTAACGGTAAAGAAGATTTAAGTCAGGAATTTATTTCACACACTTGGAGCAAAAGTCTTCCCTTTCTTCACCTTCCGCAAATAACAAATTTGCCTCATGGCTTTGATGCAAAGGCAGTACTTTTCGGCGCAGCAATTCAAATGGGGTTTGAAGTTTTAAACACAGAGCACACAGAGGAGTCCACCGAAAACACGGAAGTGATAAGGCAACACAAGGACTCTTTGGGCTCTGTGGGCTCAATGGACAATTCAGTGCCTTCTGTGATGAAGGATTTTGGATTTGCTAAGGATATGGACGTTGCAAGTATGCCTATTCCCCAACAGGAAGAATCTCAAGAAGAGTTAGAACCTATTAAAATCGGGACAATGGAAGAAAATTTACCTGTAAGAAAAACCTCAGGATCTACTAATATTCCAGCGTTAGCAAAAAGTATTTTAATTGTAATTTTAAGTTTGGTATTTGCGCTTCTTAGAAAAGTGAATGTCAAAAGTGCTTCATCAATATTTTCAAAAGTGCCAAAAGGCAAAGCAACATTCTTACTGTCCGCAGTTGCAATATTAATAATTGCTCTTATTGCATCTTATTTATTATTTATAAAAGCAACAATTGCACTAACCATAGATCCTAAAATAACAGAACAAAATAAAGATATTTTGTTCTCAACTATCAATAGAACTGATCCGGAACAAAATACTATAAAAGGTAAGTTCGTGACTATATCTCAAAACGGAACAGTGTCAACTTCAACTACAGGGAAAAAAGATGTTGGCACAAATTCAAAAGGAGCAGTTACGATATTCAATACCCTACAGCAAAGTAAAACTTTTTCTGAAGGAACAATAATAACATCTTCCAACGGACTTAAATTCACCTTTGATTCTCAAGTGACAGTGAAAGCTGTTGCTTCACGTTCTGCAGATGAACCACCACCTCCTTCTCAAACAGCTACTGTAAACGTAACTGCAAGTCAATTAGGTAAAGAGTCTAACCTTCCATCCGGAACTAGATTTACTATTCCCAACTTTGACATAAGTGAAATAGTAGCCAAAAATGACAATCCTTTTAGTGGTGGAACAAAAAAAGAAGTGACTGTTGTATCAAAGGCAGATTCAGACAAATTGGAAACTGAGCTTCCGAAGCAATTAGAAAATAAGGCAAAGGAGGCTTTGGAAAAACAAATAGGCAAAGATAAAGTTCTGCTTCCTGTTTTCATTTCAAAATCAATAAGCAAAAAATCATTGAACGTTAAAGTTGGAGACGAAACAAATCAGTTGACTTTAACAGGAACTGTAGAATTCAAAGGAATTTCTTATGACAAAAACCATCTAATAGCATTTAGCAAATCTCTTTTGGAAAAAGATGTTCCAGAGAATCAAAGAATAGACTATAACAATATCAAAACCGCTGTATTGGATATAGAGGAGAAAAGCGATGAGGAAGTCGAAGCAAATCTAAATATCAAGGCTCTCCTTGTTCCAAAAATTGATGAAGCAAAATTAGCAAAAGAAGTGAGTGGAAAATCTTTTAAAGCAGCAGAAGATTTACTTTATAAATTACCTCAAATTTCCGATGTAGATATTTTCCTAACTCCCAAGATTCCTTTTTTGCCAAAAAATTTACCAATAAGAGAAAAGAACATAAAAATTTTAATCAATATCGATGGTTAAATATTACTATTCTAAAAATGGAGATAAATTAAAAAGAAATCTTCGCCTGTTAAGCATTCTTTTTGTAGTAATCGGCGTTCTTATTATATCTTACGTTTTGTTCCCTATCATTTCTTGGCAGATATATTTTCATCCGGCTTTCGCATCTCAAAATATAACTCCATCAATTCCCCGGGCAAATATTGTAGTAGCCAGTCTTATATCTCAAGCCGTAGATGGGACCGACTACACTAGAGCAGAGAATTGGTTTCCTGAATTTAACCCAGACAATAAACAAATTCAAAATGATACTCCTTTTTATACTATTTCCATTCCGAAAATAAATATAGAAGAAGCAATTGTCTCAACTGTTGATACTGACTTAACCAAACATTTAGTAAACTTCCGAGGAACAGGTATCCCCCCCCAAAATGGCAATGCTGTTATCTTTGGCCACTCTACTTTACCCCAGTTGTTTAATGTAAAAGACTATAAAACAATTTTTGCCAATGCTTATAAACTTAAAAACGGAGATAATATTTATGCTTCTATAAAAGGAGTGAAATATTCATATAAAATATTTAAGATCGTAATTGTAGATCCTTCTGATAGTTCGGCTCTGGTTCAAGACTACGATAATTCCTATTTGACTCTTGTGACATGTACTCCGCCCGGAACTATCTGGAAGCGCCTAATCGTAAAATCAAGATTAGAAAAAATATAAACATGGAAAAGAATCATCCTGTCATTTATAGATTTATTAACAACTTACTTTATTTTATTCTGTCTTCATTTAAAAGCGCTGTCTCGTTGATATTCAAACAAATAAAACAATAATATGATTAAAGTAAAAGGATTTGAAAAACAGATTAGTCAACAAAATGCTCTTTCTGCCATCAGGAAAAAACTTGTTGGAAAGACTCTTAATTATAAAGAAATTTTCAGCATAATGGACCAAATTGCCAAACAAAGATTGGGAGAAGTGCTAACAACATATTTTGCTGCATCCGGATATACGCAGGGATTTACAAATCAAGAACTTTATTTCCTCACAAAAGCCATGATCGAAACAGGAGAGAAATTACATTTCAAAGGAATTGTCGCAGACAAACATTCAATAGGCGGAGTTCCCGGTAATCGTACGACTCTTATTGTAGTACCAATTATTGCAGCAGCCGGATTTTTGATTCCGAAAAGTTCCAGTCGTGCAATAA
Source organism: Candidatus Levyibacteriota bacterium (assembly GCA_016186645.1). Taxonomy (GTDB): domain Bacteria; phylum Patescibacteriota; class Microgenomatia; order Levybacterales; family UBA12049; genus GWB1-37-8. The sequence continues at coordinate 83,723 of JACPLF010000007.1, forward strand.
CAACTAGCGGCACTGCAGATGACATGGAAATCTTGGCTCCAGTTATCCTCCCAAAAGAAAAAATACTCAAAATTGTAAAGAAAATAAAAGCTTGCATTGTTTGGGGAGGAAATTTTAATATTGCTCCTGCTGATGATTTGATCATTAATGTTGAAAAGGAATTAATGTTCGAAAGTTTCGACAAAATTATCCTTTCTATAATGGCAAAAAAAGTTGCTTTTGGCGCAAATCACGTAGTGATAGACCTGCCTTATGGACAAACTTTAAAAGTGACGCACCTCAAAGACGCAGAAATTTTAAAAAATAAATTTGAGTATATTGCAAAAAAATTTAATATAAAAATCCGAGTTCTGATTCATAGGACAGATGAACCTGTTGGGCGTGGCATTGGCCCTATCCTTGAGACAAAAGATGCCCTGAAAGTTTTGGAACAGACACCGGATAAACCTCTTGATCTTGAAATTAGAAGTTTAACTCTTGCAGGAAATCTTTTAGAGCTTTGTTTAAAAGACTCTGGGCAAAAATTACAAGGGTCTGTCCGAGAAAATTTTGGCGATTGCATAGGTTGGGCGACAAAAATCTTACAAGATGGCTCTGCTTTGAAAAAAATGAAGGAGATAATTTTTGAACAGGGAGGAAACCCAAATATTAATAGTAACAAATTAATACCAGGTGAATTTACTTATAAATTTAATGCAGAAAAAAATTGCGTAATTAAAGATATAGACAGTAAAAATCTTACTCTTCTTGTGAAAGCGCTAGGTGCTCCATTACAAAAAGGTTCGGGAGTTTTCTTGGACAAAAAAGAGGGCGAGAAAGTGGAAAAAGGCGAGACGCTCTGTACACTTTACAGCGAAAACGTGTATAATCTGAGAAACGGAAAGAAGACAATCCAGGAATTTCCGATATTCAGTTTTTACTAAATGATAAGATTAACGGCTGTCTTAATATTGCTAGTAGTCTCTATTGTGGGAGGAGTTCTATGGTGGAAAAATGGCGTATCTGCAGTTGACCCAAAAAGTAAAGATTCGGTTATCTTCGTCGTTACAAAAGGAATGGGAGTTAAAGAGATATCCAACGGCCTTAAGGAGAAAGGACTAGTAAAAAGTAGTGTTGTTTTCTTCCTTCTTGTAAAACAGTTGGGAATTGATAAGAGAATAGAAGCGGGAGATTTTAGATTATCCCCATCAATGACAGCTCAGGAAATTGCCGAAAATTTAACCCATGGAACTTTGGATATTTGGATTACCGTTCCAGAGGGAAAAAGAGCAGCAGAAATTGCACAAACTCTTAAGGATAAAATACCTACATATGATTCGTCTTGGCCAAATACCCTTGAATCTGAGGAGGGCTATCTTTTTCCAGATACTTACCTTATACCCAAAGACGCTGATATTGGAATGATTGTCAATCAGATGCGGGGAAATTTTGATGTGAAATATGCAACTCTGGATACTACCAATACAAATTTTACTCAGGAAGAAATTGTTATTCTTGCCTCACTGATTGAACGGGAGGCAATAACTGATGCTGAAAAACCAATTATCGCGGGGGTATTACTAAACAGACTGAATGCAGGAATGGCACTTCAGGTTGATGCCACCATACAGTATGCAAAAGGACAAAATACTACAAACAAAAAATGGTGGGAACCTGTACTGATTGAGGAATACAAAACGGTTAAGTCGGATTACAATACTTATTTATTTGCCGGATTACCACCGCTCCCAATATCAAATCCCGGTCTAGTTGCTCTTAGTGCAGCAGCCAATCCTTCAGACACAGATTATTTATATTATATTCATGACAAAGATAGAAAAATACGGTATGCAAAAACACTTGCCGAACACAACGCTAATATAGAAAAATTTGGATTGTAGATTTGAGGCTAATTAACTCGCCTTGAGATTCCCCTAAAAAATCTCCTAACTTTTGGTTTTTCTTCTATTTCTATCTCTTTTATAGCAAATTCTCTTTTTCGCACAAATTCTTTTCTTGGTTTTTCCGCAATTACAACTTCGTCTAGCTCTTCAGTTTTTTCTCCTTTTTCAAGGAGATTGGAAATGTTATCTATTCCGTCTTCTGAAATTGCTTTTAAGAGTTTTTTTCCTCTTTTTGTTGCTAGCAAAAATACAACTGCAGCACCAATAAGAAGACCTATTAAAAATCCGCTGAAAAATTTTCCGTCTCCCTGGTTATTGTTATTATCCATTTTTATTCTCCTTCTTTTTCTTTTTGCCATCATCGCCTGAGATAATTTTCTTGAAAAGATTGATAAAAGTAGCTCCTGTTTTTATGCCCGTTGCAATTCCGGACAAAGAAGATATTGGAGCAGAAACGCTCTGTGTTATAACATTGGTATTGTCTAAAACTTTATTTGCTTTGGAAACTGTTTTACGAAATTCACGAAGAATGAAAAATACCTGAACGCCAAGTGCAAAAAGCAAAACTGATAGTAAAATTATAACTACAATAAGAATAATTTGTGCAGAATCCATATTAATTTACGATACCATTATACGTTTTTCCTGTCAATTGTAACAAAGAGCATCTAATTGGACTTAACCTCAATATATCTATCCACCGTTGTAGTTTTGCTAAAATTATTAACTGCTTTTATTGTTATTCTTGCCTTTCCCGGAAAGACATTAACTTTTTTTGTAAAATTACCGTCTTTATCCAAAGATGCTGTTTCATTATTGATAAAAACAGTTGAATTCAGATCTGTTTTGCCCATTACTGTAATTTCTTGTGTCTTAATAATTTCTCCGTCTTTTGGTTTTGAAACACTAAGCGAGGGATTAAAAATCGCAGCCCTATACTGAAAAATTATGTAGGCAGCAAGGACAATAAGAATTAAAATGATAACTTTAAGAGTATGCGCAAACTTAATTCTTTTGAGTGGAAAATCATCTTTCCTGGCAAATCCATCCGGAAGAACTTTTACAAATTTATCTTCATCATATTCTCTTTTAAAAAGAGCCAGGAGCTCGTGTTCGGGAAGTCCCAAAAACTTAGCATAATTCCTGACGAATCCATGAGCATATGTACCCAATGGTAATTTTTTATATTCCCCTTTTTCAATATATGTAAGGAACGAAAGTCTAATTTTTGTTGCTTTTGAAACATCCTCCAGAGTCAATCCTTTTTTGATTCGCTCTTCAGAAAGTCTTTCTCCTGCATGTACCATAGCGGTTATCCTTGGTGTAGGGCGTTGATAATCTCTTCAGCATTTTTTACCAATACGTCTCTTGGTTTTGATCCCTCGGCATGGCCTACAACTCCCGCTGCTTCTAACTGATCCAGAATTCGCGCAGCTCTGGAATACCCTATTGAAAGACGTCTTTGAAGAAGTGATGCCGAAGCCCGATCATACTGACAGACTGCTCTGATAGCTTCCTCAAATAGAGCATCTTTTCCGTCATTTCCCATTGATCCGGTTTTCTTCAAAACCAATGGGGTTGTAATAACCTCCTCAGTATATTCAACAGGAGGATTTTTGGTTTTGAGAAATTCTACAAGTCTTCTTACTTCCTTATCCGAAACGAATGCTCCTTGGATACGAGTCGGTTTTGCCTGATCAGGCGGAATATACAGCATGTCTCCGCGTCCCAAAAGTTTTTCTGCACCTGGGGTATCAAGTATAACTCGGGAGTCAATCATTGAAGAAACATTAAATGCAATTCGGCATGGAACATTTGCTTTTATAAGACCTGTTATAACATCAACTGACGGACGCTGAGTTGAGATAATCAAATGTATCCCTGTCGCTCTTGCCATCTGCGCTAGTCTTGCAATTGCATCTTCTACTTCAACCGGAGCAAATGCCATCAAATCTGCAAGTTCATCTATCAAAATAACTATATATGGAAGAGATTGGAAACCTGCTAATTCATTATAAGAATCGATATTCCTTACTCCTCTTTCGGCAAAAGTTTTGTATCTTCTCTCCATTTCGTCCATCGCCCATTTTAAAGATGCCAGAATTTTCTCAACTTCAACAATAACAGGAGTCATCAAATGCGGTATGCCGTTATAACCTGTTAATTCCACTCTTTTAGGATCTATCAGAATAAGTTTTACCTCGGAAGGCGAGGCCCTAAATAAAAGTGAGGCAATAAAGGAATTGATAAGAACGGATTTTCCCGAGCCAGTTGTTCCGGCAATTAAAACATGCGGCATCTTTGCGATATTTGCGACAACTGGATTACCGCTTACATCCAATCCCAATGACACGATGAGTTTGGATTTGCTTTTATTCATAATGTTTGATTCAAGCATTGTTTTTAAAGTAACTACTTCCAGACTTCTATTGGGAATTTCTATTCCAACTAAATTTCTGCCCGGAATTGGCGCTTCAATTCTAATTTGTCCAGTCGGGGCTTCTGTTGCCAAAGCAAGATCATTAGAAAGACTGGTGATTTTGGAGATTTTCGTTCCTTGAGCAATCTCCATGGCATATTGAGTAACAGCCGGACCAAGATTAACCTCAACAACTTTTGCTTTTATAGAAAAACTTTGTAAGGTTTGCTCTATGGTCGTAGCGACTTTTTTTACATCTCCTCTGTCAGCCTTTTGCGGCGTTGCATCAGACAGAAGAGAGAAAGGAGGATATTCCCAAATACCTGCTTTTGTTAAAGAGTTGCTAACTAATTGATCTGCCAAAAGAGGAGGTTCTCTCTTGATTGCAGAAGAATTAATAATGGGAGCGCTGCTGGATAAGTTGGGAAGCGTTTTCCCTCCCTTTATTTTCATTGGCTTATCGTTAAAGGATGTATTGCTTTTATTCTTAAAAAAACCAATAAGTTTGCCGGGTAAAAGTCTATGAAGATTTTTAAATATAAGTGACACAAAATCTACAATTTGATCAACTGATGTATTGAAAAATACAATTAAACCAACAAGAACGCCGGCAAAATAAACAATGCTTGCGCCTATATTTGTTAAAATATCTGACAGAATTCCAAAAAGCTCTCTTCCAACCAATCCTCCGCGAGTTATGGCATCAAGCGATAAGAAGAAAAGCAAAAATCCAATCGAAACATTTATTCCGGATAAGAATAACTTGAGTTTTAAAAATAAAAATCCAAAGAATATTAAGACAAATGGAAAAAGAAATGAAACGGATCCAAAATATCTATCTAGAAGATTATTTATGAAAACAAAAGAAGTTCCATTTTTGGTAAAAGATAAAAGAAGAATTATTCCGGCAACTATAAATCCAAAGGCAAAAATAGAATAAATAGTTCCTTTTTTGAGCTTTAGCTTTAATCTATTTCTTCTGTATCGCTTTCTTCTAGGCATAGGTATATCAACTATTATAACACCCAAAAGATGGGGCACAAGTTGAATTATAAAAGAGATTCCTATAATAATCTATAAAGATCGTGCTTTCCTGCTCTTAAGAGCAGCACTCGTTTGTTTTTTCTATCTACATCGTAGTATATCCTGTCCCCTTTAGATACACGAATTGTATACTCACCTAAATTATGCTCATTTATTTTCTCTATTCCTTTTACAGTATAGTCAGTGGGATTATTCCTTAATTTACTTAAAGCCTTCTCTACTTGTCTTTTTCTTCTACGATGAAGTAATTCTAATTCTCTTTTTCCTTTTCCCGAAGATGGTAATACAATCTCAAACTCATCTTTTCTTCTTTGATTCATTAGCTTTTATAAACTGTTCCCAAGTTGATATTCTACCTTTCGAAATCAACTCTCTGGATTCAGCTACAATCTCCATGTGCTCTGCTAATATTTTTGCGTTTTCATAATTTTCACTTGTCTTTTCTAAGGGCACGATAATAAATTGAACACTGTAATCGTTAGGAGCAACTAAAGACTTAACTATTGGAATTTTTGTTTGTGGTTGATAGTTTATTATATTCATATTTATTCTGATTTAATCTTTCCTAAGTGACTATTCAAGATCGCAAGCAAGTCTTTTGCAACTGGTAGAGATAAAACTACCCGTGACACCAAGGTTCCAAACTGATTTCCATCTTTACTAATATCCTGAGGATGAATAAATACAAAATCAATTATTACCTCTCCTGTTCTTGAAGATGTGCTCACTCGAATAATATTGGCATTAACAGGTGCTCTTAAATGCTCAGGAATGTTAACTTGTAATGATTTTGGTTTTCCTGATTCATCCATAATAATATGATTATACCATATTTTCGATAATAGAAGATCTCAGACCTCGATCACAACCGGGAGAACGAGGGGGTGGCGGCGGAGGTCTTTGAAAATTAGTGGATTTTTAAGGAGCCTTTTGTGATTGGAGTTATTGGATCTGCATTTTCTGGGTCACCTGCTTGATTATCATAAAATAAGTTATTTGAAGAATCGATTATCTTTATTCTAATTCTATCTGTTCCAACTTTTTTATCTTCGTCAATTACTGATATAAAAATTGCATAGCTTCCTGAACCATTAATCGTTCCTATGCCCTTAAGTACGGCTTTATTGCCATTTATTACCAGCCATTGCAAAGAAGTTGAATCAAAACTAAAGTTTCCTCCTTTGAAATCTAAATTTATTTTTCCCGCAGGCACTGTATTATTTCCATTATATTTAGCCTGTATATTAAATTTTAATTGTCCAGTTACAGTAGGATTTTGAATATATGCTCCTAATTGTGAATTAAATGAGCCGGAACCTGTGACAAAACCTGCGCTTGGATCATAAATAACAACGGAACTATAACTTGCAGTACCTGAAGCACCATGGTTGTCCGTAACCGTTACGCTTACCGTATAAACTCCTGCTGCAGTGTAAGTATGAGTTCCGCTTACTGACCCTGATCCGTTATTCTCTATAACAGAACCTGCTGATGCCGTATTGTCTCCCCAATTCCACACCGCTGTATGAGTACCACCAGTGTCAGAATCTGTAAATGTTGCGCCCACTGAAATAGAAGTGTTTACAGACACTGAATCCGCAGGCGCTGTAATTGCATCAACCACCGGAGAAACATTGTCAGAATAAAGTTCAGCAATAAGAGTGTCTCCAGCACCGAGTGTACCTCCCCCCACAACAAGCACCTTACCGTTAGGCAAAATGGTCGCTGTATGATTATTGCGAGCATAGGTCATATTTCCAGTTGAGGAAAATGTGCCAATGACCGGATCATATAGCTCTGCAGAGGAGAGTTTATGAACACCCCCATCACTATATCCGCCAGTGATGAGCACATTGCCGTTGGATAATAATGTTGCAGTATTCGTCCAACGCCCCTGAAGCATATCCCCCGTAGTTACAGCTATGCCAGCAACAGGATCATAAAGTTCTGCTGAGTCAAGAGGAAATACATAATTGTTATAGCCACCCGCAGTTAATAATTTACCGTTTAGTAAAACTGTAGCAGTGTGATCAATGCGGGGATAAACTGAATTTCCTGCCAAAGAAAAAGTTCCATGGTTTGGATCATATATCTCCAAATTGGTACCCGGATCAGGATCAAAAACGGTTGGCCTGTTGCCGCCTATGACCAATACTTTACCATTGCTCAATAATGTAGCTGTATGGCCATAGCGAGCATACGTTATATCTCCAGTTAGTGTAAAACTACCTGTGGCAGGATCGTAAATTTCTGTATGTCGGGTGCTGCCAATTCCGTCTGTTGATCCTCCCACAATAAGTATCTTACCGTTAGAGAGTAAAGTAGCAGTGTGTCCATTGCGACCGTAAGCCATACTGCCAGTCGGAGTGAATATGCCAGTCGCAGGATCGTATAATTCTGCCTCACCTGAAGTATGATATGCCACTATACCTCCAGCAATCAATACTTTTCCATTAGGTAATAACGTCGCTGTATTGCCATATTGACGGGATGCAAGGAGATTGCCAGTCTGAGAAAATGTACCAACTCCTGTATCATAAAGCTCCGCTGTTGGTATACTACCATTACCACCAACAATCAATACTTTACCGCTAGGAAGTAGAGTAGCTGAGTGACCGCTCCGTCCATAATTCAAGCTACCAGTTGCAGTGAAGATTCCCGAAGCGTAACTAGGTATAGCTGTACCAAATAATCCAGCTATACCAATGAGACAAATCAATATTGAAACTAGAATGTTTTTAAACTTAAAAACCATACACTATTCGTATCAAAGTTTACTTTACGTGTCAATGTTCAATTTTAAAAATCGTCAATGGGTTGATTTTTTACAATCCGATCCTGCACCTCTTTTGTATAGGCTGTAGGAAGAAGATTATAAGCATGCGTTATTGCCTGAATTGCGTTTTGCTTATGCCCCACTTTATATTCTGCCAATGCCAATAGTATCCAAAGTTGATCATTGTTAGGAAATATTTTTAATGCCTGTTGAGCAGCTTCTAGAGATCTTTGAGAGTTATTTGCTTTTAGTAGTATGTATATTCTATTGTGATATGCCGGATAATAATGGCTGTCCATTTGAATAGCTTTACCTAAATATTTTTCAGCTTGAGATAAATTTCCTTCTCGCATAAAAACTAGACCCATACTAGAAAAGGCGGAAGCAGTCGGGAGCAAATCAATAGATTGCTGAAAATGGTCCTTTGCTCGTTTATTGTCTCCTAAAAGATATAATTCGATGCCAAGTTTATTTTGCAAATAAAAATTGTCCCTGTTAACTAGTGCATCGCGAGAAAACAAACTATAACTACTATTCCAATCTGTATTTCGCACTATTGATCTTAGGCAAAAAATTATGAAACAAGTAATAATAAGTATGTACATTATTATTTTTATATTTGTATTTTTAATAGTAATTGCATTAGCACTTACTCCTATTATTCCAAGCAATCCAACCATCGGGAAATAAAACCATCGATCAGCTACTGTCATATCCAAAGGGAAAATCTGCAAATGAAGACCCAAGCCTATTAAAAACCAAAACACGAAAAAAAGATATGTTGGAAAGTGTAATTTTTTCTTCCAAATAAACACACCAAATGCCAATAGTACTAGAAAAAAGACACCTACAATTATCAACGGTATAAAAAAATCTTTCGCGTTAAAATTCTTGACAAGCCACATTTGACCAACCGATAGGTTAACGGGAATGAAAAAAGTATAGACATAGAATAAAATAATTTTAGGAATAGTGATCAACCGCTCTAGCATTGAAGCTGTGGCAATTGGATCAACGTGTATTGAGCTGAAATAAATTTTCCCAACAAAAAAACGTAATCCAAGATATGTTCCTATCGATAACAGTGACGTTGCAAAATACTGCTTAAACCTTTTTACATGAAATAAAAATATATAAGTGGTAACTATCACTACAAATAGTATTCCAGTTTCCTTAGACAACAAAGACGACAATAATAAAAGAGGGGTTGCAATTAAAGAGAAAAATCCTGACTGTTTTTCAGATTGATTTGCTTTAAAAACAATAAGTATTGCCAACATCCCGAAAAAGAAAAACAACACTTCTTGAACGGCGGAAATATATACTGCTGATTCAACGTTTATGGGATGGGCAAGAAATATCAAAGACAAAAAAAGAGAAAGTTTTTTGGAGAAAAAATGAGAAAAAAGAATAAAGACTAATGTTGTGTTTATAATATGAAACGCTATCTGGAAAAAATGGAAATAAAAAGCATTTTGGCCAAACACAGTGTAAATTGAAGAGAAAAAAATCGTCATAAAAGGCTTGTAATATGTACCAGCTAATTGGTCTACGTTATTGCCTGGATCAAAAGTCCCACCTGCAAAAAAGCCAACAATATTCTGTATTGAATGAGCTTTTGTGTTATTTATAATTTGTCCTACGTCGTCCCAGACAAAGCCATTGAAAAGAGAATTGAAAAAAACGATAAATCCGAGAATAATAATGATATAAATTGCTTTGGGTATAGTTAAGGGATTAAAAAAATTAAGGAAGGGCTCTTGCTCCTTTTCATTCATGATCTTATGCTACTACTATAAAGTACGCGTTTCAACATCGGAATTAGTTGTTATTTTCTTTTGAAAACTACAACCCGTGAATTATTAGTTATTAATTCATATTTTTTATTATTACTTAAAGATTCTAAATTTTCATCGATAGCCTTAACATTAGTTAAAACTGGTGGCATAAGCAAATTAACAACAACGTAGTCAGAGGTTTCATTTTCAACTGGAATTGATTTAACTTTTCCAAAAGATCTATAAATATGGGGAACAATCTGATATTGTGTTGATACTGATGCATCTTTGGGTATTTGGTTTATAACATCATTCAATACTAATAAGTTTTCATCAGGCAGAGTTTTTTGTCGTCCGATGTCATAAATAGAATACGCATGATAACCGTTAATTGTGTTTGCAGCAAAAGCTACATAAAAAATTAAAATTCCAAAAAAAATGTTCCAATGGGGAATAATTCGTTGAACATAATTTTTTTTAGAAATAGACATTAAAGATTCTATAGTTGCAACAACGATAACACCAGTTAGCGCTGCGCTATAATGTGTCCCGCTAATTCCTGCAAGGTTAGAACTTAACAGTTTTATTAATAAAGAAGGTATAACGATAATTAATGCCGGTGGATACAAAAATGACAAAAAAGAAAAAGATCCAAACGAAAGAAAAATAGTATCAACTTTGTAGCTTGGGTTTACCAATGTATTAAAGAAGATATATGGCTGAAAAACTAATAACTTGATAATCCCCATAAGTCCAGTTCCTTCTGCTGATCCATATTGCCCCCAATGCCCAAAACCTCCATCTGAGAAACGAGGGAATATTAGTTGGAAACACAAAAAATACCAGAGTAATGACGCTAAGAATGTTCCAATGCCTATGGCCTTTTCTTTCTTAAATAGTACAAGGTAAAAGCTCCAAAACAATAGAATGAATGCTACCTCCTCTTTTACGAATAGGCACAATAACACAAAAAGAAAATATAATTTTATTTTTTTCTTCGTATAAAAATAGTACATCCAGAAAAGTAACGTAGGCAGAAACATTATTGGATGAAAACCGTATTCAGTGCCATACTGTAACCCTCCGAAGGCAATATAAGAAAAAGCTATTGCCAGGCCGATCAACCTTGATTTCAGCCTATCATTTACAATAAGATAAAGAGGAATTATCCCTGATATTACAATTCCCGCCTGGATTATCATCAAAAGTCCTGCAGATTTTATAAACCAATAAATTGGCGCTATAAAAAGAATAATTGGCTCAAAATGGTCTCCCCACACAAATCTTTGGGTATATCCCAAATACGAGGAGTCTGAAATTCCGAAAGTTGCCAAATGGCAGAATGATAATATGTAAGATCAACTACTTCAGACACGAACGAAACATATCTGGAATATGTAACAACCAGTAAAAATAAAGCATAAATCACCAAGCCTATTTTTAACAATAGTAAGATAATTTCCTTTTTATGTGTGTCCATGACTCTGGCAAAAGAGCTAATGGAAAATAAAGCTACTATTAATCCAACGACAACAAATAAGATGTAATTTAATTCGACATTTCTAACTATGGTATCAGGGAATTTACGTACCAGATGAAGATAGGAAGGTGGAAGTAAAATAAAAAAAGAGGTAATAAAAAATATTATTGTATTTTTAAAATTGAAAAGACCCTCTTTTTTCATAACAAAAGTATTTCAGAAGCAAGGAGACATGTCAACATATGCCTTATTGCTTATTTACACCTCAATCACAACCGGAAGAACCAGAGGACGGCGGCGGAGGTCTTTGAAAATTCTTCTTTCGGCTACTTCTCCAATTAATTTTCTTATATAAATCCAATTTGTAACTCTTGCTTTGTGAGGGTTAAGCGCTTTATGAAAATCGTGCATCAGCCTTGAATTCAATCTCTTTGAATCGTACGCAGATGGAGCAAGTCCTCTGATAATAACATCAGGATTTCCAACCAGCTGCCCGTTATTACTATCCACCTCTGCAAGAATTATAATTATTCCTGCTTCTGAAAGTTTTTGTCTGTCTCGCAAAACAAAACTCTCTAATTCTTCTCCTGACATTTCATCAACATAGACATTCTTAACCTGTATTGTTCTGCCAAGCTTAACATCTCCATTTCCAAACAGGAGTTCCTGCCCGTCTTCCAGCAAAAGAACATCATTTTTTTTATATCCTAATTTTTCAGCCATTTTTTTATATGCAAACATGTGTCTGAATTGTCCTCCGATTGGAATAAGTTTTTTAGGTTTAACTAAATTTATTAATTGTTCTAACTCATCCAATGATCCGTGCCCTGATACATGAAAATCCCGATTAACCGGCGAATAAATAACTTTTACCCCTCTTCGAGTCAATGTATCTACTAACTCATAAACGGAAGTTTCATTACCGGGAATTGGGTCCGAGGAAAATATAATTACGTCTTCTTCTCTTAACTTAACATCTCTGTGCTCACCATTGGCAATTCTAGTTAATGCAGAATTTTCCTGTCCCTGGCTTCCTGCAACAATTAATGTTAATTTATTGTCCGGATAATTTCTTGATGCATCTATTTCTACTTCTATATCTTTTTTCAAATTAAGATATCCCAAATTTCTTGCCACTTCTGTATTTTTGACAAGAGAACGGCCTACAAAACAAACTCTCCGTCCGTTTTTACTTGATGCGTCAATTATTTGATTCAGTCTTGAAATATTAGAGGAGTAAGTGGTTACAATAAATTTTCCGCGACAATCTCTCATTTCCCGATCAAAATGTTCTGTTAAACCAATTTCCGAGGGCGTTCTTCCTTCTCTTTCTGCTCCCAAACAATCAGACAGCAAGCACATCGTACCTGTTAGGCCTGCTTTTTCAATTTTCCCATAATCAGTTAATTTTTTATCGTAGGGGGTCTCATCAAATTTAAAATCCGATCCGTGATAAAAATTACCAACTGGAGTTTTTATAAAAATGTGTGAAGTGTCAGGGATGGAATGCGTTACAGGAATAAAAGAAAAACTAAAGCTCCCAACACTTTTTTCTGGTTCGTTAAAATTAACAACTTGTACTGTTTTTTTAGTATTAAATTCTTTTAATTTTTCGTTTGCAAATCCGGCTGCCAATGGAGTTGCAAATATTGGAAAGTCGGAAAGCTGGGGCAAAAGAAACGGAAGGGCTCCGATATGATCTTCGTGACCATGAGTTAAGAGCATTCCAGCAATTCGCTTTTTTGCCTTGCCTGCCGGCAGGCAGGTTTTCAATAAATATGAAATGTCCGGCAATAGCAAATCGACTCCGAGCATCGATTCATCGGCAAAACCCAACCCACAATCAACGATTAATATCTGATCGTTGTATTCATACAAATACATATTTTTTGTGACATCTCCGATTCCGCCTAGAGGAATAAAAGATAAGGTATTCATTGTTATATTGTTAAATGATTAAATTGTTAAACTATTCAGCAATTTAGCAATATAGCAATTTAACAATTTTTCTAGGTTGTTAGAAATTCCTTTACATTTTCATTATTAACTGTTACCGACTGAGCCTTTCCTTCAACTATCATGCGTGCAGCTTTTCGGCATACTCCCTCAATCGAGCGCTCAAGACTTCTTATTCCCGAATCAAATCCCAAAGGCCTTATGATAGTTGGCCAGACTGAGTCATTAATGGCTAATTGACTTGTCGTAAGTCCGGTTTGTGTTAAAATTTTTGGAAATAAATATTTTTTGGCAATAGCTGTTTTTTCTTCGTCTGTGTAGGAAGGCATTTGAATAATCTGGAGTCTGTCCAAAACAGCAGTTGCAATACTTGTAGTATTATTTGCCGTTGCTATAAGCAAAACTTTGGACATATCAAAAGGATAATCAACGTAATGGTCTGTAAAGGCTTTGTTTTGTTCCGGATCCAAAAGCTCAACCAGAACTCCCATTATGTCTTTCCGAAAACTGTCGGTTATTCTGTCCAGCTCATCCAAAAGGATTACGCAATTTTTACTTTGCGCATGAATTAAACTTTTAATTACAAGTCCCGGTTCTGCATCTACAACTCCGCGGGATTTTCCGCGAAGATCACTTGCGTCTCCCATTCCGCCCAGTGGTATTCTTTCAAACTTACGACCTAAACTTTCTGCAATGGAAGAGGCAAGAGTAGTTTTTCCAGTTCCGACAAGTCCAACCAAACAAATTATTGGAGAGCGCGAAATGCCCTGATTATTGATATTTAAAATCAAAGATGACAAATATTCTAAAATTAAGTTTTTAACAGAGGACAACCCGTAATGATTTTTATCCAAAACTTCTTTTGCAGAAGTTAAATCCAATACATCTTTTGTTTCTTTATTAAACGGCAAAGACAAAATACAATTTACATAATTGGAAAAATTCTCAAAATTAATAAAAGCTCCTTCTGATCTAAGACTTGCCCCTAAAACGCTAATTTCCTCTTCCAGTTTTTCGGCAAGATCCGCAGGAAGCTTAGCTGCTTTTATTTTTTCCTCGAGCTCTTTTATCTTACTTTCCAAAGGGGTATTCGAATCCATACTTTATATGGTACTACAAAATCTGACAAATTACACAATGTCAGGACTTTACTTGAAGCAATTTCACCAAACTCATCTCTGAAAATCATAGCAAATTATTATAGAAAGATTTTGCGGGGTTTTTAGAAACGCTATTTAATTTTCGGAGATTTGGAGATGGGAAGCTTTTATATAATAAATAGTGCGCAGATATTTTTTAAAACCGCATTTTTAGTTTTTGTAGTTAATTGACCGACGGTCTTTTTTATAATACTCGTGTCTGCTGTAAACAATTTATCCGGTCGAACGTAACTGATAACTGGTAAGCCGCCTGTTACAAAATCAGCCGGCTTAAGACAGATTGATATTTTGCTTGTATACGGTTTTGAAGTAATTTGACACAGAATAAGGTTATTAAATTCAACGTTCGCCAAAACAAGAGCCGGGCGTACTTTCTGACCTTTTAAATTAGAGAATGGAAACGTAACGAGGACAACACTGCCTATTGTAAACTTGCCCATGCTTTGTCCTCCTCCGGCCGATTCCAGTCACGACCGAGTATTTTCTCTGATAACAATAGCGTATCAGCCACAGATTTATCTTTCGTGGGCGCTGCAATAATTCGTATCTCACCCTTTTTTACCCGTAATTCAACTTTATCTTCAAGGCCGCTTTCGCTAATCAACGGCTTAGGTATGCGTATCCCGCGAGAGTTTCCTATCGGAATTAATGTTGTTATCATAGTAATTACATTGTATATACCAATAATGGCTTTGTCAAGTTTAATAGTGGGGTTTGCGGAAGCGGGAGCCTCCCGGACGAGATCCCAAAGCAGCACCCCCCGGAGTTCTTCTGTCTCTCCAGTTGCCCCCGGTTCTGGTCGGTCCTTGGGAAAAACGCTCTCTTCTGAATTGTCTGGACAAAGGGTGCTCGGAGGGAGTCGTGGGAACAGGGCCTTGTTCTCCTGTTGGCTGAGATAACACATTCCAGGTCCCACGCCTGTCTTCACTTTCGCTTCGCAGGCGAGCTCGGTCGCCGCCTTCGGCTCCCTGCGCTCCAAATAACATTGATAAGTTAGTTCTTCCCTGTTCGTCGATTTCTACAACTTTAACTTTAACTTTCTGTCCGATCTGTACCACATCTGTTGGATTGCGGACAAATCCCTCTTTCATTTTGGATACATGAACCATTCCTTCTTTTCCTGGAAGATATTCAACAAATGCTCCAAAAGGAAGTATTCTTTTTACCTCAGCGTCTTCAAAAATTTCTCCAACCTTTACTTCTCGGGTAATGCCCTTGACCCACTCAACTGCTTTCGCAACTGCGTTTTCATCTGTTCCTGAAATAGTTACCACTCCTGAATCTTCAACATCTACAGCTGCGCCAGTTGTTGCAATTATATTTTTGATAACTCGTCCGCCCGGCCCGATAACTTCGCCGATTTTATCAACTGGAATTTGAACTTGTTCTATTTTTGGAGCATACTCTGAAATACCTTTTCTGGTAGTTCCAACAACTGCAATCATTTTCTCAAGAATAAATAATCTTGCCTTTTTTGCTTTCTCAAAAACTTCTTTGATTTGTTCTATTGTAAGTCCTAAAATTTTTACATCCAGCTGAATTGCTGTAATTCCACTATCTGTCCCTGCAACTTTAAAATCCATATCTCCTGAAAAATCTTCAAGTCCCAAAATATCTGTCAATATAACATATTTTGCCCCATCCGAAATCATTCCCATTGCAATCCCGGCAACTGGTTTTTTGATTGGAACTCCCGCATCCATAAGAGCCAGTGTTGATCCGCAAGCTGCTGCCATTGACGTTGAACCATTGGAAGAAAGAATTTCTGAAACAACTCTAATTGTATAAGGAAATTCTGTTTGTGTTGGGATAACAGCCATTATTGCTCTCTCACCCAAAGCTCCATGTCCTATTTCCCGTCGCGATGTAAACCCAAATCTCCCGGCCTCTCCAACTGAATATGGAGGCATATTATAGTGATGGATGTATTTTTTGGATTCTTCTCCTTCTGCAGATTCTATTAATTGTTCCAAACGGGGAGAACCCAAAGTCACAATTGTCAAAGCCTGAGTATCTCCCCTATTAAATATTGCTGATCCGTGAGTTCTTGGGAGAACCGCAACTTGACATGAGATTGGCCTTATTTCGGAAGCCGTTCTTCCATCAGGTCTCACTCCTTTAACCAAAGTTGTCTCTCTGAGGTTTTTGAACATTACATATTCAACAGCTTTTGCAATTAATTTTTTATCAAATTCGAAATCTGGAGCCTGTCCTGAGCCTGCCGAACGGGTTTTTTCTTGTTCAATAATTTTATCTATAAAGTCTTCGGCATCTCCACTTGATTCTTTATTAACTCTGTTTTTAATCATTCCAACGATTTCATCTTTGTATGATTTTTCCAAAAGTGCAATTAATTCCTGATATTCTGTGTTTGGCTTAACTTCTTCTTTCTTTGCTCCATTTTTCTTGGCGAAATCTTCAATGAAATTGATAATTTTATCGTTTTCGTTTTGTGCTTTTTTAATTGCATCAAGTGCTATATCTTCTGAGACTTGCAAAGCTCCTGCTTCAAGCATCAAAGTTTTACTCCTCAAACTGGTGACAATTAAATCCAATTCTGAAAGTTCGGATTCTGCAACTCCGGGATTAACAATAAATCCTTGCCCTGAGCCCGCCGAAGGGTCTTTTTCTTTAACATATCCAATTCTGACTGCTCCAACCGGACCCTTCCAGGGAATTGGGGAAATTGCCAGTGCTGCTGAAGTAGCAACAACCGCTAAAACATCAGGAGAATTGTCTCCATCTACTGATAAAATTGTGGCAATTATCTGTACTTCTTTTTTGAATTCTTTTGGAAAAAGGGGTCTGACAGATCGATCTATGAGACGAGCTGATAAAATCGCGTCATCTGTTGGTCTTCCTTCTCTTTTTACCCATCTACTTCCTTTGATTCTTCCTCCCGCATACAGTCTTTCGACATATTCAACAGTGAGCGGGAAATAATCAATATCTGATCTTTCTTTTCCCATGACAACAGTTACCAAAACCATGGTATCTCCAAGACGGGCTAGAACAGAAGAAGTTGCGAGTTTCGCAAGATTTCCTATTTCTAATGTTAAGGTTTTTCCGCCAATCTCTAGGGTTGCTGTAATCTTTTTATTTGTAATCATTATTTTTTAGTCACTTGCCCCTCGAAGTTCGCTGAGGCGAACGAAGTGGGGTTATTATTTCTTTTTCGTTACTTTCCCGAACTTTGTTGCCTTTTTAACTTTTTCCGCTTTCTCAACTTTTTTGAGAGGCTCTTTATCAAAACCGATTTTCTTTTCAATTTCTGACGACCTTTTTTTATCAACTTTCGTTAAAAAGTTAAGAAGTCTTCTTCTTTTTGCAATCATTGATAAAAGTCCGCGTCTTGAGTGAGTATCGTGAATATGATGCTTCAAATGCTCAGTTAAGCGGTCGACTCTGGTCGTCAAAAGCGCAATTTGGACTTCAGGACTTCCTGTATCTCCCTCTGTCGTCTGAAATTCTTTGATAACCTTTTTCTTTTGTGTTGTGCTAAGCGGCATATTTTACAAATTAAAAATTAAAAGTGACAAATTAAAAATTACCGATTAGGGTCAGAAGTTTTCTAATTTTAAGCTTCAACTTTGAACTTTGAACTTTGCACTTTGAACTTTTAACTTGTTTCTATTATATCAGTTTCCCCAAACATTCTCAAGCGCTGATTTTCTTAAATGTTCGTTGCGCCTTTGTAGATTTTTGGTGCGAGCCAATCATCCGGCGGATTGTTTTCATCCCTTGGCGGGCCGAAGCCTTCCTTGGCGAAGGCGGCCTTTTTTTCTCCTGTACCGACTGCCTTGTACGCCGACTCGGCCTTCGTAGCCACTCCGGCGAAGGAGGCAGCATTTGCGAAGGTGGATGCTTTAGATAAAGAGGGGATTGTGGGTTGAGACTTGGGTTCGAAGAATGAATCTTTAACAACATCTCTCTTTAAATCTTTTACCTCTCTAACTGCTCCTTTTTTCAGAAGTGTCGCTATCGTTTCAAACGCCAAAGGAGAAGTTGTTGGAAGCTGAAAATTATCTGTCGCTGCTATGATTCCAGCCATCAGATTGGAAGCGATATCGCGATCTATATTAAAACCCAAGGACGAAATAAGGCTTGCAACCAATTCGCAGACTGAAGATGCATTTCTTCCAAGAAGAGGCATGTCGCCAAAACCCTGATTTTCCGGCTTATAATCTATATTAATTACTTTTGAATCTTTTAAAGTCTCCATGTCAAAAGCTGTTCCCAAATCCGATAATCTTGGTGTTCCAACGACAAAAACAAGACCTGGGGCTGCTCCGTCTCTTCTAAATTCAACTTCTTTTTCATTGAAAGAAAGGCCATTTTCGCCTGCTTTAACCAGAATATTTAATTCTCCTTCTTCAAGAGTATAGGAAATTTTCTCAATTTCTCCCTCTTTGTATGGAAAAGATACTGTCAGGTCTCCCATCGAACCTCCATCAAAGGATTTCTGTACTTTATTTATTCCAACCAATGAGGAAACTTCTACAATCGGTTCTGTAGGGCAAATAACAGTGACCTTCTTACCCGCTTCCGAAAGCGCCAGCTGTAAAGATAAAGCAGCAGCCATTTCATCAGTACCGGGGTTTTTGCCTACAGCAATACCAACATTTTCGTTTTTAGCTAGGAAATCTTTGACTTTCTCAAGCATTAAATTATCCATAGTCGCTTTGCTCCAGTTCAAAATTAAAAATTAAAAGTTCAAAATTAACTTTGAACTTTGCACTTTGAACTTTAAACTTCTACCCGTGGCATATTAACATATCGCCTATAGTAAAGTCAAGAAAGGGAAAAATGATAACGCCGCCCTCCTGACCTTCCTCTATTTTTGAAACCACATTTTTTCCAGTTCGGACAGAATTAATTGTACTTTCTCCAATAATTTTTTCTTTTCTAATTAGTCTTACTTTGTCACCACGAGCGACTCTGCCTTCCAATACTTTTATTCCCAAAACTTTTGTCTTTTCAAACGGAAAACTAGCTAGGATTTTTGCTCTTCCATAAATCTCTTCAACAAGTGCCAATTGTTTTCCTTCTAACACATCTTTTATTTCTGTTATTAGTTCGTAGATAATCTTATAGTTTCTTGCTAAAACTTTTTCCTGCAGGGCAAATTTGACAATTTCCGGCTTTATTCTTACGTTAAAACCCAATACAATTGCGTTGATTGATTTGGCTAACAAGATGTCTGTTGTTGTAATGTCTCCTGTTTTCTTAAGAGCAATATTTATTTCCGGGGGAAGGGACCTGACAATTGCTTCCAAAGATCCTTCGTTGTCTGCACATAAAACTATAGAAAGGGTCGGAACTTCTACTTCATTTAGAAAATCCTCCGGCATCGGCATCGCTTCCTGCCCGGAATGAAAAGGTATTGCAGGAGCAATAGAAGGAGAAGAATTCTTCGCCAATTCTGAATTCTGAATTCTGAATTCTGAATTCTGAACTATTCCTCCGACCATTGGTACTTTTTCAAATCCCAGAACCTCAATAGCTTCCCCAACGCCTGCTTTATCCAAATGCTTACCCTTGTCATTTATTATTGTTCTCACTCTTGCCTTTATTCCTTCACATTCAATTTCGTCTTTGACTTTTAGTTCTCCGGATTTTATAATTACTGTTGCTCTTGGTCCGGATTTTTGATCAAGTTGGGACTCAATAACAATTCCTTTTAATTTGTTGTCCAAAACCGGCTTTTGCTTCATTTCAAAAACAAGAGAGATTAATTCCAATAATTCTTTTATATTCGTATTTGTCTTTGCTGAAACAGAAATTACAGGAATATCTCCACCATATCCTTCTAACAAAACTTCTTCTTTTACCAATTGTCCCTTAACTTTTTCTTCATTTTTATCAGGGGCGTCTGATTTGGTTACAACAACAATAAAAGGAATTTGCGCTTTTTTCAGAATCTCAATGCTTTCCTTTGTTTGAGGCATGACTCCATCAACAGAAGAGACTACTAACAAGCCAATATCGGCAGCTTGTGTTCCGCGTCCTCTCATGTGAGCAAAAGCTTCATGTCCGGGGGTATCTATAAATGTTATACGCTTCTTAACTCCCTCAACCACCAATTCTATGCTGGATGCTCCGATTCCCTGAGTAATTCCGCCATGTTCACGTGAAGCCACATTTGTTTTTCTGATTGCATCCAAAAGTGAAGTTTTTCCATGATCAACATGACCCAAAACAGTAACAACGGGAGGATAATTTATTTGAGATTTATCTGAAGATTGTACATTAATATTTTTTTTGACCATAACATATTAAATTTCTAATTACTAATTTCTAATTAACCTAATCAAGTCCCAAGTTCCAACTTAGAAATTAGAGTAATTAGGTTAATTAGGTCAATTTGTTTTCTTCTCTTTCTTAGGTTCTTCTTTCTTTTCTTCTGTCTCCTTGGTCTCCTTTGGCTCTTCTGAAACTTTTTTAATTGTCTTATCCTCCTCTATTTCAATTCTATAATCTGTTAATTTAGAAGCAAGACGAACATTCTGTCCGTCCCGGCCGATTGCTAGAGATAGCTCTTCAACTGGAACAAATACATGAGCAATTTTCTCCTCTTGCCCTTCCGAAGCTTTAGCGGAGGAGGGTTTCTTATCCAGCTCAACTCTCACGTTTTTTGCAGGAGACAAGGCCTGCGCAATATAATCCTTTGCATTTTCCTGCCACTGAATAATGTCGATTTTCTCAACCCCCGAAAATTCCTGAATAATAGCCTGAACTCTAACTCCCCTTTGTCCAACGCAGCTTCCGACAGGATCAATTCCCTGCTGATTTGAATAAACAGCAACCTTGCTTCTTGCTCCCGGCTCTCTTGCGATATTTTTTATAACCACACTTCCTTTAGCAACTTCAGGAACTTCTCTTTTAAAAAGTCCTTCCAAAAGTCCATTACTTGCTCTTGAAACAATAATTTCGTCGCCTTTTAATCCAGCTCTTATTTCAGAAATGTAAACAGCAAGCCTCTGATTCAAATGATATTTTTCATTGGGAATTTGCTCCGGGATCGGCATCAAAGCCTCTGTCTTTCCGACATCAACTATTATATTCGGGCCTGCGAATCGTAAAATCATTCCATTTACAATGGTTCCGACTCTTAATTTGTAGTCTGCGATTATCGCTTCCTTTTCTTTTTCTCTGATTTTTTGCAGAATTACCTGTCTTGCTGTCTGGGCTGCAATTCTTCCGAATCCCGGAGGTGTAACATCTTTATTTTTATGTAAAACTGTGGCTTCTCCTGTGTTTTTGTCTAAAGTTGCTGTGTATTCTTCAAGCTCAGCATCAGCGTGATCTTTTTTGTAAGCAGCCAAAATTGCATTCTTGACTGTGTCTAGTACAACTTCGACGTCAACGCCTCTTTCGTTGGCGACCTGATTAAGCGCTAATAAAAATTCCGATCTTTGAACTGCCGGCATAATAGTTGGTAGTATACCAGATTCAGGATCACCTATCAACAGCTTAAAGTAGAAATTGGACCTATCTTATCCGTGTTTAAGCTTGAGGAATAAGATGCTTAGATTAAAAGCCTGAAATATAATATTTGGAATCAATATTGCGACTTGATTGGTAATCAAACCATAAACTACCCATAAAAATGTACCTATATTTAAAAGTATGTACATTTGGAGTGAAATATCGCTGGTTTTTTTACTTGTGATAATTTTTATAATCTGGGGCAAAGAAGCAATAACTACAAATCCTCCCGCGACCAATCCTAAAACGGTTATAAACATAAAATATATTTATTATAATAATGTATATTTAATTACCTGTCAATTGTTAATTGACTAATTGTAAATTATTTGAAGAATCTACGGAAATGTTAATTTTATCGCCTCTTTTTATTTCGTCTTTAAGTATTTTCTGAGCAATTAGATTTTCAATGTTGTTTTGGATAAACCGGCTAAGAGGACGGGCGCCGAATTCCTGATCAAACCCCTCTGTTGCAATTTTTTCAATTACTTTTTCGTCAAAACTAACAGTTATATCTTTTTCCAAAAGCTTCTTCTCTAAATCGGTGAGTAAGAGCTTAACGATTTGGGAAACCTCTTGACCTTCCAATGGCTTAAACACAATAATTCCATCAAACCTATTCAAAAGTTCCGGACGGAAAATCCCTTTTGTTTGCAAAACTTCAAGAAGCTTCTTCTTAAAATTGCTATCTATGCTAGTTCCCTTTGCGACTTCCTCTCTTATGTATTCAGACGCTGCATTTGAGGTTGCAATAATTATCGCATCTGCAAATGAGACTGTTTTACCTACATTATTCGTAAGTCTTCCGTCGTCAAAAACTTGTAAAAAAAGGTCTATAGTTTTGGGGTTTGCTTTTTCGAATTCGTCAAGCAAAACTAGAGAGAAAGGACGCTCATGCACCTCATCTGTAAACCCTTTAGATCCAATTGTTCCTCCCAAAAGACGAGTAACTCCTTCTTCCGTTGAGTATTCGCTCATATCCGCCCTTATCATTTTATTCTCACCAAAATATATATTGGACAGTGTTTTTGCAACCAGTGTTTTCCCAACTCCTGTTGGGCCTAAAAATAGAAATGATATTGGCTTTACTTTATTATTTAATCCTGCTCTAAGTCTTCTTAAAGCTTGAGAAATTTCAGAAATAGCATCTTTTTGTCCGATTATATATTTTGATAATTCATTATCCAAACGCAATAATAGATTGGCTTCATCTTCTTTCGGCGTTCCCACCGCAATTTTAGTTTTAACTCCAACTTTATCCAATACATCTTGCTCTTCAACGATTTTGCGGCCTGTTGTTGCAACAGCTGTTGCCGAATCTTCAAGAAGACTGACTCCTGATCCGGGCATTACCCTGTCAGGCAGATATTTCTTTGCATATTCGCAAACAGAAACAACAGCCTTATAAGAAATTGAAACTTTACTTTTCTTTTCAACTTCCGCGGTTTTTTGTAAAAGCATCCGAAGGAATGAGTCTTTATCGGGTTCTTCAAATTTTACAATCTCAAAAACGCTTTCCAAGGTATGCTTTGGTTCAACAAATTTACTAAAAGATGTGGGTGTAATACTGGCAATTATTTTTATGCTACCCTTTTGTAAATATGGGATGAGCACTCCGGACAGGTCGGTATTGAAAGTAGGGGATCCTAAAACATTTTCGAAATTGGGGATATAAACAATAATATTTCCGGAATGAGTAAGCTCTGATATGACATTATTCAAACGTTCTTCCAATTGTCCTTGACTCTGAATCCCTGCCAATAAACTATCAACTGAGATTTGAAAAAATCTTTGGTGATACAAGTTTCCTTTTATGTCTCCGACAAAACTTTCAAAAGCTAAAGAATTTACAAGAGAACTTTTCCCGCTCCCTGGCTCTCCAACCAACATAACGCTTTTATTTTTACTAAGGGTCTCAACGACCTCACGAAATTGCTCTTCTCTCCCTAAAAGCAAAGGCTTGAAAGTCAAAGCATCTTTTGTTATATCAACTACATATTTATTTGTTTCCACTGTCCATCCGCTAACCCACCCTTCTCCTATGCCTTCCCCCCAAAACTTTATTTTAAATGGTTCTCTGTTTTCTTCTTTCTGATAAGTATTTTTGACCCAATAAAGAATATGCAATAGCTCTTCTTTTTTGAGTTCTTTTTTAAATAAAATTTTTGTCTCATCCTCGGTCATCAATAAATAGGCTGCAAAAATATCCATAGTTGTCACATATTTTCCTTTCATGTTTTTGCTATTTTCAAAAGCTAATTTGGCCAATGTTTCTTTGGTGATATCTATAAAAGAGACTTCTTTTTCCTGAATATTTCCTTTTCGCAGAAGAAATTTGATCTGGGGCTTTCCAAGAAGTATTTTCACTATATCTTTCGTACTGAAAGGGCTAAAAGTGCTCAACGCTTCTATGGTAAAAGAACTATAGACATCAACTTGCCCCGAACCAGCCGAAGGGTTGTCTTTAACTTCAAGAGCAGGAGGGATTCTTGAAATTTTGAAGTGGAAAAATATCTCCCACATTAAAAAAATTGACAAAATGAAAATTGGAACTTCAGACGCCGTTGTCAGAGAAAAATTAAAAGATAGACTTAGATAAACAAGCCAGAGTAACCATGCAAAAATTATTATTCTTAATAATTTTGCTGACAGCCTATTGTAAATAGAATAAATTTTGGCGAAGTGTTTCATAATTTATCCCAAAAAAAGTAAAACAGTTATTATAATTGGCCAAGTAATAAAGCTAACCGTAAAAATAGCTTCAAATATTAATAAAGCGGCGAACAAAAGAAGGTCAGCAATGATAACAAATGTTTTTATAGACATTCCCATTGCTATAGAAAATACAACCAGACCTTTTCTGTATTCATTTTTCCAGGGCTTAAAATAAGTTCGAATTAAAAGGGGAAGAGAAAACAATTGCATAAAAGCACTATTTAAAGAAGCAAAAAAGCTAAGTAAACTTTTGGGAGATTCTACAAACCAAAATTTTAGAAATATTAAGGGAAGATTAAAATAAAACATGACTCAATCTAGTATAGAAACTCTGCGCTAAAATTACAAATGAATTATTCGTGCGTCAACCCAGGGGTCGGAAGCTAGGAATTTTTAATCTTTTTCTATCCATAAATAGCATGCGTACCCACTGAATGAAACCAAACGGTGTCTTTCCCGACAAATTCAAAGATGATTCTGTAATGATAATCTATGGAAAATGAGTGATAATTTTTAAGTTTTCCTGAAAGCCTGTGTGTTTTGAGCCCCGGATCAAATGGATTTGCGCGGAAGATCTTTTCTCTTTTTTCTGCAGCAGTCTTAACTTTTTTAGGCAAACGCTTATACTCTTTAGCAAATTTGCTTGAGTAATAAATTTTCATCAGTTAGCGAAGACTTGAAAGAGATTTCAACAGAGTTCCTTTTCCTGCTTTCAATTCTTTTCTGCTTTTTTCCAGCTCTCCTGCCAGTCTTCCTTCTAACCAAAGCCTTAACAGACTTCTAAAAAATTCACTCTTACTAGTATAACGCCCTGTTCTAACTTCTTTTTCCACAACAGAATTAAGCTGAATAGGTAGGGATATATTTACAATCGCTCTCATGTAACAAATTGTATTACAAATTTATTTGTTTGTCAACAACTAAATTTCCTGCGTCAACACCAGGGGTCGAAAGCTATAACCTTCAACAACAAATACGAATTTCCGATGAAATTAAGTTAGTTTGGAAGTAGGTGTTCGGGGACTTTCTATTCGCACAGGAACATTTTCCAATTTGTATGGAGGCTCTGTTACCGTACCCTTGTCTATGCTTCTTTGAGCCCAATCAACAAAAGCTAGCATTACTTGCTCCTCATCTTTTGCTTCAGGTTTTATATCAATAAAATGGGCTCTGGATACAGCAGTAAAGTCACCCACGCTCATTCGTACATTAGGAAGTGCTAGCTGAACATAACTTTCTCCATCGAAAAATATTGCACACGTAACGCTTCTTCCTTCCCTATTGTCTACGATAGAAATTTCAACACGCTTATGTGGGCTATAGCGATCGGTTGCTATTCTAATCCAACCGTTATCTAAATTTACAGTTTTCCCTTCTAGCGTAAGACCAACAAATCTTGGTTCAATATTAATTAGTTTTTTGCATTCCCATAATTCACGTACTTTTTGAAGAACTGTTTTTGTAGGAGCGATTTCTGGAGTTTTCCCCGGATTTAAAACTTCTTGTGTCATAAATCAAGTACATTATTAAACAAAAGGCTTAGATTGTCAATACGAGAAAAAGTTGGGGATTTAGAACCAGGATTTTTTATTACCTTCTCCCTGAAATTCTTCGAGGAGTTCTTTTTGTTTTCCGGTTAAGTGTCTGGGGACTGTAACTTTTATTCTGACATAATGATCTCCGCGGCCTGATCCATGAAGATGAGGCACGCCTTTTCCTCTAAGTCTAATCGCAGTACCCGGCTGGGTTCCGGAAGGAATTCTAAGTTTCAAATTTCCGTCAACTGTCTCAATATTTACTTCTCCTCCAAGTGCAGCTTGAACAAAAGAAATTTCTTTGACTCCGATAATATCATAACCTTCTCTTTGAAATCTTTTATCCTGATCAACTGAAACAACAATATCATAATCTCCGAAACGGATTCTTGAACCTTCATCTACTCCTGCCGGAATTTTTATTGTTTGAGATTTGCCGTCAATATTAACTTTTTTTGTAGTGCCGTGGACTGCTTCAGGAAAATCCAAAGTTAGCGAGTAAGCTTGCCTTCTTTGTCTTCCAAATGGTGAGGCGCCGCCAAAAAACTGTTCGAATATTTCAAACGGGTCATTAAACCCTCCGAAATCAAAACCCGCTCCTCCATCTCCGCCTGTTGTATAAGTATAAGAAAAAGGCCCGCCCTGAGCGCCGCCAAAAGGTCCTCCTTGCCCTGGGCCGCCGAAGCCTCCGGCGGAGGCGCCTTCAAAAGCCGCATGACCATATTGATCGTAAGTTTGCTTTTTTTGCGGATCAGACAAAATTTCGTAGGCTTCAGTAACTTCCTTGAATTTGCCCTCAGCATCTTTGCCTTTATTTCGATCAGGATGATATTGCAAAGCAAGCTTTCTGTAAGCTTTTTTTATCTCATCCGCAGTTGCGGATTTCGTAACTCCCAATGTTTGATAGTAATCTTTCGTATCTGCCATAATTATAAAATCACATTTATATTTGGCGAAATCAAATTATTCATAATCCAATTTCTTAACTTATTTTTTCTTTCTATTAAAACGCGTGCTGACGCGAGTGCCAACTCATGATACTGTTTTCTTCTAATTGGAATTTGTTCCTCTAATAAACGCGCTATGGATTTTGCTTCTAGATAAATCCTAGAATCTTTTATCGACTCTATCTTATCAATAAAACCTAATCCTTTCTTAATGTGTTTAAAGAAAATTTCATATCCGAAAAAATTACGCTCACTACCACCAATAGTAAAAGTATTAGAAAGTTTTCCAATACTTACTTCGTCAAAATTTCCTGCTGGACAAAAAATAGTATTCCCAAAATCTATTCCATAGGCATCAACAAAGGCGCCTGAAGAACTCATGGTAATTGCGTAACTATTACCATAATTGTTTACTCCCCAATCATTATTTGCAAGCCATATATTAAAAACAAACTGCTCAGCAACAAAAGAATTATCTTCCCATCGAATAAATTCATTGTATAACACAGGACTAAGCATGCCTGTTGAAGTATCTACTGACCCTATGCCTACTTTTCCATCAAATACAACTGCAGCTGTAGGCGTAACATGCAATCCTAAGGAAGAAGCAATTCTATTATAAAGTAATTCTAAAAAGAGCTCGTTGGGTCCATCCTCAGGCTTCCATTGGATATCCACATGTCCATCATTCAGTATATGATGGCCTTTTGAAGACCTCGTGGGATGCTCTTTCGCTTTCCAACTTGATACTTCTTGCTTATAAATGTGATGCGAGGATTCACTATCCCAATGTTCTTTTTGATAATAAGGCTGTGAAGACCATTTCTCTATATTTTCCATAAAACCAATTAGGCATATTTCTAGTTCTTAGAAGGGTTCGCCTGATTAATTTCTCTTTTCAATGCTGCAAATTTTGTTTCACCTATTTTCCTATCACTTTCATATAAAGACAGTTTATATTCTCCCGTTTGCTTGATAGGAAGATTAAAAAATCTATGTATAAGATTTCCCCTTCCATCATTGCTAAGCACTATATTTATCGGCGGAGCGTTCCCAATGATCTCTTCTCCTGACGGACCTATAATTTTAAGCTTAATGGTGTGCTGAGAGCTTCTTTGACCTAAAAATCCAACAACTAAAAACATTTCTGGATGGCTAGTGGGAAATTCACGAGCAAAAATAGTCTCAAATTTACCTACCAAGGAAAGTTTTCCACCCTCTGAAGTATAAGCATAATCACAAATCATTAAAAATTCAGCTATTAAGCTTTCATTATTTTTATTGGATGGCATTAATTAACAACCTCACCTTCAACTGGTTCTTCCTTGTCTGATTTTTTGTCTTCAGGTTTTTCTTCAGCTTTCTGCTCATCATCTCCAGTTGTTTGTTGTGAGTTACCAGTTGTCTGTTGTCCAGCTGAGCTGGACTGTGACATTGCCTGTCCTACTTTTTGCAAAGAGTCAGAAAGATCTTTTGTTTTTGCTTCCAAATCTTCCTTTGTTCCAGAATCCAAAATTGCTTTAAGATCTTTTATTTTTTCTTCAACTTCTTTTTTAAGATCTGGAGCAACTTTGTCTCCTGCATCTTTTAAGCTTTTCTCAGATGTAAAGATTAGGGAATCTGCCATGTTTCTTGACTCTATTTTTTCTTTCTTTTCAGAATCTTCCTTTGCATGTATTTCTGCTTCTTTTGTCATCCTTTCAATCTCATCTTTAGACAAACCTGTTGATCCTGTAATCTTAATGCCTTGCTCTTTCCCGCTTGCCTTGTCTTTGGCTTTAACATTTAGGATTCCGCTTGCATCAATATCAAAAGTAACCTCAACTTGCGGAACACCGCGGGGTGCAGGAGGAATCCCATCAAGAATAAACCGACCCAAACTTTTGTTGTCCATTGCCATTGGCCTTTCACCTTGAAGAACATTTATTTCAACTTGTGTTTGGTTATCAGCAGCTGTAGAAAATACTTGAGATTTGGAACTTGGAATTGTTGTATTTTTAGATATCAAAGGAGTGGAAACTGCGCCTAATGTTTCAATTCCCAATGTAAGCGGAGTGACATCTAAAAGCAAAACGTCTTTGACTTCTCCGCCCAAAACTCCGCCCTGAACAGCAGCTCCAACTGCAACTACTTCGTCCGGATTAACTGATTTGTTAGGTTCTTTACCAAAGAATTTTGTAACAATTTCTATAATCTTTGGCATTCTGGTCATTCCTCCGACCAAAACTACCTCGTCAATATCAGATACTTTTACTTTTGCATCTTTCAAAGCCTGTTCTACAGGCCCAAGCGTTTTCTGCACTAAAGAATCAACTATTTGCTCCATTTTTGCCCGAGTTAGGGACATTGTTAAGTGCAAAGGACCGTTTTTGCCTTGAGTGATAAACGGCTGGTTAATTTCAGCTGAAGTTGAACTGGATAATTCGATTTTTGCTTTTTCTGCTGCTTCCCTAAGTCTTTGCAGAGCCTGAGAGTCTTTCCTCAAATCAACGTCCTGATCTTTTTGAAATTCTGTTGCAATATGGTCAATGATTAGTTGGTCGAAATCGTCTCCTCCCAAATGCGTATCTCCATTTGTAGATTTAACTTCGTAAACTCCTTCTCCTAACTCCAGAACTGAAATATCAAAAGTTCCTCCGCCCAAATCATAAATTGCAATTGTGTGGGCATTTTTCTTATCAAGTCCATAAGCCAATGCCGCAGCCGTTGGTTCATTTATAATTCTCAAAACTTCAAGTCCGGCAATTTCTCCAGCTTGTTTTGTTGCCTGTCTTTGGGAATCATCAAAATATGCGGGAACTGTAATGACTGCTTGTGTAACTTTTCCGCCCAAATAATTTTCTGCATCAGCTTTTATTTTTTGCAGAATTTGAGCAGATATTTCCTGCGGAGTGAATGTTCGGCCTTCAACTTCAATAACTGCCATTCCATCGCGGCCTGATTTAATAGCATATGGCAGCCATTTCATGTCAAACTGTACCGATTTATCGGTAAATTTGCGTCCCATTAATCTTTTTATGGAGAAAATAGTTTTCTTTGGCTTTAGAACAATTTGGCGTTTTGCAACGTCTCCCACGACATGACTAATCGGATCAACAACCGATGGAATAACATTGCGTCCCTCTGCAGAATGAATTACTTTGGGACTTCCTCCCTCCATTACTGCGACGCATGAATTTGTTGTACCTAAATCTATTCCAATTATCTTTCCCATAATTATTTTCCTCCCCCGACTTTAACCTGAGCAGGTCTTAAAACTTTGTCGTATAACATATAGCCTGCTCGTGTTTCTTCAATCACTTTTCCATCTTCCCCTTCAACAGTTGCTATTCCCTCCATTAGATTTGGGTCAAAATCTGCACCCATTGTTTCAATTCCTACAACCCCTTCTTTTTTAAGTATATCTAAAAATTGCTGTATGCCAAGATCCGAACTTTGATCTTTCCTATGTTTAGCAGTAAGCATTAGTGTATCTAAAACAGGTAAAATATTCAAGAGGAGTTGCTTGTTTGCTTTAAGTATCCATTCTCCTCTTTCCTGGCCTACTCTATTTTCTAAATTCCTATAATCTGCCAACGTGCGCTTGACCTGATTCTCCAATTCCTCTATTTTTTCTTTTAAAAGTACTCTTTCATCTTTTTTGACTTTTTTATCGTTCTTATCCATATTATCTAGCTTCTATCATCTATTTTCTATCTTCCGCGCCTAATTACCATCCTTTTGCTATTTCTTCAATCAGGTCTCCAAAGTATCTGACTGTTGGAACAATCTGCGTATAATTAAGTCTTGATGGCCCCAAAACCCCAACTTCACCAGTTAATTGCATTGGAGTTTTGTAATGAGTGAAAACAAATCCATAAGGACCTTGCATATTTGGGCCTAATTCATCACCCAAAAGTACTTGAACATCTTCCGAAACTAAACTAGCAAAAAACTTACGGCAATCTTCAAATTCATCCATAGTTGAAAGCAAATTTTTCATAACATCAATGTCAAAAAATTCCGGCATGTCCAAAATATTTGCATATCCCGCACAATAAATATCTCCATCTGCAGTTGTAGCAATAGCGAGGGCTTTGGTTTTATTAGCCAAAGATTTTGTCAATGCTCTCAAAAACTTATCCTCTTTTTCTCGGTAATCCCAGAGACTTTCTTTCACTGCTGTTTCTTCTGTAACTGAAAGATCTTTTTCCTTCATGAGCTGTTTTACATAAAATTTCATTCCAGAGGGAGTTGGCATGCGGCCCGCAGATGTATGGATTTTTTTAAGATACCCAAGTTTCGTGAGAGCTACCATTTCATTTCGGATAGTTGCAGGAGAAGCACTTAGGCTGTATTTTTTCTCCAAAGTTTCAGAGCCAACAGGCTCAGCTGTTTCAATATATTCTTCAATTAAAGCTTTCAAAATTTCAACTTGTCTTTGAGTTAAATCATGCATAGATTTTTTAAGACTTGCCACGTATATTCGCCCTTGCGACGCGAGGACGTAGACCTCGGGAGCAAGTAAGAGATTTATCGTGGTTAGCACTTAATATATCACGACTGCTAAAAGATGTCAAGGGGTAACTGATTGCTGAAGTTACCCCGCAGATCCCGTCGAAGCCGCTCCGTGAGCCGTGTATGAATAATACTGAAAAGGCGAACGGTAAGGCTATACGGGATCAAGAGGTAATTGTGCTAAACTTGAAATATGAACCGAAGAAAACGGCCATTTTGGCTCTTGGTCATTAGCCTTTTGTCTTTAGCCGGACTTTTATATCTAATTTTTTTTCTCTCTCCGTCTCACGAATTACAAATTACAAATTACCAATTACCAATTACCATCCCATTCTTTTTTATTCTCTTTTTCTTTCTTTTTTCTCTTATTTCTTATTTTCTGCGAAATGCTCGGCGGGCAGCGCTGATTGGGCTATTAATAATAACTTATTTTATCTTCCGCATACTACATTTAAGCAGTCCTTATTTTCTTTTTCTTCTCATCGCTCTTTTCATAAGCCTCGAACTATTCTTCAAAAAACGCGCTTAGCCTTCCCACCTTCCATGTGGGAACCGTAGGTGGGAACTAGGTAAGAACTCAAGCCAATGCAAAACTTTTTTGAAACAAAACTACTTAAAACCATTTAAAACCATTTAGCGCAAACCTGAGCAAAAGATCACATTTAGACCCTCACAATTTGAGCAATTGCTAAATTTGTGATGATTTAGAACTTCACTTGAGCCTATCTATATGTTTATAAAACATTGAAGCTAACCTTTCCGCAAACTTGTTCGAATTCACGCTCTCTGATAGAATCAAAACGTGAGCAAATTTTATATTACTACAGCCATTGATTACGTTAACGATACAATTCATCTGGGCCATGCTTTTCAAAAAATAGCAACAGATGTTTTGGCCCGTTATTATCGAATAAGTCTTGGCAAAGATAATGTTTTTTTCTTAACAGGAACTGATGAGTACGGACAAAAAGCGGAAAAAGCTGCTAAGCAACAAAATATTGCGACAAATGAATTTGTCAAAAAGATTTCAGATTCTGATCAAAAAGAGCAAGACTCTCTTAATATTTCTTACGATAGATTTATTAGAACAACAGACTCTGATCACGCAGAAGTTGTAAAAGAAATCTGGAACAAAGTAGAGAAAAATGGAGATGTATATTCCGGAGAATATGAGGGGTCATATTGTGAAGGATGCGAAGCTTATTACACAAAGGAGGATTTGATCAACAAAAAATGCCCTATTCATCCAACCTTAACAATAAAAATAATTAAAGAAAAAAATTATTTTTTTAAATGGTCTAAATATAAAGATTTTTTAATTAATTATATTAGAAATAACCAAGATTTTATTTTTCCAACACACCGAGCAAAAGAAATGCTCGAGTTTGCCAAGAATATTAAAGATATTCCGATTTCCCGAAGCAATTTCACCTGGGGAATTCCTGTTCCTAATGACCCAAAACAGGTTAT
The DNA here is from genome assembly GCA_016186645.1 of Candidatus Levyibacteriota bacterium. Lineage (GTDB taxonomy): Bacteria > Patescibacteriota > Microgenomatia > Levybacterales > UBA12049 > GWB1-37-8. Next base: position 116,871 of record JACPLF010000007.1, read on the forward strand.
TTATGTTTGGTTTGATGCTTTGGTTAATTATTTGACCGGTGTCGGATTTTTGAAAGATAAGAAATTATTTAACAAATTCTGGCCGGCAGATGTACATATTTTGGGTAAAGATAATCTTCGCTGGCACGCGCTTCTCTGGCCTGCAATGCTTAAGTCGGCAAATATTGAACTCCCAAAAACAATTCTGGTTAATGGATTTCTAAATATAAACGGGCAAAAAATAAGTAAATCAGTTGGCAATGTTATTCGCCCAAGTGAATGGGTCAAAAAATACGGGGCAGACGCTGTTAGATATTATCTTTTGAGATACACAAACATAACTGAAGACAGCGATATATCTGAAGAAAAATTATTGCAAGCATATAATGCCGATTTAGCAAACGGTCTGGGAAATCTCGTCTCCCGTGTTGCAAAACTTTGTGAAAATAGTAATTACGTGCAGATGGGATCTGAGGAAAGAACTTCGTCGCATCTCATAGACATAGAGGAATATTCGAGTGCCTTTGCATCATTTAAATTTAATGACGCACTGTCTTTTATCTGGGGAAATATTACTGAATTGGATAAATTAATAAACGAAGAAAAACCTTGGGAACTTGCCAAACAGAATTCTCCAAAACTTAGGACTATTTTGGCTCATGCTGTTGATCAAATTCAAGAAATAGCAGTTCTACTTGAGCCTTTTCTTCCCAAAACAGCAGAGAAAATTGAAGAACAATTCCGCGGACCAAAAATCACCTCCCAAAAACCTCTTTTCCCACGAATATAAAATCAGTATTGATGTTTATTGGTAGTATTTGTAGTATTGGTATTATTGGTAGTATTTCTGTATGATTGATGTGCATTGTCATTTGAATTTTCATGCTTTTGAAAAAGATTATGATGAAGTTATTAAAAGTGCGTTGGAAGCTGGGGTTACGAAAATTATCAATGTTGGAACCAAAATTGATTCAAGCGAAAAAGCTATAGAGCTTGCAAAAAAATACGATAATTTGTATGCAATCGTAGGAGTTCATCCGCATCATGCAGATAAAATCCAAAACGAGAACGTCATTCTGGGGACTCAGAGCGAAGCGTGGAGGACTCCAGAATCTGATTCTGGACAAGCCAGAATGACAGCTACCAATTGGCTCAAACAATTAGAACAGGTAGCTAAAAAACCCAAAGTTGTGGCGATTGGTGAAATAGGAATGGATTATTTCTCCTACAGATCTAATGATATTGTTGATCCCAGACTCCAAAAAGACGTCTTTATTAAACAAATCGAGCTCGCACATAAATTAAAACTTCCGCTTCAAATTCACAACCGTCAGGCTGGAAAAGATATAATTGATATACTCTTAAATCATAAATCTCATCTCTTAAATCCCCCCGGCATGTTCCACTGCTTCGCAGGATCTATTGATATATTGAAATCTGCTTTGCAGATGGGATTTTATGTAGGATTCGATGGGAATATAACCTATAATGGTTTGGCTCCGGGAGAAGATACAGACCTAAAAACGCTTGCAAAATACACACCTATAGATAGAATTCTTGTTGAGACAGATAGTCCTTTTTTGACCCCAGAACCCATGCGGGGTAGCAGAAACGTACCTTCATATGTTATAATTACGGGCAAGTTTATAGCAAGCCTAAAGGGGCTGACTTTTGCGGATTTTGAGGCTAAAACAACAGCAAACGCAGTTAAGCTTTTTTCCCTATGACAGCTTTTTTTCAAAAAATATTTAAACGTTATCCAATAAAAACCAGACGCGGCCTAGAATTTCTTCCAGGCATGGTATCTTGGACATTAATTCTTTTCCCTATATGGGGTTCAATTTTGATACCCTATATTGTTGCGTATTTTATCCTATTTTTTGACGTTTATTGGTTTTATAAATCGTTCTCTCTTGCTATAAATGCGTATAGGGCTTCACAGAAGATCAAAAAAGCAGAACAGGAGAATTGGCTGAAAAAATTAGAAAAGTTAAAAGATTACAAAAAAGTCAAACATGTCTTAATAATCCCCAACTACAAAGAAAATCTAAGTAAGTTAAGGCGAACCATTCAATCTATTGCCTCCCAGACTCTACCTATAAAGCAAATTTTCATTGTCTTGGGAATGGAAAAAAGAGAAACAGATGGGATGGAAAAAGCAAAAACTCTTATAAAAGAGTTCAAAAACAAATTTGGAGATATTTTTGCGACTTATCATCCCGATATTGATGGTGAGGTCAAAGGAAAGTCATCCAATGAATCCTATGCTTCAAAAAAAGCTTACCGTAAACTTATACAGACGGAGATCATAGATATCAATTTTGCAACTGTTTCGTCTGTTGATGCAGATTCTGTTTTTGACAAACAATATTTTTCCTATCTATCCTACAAATTCTTAACTGACAACTTAAGATACAATAAATTCTGGCAGTCAGCGAATGTAAATCATAATAATTTCTGGACTGTTCCGGCCCCAATTAGAATAATCGCATTTTTTGGAAGTCTTTGGAGAACAGCTCTCCTTGTTCAAAAAGATCGCCTGATTTCTAATTCAACATATTCCCTATCCTTTTCTCTTCTTAAAAAAATCGGATTTTGGGATACAGATGTTATCCCTGAAGATTACAGAATATTCTTTAAAGCTTTCTACCGCCTTCAAGGCAGAGTCTGGATAGATCCGATATTTTTGAAAACTTCTATGGACGCTCCTCTTTCTACAAGTTATGTAAAAAGTCTTAAAAATAAATATCAGCAGGAAAGACGCTGGTCTTGGGGCGCTTCTGATGATCATTTGTATATAAAGTGGTGGCTTACAGTTCCAAATGTTCCATTCTTAAGAAAAACAATTATGCTGTATAACGTCCTTTTGGATCATTTCTTGTGGCCAGTTAACTGGTTCGTAATAACTATTGCAGCAAATATTATTCCATTCACTAATCCTGCATTTCAAAGGACAACGCTTGGATATAGCTTGCCAAACCTAGCTGGATTGATATTAACATCATGCCTAGCAGCTCTTCTTGCAATGGTAATAATTGATTTTAGAAATAGGCCAAAAAATCCCTCTGTTTCCAAATTTAGAGAACTTCTTTTCCCAATGCAGCTTATTCTAATTCCAGTTGTTGGATTCTTTCTCTCAACTCTGCCTGCCTTAATTTCCCATACTCAATTAATAAGAGGGAGAAGGCTTGAGTATAAGGTCACCGAAAAGTTATGAAGGTACTAAAAAGACTTGAGAGAAGCCGGGCATTTTGGTTTGTCATATTAACCTCATGTCTATTTTTCTTATTAAGACTCCCCTCACTTTTTGAACCAATTTGGTACGGAGATGAAGGAATATATCAGGTAATCGGAAACTCTCTTAATAATGGTAGACTATTATATTCAGAAATATTTGACAACAAGCCTCCTCTTTTATATTGGCTATATGCAATTCTGAATTCTGATCAATTTACAGTTAGACTTGCATCTTTGATTTTTGGCTTGCTCTCGGTAATATTTTTCTTCTTCTTATCTAAAAAGCTTTTCGCAAACAAAAATAGAATACACTTTATGACAACTTTTATCTTCGCGATTTTATTCGGGCTGCCTATTCTTGAAGGAAATATTGCTAATGCAGAAAATTTTATGTTGCTGCCTATTCTAATTGCAGCTTTTCTTGTTGTAAGTCAAAAAAAATATTTTCTAGCAGGACTACTCTTGGGAATAGCTTTTCTTTTTAAGATTGTTGCTATTTTCGATATGAGTGCATTTCTAATCTTCTATTTTATTGTAAATTTTGGTTCTTTAAAAAAAACTATTAAGTTTCCTTCCATAATTGCAGGATTTTTTCTACCTACAATTGCAGTCTCTATCTACTTTTTGCTGAATAATACATTTATTGATTTTGTAAAAGCGGCTTTTCTTGCAAATATTTCTTATGTGAGTTACGGAAATAAAATTGGCGGAATTCCGATTCTTCTTTTCATAAAACTTGCAGTATTGGGACTTTTTACTTTATATCTTTTTGTAAAGAGAAAAGCTTTTACCAACACCTTTCTTTTTATACTTTTGTGGTTTGCTTTTTCCAGCTTCAATGCATTGTTTTCTCAAAGACCATATACTCATTATCTTTTGGTTTTAATTCCTAGCTTGTCCCTAATGATAGGTTTAATTTTGTTTGATAAAAAATATCAAAAAACAATTGCTATAGTTTTTATTATTGCTTTATTGACAATACTTAAAACTTTTGGGATACCCAATTTTAGTAAAAGTATTAGCTATTATCAAAACTTTATCTCCTATGTGAATGGTGAAAAAACTATGGTTTCCTATCAGGGATTTTTTGATAGAAATACTCCATTTGACTATGAAGTTGCGCGCTTTATTAAACCTAAGTTAAATAGAAACGAAACTATCTTTGTTTGGGGCAATAATGCTCAAATTTATGAGTTAGTTGGTGTCATTGCTCCTACAAAATATGTTGTTGCTTATCATATATCCAATTACAAAGATGGTGCCACAAATACAAAAAATGCAATTGAAAAAACAAAACCAAAATTTATTGTTGTGATGACAAATAGTAATCCAATTCCATTTCCGTTGATTGGTTATTCAAAAAAAATAAATATTAATAAGGCTGCTGTCTATGAAAGAATTTTTTAAAGATATCTCTCACGACAAAACTATTGTCCCAGCATTTTTCATAAATGGATTTTTTATAATTGTCTCTATTATTTTTATCTTGTTCTCTTATTCGAAACTCCCTCCATTTATTCCGATTTTTAATCAGCTTCCTTGGGGAGAGCAAAGACTTGGATCGACTCTTAGCATATTTATTCCGGTTTTAGCGGTACTTTTGATTCTTATTATAAATATATTTACTAGCGCCTTAATTTATAAAAAGACACCTCTTGTTGCTCGTATGCTTGCAGCTGTCAGTCTTCTTTCCTCAGTTCTAACTTGTCTTTTTATTATAAAAACCGTCACATTAATGGTCTGAAAATGATAATATTTTATCCATTCATCATTGCTTTTATTATAACCGCTGTCATAACCCCCTTGTCTTTGATAATCATAAAAAAAATGGGTCTTGTTGATGACCCAAAACGTCATAAGCATCCGGGAATGATACATAAAAAACCTACTCCGCGAGGCGGAGGAATTCCTCTTTTCTTAGGGATTGTCATCGCAGGAATATTCTTTCTGCCTCTTACGAAAGCTGTGATTGCGCTTTTTGCTGCCGGCTCTATTGCTCTTTTTACAGGAATAGTCGATGATAAATACGATATCTCTCCTTACCTGCGTTTCATCGTAAACATTGCAGTTGCATTAATTGTTGTTACAGCGGGAATCACTGTTCCTTTTATAACAAATCCGTTTGGAGGGATACTTTTTCTCAATTCAATATCTTTCCATTTTGGATTTTTTACAATTATCCTTTCTGATGTTATTGCGATACTTTGGATTATTTGGGTAATGAACATGTTGAATTGGAGTAAAGGTGTTGATGGTCAAATGCCAGGAATTGTTGCAATAAGTGCCTTAACAATTGGGATTCTTAGTCTCCGATTTGGAATCTCTGATCCATCTAGTCAAATAGCTGCCAATTTATCGTTCATAATAGCAGGAGCATCTTTGGGATTTTTGATATTTAATTTTCATCCGGCAAGGATATTCCCAGGATATGGAGCAACCGCAGTTTATTTACTTCTTAGTGCTGTATCAATTTTATCAGGAGCAAAATTGGCAACAGCGATTCTTGTTATGGGAGTACCGATGATAGATGGAATTTTTACAATAATGCGCCGTGTTCTTTCAGGACGCTCCCCTTTCTGGCATGACAAGAAACATCTCCATCACCTGCTTTTAAGCTTTGGCATAGGACAAAGATATATCGCATTGTTTTATTGGATAATCTCTGCTATATTAGGGACGCTTGCACTGGTTTTATCAAGTCAGGCAAAACTTTTTGCAATTATAATGTTACTAATCGTAGTAGGCGGATCATTACTTTTTCTGCATCGTATTCTAAAAAACACATATGATGAAGATCGCCTATAACACTTTAAGATTACTTAGACCCCGACAGTGGATAAAAAATACTGCAATTTTTGCCGCAATAACATTTTCCGGAGATCTGTTTGATGCGTTAATTTTAGAGAAAGTATTTCTTGCTTTTCTTGTATTTTGCAGTCTTTCTTCTGCAAGCTACATTATTAATGACATCTTTGATATAAAAAAAGACAGGCTCCATCCATTCAAAAGATTCAGACCCCTTGCGAATAAAGACTTAACAAAAAGTTACGCACTAACTGTTGCAATCATCTTGGTTATAGCCTCTTTTATCTTGGGAGCAATGGTTACTCCGGCATTTTTTATACTGCAAATTATATATTTGCTCGTTCAGTTCCTATACTCAACTAGTCTAAAAACAATTGCCATTGTAGATATTTTGGCGATAGCATTCGGATACATATTGAGAGTATATGCGGGAGAATTGGCTGGCGGAGTTCATATTTCTGTCTGGCTTTTGCTAACAACGATTTCCCTCTCACTATTCTTGGCTATTGGAAAAAGAAGATCGGAATTAACTCTTGTTTCTCAAAGCAAATCAGTGAATATAGCAGATATCAGAAAAGCTTTGTCTCACTACTCTGAAAGACTTTTGGATGTATATGCGTCTATTTTCGCAACTTCAACATTTGTTTCCTACACTCTTTTTACTTTTTTGGAAAATCCTCGCGGATTTAATTTGGGACTAAGTATTTTTCTGCCGGATTTTCTACCGGCGTTCTTCCAAAGGAAATGGCTCATGATAACAATAATTCCTGTTGTCTATGGACTCATGAGATACCTGCAGGATATTTATGAAAAGCACGAGGGGGAAAGTCCGGAAAGAGTGCTTACATCTGATAAACCATTACTTCTAACAGTAATCATTTGGACTGCTTTGGTTATTGCTATAATTTACGTAATAGGCCCCTAATTATTCTTTGACTGCATAAGCGGAATTTACCCACCCTGTTTTTCCAGTATTAAGTTTTATTTCAAACCAATTCTCTTTTTCAGAAACTAATTCATAAGTTTCCCCTGGAGTAACTCTAGCTATTTCTGCAGATGCGATTGAGCTATCTTCTCTGACTCTTAAAAATCCTGTTGGAGTATTCAAGATAAGAACTTTAGAAACCTTATTCTCCGGAGAAATTGAGGCCTGAGATGACGCTACAGGTGTTGGAGATAAATCAACTTTCACTCCCAAAAAAAGCAGAGCATTCAGCTTAAACCCCAATGCAGTTTTAATTTTTATAGATTTATCTTTATAACCATCCTGAGTTATTCTTAGATCGTGATCGGATTCGCTGACTTGCTTTAGAAGTAAAGGCGTAACACCAACAGGATTATTGTCTAAAAAAACATTTGCTCTATCAGGCAAAGAAATTACCAGAACTTCTATGTCTTTTTTATCATTTAATGGAGACAAACTGATAATGCTCCCATCACTTTCTCCGCTATCTGCGAATGTCCTGTCTACAACAGTTAGGGTTCCTTTATTTATAGTAATTTTATTTTCAAATGGTCTAAAATTTTCCTGAACTGGAACAAGTTTAACCGTATGATCCCCAATGTCTAACATTTGCTCTAGTTCACAAGCACACAAAGGGGTTGTTCCTAATAATTTATTTTCTAAATAAACTTTGCTTTGCGGAACTGAAGTAACTTGAAGCGCTCCTTTTCCGCCTTTTCTATCCAGAAAAAATAAGATTCCGAAAAAAATTGCAATTGCAATTAAAAGCGGCGCCAAAAACAACAAAACCTTTTTCATAAAGTAAAGATAATTATAACACGCCGTAACATCTTTTTTGAGCGCTGAAACAAACGCGTTAAAAAATTGTTGAATGAGTTGTCAGGGGGATTCCTCGTCCGCCCCGACAAACCCGCCAAACTCGGCTCTAAACTTTTCTAAAAATATTTCTAAATATAAAGTCTAGCGCTACATAGCGTTGTACTTTATGCATATTTTTCAGGACATAAAAAATCCCCTTTCGGGGAAAAATTGAAAAATAAAAATTAGGAATTAGAAATTTACGTTAATAATCCATTCCCATTCCACCAGGAGGCATGCCAGGCATTGACTTTTCAGGTTCTTTTATGTCGGTAACTAATGCTTCAGTTGTTAGAATCATAATTGCAACAGAGATTGCATTTTGGATTGCTGTTCTGACAACTTTAAGAGGATCAATTATTCCCTCCTTGAGCATATCAACCGGCTTTGCATTTTCAACAGAATCCAAAGTCATGATATTGAATCCCTGACCAAAGGCACTTACTTCGCGGGCTTTTGCAATTAATTGCCCTGCATCCACTCCTGCATTTTCCATAAGCTTTGTAAATGGAGACTCCAGTGCCTTTTTGACAATTTCAAATCCAAAAACCTCGTCTCTTGATGCCTTAGAATTTTCCAAATCTTTTGTTGTCATCCTTCCTGAAATATCCAAAAGCGCAACTGCACCGCCTGGAACAATTCCTTCTTCAAGCGCTGCTTTTGTTGCGGCGACTGCATCATTCACTCTCTCTTTTTTATCTTTCATCTCAACTTCTGTTGCAGCTCCAACATTAATAACAGCGACTCCTCCAGATAACTTTGCCAATCTTTCCTGAAGTTTTTCTTTATCAAAGTCTGAGGATGAAGCTTCAACTGCTTTTCTTATCTGAGCAATTCTTGAGGAAATTTTCGCCTTAACTCCCTTTCCGCCAATGATTCTTGAATTATCCTTATCTGCCCATACCTTGTCTGCTCGTCCGCAATCTTCAATAGTAACCGAGTCGAACTTTCGGCCTGTATCATCTGAAATAACAGTTCCGCCAGTTAAAATTGCTATGTCTTCAAGCATTTCTTTTCTTCTGTCTCCAAATCCGGGTGCTTTAATTGCTAATGCGCTAAATGTTCCTCTTATTTTGTTGACCACCAGAGTTGCTAGAGCTTCTCCTTCGATTTCATCTGCAATAATCACCAAATTTTTGGAAACTTTTACCAAATTCTCCAGAAATGGAAGAAGTTCATTAAGAGCTGAGATTTTTTTATCTGTTATAAGAATGTACGGATCTTCAATTTCCGCTTCCATTCTGTCAGAATTGGTTACCATATATGCAGAAGCATAACCTTTATCAAATTCCATTCCTTCTTTGTATTCGATTTCTGTTGACAATCCTTTTCCTTCCTCAACTGTTACCACACCATCTTTACCAACTTTTTTAAGAGCTTCGGCAATAAGATTTCCAAGCTCTTGATCGCCTGCTGAAATTGTCGCAACATTTGCAATATCTGCTTGCTTTATGGCCTTGCCCATTTTTTTAAGTTCTGCTACTACAAACTCGCAAGCCCTATCAAGTCCTCTTCTCATAACCATAGGATTTGATCCTGCTGTTATCATTTTTATTCCTTCATTTACAATTGCGTGGGCCAAAACTGTTGAGGTTGTTGTTCCATCTCCCGCTACGTCTGCTGTTTTACTCGCAGCTTCTTTAACAAGTTGAGCGCCCATATTCTCAAAAGGATTTTCTAACTCTATTTCTTTGGCAACAGTTACTCCATCGTGAATAACATTTGGAGCTCCCCATTTCTTGTCCAGTGCGACATTTCGGCCTTTTGGTCCAAGTGTTATTGCCACAGCTTGAGCAAGCTGATCTATACCTTTTTTCAATAATTCTCGTGCATCTGCACTGTACTTAATCTGTTTTGCCATATCTTGAAAATCTCTAAATCCTAATTCCTAATTGACCTAAACGTTTTAGAAATTAGAGCAATTAGGTTAATTAGGTCAATTTACTATTGCTAATATATCTTCCTGGCTAACTAATGTCCACTCTTCGCTATCAACTTTTACTTCATTTCCTCCCCATTTTTTATACATTACTTTATCTCCTGCTTTAACAACCATGGGCTCTTTTTTTCCATCTTTATCCATTTTTCCAGCACCAACAGCCATAACAGTTCCTATTTGTGGTTTTTCTTTAGCAGAGTCAGGAAGAATTATTCCGCTTGCTGTTTTTGATTGAACCTCCAAAGGTTTTATTAAAACATTATCGAACAGTGGCTTTAGGTTTTGCTTGCTTGCCATAATAAATTATCACCTTTAAATAAGTAACTGACAAAATATACACTAAAACCAAAAAACTGTCAAGAGTTAAATGTCAAAAGCTTAAAGAAAGGGTTGACACAGATTCATTTCTTCTATACCATGAATTTGTAGGGATTTATATGTCCATTTTTTCGTCATACAAAAAAATATTCTTGTTGGGTTTTATCATCATAATCCTTATTGCAATTCCGTTTTCCGTATATATTGCCCAACAACGTCAGAGAACAACTACCAAAGCTGCCGCTTCTACTACTCTATCTTTTGATCCCGCATCGACAGGAGGAGCTCCTGTTGCTACAAAAGTAGGCGAGACACTGACTTTGAACGTTGTTCTTGATCCTTCAGCCGGCACTCCTGCAAACCAGGTTTCTTTTGTGAAATTGTCCATCACTTTTGATTCATCCAAATTTACAGCTGAAAGTTTTAAGCCAAGTACAGACCCGAAGAATACCCTTACTTCCGTATTGGAAGAAGCTAGCTTAACCTCCGGCAGAGCAACTATATCTTTATCTATTGGAGCTGATCCGACAAAAGTTGTAACGACAAAAACTAAAATTGCAATTCTAAAACTTAAAGCTCTATCTGTAACAACGCCTGGCAATCCAAGCAGTGTTACTTTTGGTTCTGACACGCAAGTCTTATCAATCGCTTCCTCCGATCAAACAAGCGAAAATGTTTTGTCAACAACTAGTCCTGCGATAGTAACTATTAACTCTGCATCTGTTTCAGCGTCGCCCACTCCAACAACTGCAATTCTTACAATTACTCCTACATCTCTTCCAGGTAATGCCCCATCACCTACGCTCTCGCCTTCAGGAGGAAATGCAGCTTTGATTATTGCTACTTCAGCACCTACTCTTCAGCCTCTTCCAACGCCAACATTCTTTCCGCAAGTAATACTTCCTCCAACAGGACCTTCGGAAAATATATTGGGAATCGGAATTGTCGGAATGATATTTACAATTATCGGAGGGATTCTCTTTTTACTTCTTTAATTATTTTCTTCAATAATTGACAGAAGTGCTTCTTGAGGAATAGAGATTTTTGCCTGAGAGATCATTCGGGATTTTCCTTTTTTTTGAGCTTCCAATAATTTATCTTTTCTTCTTCTGTCCCCGCCACTCATCTTAGCTAAAACATCTTTTCTAAAAGGCGGGGTTTCTTCCCGAGTTACAATGTTTCCGTCTACAACTCCTTGGATAATTTGTCTGAATTGCTGGCGCGGCAGCGAGTTTTTAAGTCTTTCTGCTTTTTGTCTTGCTACATGAATTGCCTCATCTTTATATGCAAGCTCTGATAAAATATCAATTGCAATATCATTTACTTTTAGCTCAATTTTCGCCAAATCTGCAACTTTGTAAGAAGTCAATTCGTAATCTAGACTTGCATAGCCTTTGGATTTGGATTTCAGATCGGATGAAATTCCCCTAATAAACATGCTAAAAGGCATATCATAAGAGAGCGCTGCATAACTTTCATGATAATTTAGGTCTAATAAGCTTCCTTTTCGGCTCTGGCAGATGTTCATAATCGGACCTACATAATCTTTAGGCGTATAAACTATCAATTTCATATAAGGCTCTAGTATTGTTCCATCCTCTCTCTTTTCATATAAGACGTGGGGCATAGTTAATAAAATTTCCAAATTAAATTCCTGCTTTATTCTTTCTTTGACAATCTGAGCATGTAAAAGTCCCAAAAATCCTACCCTAAAACCGGATCCTAAATAAGACGAATATTCTTCCGTATAAGTTAGGGCAGTGTCGTTAAGAGTCAATTTTGCAAGCGATTCTTTTAAATAGGCATAATCATTTGTACTTTTTGGATAGACTCCAAAAAACACCATCGGTTTGGGAATCTTGTATCCGGGCAGCGGTTCAAACTCCGAACTCTGAGCTCCGAACTCTGAACTCCGGACAGTGTCTCCGACACGCACTTTTCGGATATCTTTAACTCCTGTAATAACGTAACCAATTTCACCTGTTGTTATTTCATTTGAAGAAACTAAATGGGGGGAGAAATATCCCAAATCTGTAATTTCTGACTCGATATTATTTTGATAAAACTCGATTTTTTCTCCTTTTTTTACTTGCCCATCAACTATTCTCACATACGCAACTACCCCGCGGAATTCATCATAAACAGCATCAAAAATAAGACCGCGCAGGGTCTTATCTTTTTCCCCTTTTGGCGCAGGAAGTCTCTTTACAACAGCTTCCAAAAGACTTTCTATATTTTTTCCTGTTTTTGCCGAAATATAAATTATTTCTTCTTCTTTAAATCCAAATGTTCCAGCTAATTCTTTGCTTGTTGATTCAATCTGTGCGCTCGGCAAATCTATCTTGTTAACAACAGGTATCATGACTAAATTTTGTTTTTTGGCTTCTCTGAAATGCGCGACAGTTTGGGCTTGAATTCCCTGAGTTGCATCTACTAATAATATTGCCCCCTCACAAGCCGCCAACGTTCGGGAAACTTCATAAGAAAAATCAACATGACCCGGAGTATCTATCAAATTCAGAATGTATAATTCAGAATTAAGAATATATTTCATTCTTACCGGGGCGAGCTTGATTGTTATTCCCCGGCGTCTGCTGATTGGATTTTGGTCCAAAAACTGTTCTGTTATTTTTTCCTTGGGGATTGTTTTTGTAATTTCCAAAAGTCTGTCTGCAAGAGTGGATTTGCCATGATCTACATGAGCAATAATCGCAAAATTCCTAATATTTTTCTGTTCCATTGGGGAATATTATACTATTTTCTATGGATTAATGCGGGTGACATCAATTGCTTCGTCTCTTTTGCTAAGGATTTCTTTCCAATTTCCTATTTTCTTAAAAATTAACAAAAATGTTGTTGCTTCTTTGACGTTGAAAAGCCAGGTTAAAAAAAGATAAAAAGAGAGTCCAATTAAACTTGATATTCCGGTCAGAAATATTAAATTTATTGTTCGTGTAGTATCAAAAACTAACTGATCTAATAATTTTACAGGAACATATAAGGCAATACCTGTAAAAAAAGTCGCTAAGAAGATTTTAAGCGGAGAGAGAAATAATAAACCCCTAGGGAATCCTTGGACTTTTTTATTCAGAACAATAATAAGAGTGATTAATTGAAGAATATTGGTTAAGGTAAACGCGAATGCGATACTTTCAATGTTCATCTGCTTGATAATAACAAAATAATATCCAAGTATTATAAGTAATGTCGTAGAAAAGCCGCTGACAATAAGAGGAATTAACGAGTTGTGTAATGCATAAAATGCGCGATAGAAAAGAACAATTAGAGCTTGCGCAAAAATAGAAATAGATAAGAAGGCTAAAATATGACCGGTTAGAACTGTTGCTGGCCAATCAAATTTATCTGCTCCGAAAGCCAGACGCACGATTGGTATTCTAAGAACAAGTATAAGAATCGAGATTGGAAGAATAAGATATAGCATTTGATTGAAGCTCGTAATAAAGGTTATTTTAAAATCATTAAGATTATTTTTTTCTCGTGAAAGAACAGGAAAAGCTGCCTGGGCAATACTGAATCCAACCAAAGAAATTGGAGCAAACATAAGCGTCTTTGCCGCATTAAAGAGTAAATGTGTGCGTCCAGGCTCAATCATAAATGCTATAATTGCAGCAAGAATAATTGTCCCTATTTGCTGTACAGCTACTTGAATCGTGCGTGGCCACATAAGCGTAAATATCTTATTGAGTCCTTTTGATTTGATAAAATTGATTGTCGGTCTAAAAGAAAATCCGACTTTTCTGGCAAGTGGAATTTGAAACAAAACAAAAATCACAGCACCCAAAACAACCCCAAGGGGAATAGCATAAATTCCGAAAAACTGATTGAATAACAAAATACCAAATATTATTCCTACATTGTAAAATGCCGCCGCAATTCCAGGTATAAAAAAATGGTTGTATGATTGCAGCATTGCGCTAAAAAAAGTACCAATTATATAGATAAGCTGGCCAACGACAATTATCCGCATTAGATTAGCCATTAATTGCATGTCGCCGCTGGAAAAATTATGTCCACCATTAAAAATAGCAAGTAGTTGAGAAGCAAATATAGCAAGAGTTAGAGAAAGAATAATGAAAATAGCAAGCCCGACAGAAAGAAGCGTTGATGCCATTTCATGCGCAGATTTTTCCTCCCCTTTTACCAAATACTCAGAAAAAACCGGTATAAATGCAGATGTAAGCGCTGCTGCAATAGTTAACTGAAAGATAGTGTCAGGAAGAATTGACGCATAATCGTAAATTCCTAAAGTGTTTGATGGGCCAAAAATAGAGAATGATAACCTCGTGCGGATAAGACCCAGAATATGAGACAAAACAACAGTTGTCATAATAATAAAAGCGGCGGAGAGAATATTGGTTTGACGAGTAAGAAGTATATTGATACTTTTCTTTAAAAAGTTCTGGGCCATGATTGTATTTTATAGTATAGCATGCTAAAATAACCCAATGCCAGTAATAAGAAGTGCCAAGAAAAAATTAAGAGTTGACAAAAAAAGAGAGGCTGCCAACAAAAAAATTAAGGCTTTTGTTAATTTGGTCGTTAAAAAGGCCCAAAGAAAACCGACTCCGGCAAGCATACAAGCAGCTTTTAGAGCAATCGATAAAGCTGTTAAGAAAGATATATTTCACAAAAATAAAGCTGCGAGACTAAAGTCAAGATTATCAAAACTCCTCCCAAAAACTCCAAAAAGCAAAACTATCAAAAAATAGCTCCTAAGTGCTTTGACAAAAAGATCAAATTCCCCTAGACTAAATTGGCTATGCCAAATAATCTGTCCTCTATAAATCTTATCAAAAATAAACAGATTCCTCTTTTTGATAAGTTTATGAACTGGGCCCTAACAGTAGGCCGCTTGATTGTAATATTTACAGAAATAGTAGCAGTTTCAGCTTTTATTTATAGATTTTCCCTGGATGAGAGACTTATTGACCTTCACTCTGCGATCAAACAAAAACAGGCTTTGATCTCACTTTTAAAGCAAGATGAAACTAAATATAGAAATTTACAGAATCGTATCGCCCTAGCGTCTACGCTTTCTGAAAAAAATGAAAAAACTAACAAGATAGTTTTAAATATTACAGACTTAATACCCCAGGGAGTAAGAATCAGTAATTTGACTTTCAATCAAGACAAAATAACCATAAACGCAAATGTAAATTCCGTATCATCATTAACGGATTTCATAAATACCCTTAGAGATTACCCAGATGTTAAATCTATAAGTATAGCCAACATCGAAAATAAGCCTTTGGTCGGCCTTTCGGTCACTGTTACAACAACACTTAAATAAAATATGCAAGATATAGCTCAAGAAATAGCAAAAATTAAATATTTCCCAAAACTTCCATATTTAAGTGAAGAAAGAAGTCACAAGTTCCTTACTATAGCATTAACTCTTCTTGCTTTGTCGTTTTTTGGACTTTTTGCTATAAATCCAACCGTCTCAACTATCTTAAAATTGAAAAAAGAACTTTCAGATAGTGAATTCATCCATAGAGAGCTGGAAACTAAAATAAAAAATTTAGGTATACTTAGAAATCAGTACAATAATATACAAACTGATTTGCCAATTGTTACAGATGCTATAACCACGCAGCCGGATGTTCATATCCTCTTTGCCCAAGTGCAAGCCGCCAGCCAAAGATCAAATGTAAAGATAAAAAAACTTCAAAATTTCGAAGTAGAAGTCATCAAAAATGAAAAGACACTGAATAAAGATTATTATTCCTATTCTTTTGCGATCGCGGGTAGCGGCGCTTTTGAAGATATATCTGATTTCGTCACAACCATTACAAATATGCAAAGAGTTATTGATATTGATGTGTTCTCTATAAGCAGCGCAACTACACAAGCTAGTCAGTCTTTGGAATTCAACATTCAGGCAACAGCTTTTTTCAAGGATAATTTATGAAACGAAAAGATTTTTTGATAATTCTGGTTCTTCTTTTTATTTTTGTTATTGCCTGGATAGCAGGAAATATTTATCACAGTATCGCCACTTCAACGATATCTAATACAACAAATCAGGATATATCTCCAATTAGTCCTGCCTTTGACACAAAGACTGTTGATAAGCTTAGGCAGAGACAAAAAGTAAATCCCGTTTTTGAGTTGAGCAATACCGCCCCAACTCCTACCCCTTTCCCTCTTGAGATATTATCTCCTCCAGAATCATCTGAAGAAGCAAGATTAATATTGCCATGAAAAATCAATTACTTAATAAACGCATCCCCACCATCTTTGTTGTTGGGTTAATATTATTAGGCATAGTCTTAACAACGCTTATTGTAAGAATGCAGACAAATCTCAAGAGCAATGCATCAAATTCGGAAGAACCGAAAAATGTAAAGATTACAAATCTATCAGATAAATCTTTTACCATAACTTACCAAACGCAAGCGCTCACCACTGGGTCTGTAAGTTACGGCAACAGTAAACAGCTGGGAAATACAGAAGTGGAAGATCTTAATCCTAAAAATATTCACAGTATCAGTATACAAAAACTTGATCCTTCAACGAGATATTATCTTGTTGTAATTTCTGGTCAAAACACCTTTTTAAATAATGGCTCCCCCTTTGAGATTTCAACAGGACCTAATATCTCTTCTCCTTCTGCAGTACAGACAGCTATAAAAGGAAAGGTTCTTTTACCTGATGGGAAAGCACCTACGCAAGCACTTGTATATTTAAGCTCAGATAGTTCGCAGGTTTTGTCTACAACTGTCCAAAAAGATGGGGAATTTAGTTTTTCTCTAAAAGAACTTCGGACAAATAACCTTTCTTCATACTTTGGATTCAACGAGAATACGGTTTTTGAACTTTTGGCTGTAGATAATTCCTTAAAATCAAAAGTCTCATTTTCTTTAAATGAGACAGGTTCACTTCCCACAATTACATTGTCCAATGATTATGATTTTACTAAAGATTTTGTATCAGATGCTTCAAGTTCTGCGCAAGTCGGTTTCCCCTCTACGGCAGTCAGTTCTGAAAATTTGAAACCAGAGATATTAACTCCAAAAAAAGATCAGTCTTTCACCGATCAAAAACCGCAATTTCGCGGAACAAGTTTGCCAAATGAAGATGTGGAAATAGTAATTCATTCTGATGAAAATATACAAACTCAAGTAACAGCAGACAGTAATGGCAACTGGACATATCGTCCTCCCAATAATCTTTCTCCGGGACCTCATACGATAACAGTTAAAACTCGTGATTCATCCGGCATATTAACAACCATAATGCAGTCTTTTATTGTATTCGCACAGGGTTCCCAAGTATCAGAATCTGCTACCCCTTCCGCTGCTCCCACTCAACAGATCACGCCAACTTTGATCCCTACACTCACCCCAACACCCTTTCCATCCCCAACAATTACTCCTACTCCGTTACCAGTCTTTGTAGAGACCAAGGGTGGTTTGCCGCCAACAGGAGATTCTTCAATCCTGTTAATTATGGGAGGGGTTGTTAGTACAATTTTTGGGATCGCATTATTCCTGCTAACACGCACCGCCTTATGATGGTGTTTTTATTGATTTTAATTGGCGGATTTTTTCGCTTTTACAATTTGGATTGGGGCAGCCCTTTTTATTTTCACCCTGATGAAAGAAATATTGCATCTTCTGTATTACAGATCAATTTCCCCAATCAGATGAACCCTCATTTTTTTGCTTATGGATCTTTTCCTATATATTTAATTTATTTTACAGCTTTTTTTTTAAATTTAGTTAGCAAATCCCAACTGACTTTTGAACAAGCGCTTATTATCAGCCGGTTCTATTCTGCAATTTTATCCGTACTTCTTATTCCCTCCATTTATTACATAGGAAGCAAATTAGCAAATAAAAACGTTGGGCTTATTGCAGCAGTATTTTGTACTTTTAGTGTTGGTCTGATTCAATTTTCTCATTTTGGAACATTTGAAATTTGGCTTACTTTTTTAGGTCTTTGGCTCTTTTATTTTTCCCTAAAATTATTAAAACAATTAGATTTTAAAGATATCATTACGGTTGGACTAATATCCGGACTTCTTGCAGCAACAAAGATTTCCTCTCTACCTCTTCTGATGATCCCTATGTTTTCTATATTAATAAGTTATTTATCACACAATAAATTATTCAAACATATCTTATATGGCTTGTCGCTAATATTTATCTCCTGCATCTTATTTTACGCTGTTTCTCCTTATGTTTTTCTGGATACTTCTTCTTTTATAGCAAGCATGAGGCATGAGTCTTCTGTTGCTTTGGGAACATTATCTGTTTTTTATACGGGTGGCTTTTTCAATTCTATTCCTGTTATTTTCCAGTTTACGAAAATTTATCCATTTTTACTTAATCCAGCCTTGACTATCTTATTTATTCCTTCCCTAATTTATGTTATTTATTTTTTTCTGAAAAAACGGCATTATCCTCAATTACTTGTAGTCGCTTGTTTTTTATTACTTTTTTTCTCCCAAGCTTTTCTTTTTGCCAAATGGACAAGATATATATTGCCCACTTTGCCATTTGTATATTTAATAATTGCAATTTTTATAGATAAATTTATCAATAAAAAAATATTGCAAATCATATTTCTTATTTGCATAGTTTTTTCATGTTCTTATTTTATTGACAGTTTTGCAAGAAAGGATACCCGTATCCAGGCAAGTCTTTGGGCAAAAGAAAATATTCCTTCCAGCTCACGAGTATTAAGTGAGGTTTATGATTTGGGAATAGTCCCATTTAATCAATATCTGCCAAATATTTCCTTATTCAATTTTTATGACTTAGATCAAACCCCCGACAAACCCTTGGAGCTTGATAAATTCTTATTAGAAAGTGGATATATTATTTTACCTAGTCAGAGAATTATACAAACTCGTATGATGAATAAAGACGAATTTCCCAATGGATATAAGTTTTACAATGAACTTATAAATGAGAAATTGGGATATAAAAAGGTTTACGAAACTTCTTGTGATCTATTCTGCAAAATAATATATCTTGGAGATCCGGTTTTTTCATTCGAGGAAACTGCAAATGTTTTCGACCGCCCTACTGTTTTTATCTTTAAAAGAATGTGAAATATCTACCATTATTTTTAATTTTAATTCTTGCTTTTATCTTGAGGGTATACGGACTAAATTGGGATCAAGGATTTCATTTGCACCCTGATGAACGGGCAATTGTAATTGCCTCTATACCCTTACAACTTCCTACCAATATTTCGGAACTTTTATCTGTCCAAAGCCCTTTAAATCCTCACTTTTTTGCATATGGGAGTTTACCAATGTATCTTCTTAAAGGGGTTGCTGTTCTCTTAACACCTTTTTATCCTCTTGCCTCATCATATGATCATATTAATTTAGTCGGACGTTTCCTCTCTGTTATTTTCGACATGGGAACTATTCTTATTATTTTTCTTCTGGGACAAAAACTTTTTTCAAGAAAAGTTGGACTAATAGCTGTATTTTTTTATACTATAAGTGTTTTCCCTATCCAAGCTGCGCATTTTTATGCTGTTGATACCCCTCTTACTTTCTTTATTTTAGCAACTCTTTATATGCTTATTAGTTTCTATGAAAATCCTACAAAGAAAAAAGCTCTTTTTGTGGGGATATTATTTGGAATGTCTCTTGCAACGAAAACAAGTGCTTTAGTTCTGATAATGTCAATTGGAGCAGCATTAATTTCAGATTTTGTTTTGATATTTCTAAGAATTCCCCACCGACCTCATATTTGGTTTCCTCACATCCCTAAACTCATAAAAAAACTTTTAATAGAAGGTTTAATTATTTTAATATCAACAGTTATTTCTTTTATTATTTTTGAACCTTATGCTCTTTTGGATTTTAAGGAATTCTCAAGACAAACTCTGGAGCAATCGCAAATGACACATAATCCTTTCGCTTTCCCTTTTACCCTTCAGTACGTTGGAAAAATTCCATATTTCTATGAATTAAAAAATATTTTCTTTTGGGGTCAAGGACCGATTATTGCGACAATTTCTTTTTTGGGAACACTGTATATTAGTTTTCACCTAATAAAGAGACACCTCGGATGGTGGCGAAGCAACGACTTCGACTCCTCCGAGGTGGACAAGAGATGGGCACAAGAACTTATTCTTTTAATTTTTTTCTTAAGTTATTTTATTGTGGTTGGAAAATTTGCAGTCGGCTGGATGCGCTACATGCTCCCTCTCTATCCTCTCCTTTCTCTTTTCGCAGCAGTTCTTGCTTATAAACTTCTAATTTTAATTAAGCGCAAATTTGGTTATTGGTATTTATTTGTAGTATTGGTATTTATTTGTAGTATTTTATACTGGCCTTTATCTTTCGTGAATATTTATACAAAACCAAACACTCGCGTTTTGGCATCTGAGTGGATTAATCAAAATATTCCAGTAGGACCAACTCTTGCAATAGAACACTGGGATGATTCCCTTCCCTTGTTTGGCCAAGAAAAATATAAAATGCTTACACTTCCGCTTTATGATCCCGATACTTCTGAAAAATGGAAAACAATAAATCAGGAATTATCAAAAACCGATTACATTATTATTGCTTCCAATCGACTTTATACGCCACTTATGCGTTTGACAGATTGCAAAAAATTACCGGTGGGAAGATGCTATACGCAAACTTCTGAATATTATAAAAAACTATTTAGCGGATCTCTGGGTTTTAAGAAAGTAGCTGAATTCACATCGTATCCTAAATTTAGCTTCCCACTTGTCAAGTGGGAGCACGAAATAAATGATTCCTCAGCAGATGAATCTTTTACGGTATACGATCATCCAAAAGTCCTAATTTTTCAGAAAATTCCTTGATCCACACCCTTGCCGGTGTTAGAATAGCCTAATGACAAAAAAGGAAGTTTTAATTACGGGAGGTTGTGGCTTCTTAGGAGTACATCTTGCAAGAAAGCTCCTTAGAGAAAATTATGAAGTAACTCTTTTTGATATTGTGAGTCCTGATGCAAAAGATCTGATTGAGAAAGTTAAATATATACAAGGGGATGTGCGAAACAAAAAAGCTATTGAGAATGCATTAAAAAACCAGGATTACGTTGTCCACGCAGCTGCAGCTTTACCAATTTTAAGAGAGAAAAAAATAATTTTCGACATAAATATAAACGGCACTGAAAATGTTTTGAGTTCTGCTTTGCAGAATAAAATAAAAAGATTAGTTTTCATTTCATCAACCGCAGTTTATGGAATTCCTAGACATCTTCCAGAAACAGAAACAAATCCTCTTGATCCAATTGGATATTATGGAGAATCAAAAGTTGCGGGAGAAAAATTGTGTTTGGAATATTTCAAAAAAGGACTATCTGTGAATATACTTCGCCCAAAATCATTTTTAGGCCCTGAGAGATTAGGTATTTTTGAATTATGGTTTGAAGCGATATATAGAGATAAAAGCGTGTTCATTCTGGGTAACGGCAATAACAAATATCAACTCTTGGCAGTATCTGATGTGGTTGATGCAATAATAAGGGCAATGGAAAGTGAAATTGATGGAGAAATTTTCAACATTGGAGCAAAAGAGTTCCAGACTTGGAATAAAGATCTGGGATCTGTAATGAGATATGCAAAGTCCAAATCCAAAATAGTAAAACTCCCTACTCTACCTTCCCAGGTTATTTTAAGTATCTTAGAAAAATTGAATCTTTCCCCAATTGCTGCCTGGCATTATAAAACTATGCCTGTCGACTCATATATATCTATAAAAAAAGCAGAAAAATTATTAAATTGGGAGCCTGAAAAATCCAATGAGGAATTATTAATTGAAAGTTATGACTGGTATAAAAAACACAGAAGTGAAATAATAAATAAAGTCGGGATTACCCACAGAGTCGGCTGGAATTTCAAGCTTATAAATCTTATTAAGAATATATTTTAAAGATGAATATTGGATTTGATTTAGATAAAATATTTATTAATTATCCTCCTTTTGTTCCATCAAAAATTATTGATTTATTATATAAAGGAAAACCGCGTGCGGAATTGGAATATCGTATACCGTCAAGATTGGAGCAGATTATTAGAATATTCAGCCACCACCCTATATTTAGATCTCCTATAGCTGAAAACATGAATTATGTTAAAGACTTAGCTTTACAGAATGAAAATAAATATTATCTTATTTCCAGTAGATTCAGCTTTTTGGAGAAAAAAACAACAGAACTTATAAAGCGTCTCAGCCTAGATAAAATATTTAATGCGATGTATTTCAACTACAATAATGAACAGCCTCATCTTTTTAAAAACGGAGTGCTAAAGAAGTTAAAACTTGATATGTACATTGACGATGATTTGCAACTTTTGGAATATCTAGGGAATAAAAATCCTAAAATCAAATTTTTCTGGTTGAATAAGAAGTTTAGCAGATCATTGAAAAAAAATTTATTTGCTATAAAAAACATTTCGGAAATGTTCACCCCGCACCAAAATGGTGCAGGGTTCAAATAATATGCTCCTCTCGGATTTGCTTAATATTTTCCAATGGTGGGCAACATTTTTTTTTGCTGGCGTTATCTTTATTCCCATAACAACTTTGATCTTTCCCAACTTTTTCGATAAGGGTTATATTTTTGCGAAAGTTATAGGAATAGCATTAATAAGTTATACAATTTTTGTTTTAGGGTTTTTAAAACTACTTCCTTTTGAAACGCAAAATCTCTACATAATTCTAGGATTGTTTATTCCTATCAATTTATTGATTGGGAGAAAAAGTAAACTCAATTTCAAGCAGATACTCCCAATAATTATTATAGAAGAATTTTTATTCGCAGCAATTCTTTTGTTTTGGTCTTTTATCCATGCCCACCAACCGGACATTCATGGGCTGGAAAAATATATGGATTATGGATTTATAAATTCTATTTTAAGAGCTAAGTATTTTCCTCCTTTAGATATGTGGCTTACACCCTACCCTATTAACTATTATTATTTTGGGCATTTAGTAACTGCTGTTTTGACAAAGCTTTCATTTCTTTCGTCATCAATTACTTTCAATTTAACGCTTTCAACAATCGCTGCATTTACTTTTACAGGTGCATTTTCAATTGGCGCAAATCTCCTATATTTTTTAAACAAAAACGGTAAAAATTCGAAATTACCAATAATCGGAGGCATTCTTACTGGACTTATACTAGGTTTTGCAGGAAACCTGCATACAGTTTATTTATTTTTCAAGCCTTATGAAAATGAAAATCCTGTACCTTTTTGGCAGTTAATCTTTTCTCCTAATACATTTCCAAATAGCTATTGGTATCCAAATGCAACGCGCTTCATCGAAAACACTATTCACGAATTTCCAATCTATTCCTCTGTTGTTTCCGATCTGCATGGCCACGTTCTAGACATACCTTTTGTACTGCTAACAATAGCTATTCTTTTATCAATATTTTTTAGATTTAATAATCAATCCTCAATTCAAAATTTAAAATTCAAAATTCAAAGTGACAATTCAAAATTCAAAATCTTAAACTTTGAGTTTCCGTTTTTAACTTTTAACTTTTCACTTTTAACTTTGCTAGCATTTTTGCTAGCAATTATGTATATGATCAATGCTTGGGACGGAATAATATATTTCTTATTGACAGCAATCGTAATTGCCTATGTCAAGCTAAAGTCAATAATACAAATTTCTCCCCACCAAAGTATTAAGTATTATGTATCAAGTATTAAACAATCAAAGTACCTAATACCTACTACTTTATACTTAATACTTATTTTTGTTGGGTTTTTCCTTTTTACTTTACCTTTTAATCTTAATTTCAAGCCTTTTGCTTCGGGGATTGGCGTACTTTGTGCGCCAAAATTTCTAACAGACATAGGACAATTTGGACCTTTCCTTTTTGAGCCAGACCATTGCCAACATTCACCTTTATGGCAATTATTTATTCTATATGGCTTTTTCTATTTTTGGATTTTTGGATTTTTAGTTTTTAAAATTAGAAATTTTTCTCCACCCGATATCTTTGTATTGATTCTAATCCTGTTATCCGCTCTTCTTATTATCATTCCTGAATTTATATATGTAAAAGATATTTATCCTGCACACTACAGAGCAAACACCATGTTCAAACTTGTATATCAGTCATTCATGATGCTTTCTATCTCCTCGGGCTATATAATGGTTAGGCTAGTATCAAGTATTAAGTATTACGTATTAAGTATCGAGAAAAAAATTCTTTATGTCTTATACTTTATACCTGCTACCTTATACTTAATACTGGTATTCTTTTATCCTTATTTTGCGATTAATTCCTACTTTGGAAATTTAAAAACTTACCATGGTCTTGATGGAACAAGTTATCTTAAGCCACTTTATCCAAATGACTATGAAGCCATTTTGTGGATTAATAAAAACATTAAAGGACAACCAATTATTCTTGAAGCGCAGGGAGATTCGTATACCGACTATGGTCGCGTATCAGCCAATACCGGACTACCAACTGTTTTAGGATGGACTGTTCATGAATGGCTTTGGCGCGGAACCTATGATATTCCTTCCCCTCGGATCGAAGAAGTTGCAAAAATGTACGAATCCGATAATTCGAAAGAGATAGAATCCTTGTTAAAAAAATATAAAGTTTCGCTTATATTTATTGGTGAGTTAGAAAGACAAAAATATCCAAATCTTAATGAGGAAAAATTTCAGCTTTTAGGAAAAACTATTTATCAAAAAGGCGATACAAGGATATTCCAGTCGATCACTGAAGAGGACAATCGCCAATTTTAATCTCGCACTCGACATGCCTCTGAACTTCTGAAAAATCCTCTCTTCCTCTTCGGGGGATTAAAACCCATTGATTATTATAGACGGGAGATTCAGGTGGATTAATAAAAATACCTTGTTTTTCCGAATAGGGATCTGAGTAGAAAAAAACTACACTATTGACTTGAACATCTTTAACTTTCATGGCAAGTTTTGCAAAATCATCATATTCCTGAGCTTGTATGTTGGTATGAATACTATCCTGAAAAACATTATATAAGTTCATAAGTTTTCCAGGGTTAAGTAAGGTATTCAAAGAAAATACTTTATCTTTAAATGCTTCTATTACTATTTCTTGGCGTCTGGATCTTGCAAAATCTGTGCCTTCTGTTCCTTTCGCATGGCGTGACCGAACAAACTTAAGCGCTTTTTCTCCGTCCATGTGCTGGACCCCATCTTTAAAAACTAAGTGTTCATAGCGGCATGGAAATACCTCGAAGATAGCTGATGATGTTGCTCTTTTTTCGAATTCTTCTCCTGTAAATCCACATGGATCTGTTTCTTTCCCGGCAATTGGATATTCCAAATCTTCAAATCCTTTCTGAACGCTTACATCTATCCCTCCAACCATATCTATTGCCTTTATAAATCCATTGAAATCGATACGCAGAACATAGTCGACAGGTTGATTGAAAATTTTCTCAACCACTGCTTTTGTCAAAAGGAGTCCTCCATCTTTTTTTCTCGCCTCTCCAGAAGAGTAAGCGGTATTGATTTTTGATTTCAGATCTGTGATCCATAAATCTCGGGGGATAGAAATAAGCGTTACTTTTTGGAATTCTGGGTCAATGCTTACATAAATCAGAGTATCTGTGAGAAGCGGACCATCGTGTTTTCCTCCTCCAATGCCTAGAAATAATACATTCACCCTATCTTCTGTCTTTTTTAGATCAATCTCCTTATGGAAAAAATATTGGAAAATAACAGGAGACCATTTAGCTCCCTCGACAAGAAGCCGTCCAAAAAGTCCAACAAAAAGAAATACCAATGCTATTATTATCGCCTTCTTATGCGTTTTTAATGATTGCGTAAAATTCTTGAGCATCAAGACTTGCCCCCCCAACCAAGACTCCGTCAATATTCGACATTTGAGTAAACTTTTTTACATTCTCCGATGTTACACTTCCTCCATAAAGAACATATTGGACTTTGTAATTTTTTTTGAAAAATGCAGCAACTTCTTGTGCACTTTCCGCAGTATCAGGGCGTCCTGTTCCTATTGCATTAATAGGTTCATATGCGACTATAGCGATATCCGAAGGAATCTTTGTCTCGATTCCCTGGACACAAAAAATTGGGGCCAAACCATGCTGCTTTGATAACTCCGCTTTTTTAAACAATATTTCATCATTTTCATTAAAATTCGTTCTTCTTTCAGAATGACCAATGAGGACGTAGTCTGCAAATTCTTTAATCTGCCTTGCAGATACCTCTCCAGTATAGGCACCTTCATCAAAAGGGGAAACATTTTGCGCCCCAATCTTAAATCCTAATTCATAATTCTTGATTACCGATTCAATTTCAGAAAGAAGAGTAAAAGACGGACATATAATTATCTCCTTATTCATAATTCGTAAATCATAATTCTTAAATCTCTGAAACCAAAAATCAGCTTCAGAACTCGTGAAATTCGACTTCCAATTAGCCACAATAAAGGTCTTTTTCATATGGTACAATTACAACATTATACTATGGATCAAGACTTTCTAAAAGACTTAAATCAGGAACAACAAAAAGCAGTTTTGCAGACTGATGGTCCGGTAATCATTCTGGCAGGAGCAGGATCTGGAAAAACAAGAGTGTTAACGTATAAAGTCATGTATTTAATACAAGATATGAAAATTGATCCCTTCAATATTCTAATGGTAACCTTTACCAATAAAGCTGCTAATGAAATGAAAGAACGTGTCCAAAAAATGGGTGCAATTCCGACCGTTGCTACTTTTCATTCTTTATGCGCCAAAATTCTGAGGATTGAAGGAAAACATATAAACCTTCCTTCGCAATTCGCAATATATGATACGCAAGATAGTCTGGAGGCTATAAAAGAAGCAATGAAAAGGCTGAATATTTCTATAAAAGATTACAAACCGTCCTCTATTCTGGCGAATATATCGCAGGCAAAAAATGAACTTATCAATGATTCCGAATATTTAAAATATGCAAGAGGGAATTTCCAGGAAAAAGTTGCAAAGATTTATCCTGTGTATCAAAAAATTTTAGCAGAAAACCATGCTCTTGATTTTGACGATCTTCTTTCTAAAACCGTGTTATTGTTTGAAGAAAATTTAACAATTCTTGAAAAATATCAAGATCGTTTTCGTTATATCTTGATAGATGAGTACCAGGATACAAATCGAGCCCAATATATCTTGACTAAAAAATTAGCCAAAAAGTGGAATAATGTGTGTATTGTTGGAGATTTTTCCCAAAGCATATATAGCTGGAGAGGTGCGGATTTTACCAATCTATCCCGTTTCAAGGAGGATTTTAAAAATACAAAAACTTTTTCTCTTTCCCAAAACTATCGATCTACACAAAAAATTTTGGATAGCGCCTCATCGGTAATATCCAAAAATACAACTCACCCAGTATTAAATCTTTGGACGGAAAATCCGAACGGTGATGAAGTTGTTATTTTTGAAGCACAAAATGAGCAGCAAGAAATAGAATTCGTAGTAAATACAATAGGAGAATTTAGACTACAAGAAAAGAAAGATTTTAAATTTTCCAATAATGCTGTCCTGTATAGGACTAACGCTCAATCGCGAGTTTTGGAAGAAGTTTTTTTACATAATAGTATTCCGTATGTCCTAATTGGGGGTACACGGTTCTACGAAAGAAAAGAAATAAAAGACGTACTCGCTTATTTGAGAGCATTGGATAACAAAAAGGATAAGATATCTTTAAAGCGCATTGAAAAAATTGGAAAAAGAAAAATGGAGAAATTTCTAGAATTTCAAGAGAAAGTAAACGTCACTCTGGGGAGGTCGACGCTTCGACCGACTCCAAAATCCGATTCTGGACAAGCCAGAATGACAACATTAGAACTTCTGGACAAAGTGCTAAATGTAACCGATTACCTATCTTTATATGATGACCGTGACGAAGAAGATAGACAAAGACTGGAAAATATTAAGGAACTTCGTTCTGTAGCTTTTGAATTTTCCGATCTTACTAATTTTTTAGAAAATGTCTCCCTTGTTGAACAAGAATATATGCCGGATCCTTCGGCAAGCTCAGGACAAGCAAAGAAAGATGCTGTAACTCTTATGACACTACATGCAGCTAAAGGTCTTGAATTCCCATACGTATTTATGATCGGCATGGAAGAAGGACTTTTTCCACACTCTCGCTCATTAATGGAGAAGAATGAACTTGAGGAAGAAAGAAGACTCTGCTATGTAGGAATGACTAGGGCTCGGAAAAGGCTCTTTTTAACCTATGCTAGAAGAAGAATATTCTTTGGTCAAAAAATTTCAAATATCGTTTCCAGATTTATTTTGGAACTTCCTGAAAATGTAATTGAACAAAATATTTCCTTAACTAACAATTATGAAAGCCTTAACTAATCACCCATTACAATCTGCTGCGTGGGGTGAATTTAGAAAAAAAACTGGAATAAAAGTAATAAAAATTAATAGAACCCAAATAACAATTCACAAGGTTCCTCACACACCCTGGACAATTGGCTATGTCCCAAAAGGTCCGCTTCCAGACAAAGAAATGATTTCAGAACTTAAGAGAATCGGGAGAGAGAAAAAATGTGTGTTTATTCAGCTGGAACCAAATGTATTAATTGAAAATTCTAAATTGAAAATTGAAAATTTAGGTCTTAAGCCAGCCGCTCATCCTTTGTTTACAAAATATACTTTTGTGTTGGATTTAACAAAGTCCGAAGTGGAATTGCTGAAAGAAATGCATCCAAAGACTAGATACAACATAAAAGTAGCGCTCAAACACGGTGTTAAAATTGTTCAGGATAATTCGAATGAAGCTTTTGAAACCTATTTAAAATTGACAGAAGAGACAACAAGAAGACAAGGTTTTTATGCGCATACAGAAAAATACCATAGGCTAATGTGGGAAACATTAAAAAATGAAAAATTAAAAATGAAAAATGAAAAATTGGATACTGATAAACTTACTGCTCATCTCTTATTGGCTAAGTATAGTCCAAACTCTCAACTCTCAACTTTCAATTCTCAACTCGTTCTGGCTGCTTGGATTTTGTTTGTTTATAAAGATACCCTTTATTATCCATATGGCGCATCAAGCAGTTTACATCGGGAAACAATGGCATCAAATCTAATAATGTGGGAAGCAATAAAGTTTGGAAAAGAATTAGGTCTTAAAAAATTTGACATGTGGGGAGCCTTAGGGCATGATCCTTCTACAAATGACCCTTGGTATGGATTCCACAAATTCAAACAAGGATATGGGCCAAAACTTACTGAATTTGTTGGAAGTTTCGATCTGGTAATAAATCCGTTTTTTTATGAGATGTATAAAATAGCAGACAAAATTAGGTGGGCACTTCTGAAAATTAAAAAATGAAAAAGCTTATTCCTCTTGCCCTTTTTATATTATTTTTTCTTTTATTAAAAGTGGACAGCAATTCCATAAGATTATCCGATACGAATATCTATTTCAATATTGCATACCAAATCTTCAATGGAAAATTATTGTATAAAGACATTTTTTTCTCTAATTTTCCCTTTTTTTCATATGTATCTTCTTTATATTATTTAATAACGGGAAAAAATATAGAACTTTTTTATTTTACTTCTTCTTTGGAAATTGCGATAATTACAACTTTTATATATCTGGTAGTTTACAAAAAAACAAAAGATTATATTATCTCAATAATTAGTGTAGTCTTATATATTTTTTCTTTTATTGTGCTGTCTACATCCGATCACCAAACAGGAATTTTTACGGCATCCTTATTTGCAATATTGGGATTTTATTTTCTAAAGGAAAAAGCGTTATTGTCCGGAGTCTTCCTTGCAGCATCATTTTTAACCAAAGCATATTTTCTCCCCATAGTCCTTGCTTTTTATGGCTATCTCCTTCTACAAAAAGACAAAGAGAAAATAATTAAATTTAGTATTGGATTTATTTTAGTATCGTTATTTATTCTATTGCCTTTTTTACTGCTTGCTCCAAAAGAATTTCTCTCCGATATTTTTGGCTTTTCTCTTACCCGCCCGGTAGGTCTCTCAAAATTAAATATTATGTGGTTTTTTATAACAAAAGATTTTCTGCTTTTTATTCTGTTGATCTTTAACCTATTAAATATTAGAAAAAATATTTTATTTGGCATAATGTCTATGTTCTCCATAATTTTCTTCTTTGGATACCAAGATATATATTATCTATATCTAAATTTTTTACCACCATTCCTTTGTATTTCCCTCTATGAATTTGTTTTCTTTTTAAAAAATAAGTTTAATCTTCAAAAACTAGTTATCCCAACCATAATTTCTTTTTTTATTTTGCTTAACCTATTTACTTATGTTTCCTCCTATCGAAATCTAGGAAAAATCGAAGATGTAAGCAAAATCACGGAAATAATAAAGAAAGAGAAACCTGATTATTTGTATGGCGTTAATGACATTACTCCGGCATTAATAGCTATTACGAAAATTCCTGCATTAGAAAATGTTAATGATGCGCATGAATATTTTTTTACAAGAGGAGTCTATGATAAAAATATATTAACAGATAAAGCAATTAAAACTAAAACAATAATTGTTACTCATGGAGCAGATTATCCGGACTACGATATTAAACAAGACATTTTAGACAACATTTTTGTAAAAGAGGCCATTTATAAAAATTGCAAAAAAATTTTAAGTGTTCCTGCGATATCCGAAGGAGACGCTAATAGGATAAATTTATTTAAGTGTTATTAATTTTGTATAAATATATATTGTTTGCCCTGTCGTAAGAAGAAAGCGGTAAGCTAATTTTGTATCTGTAGCTTACAACTCGCGTTCCAGGCTTTAATTCTTTCAAAAATTTTGGTTTTAATCTTTCCAGCGCTTTTGGCACCAGATAAACAAATATTACAGTAGCATTGGAAAGATCAACATTAAAAAAATTCTTTTTTTTAATTATTATTTTATCCCGCACTTTAGCGCTATGTAGCGCTAAAGTAGATATAACTGCTCGTAATGGATCTATTTCTATCCCAACTCCCCTTGCACCAAACTCTTTTGCTGCTATGAGGAGTAAGGTTCCTGTTCCCGATCCCAGATCATAAATGACATCCTTTTTACTTATTTTCGCCAGACGGCACATCGCGCGGGCCGTCCTTTTATTGGTTCTCCACCATGGCGCCCAAGGGCTGTCTGGTGGCCAAAACATAGATAAGAGTAAAAGAAGAAAAAAAATAATTATAAGCAAGATAATATTTATAGACCACCACAAAAACATATTTTAGATTTTAAATATTACTTTTCCAACAATTTCTTTTTTAGAAACCCAACCGATTTCCAAACTATCCTTATCATTATCTCCCCTTACAAAATAACTTTCTGTACCAGCTGATGGATTTGCTTGAAGGATTCTCTTGATCAATATTTTTTTATTTTTTTTCAATGCTATTATATCTCCAACTTTAGGTTTGAAAATTAAAAAAGGAATACTGCTTACTAATACCTTATCGCCCATAGATATAGTTGGTTCCATACTATGGCCAACAATCTTAAAACTAGAAAGAAGCATTATTTATAAACAACAATTTCTCGCTGCGTTGGATAAGGGGACTTTACGCGAATAGGAACAAGGTTCTTTGTTTTATAAAATATTTCAGAAATCTTTAAAACCGTCTCAAGTAACTGCTCTGCCGATGCCATATCTATAGTCTGGCGTGTTTTGGCTGAAAGTTTTACTGCGCTTGCAATTAACTCTTTCAATTTAGGGTATTCCTTAAAATGCTCTTCCTTAAAATAATCATTTTCTAATGTCCCCAGTTCCTCCTCAATCATATTGCCATGATCATCTTTCACATGAGTGATCCTTGCAACATCATGCTCTGCTTTTGTTTCATCTACTCTTTTTAACTCGCTTAGTAATTGGGTCATACGTATAACGGTATGAGCTCCAACTTGTGCAGCATGAGGATCGTAAATACCACAGGGGATATCGCAGTGGGCATAAGCTATCTGCGTTGGAAGAATCCTGGAAATTGCAATAAACAAGCTTGCCATCATAATAAAGCCAATATAATCCTTTTGAAAATATCTGTCAATAAGTCAACATACAGTTTTAAATATTAAGGTCTTTTTCAAACCTTATAAATCGTTTTATTGCTTTAAATAAAGGCAAAATTTCGAGAAGATACTTAAAAAGAATAAGCTGCTGAAGAATGTATGCAAAGATACCCGATATATGAAATCTACCCATGGCAAAAGTTGCAAAATGACTACCTAAAGGAACTAAGTATCCTGTATTATGATACGTATAAGCTGAAAGTGGCCTTCCTTCAATCTGTCTTAAAATATTTTCTGAAGATATTTTCCCCATGGTTATGGCGCGACGAGCCATGCCTGGACTTATAACGTCTCCTGCGGCAAAAATATTTTTATCGTCAGTCAGTTGAAGGCTGTCATTAACCTCAATTTTACCTAAAAGATCATTTGGCTTAACTCCACCTGTCCAAATAAAAACATCATAAGGAAATATTTTACCTTTTTCCGATTCAATCGATTCCTTTGAAGCTTTTTTTATATGCTCTCCCAATATTAAACGGACATTTGCTTTTTCTAACCTTTTTTTAGCAAGTTCTGAGCTTGATCCGCCTATTTCTTTTAATAAAATATGTGATCCTTGAATAAGAGTTATATCCATATAGCTTTTGTGGGTCGAAAGCTCACAGGCAATTTCTGTTCCTGAAAATCCTCCTCCTCCAACGACTACTTTTTTTGCGTTTTTTAAAGCATTTTTAATTTGTACTGCATTCTGAAGAGTTTTTAGCGGAATCGAGTATTCTTTGATTCCTGGAATTCCGAAATCAGCTGTATCGCTACCTAGCGCAAAAATTAAATAATCGTATATAAATACTGTCCCACCATCTAATAAAACCTTTTTATTCTTGACGTCTATCTTCTCAACATTTCCCTGCTTAAACTCAATATCATTACCGAATATTTCCTTGAATGGAATAGTTACATTTCTTTGTGGTTCTTCCGCGGCAGCAAGTTCATATAAGGATGGCGAGAATGTATGGAAACTATTGCGATCAACCAGGGTTACTTTTATATCTTTTAAATTCCTGCTTTTAAAAATCAAACCAGCCTTTACTCCAGCAAAACCTCCACCCAAAATAACTATATTTAGCATATCTGTATTCACCTATCTTATCTATTCCATAAACTTTTCTCAAGGTGTATACTGAATATATGAGCCTACCTTTCCCTCGCTTTGCTATTTTTGTAATATATTTCTGGTTTGGATTTTTAAAGTTAATAGATTCAAGTCCTGCTAATCCTTTGGTTGAATCATTGCTAAATAAGACTTTGCCTTTTATTAGTTTTAGCCAATTCATAATATTCTTAGGACTTTGGGAGATGATTATAGGGACAATTTTTTTGATCCCCAAATTAGAAAGGGTCGCGATTACTATTCTTGTTTTGCATATGGCAACAACGTTTATGCCATTGTTTATACTCCCGTCCATCGCTTGGACTGGTTTCTTGGTTCCTACCCTTGAAGGTCAGTATATGATAAAAAACATAATTACTCTGGCACTTGCTGTCAATATAGTTTCCCAAGCAAAATCAAATAATAAATAATATGACGCCTCAGACTTTTGATGTTGTATGTATTGGTAATGCAAAAATCGATACCTTTCTGACTTTGCATGAGGCAAATCAACATCTACGATTAATTGAAAAGACTAATGAGCTTTGCATTAAGTTTGGCGATAAAATAACGGTTGATAAAGCAGAAATTTTGGTTGGCGGAAACGCCGCAAATGTTGCAGTAGGTACTTCCCGGCTTGGATTACATACTGGAATCGTTGCAGAAATAGGAAAAGACGAATTTGCTCAGAAAATAATAAATACTCTATCCTTTGAAAAAGTTGACACATCTAACGTAAGACAAACAGAAGGACAACAATCTTCTTTTTCGGTAATTTTAAATTTTAAAAAAGAGAGAACTATTTTTTCAGAACACGTAAAAAGATCGCATAATTTTGAATTTGGAAATATCACGACGAAATGGGTCTATCTGACTTCTCTTGGAAATGAGTGGAAAAATGCATATAATAAAACTGTAGATTTTATCAAAAAATCTAAAGTGCGTCTTGCTTTTAATCCTGGAACATTGCAAATTCAAAGTGGAAGAAACAATATAGAAAATGTATTGCTCGCTACAGATGTTCTTTTTGTAAACAAAGAGGAAGGAGAAGCTTTGTTAGGACATACGCAAGGACGACAAAGCATTGAGGATATCGCTTCAAATTTACAGAAATTTGGACCAAGAGTCGTAATAATAACAGATGGGGAAAATGGCTCTTTTGCAATCGATGACAAAGGAAATATTTCAAAAAAAGGAGCTATTGAAACACAGGTCGTAGAAAAAACCGGAGCAGGAGATGCATATTCATCAGGCTTTCTTTCTGCCTTAATAAACAATAAGCCTATTCCCGAAGCTATGGAATGGGGGACAAAAAATTCTGCATCCGTAATTGGAAAAGTTGGTGCCCAAGCCGGACTTCTATATGTTTAATACTTTGGGTTATAAAAAAAATCTTTTCATACTCCCTTTTGATCACCGGTCTTCTTTTGCTAAATTGTTCGGATTTACAAATCCCGAGTTGAGTAGTGACGAAAAAAATATTATTACTTCTGCAAAAGAAACCATTTTCATGGCTTTTGAAAAGGCGTTATTGAAAGGAGTACCAAAAGAACTGGGAGCGATTCTGATCGACGAGGAATATGGAGACAAAATTATCCGTGATGCGATAGGCAAAAAATATAACGTTATTCTTACCACAGAAAAAAGCGGACAAAAAGAATTTACTTTTGAATATGGAGATGAATTTGGCAAACACATAGAAAAATATAAACCCACATTTGTAAAAGCCCTCGTTCATTACAACCCAAATGATGATCCTTTATCTAAAATGCGTCAGCAGCAAAAATTGGAAGTATTAAGTAATTACTGTCATCAAAATTCTTATAAATTTCTGTTTGAGATTCTTGTTCCGCCAACAGAATCACAACTTAGAAATGTTAGCGGAAATATTCAAAGGTATGATACTGAGGTAAGACCAAATCTGACTGCAAAAGCAATAGAAGAATTACAAAATGTAAATGTTAAGCCGGATATTTGGAAGATCGAAGGGATGGAAGAAGAAGATAGCTATAAAATTGTTTCCTTGCAAGTACAAAAAGGTGGGGACAATGTTGGAATTGTTATTTTGGGACGTGCCGAAAACCAAGATAAAGTTGAGCAGTGGATAAAGGCTGGTAACAAAATCAAAGGAGTGGTAGGATTTGCTGTTGGAAGAACAGTGTTTTGGGAGCCTCTTACCCAATACAAAAATGGTACTATAGACAGAGATACGACTATAGAGCAAATTAGTAATAATTTTTTGCATTTCTATAATATTTTTACAAATAAAGAATAATGAAAATTTATTTAGGAACAGACCATGCGGGATTTGAATTTAAAGAAAAAATTAAAGAGTTCCTTCTTATTTTAAAGTACGATGTTGTCGATTGTGGCGCTCATGTGTATGATAAAAACGATGATTATCCGGACTTTATCAGTAAAGTTGCAGATAGCGTTTCTAAGGATACAAATTCACGAGGTATTGTTCTGGGCAAATCGGGGGCCGGAGAATGCATTGTCGCAAATAAATATAAAGGTGTTAGAGCATTTCTCGCAGTGAATGATAGAAATGTAAGGCTTGCAAGAGAACATAATAACGCAAACATTATGTCTTTAGGATCAGAGATTGTTGCGCTTGAAAAGGCAAAAGATCTTGTAAAGCTCTTTCTTGAAATACCATTTTCCGCAGAAGAAAGACACATTAGGAGAATTAATGAAATTAAAGAAATTGAAGACAAATGTTAATTAAAAATTTTGATGCTTTAAACAAAACCCCTCAAAGGAAAATTTGTCTGGATTTAATAGAGTCGGCCCTTTTATCAATTCAACCCGAAAATATAATTCAAAAAAATATTTCTTTAAAAGAAAGTATTTTAACTATCCAAAATAAAACTTTTGATCTTAAAAATTTTGATAGAATTTTTCTAATTGGCTTTGGAAAAGGGTCTGCAGATATTTCTAAAAAAATAGAAACCTTACTTAAAGATCGATTAACAGATGGCTATGTTATTGATACAACAAAAGAAGAATTTTCAAAAATAAAATTTACTTTGGGAACCCATCCATTACCATCTCAGGAAAACTTTGATTTTACCCACAATGTCATTTCAAAATTTTCTAACCTTACGGGAAAAGATTTAGTTTTGGTTGTAATATCCGGCGGAGGATCTGCAATGCTGGTTCATCCCCATAACATAACGCTTGATGAAAAAATAAAAGTTGATAATGCATTACTTAAGTCAGGTGCCGATATTATAGAGATAAATATTGTAAGACAACATCTGTCAGACGTAAAAGGAGGAGGTCTTGCTCAAATATTATATCCTTCAACAGTAATTAGTCTTATTTTCTCCGACGTGCCTGGAAATGATATTTCATATGTTGCATCCGGGCCAACAGTAAAAGATCATACAACAGTTTCGGATGCAATTAATATTATCAAAAAATATAATCTCGAAAAAGAGCTTAACTTATCCTACGAAGCATTTGCAGAAAATCCCAAAGAAGATAAATACTTTGAAAAAGTTAAAAACATAATAGTATTGAGCAATTTAACAGCCCTGCAGGCTATGAAAGAAAAAGCAAAAGAACTGGGAATAAATGCAGCAATTTTTACAGACAGATTTCAGGGAGAAGCAAAATTGGCCGGAAAAAAGTTAATTAATAAAGCTCCAAATAATCAGATCCTTTTGGTAGGAGGAGAAACAACTGTAAAAGTTTTAAATCAAAATGGAAAAGGAGGAAGAAACCAAGAGCTGGTTCTGGGGGCATTACAGTATATAGACAACGATACGACAATTGCGTCTTTTGCAACGGACGGATGGGACAATACGGAAGCGGCCGGTGCAATTGGAGACTTTCTAACAATTCAAAAAGCAAAAGAACAAAATCTTGATCCGGGAAGCTTCTTGCAAGAAAATAATAGCTTTTACTTTTTTGAAAAAACAGGAGACGGAATAATTACCGGCCGCCTCCCCTCCAACGTCTCCGACCTCATGATTGTATTAAAAAAATAAATGATTTTAAATCCTAAAATACGTCAAGTTTGGGCAGATAAGACGTTTGAATTTACCAACAACACTTGATTTACTATGAAAATTGATTCTTTAACACTATATCTTATCGGCATAATAATTATTCTTTCTATAGTAGGGTTCATTGGTTATTTAGATACAAAAAGTAATGTTAAAAAATCAAACAAAAAATAACCCCTTTTTATTCTCAAGCCAAAACCAAATTTGATTCTAAAGACAGGGTGTCAAGCTAGACCGCCTCGAGGGTGGACGAGGGTGGGCTTTTTTTCATTTCTTCAAAACGACCACCTATATACCTAGGAGATTTCGGCGGAAGCGAACGCGTAGAGCCCAGGAAGCTACCATCCAACGATAATCTGTAAGAGACATAAAACCCATAACAAATGAGACGAGAACCAAGCCATGACCATGTATTTACATCGAAACGTTCTCCCCTTAAAACTCTACTTGCTTCAGAGGCGAGGATATATGTATTTTCTCGTTGCGGAACGTATCCTTGTCTTATGGAGTGTTTCTTCAGATCTCTTCGAGTAGTACCAAGATTTGGAGCATCAAGAGTTGCTTCTACTTTAACCCATACGCCTTTTGTATTAGTATCAGATCTATCCTGCACATTAGCACCTTTTTGAACTGAAGAATTTTGTATACTCGGACTAAGATACATTTGTTTCAATTTTGCTAGTCCTTCTTGTCCCATAAGCTCGCCTGGAATATAGACCAACATCGAAGGAACCGCGTTGCCTCCCGTGTCTTTCATTGGCAATCTTATTTCTTCTTCTGTCCAGTTGCAGTCGGGCACAGAAATCTCAAGTCCTACTCTTTTACCATCTACTTGCAATTTTACCCGCCAATAATTAGTAAGAGCTTCTGGAGAAAAGGGATTTGCTTTAAGTTCTGCAATTGCTTCGCCCAAAACATCAGATGGCAAAGGGTTTGTCTCATCTGGGACTACTGCTTTGGGCACAGAAGATTCTGGTACGCCTCGCATTCCTGGAATATTACCTTTAAATCTTCGTGCTAATATCTCTAGAATTGCTGGCATATTAAAAAAATACTATTATAATTATAAAACTATAAGTTAGCTGTTGTCAAGTTTTTTTGTACGTGTTACTATAAATAAATGGTAGATTTAACTTCGGAAAAATTAAAAGATTTAGAAAACAAAGCAAATAAGATAAGACAGATGATTATTGAAATGCTTGTTGAGGCGGGATCAGGACATTCAGGAGGACCGCTCGGAATGGCAGATATTTTTACGAGTTTTTATTTTCATATTTTAAATCACGACCCAAAAAATCCAAGTTTGCCTGACCGAGACAGACTAGTTTTGTCCAATGGACATATTTGTCCTGTTCAATATGCCACAATGGCTTTGGCCGGATACTTTCCGATTGATGAACTAAAAACTTTAAGAAAAATAAATTCCCGTTTGCAAGGACATCCTCATAGAAGCTCTCTTCCCGGCGTCGAAACAACTTCAGGGCCTTTGGGTGAAGGATTGTCTCAGGCAATTGGAATAGCATTAGCCGGAAAGATGGACAAAAAAAACTATCGTGTTTACTGTCTGACATCTGACGGAGAACATGAGGAAGGAAATACATGGGAAGCAGTTATGTTTGCGGCAAAAAATAAATTGAATAATTTAATTCAGGTTATAGACCGCAATTATATTCAAATAGATGGCAGAACAGAAAATGTTATGCCTCTTGATCCTTTAAAAGAAAAGTATGAATCTTTTAATTGGAATGCAATAGAGGTAGATGGAAATGATATTAAGAGTTTTATTGTGGCTATTGAAAAAGCCAAATCAATGTTGGATAAACCAACTATTATAATTGCGAAAACAATTCCGGGAAAAGGTGTGAGTTTTATGGAAAATGATTATCATTGGCACGGCAAGCCGCCAAATAAAGAAGAAGCCGAGAAAGCTCTAGTTGAACTACAAGCATTGAGAGAAAAAATTATAAAAGGAGAGTAACGATTCTAATATACGAATGTATACTAATAATACGAATAGAAAAATAAATAAAGACAAACTGATATTTCCCGAACTTTCTTATATGTTAACGGGAATTTGTTTTGACGTCCATAACGCTCTGGGCAGATTCTCTAAAGAAAAACAATACTGTGATGTGCTGGAAGAAAAATTAAAAAACTCTAACATTCCTTATGAAAGAGAATTAAGAGTAAAAAATACAGGCAACATATTGGATTTTCTAATAGATAATAAAATTATAGTGGAAATAAAGGCCAAAAGGATACTTCTAAAAGAAGACTATTATCAATTACAGCGTTATCTTCAAGTACTAAACATGAAACTTGGTTTATTAATAAACTTTCGGAACCGCTACTTAAAACCCGCAAGAATTATCAAAATAGACACAGATGCAAGAAAAAAATTCGTACAACAGTAGTATTAGTATAATTAGTATGCATTAGTATATTCGTATCGCTTATGCTTAATCCTGATTTAAAACTCAATCAAAAATTATTTGATCAAGACGTAGAAGTCAAACCCACTCGCGCGGGCTATGGCGAAGGACTTTTGGCACTTGGAGAAAAAAATCCCAATGTTGTGGCTCTTAGTGCGGACCTGACCGAGTCAACATACGCTCATCTTTTCGCAGAAAAATATCCTGATAGATTTTTTCAATGCGGTGTTGCCGAACAGAATATGGCAGCAATTGCTGCGGGTCTTGCAGTTAGCGGAAAAATTCCGTTTATCTCCTCCTACTCAACTTTTTCTCCCGGTAAAAACTGGGAAACTATTCGAACAACTATTATTTATAACAACGCCAATGTAAAAATGGCAGGCCATCATGCGGGAATAATGACAGGACCCGATGGCGCGACTCACCAGGCAACTGAAGATATTGCAAGCGTGAGAAGCTGGCCAAACATAAAAATTCTTGTTCCTTGTGACAGTATCGAGGGGAAAAAAGCAACAATTAGCGCTTCCGAAATAACAGGCCCCATCTATCTTCGTTTTTCTCGAGATAAAACGCCAATTATAACAACCCCTGAGACTCCATTTGAGGTAGGCAAAATTCAAACTTTTTGGACAACGGAAAATCCTGTTGCCACTATTTTTGCAACAGGGTACATGCTTTACTATTCAATTTTGGCCGCGAAAGAATTAGAGATAGATGGAATAAAAGTATTAGTCGCAAATGTCTCAGCAATAAAACCAATGGATCAAGAAGCTGTACTTTCTTATGCTAAGAATACTAAAGCATTTGTTACTGTTGAAGATCATCAAATAACAGGCGGGCTTGGCGGTGCAATTGCAGAATTTCTAGCTAAATTTATTCCAACGCCAATGGAATTTATCGGACTAAAAGACACATTTGCAGAATCGGGCGCACCAAAAGAGCTGATTGAAAAATATGGGATGGGGAAAGAAAGTATAAAAGAAGCAGTAAGAAAAGTGATTGGAAGAAAATGATTATGCGATGCTAATATACTAATTCGTACCAATAATACGAATTTGTATCATTAGTAACATTCGTATATTGGCATCGATTTTATGAATGACAATCTCGCACAACAACTTAAAGCCGTCATCAAAGGTGATATTTTATCAGATGAAAAAACACTTACCGAGTATAGTCATGATGCAAGTCTTTTTGAAGTAAAACCTCAAGTAGTTGTAAATCCAAAAGATGTATGTGACTTAAAAGCATTAGTAAAATTTGTCAGTGAAAATAAGAAAAATAATCCTTCTTTCTCTTTAACTGCAAGATCCGGCGGAACAGATATGGGCGGAGGGGCAATAAACGATTCTATTGTTGTTGCTTTTCAAAAATACTTTAATCATATGAAACCTATAAATAACAATATTGCCAGCGTAGAGCCCGGTGTATTTTATAGAGAATTTGAAGAGCAAACTCTAAAACAGGGTCTTATTTTTCCATCTTATCCTGCATCTAAGGAAATCTGTTGCCTGGGAGGAATTGTAAATAATAATGCCGGAGGAGAAAAATCACTTAAGTATGGAACAACAGGACAGTATGTTAAAAGAGTAAGGGTAGTTCTTTCCGATGGCAACGAATACGAGTTCAAACCCCTTTTTGAAAATGAATTAAATGAAAAAATGAAACAGGAAAATTTTGAAGGAGAAATATATAGAAAAATGTATAGACTTATTATTGATAATTATGCCGAAATTATAAAAGCCAAACCTGATGTATCCAAAAACTCCGCAGGATATTATTTATGGAATGTGTGGGACAAAGAAAAACGAATTTTCGATTTAACAAAGTTATGGGTTGGCGCTCAAGGAACATTGGGCTTACTTGTTGAGGCAGACATTCAACTTGTGCCTATTCGCAAACACCGCGACATGATGATTATTTTTTTACATGACTTGTCCCACCTAAGTCAGATTGTTAAAGAAGTCTTATCTTTTAATCCTGAAAGTTTTGAAGCATATGATGATAGTACTTTAAAGCTTGCGCTAAGATTTTTCCCCGAATTTGCTAAATTATTAGGAACAAAAGGAATTATTCAAACAGCCCTTAGTTTTCTCCCGGAATTTTTTATGATCATGTTTGGAGGTTTGCCTAAATTAGTTCTTCAGGTTGATTTTACCGGAGACAATATTGAAGACTTGCAGAACAAAATCAAAAAACTTAAAGAAAGATTAAAACCTCTTCATCTGCAAATAAGAATTGCTCAAGAAAATCAGGAAGAAAAATATTGGGCAATAAGACGCGAAAGCTTTAACTTGCTTCGTAAAAAAGTACGCAATAAACACACAGCTCCTTTTATAGATGACTTTATTGTTAAGCCGGAATATTTATCAAAAATTTTGCCGCAGGTAGTAAAGATTATCAAAAAACATCCGGAATTTATGTATACAATTGCAGGGCACGTTGGAGATGGGAATTTCCATATTATACCACTGGTTGATATTGCTAATCCTAATGTAAGAAAAAATATTCCAATTATTGCAGATCAAATTTACGATTTGGTTATTAAATATAAGGGCTCTATAACAGGAGAACATAACGACGGACTTATTCGCACTCCCTATCTAAAACGAATGTATGGTCAAAAAATAATTTCTCTTTTTGAAGAGACCAAAAACGTTTTTGATTCCCAGAACATATTTAACCCGCGAAAAAAAGTCTTTGGAGATATCAATTTTGCAATGAACCACATCCGACAAAATTGGTAAATTATGGGAACTGTAACTTTAGGCGGAGGGCCTGCCCGCTATGCCACGGCAACCCTGGCAGGCGGGTGTTTCTGGTGCACAGAGGCTTTGTTCAAACGATTAAAAGGAGTTTTGTCTGTTGTTTCAGGATACAGCGGAGGGGAAACGGATAATCCATCTTATGACAAAGTCTCTCAGGGTACCACAGGACATGCTGAAGCGATCCAGATTGAGTTTGATCCGTCTATAATTTCTTATGAAAAGATTCTTAAGGTTTTTTGGGCTACTCACGACCCAACCACTTTAAATCGGCAAGGAGCTGACGTTGGCACACAATACAGATCTGTTATTTTCTATCATAATGAAAAACAAAAAGAACTAGCTGAGAAATCCAAACAGCCTTCTTTTGTAACCCAAATTCTGCCATTTGATAAGTTTTATAAAGCAGAAGATTACCACCAAAATTTCTATGACAAAAATAAATCATATCCCTATTGTCAGATTGTGATAAATCCAAAAATCCAAAAACTCTTGGAACAATTTAAAAAGGACGTAAAAGAAGATGCAAATAATTAAGCCTCATACAGTATTGGAAGAAAAGCTTTGGAAGAAAGGTTTTATTAATGTTGTGGGCATTGATGAAGCGGGAAAGGGACCATGGGCCGGGCCGGTAACTGCTGGCGCTGTACTTATTCATTCTAAAAAACAGGTTG
Source organism: Candidatus Levyibacteriota bacterium (assembly GCA_016186645.1). GTDB lineage: Bacteria > Patescibacteriota > Microgenomatia > Levybacterales > UBA12049 > GWB1-37-8. The sequence goes on from JACPLF010000007.1 coordinate 160,010, forward strand.
TAAAAACTGTTCGCGACAGTAAGCTGATGACGAAGTTACAAAGAGAAAAAGCTTTTGAAAAAATTATTAAAAAATCTTCAGGATTCGGAATTGGAATTGTCAGCGAACAAGAAATAGATAAGATTGGTATTCAAAAAGCAGTAAAAAAAGCAATGTTAATCGCTTTAAAAAACTTAAAATTGAAATTTAAAATTAAAATATCCTATCTTCTCGTCGATGGATCCAAGACTATACCCCTTAGAAAAAAGAATGCTAAAAGAATTTTAAGAGGAGGGCTTTATCATTATTCTATATCCGCAGCATCGGTTCTCGCAAAAGTAACGAGGGACGAATTAATGAAAAAAATGTCTAAGCAATATCCGAACTACGGATTTGAAAGACATGTAGGATATGGAACAAAACTGCATATGGAAAAACTTAAGACGCATGGGTTTTCCCCTATTCATAGAAAGTCCTTTGCTCCAATAAAAAACATGCTCAATGTCTGAAGAATTATTTATTTTTGATAAGAAGGTGCTGAGTAATCCATTGAAGATTTATTATATCAAAATAGTTAAGATGTCCATACTTCCTAATTAATTTCTCTTTAAATGTTCTGGTTCTGTTGTTCCTCTTCGTTTTGCGTATAAAAGATAAGGAATTATGCTTAATAAATTTGTAGTTGCTGCCAGATAAAATAAAAACGTAAAGCCATAACTACTAGCAACAAAACCGCCAATGGTTGCAGACATTGCCATTCCCATAAAAACAAATCCGTCGTAAATACTCCACTCCGTAACTTCTTTATTTTTATCTAGATGCATAGAAAACAAAGAATTTTTTGCAGGGGTGGCAATTCCCAGTCCCATTCCAATTACGCTATAGAAAATAAATATCGAAGTAACGCTGGTCGTCATAGCAAATCCTAAATAACCGATACTAATAAGAATAATTCCGGCAATAGATATTATGAATTTTTTCATTTCCTTTGATTTGGATAAATATCGGCCGCTAATCAATTCAAAAATAACTCTAACAATCAAATAGCAGCTAAAGGAAGAGGCGGCAATTTCTGTACTGCCCCCCGGTATTTTGGTAGCTGCAAAAATGGCAAAGATTGGAATAATCGCGTTCCAAGAAGACCAAAGAAATATCTCAGAGATTATAAATGCTTTAACGACTCCATTCATGTGGAAATCTGAAGGTTTTCTCCCAATAAAAATTTCTTTTATCATTACTTTAGCATAACAAATTAAAGCAGTATTGCAAATTTAGATTAAAGCTGTTAATCTTGATCCGTGAATTCTTATCACAAGCTCCTACGTTCAATTGGACTTATCATAGTATTAATAATAGTAGGGACTATTTTAACTAAGTATGCTCCTATAAAAACTGCTACTATCCCCATATCCGTAACTACTCAGGATGTTCCGGAAATGGCAGATATTTTAGATCCTAGTAATCAAGAAAAAAGATTAAAAGCAGCAAGAAAATTAGTAGAAAGAGTTGATGTCGAACAGGCTTTGGAGATTTTGGAACACTCTAGCCTACCGCATACCGGAGAAGGTCATTTGGTTGTACATCAAATTGGATTTTATGCTTACAAAAAATATGGGGTGGATTCAATTCTAAAATGCAAAGATTACTTTCTTTATGCTTGCTATCATGGGACAATAATTGAAGCAGCGTCCAACGAGGGTTTTGAAGCGATTAAAAAAATGACGGATAAATGTAAAGCATCTCCTGTCAGATATTTCCAGTGCGTTCATGCTGCGGGCCATTCAATTCTCGCCATGTGGAATTATGATATGCCCAAAGCATTAGAAACTTGCGATTCGATTTATGAAAAAGAAACGGAATTTCCAGAGGCCTTATCATCTTGTCATAATGGCTCTTTTATGGAAAACCTTTTCGGAGTACATGATTGGGGCAGTGGCAAAGAACCCGTAAGAGATTGGCTGTCTGATGATCCGTATTTTCCCTGCAACTATTTTGGAGAAAAATATCAAAGGGGATGTTGGCTCAACCAAGCAGCTAGGATTTATCAGATGAACAAAGGAGACATGGTTAAAACTTCTCAAATTTGCCAGGAAGCTGGCAATTCAGAATACGTGGCCTGGTGTATGGACAATGTAGCAAGACAAATTCATCCATTAACTCTGGGAGATCCTGCCAAATCTTTTGAACTTTGTCAGCAAGAAGGAGTCGATTGGTATGATAATTGCCTGGTAGTAAATGCCGGATCATTTTATTCGGTTGGAGGACGCGACCAGGCAATATTTATCTGTCAAAATGTACCCCCGCATTTAAAGAATGAATGCTACCAAAGAGTAATTGGGCAAATTGTTTCTGACCCAATTGATGTCGGACAAAAACAAGCTCTTTGTCAAAAACTTGAGCAGCCGTTCAATAATCATTGCTTCGCAGGCCTGACCCCTGTAAATTTTTAAGGTTAATATTATGGAACCAGAAATCCAGAAATTATTGCATTCGTTTTTTGACAAATTTGAGTTGAAATTATTTGACAAAGGAAAAACGATTATAGGACCCACGAATGATAAGATATTTTTTTTGACCAAGGGAGTAGTAAAAATGCTTGGCCTTTCAAAAAAAGGAAAGGATCTAACTCTAAATATATATAAGGCATATTCATTATTTCCTATATCTTTGATTTTTAATATGCGAAATAAATATATATTTAAATCATTAACGGAAACGCAGGGATATTTCGCCCCTAAAAAAAAATTAGATCTGTTCATCAGCAAAAATCCAATTGTGCTTTTCGATCTATTAAAAAGAGTTTATCAGGGTTTAGACGGATTTTTTATGCTTTGGGAAGCTCTGCTTTCAGGAAATTCTCTCTATAAAGTATTGACTCAGTTAATTATTTACGCGAAGCGGTTTGGTCAAAGAAATCACAACACAATTACTTTTGATTGGCATCTTACCCACGGTCAATTAGCTTCTCAAACAGGCCTTGCCCGAGAATCAGTCACCAGGCAAATTAAAAAACTTCAGAATAAAGGCTTGATTGGTTACTCCGGCAAAAAGATATTTATTTACGACCTTTCTAAATTGGAAAAAGAACATTCTTCCTTGTCTAAATGAAATTCCAAATTACCTCTTGACAAACGATAAGAATTGTGACCAAAATTACAATAGGGGAAAATGGATAATCAAAATAAAATAACATCTATCTTATTTCTTCTTAAAAAAAAGAAAATACTTATTGGAGTACCATTGCTTCTGCTTTCTGTCGGAGTAATTTATGTTGGGCTAGTGCGATTTGGAGTTATCAAAGATCCTTTCCCTCTTCCTAATATACCTTTTCTTCAAACAGTCCCACAAGTTTCTATAAAAACAGAATACAAAAATCCTTTTGATAAAAAAACCCAGTACGTAAATCCATTTGACACTTATAAAAATCCTTTTGTAATTGCAAAATAATGATAATAAGTAAAATTTTAACATTGAACCCTATTAAGACATTACTTCTGGCATTGGCTGCGATGTTTTTATTATTTCTCGTAACAACTTCTGTTTTTTCACAAAGCCCAACAATCCAACCAACAACTGCTACAGGACCGTCTCTTAACCTTGCTTTTCCCATAGAAGAATTGGGCGCATGCAAGAGTCTGGAAGAATGTAGCAATTATTGTCAGGATCCTGTTCACCAAAACAGTTGTACTAATTTTGCAAAGAAAAATGGATTCTATCAGGATGACCAAACAGCCTATGGAGATGATAAATTTTATCAGGATGTAAAAGAGGAATTAGGATGCGATACGCACGAATCTTGTTTTAACTTTTGTTCAGAGCCTGCGAATTTTGACACATGCGAATCCTATGCCAAAAGAAATGAAATACCAGGCGGCTATGTCGGAGAACCGGATAAGCCTGAATATTTAACCATTGCTAAGCAAGTTTTAGGTTGTGATTCACCTGTAAGCTGCTCAAATTTCTGCGATGATCCCGCAAATGCTGATAAATGTTCTAGCTTTGCTGATCAAGTAGGACTTTTAGGCGGAAATACTCAAGAAGGTCCTGGTGGATGTCAGACTCCCGGCACTTGCGGAGCATATTGTTCTGATCCTGCAAATTATGTGGAATGTTCTAAATTTGCTCCGGGAGGGGGTAATTTTGCAGGACCAGGCGGGTGTAATAGTGAAGCAACATGTCGAAGTTATTGCGATCAAAATCCTGCTAATTGCCGAAGTTATGCTCCCGGCTCAAGTGGGGCATATGGGACTTTTAATTGTGTCGAAGGTCAGACTCATGGACCAGGCGGACTTTGTACCAATGTGAACGTTATGGCTTTGGCTGCTGCCTGCGTTGGAGCTGGTAAATTTTGGGATGGAACTTCCTGTCAGGATACCGCTCCTGTAGGTATATCTCCAGAACTGCCAAGTGCGCATTTTGAACAAAGACCGGAAATGGGCAATTGCTCAACTCCTGGTCAATGTTATGATTATTGTAAGGATAATCTTGTGAATGGTGCGAGCGTTTGTCCGGGATTCGATGCTACAGCATCCCGTCCAACCGACAGCTATACACCATATCTATATTATACTCCCGGAACTGAGGTTAAATTTGAACCAAAGCCGGAGATGGGTAACTGTGATTCTCCTGGCGCTTGTTATGACTATTGTAAAGAAAATCCCGATAAATGCGAAGGATTTGATCCTAAGGCTCCAGTACCAATAGACATTTGGATTCCAAATACTTACTACACTCCTCCTACAGATGGTATCTATTCTACTCCGCCAACAACCAATTTCTACACAACGCCAATGTACTACACTCCGCCAGTCGGCTCTACTTATACTACTCCTCAATACTACACGCCTGGCACATATTCTACTCCAAGTTACTATACACCGCCTATAGGATCGAACTATACTACGCCTAACTACTATACTCCTTGGACTAATTATGCGACACCAACCGGAGAGTATCCGACTCCGACTTATTCAACACCAACTTACTACACTCCTCCTGGTGGATCTAATTACACAACGCCTTACTATTACACTCCCCCTCATTACACAACGCCTTACTATTACACTCCCGGCCAAGGTGGCTATGCGTCTAATTACACAACTCCTCCTGCCTATTCAACTCCTCCGCCATATGTAACTCCTCAGTATTACACGCCTTACACCGGCGGCGGTTATACAACTCCTGTTTACTATACACCGCCTGTTTACACAACCCCAACTTACTACACTCCTCCTGCAGGCTCGAACTACACCAGCCCAAGTTATTACACGCCTCCTCCTCCTTATACAACACCAAATTACTATACTCCTGGCACTTACCCAACACCTCCTACTTATACATCTCCTACGGCTTATACGACGCCTAACTATCCAACTCCTCCATTAGGCAGTAACTATACCTCCCCTAGCTATTATTCGCCAGCAAGCTATCCAACACCAACTTATTACACACCAGGTTTTTACCCAACACCTTATTATTACACGCCTTATTCAACACCCTCCTATCACACTCCTCCTGAAGGATCAACCTATACCAGCCCGACTTACTACACACCATATTCAACGCCAAATTACTTTACGCCAACGTACTATTCACCTTCTTACTACACGCCTGGCGGAACCTACACAAGTCCTTATTATACTCCTGGAAGCGGTTACACATCCCCAACCTCAAATTATACAACTCCATCAACTAGCTATACTTCTCCATACTACAGTCCTTACGCAAGTCCATCATATTACACACCCTCAGACCCGAATTATACAACGCCGTCTTATCCAACGCCTTATTCCTATCCTACTCCGGGATCAACAACTTCTTATCCATACCCGACTCCTGGAACAGGATATTCTTACCCAACGCCAAGCGGCTATTATTACCCAACCCCATCAGACACTAGTTATCCTTCTCCATATACCGGCTATGCTTATCCAACGCCTGGAACTAGTTATTCTTACCCTTCGCCAACATACGGCACGCCTTCGGGAAGCTATTATTACCCAACACCCGGATCCGGATCTTATGGCACGCCATCATACGGCACCCCTGAATATCACACACCAAGCTATGGAACACCTTCAGAAAGCTACGGAACACCGAGTTATGGAACGCCATCGTATGGCACTCCTTCTGATTACCCAACCCCTCCCTTGGGAGTTTCCACCTTCAATCCCGGATTATTACAGAATATCTGGAGCTTCCTTATCGGCAGATAAACCGCGGCTATTTTTAAACTTTCCTCTGCCTAATTTAGTATAATTATAAATATGTTCAAATTCTTCGCGTTACTCTTATTTCTCATTTTTCATTTTCCTGCCTCGCCGCCAGGCGGGTCTTTTTTCATTTCTCCTGTTTCTGCTCATTCAGAAGTTGCGGTTATAGAAATGGTGCCTTATGGCTTTGTTCCTTCTGAAACAACTATTGATGTAAATTCAAGTGTAATTTTCATCAATAAAGATAGTCAACCAAGATGGCCTGCCAGCAATGTCCATCCGACTCATAATATATATCCCGAATTTGATCCAAAAAAACCAATTGAGCCCGGAGAATCATGGGCATTCAAGCCTAAAAGAATAGGAGAATGGAAATTTCACGATCATAATTTCCCCCATATGAGAGGAGTTTTAACTGTCGTTGATGAAGAAGGTTTTACTTCAGAGGAAAAAATAGAGTCCCCTTCTTTTGTTACTAAGTTTAAAAATGCAATTAACAATTTCTTTAATCAGATTAAAAACTTATTCGCTAAAAAAGCATTAAATCAACAGGTACAATTACCTGATAAAGAAGGGTTCAAAAAACTATCTTATGATGCTCAATCTAAAATACTAGAAAAAATTGCGAGAAACAATGGTGCTTCAAAAGCTTGGGAATATGTGAAAGATGTTTTCAAAGGAGAAGGAGGATCTTCCGGCAACATTCATGATTTGGCGCATTTATCAGGTCTTTTGATATATGAAAAGAATGGCTTTGAAGGAATTAAAGACTGCACTAGTAATTTTGCTTTTGGCTGTTATCATGGTTTTTTAGATACTGCTTTTGCCAAAAATTTGGACCATCTTTTGGATGCAGAGAATGCTTGTTTGAAATTAGGCCCTACTAATTCCGGACCTGTTGCAAGCTGCATACACGGAATTGGACATGGAGTTGCTTCTTTTTATTCAACGCAGGATTTGGAAAAATCTCTTGTTACCTGCAGGAAATTAAACCAAGGCAATGAATACTGTTTTGATGGAGTATTTATGGAATTTGTCCGCTCCGCGCCCGATTCATTTTTTAAAAGTAACGATCCCTACTACCCTTGCAACAGCTTGGAGGAAAAATATGGATATTCTTATTCATCTGCCTGCGGAAGAAATCAATCTTCCCTTTTAATGAGTAGATTTAATATGGGATTTGACGAAGTGGTTGGAATTTGTCTTTCTTCAACATCAAAACCTTTTAAAGAAAGTTGTTTCGACGCTCTAGGATTTTCTCTTGCTTCTTCTGGAGATGTTAACCAAATAATAGTAGGGTGTCAAAAGATGCAGATATCTGAATATATTAATAAGTGCGCAAAAGCTGCCGCAGGAGAGTTAGTTTTTCAGGAAATACCCGGATGGCCGGAAAAATCAAAAGAAGTTTGTAATGCATTTGAAAAAAGCGAAGAGTGTTTGCAAAACGTAGATAGACTTATTAAGGAATATAACCTTCAAGTCCAAATCAACTTTACCCCAAAAGAACTCAATGAAGATATTAATTTATATGTAAGAAGCCAGATGAAAAAATGTTATGAAACGGATGGCAGGGACGGATGCTACAAAGCCGTTGCTGACATATTGTATAGTCAGTTTGGTTTAGCCAAAACTCTTAATGTTTTTAAAGAAAACGAAGGATATGTAGAAATTTATGCAAGATGTCATGAGACAACTCATTATCTTTCCCGGCTGGAATATGAGAAGCAAAAGAGTATTGCCAAAGTTTATGCTCAATGTGATTCAACATGTCATGGAGGATGTTACCACGGAACACTTGAGGCATATCTTAAAGAAAAGACAAATGAGACTGGATTTAATCTAGTGAGTCGATTTGCTAAAGTTTGCGGAAAACAAAGCGATTATCAGAAGCCTATCGAGTTTAATGAATGTCTTCATGGCATGGGACACGCAGCAATGTTTGTCACAGATATGGAACTTAAACAATCTTTAAAGCTTTGCGATACTATTGCTGATCAAGCGCATAAAGAAAGATGTTATACCGGAGTATTTATGGAAAATTCCTCATCCTCTACTTCTTTTGATCATGCAAGTATATACATTAAAAAAGATGATCCATTTTATCCATGCAATTCTTTAGAGGAAAAATATTTATCTTTGTGCTGGCAGTATCAAAGTTCGTATTTTTCCATTATCAGTCACCAGGATTGGAAAAAAGTAGCAAGTCTTTGCCTGCAAATTCCTAATCAGTATCAAGATCGATGCTTTAGGACTATCGGAACAAACCAAGTTGGTTTTACTCAATCTTTAGAAACCATGAAAAAAGATTGTGATCTTATGCCCTCTGAAAATTTTAAAGACATTTGTATTGCAGGCGTTGTTTCCTCTCTTTCCTATCGTTTTGTCGGAGACATGCGAAAAATGATTGACTTTTGCTCTCTTGTCTCTTCACAAAATAGAGAAAGCTGTTACAAACAAATTGGTAATGGAGTTTCTGATTGGGATAGCAACAAAGATGTGGCAAAAAACCAATGTCAAAAAATTCCCGACCCCCAAGGCCAATCTTGGTGCCTGAGCGCAATATGACTCCTTGCAACCCTAATAAGATGCACGTGACTATTTAAATTGAACCTGGAGAGTAACATCCAAAGCGGCTGCTAGTCTTTTGAGCAAAGAAATAGAAGGGCTTGTATTGCCTTGCTCAACCCTGGAAATAACTGATTGAGTAGTATTCATTTTTTTAGCCAACTCTTTTTGAGTTATTTTATTTTTAATTCTGGCACGGATAATAGCCTTAGCAATTTCAAACTCAGGTTGAGATTCCTCGTAGAGCTTTTTAAACTCAGAGTCTTTTAGCATTTCTTTTTTTAGCACACTCCAGTCTTTCATAGATGTATTGTATCGCAAATTTGCGATATCTGTCAACTCCCCAATTTTCTTGATTGGTATTCCTTTAGTCTCTCCTCAGCTATTTTTATCTCTTTCGGAGGAGTCTTTTGTTTTTTCTTTTTAAACCCATGTAGTAGTAGGAATATTTTCCCAGTTATGGTGATATAGAAAATTCTGATGCTATCTGTTCCCAATATACGAAGTTCCCAAAGCGAGGTACCAACCAGTTTTTTAACATGAGGATATGCTCCTTCCAATCCAAATTCCTCTAAGAGATCAAGAGTTCTGGAAACCTTTAACCGTGTCTTCTTTTCTAAGGATTTAATAAATTCCTCAACTGGTATGTCGCCCCTGAGAGATTCATAAGCCTTAACTTTCCATTTATCATCCATAAAAACAGTTTAGCATAAAAGAAATGGCTTCAAAAAGCGGAACTAAAAGCACCCTCTGCACCCCTAAATCTTCTCCCTCCAAAAACTCTAAATGTTAAAATTAGTGGATTAGAAATTCATCAAGATATTTGTTCAATTCTTCATTAGGTTGCGAAAAAATGCCTACTAAATCTTCATCAAATATTTTCTGTAAAGATCTTCTAGCAATATCTTCTGCATCTCGTATTATTTCATTTGCACTCAAAGGATTACTCAAGACTCTTCTAGGAAGACTCGCTCCATGAACTGCAGATGATCTCAGCTCGTAAATAGTCTTAATCTTCTGAATTATAGATTTTTTTTCCGTTATACTCTGGCCAAGAAAAGCGGCACACCGCATTCTTAATGAATATCCTACTTCTGATTCCGAGGTATTAAATAGAGATTCCAGGGTAATTGCAAAAGGAACAGTTCTGAGTTTTGCATAATGAGTTAAATACCCTAGCTGAAAAAAATTAAAAGCATTAAGAACTCGATTGTATGAACCCTGATATTTTGCAAATAATTCTGACACACAATAGTAATATCTCTGAATTTTCTTTTCTTCCCCAGCCTGAAAATGTGATGATCCAAGAGGCTCACCATAGATCAAAAAAATTGCATTTGTTTTCTGACTTGCACCTTCGGGACTCAGATTTCCATTATGATCTAAACTAAATAAGAATGTTGAACTTGCTGCTCTAGTTGGACGCACAACACGTAAGCTTTCAATTATATGGTGAATTTTCTTCTGAGCTTTATCTGAATCTTCTACAGATGAATCGAATTCATATACGGCATAAAATCTACAATTTTTTAACTCATCTATCTCATATTTAGCATAAATGTCTTGAAATGAGTCAACTATTATTGCGATTAAGTCGTTTAGTTTGTCATCTTTTCTCCTCAAGCTCAATGCATCCTCTAATTTTATTTCATCAGGAAGACGATCCCTTGGATCATCATAAAAGAAGTGTATCGGGGCAATAATTCTAAGTTTGCTCATATTTTCAAACAAATTTTAGGACTATTTAATATCATCCCATCTATCAAGATACTTATTTAAAATTACATCTTTGAAAGTAATGGAATCTTTCATACCTTTGATTAATTTGATGACTTTTTGAAGGATTTAAGTGATTTATCCCGCTGATTAGTTGAATTCTTTGATAAATCTATGGCTTTTGTCTGCAGTGGACTCGAAAGCGTAATTATTCCATTACTTTGTTTACCTCTTGCCACTTCGATTTTCTTACCACCACCAAAATGAATGGTCAAATTCTTAATGAGGCTAAACTCAAACACTTATTGTACCTCCTGCTATAGTTGTAAGCATATGTAGGAATGTTTTTGAATCTTCTCGGTGTGCTTGTCTCAAATCTGGATCTATTAGTTCCCAATTAAACTGTCTTCCATCTCTCCCGAATGGTTGAATAATTCCATTTCTTTCCAAAGCAGAGACAGTTCCTCCTAATGCATTTCCCTGTAAACCTGAAGCTGTAGATATATAAGTTCCTGGGACCACAAAATTTGCATAGGGGACAGACACCATAGCTTGTATCACCTTTGCCTGATTTTGTGTTAATTTTCTCACTTTTAGTTCTGCCATTGTTCCCATATATTCTAATTATACCACACTACGCCAACTATTGCAAGTATCATTTGAAAGTAGAGCATTACGACTACTTTAAAAGCAAATTTTACCAACTTCTCTCAGGACAAGTCTTTTTTGTGGGGAATTTCCAGATTTAAAAAATTTTACCATTTACGAAGCTCAATTTAAATAATTCTTCCTTGCTCGCCAGCCAAGCGGGACGATTTCCGCTATCCTCTCACACTTCCTTTTTTATTTGGGGTTTCAAACGTTTTCGCATCATCATTGTGAGGTTTTAAGTCGCTCCATAATTTGCCTATTTTTATCTTTACCCTTCGATTGGGTTTAGTGTCAGGCAGCCGGGAACTGAGTAAGATGATTCATTGTAAATAGTTTTTCCTTTATAATTATTCCATGCTCTATAAAAAGCCCGAAGTTTTGCATAAATATCTTCCTTAATTGATGGATCCAAATACAAAAATGGACAGACATGATATGGCGTGTTACCACCTTTTAAAATTCCGATTTCAACTACACCAAATCCGGCCGGCGCATTATTACCAAAATTACCTACTTCTGCTATAATTTGGCCTGCCTGCACCTTATCTCCTACTTTAACTTTTGGATTTCTAACATGTTCTGTCTCATAAATCCATTTTTCCATTTTGCCATTGGCAGTTACCTGAATAGAATAATCCCCACTCCAAAGCGTTGGAATAGCAATTACTATTCCATCCACCAAAGAACGTGCAGGCGTTCCTAAGGGTACAATAAAAGTAGGCTGAGGATTGGATTTATCACCACCCGCACTGCTAGCCGGAATTACAAAACCATAATTCATAAATAAACTATCAAACTCAAGTCTTTCTTTTGTAAAAACGAAATCTCCTGCTTTATTTGTTTTCGGATCATAATAATCAAGATTTACACCAATACTTTTTAAAAGAAGAGGGGGCAAATCATCTGTTGCTCTGGAAACAGATTTTTGAGTTGATTGATTTTTGCTATTTGTCAGTAAGAATCCAACAATTGCAAGAGTAATCCCAAAAGAAACAATTACAAAACCAATAGAAAAAGTTTTCAGCCAAGAATTATCTTTCATATTAAAACATTTTCCCGCTTATCTTACTTTGAAAATTTGAAAGCGCTGTATGCTAAAAAACCGCCCAAGGCTACTCCTACGAAACTTAGCCAAACAGGCAGCTGCCAACCTCCCAAAATTACGTCCCAACCAAGAATAAGTCTCAAAACATGAAGAATAGTAACTACGGAAAAAATAATCCCCGTTACCTTTATATACGCTTCTTGCTTCATTTTCTTCACCTCCTCCCTCTTACAAAACCACAGGATAATTATATCAAAAGCTAGATTTATAAGTGTTTTAATGATAAAATTATAGCCAGAAATTAATTTTTAACTTTTAATTTTTAATTTCGTTTATTCCTCTGTAGCTCAATGGTAGAGCGGCGCCCTGTTAAGGCGAAGGTTAGAGGTCCGAGTCCTCTCGGGGGAGCCAAGGTTGTCTCTCAACTCCGCCCCTATTTCTCCTCAAAATTTGATTTAGGAAAATATTGATTTTCTTCTAGTTGATTTTCTTCAACAGTTTTAGTAGGTTTTTTGTGAGTTTTCCAACAGACAAAACCCATACCTCCCAATATAAAAATTGATATAAAAATATAAGGCAAAAGTGTTATTTTTGAAATGCCTTCAATAAGAGTTTGCTTGGGAGGGTTAGAAGTTAAAGTTGGAGCGGAGGCCTTTGCAGATGCTGAGGCAGATTGACTGATAGGCGTGGAGCGGACGAGCGAAGCGACGGAGCTCGCCTGCTTGACAGGCGTGGATATTAAAGTTAGAGTTGGAGTTGGGGTTTTTATCATCACGCCTACTTTGGCAAAAAGTTCATTGGAATAATTCCCAGGAGCGCATCCATTGCCTGCCCTCACAACAAAATAATAAGTTTTTCCATCCACTAGCTTATCAATCGTATATGAGGTTGTATTTGGTCCGCCAACATTCGGATTCCCATAAATATATTTTTTCGATTCAGTTCCGTAAGAAACAAGATAATAACTAACAGATCCTGCGGCTTTTGTCCAAGTTAAGGTTATTTGACTTCCTGAACTGGAAACTGCAGATTTCAATACCGGTGCGGTGTCCGGTGCTTTGTCTTTGCAGGAATCATCCGGCACTAAAGGGGAAGCAGTAAACTTGATCCAAACGCTGCCAAGAGTAACGGCTGGATTGCTGCTAACATCTGTAACAGTAAATGTATTTGTGCTTGGACTTAAGTTTTTTGATTTTACAGTAAAATCAACCTTTCCATTTGAATCTGTTGAGGCAGTGTGATTGCCTGCGCCAACAGCGCCATCATTAATAATAAGTCCCGGGTCGCTTGTGCTTGTTAAAGTAATGTGGTCTCCTCCTAAACTATTTTTTTGCGCATCTTTTACGGTAACAGAAATAGTGGCAGTTGTTTTTCCATCCGCTGGTATAGAATCAGTGCTTTTTGTAATACTTGAGTTAACAGGATCCGCGTTATCTGCAAAAACAAAAGATGGAGAAATGTAGAAAAGGAAGAAAAGAACTAGAAGCAAGATTTTTATTTTTTGCATACCTCTTTAGTATAGTATTTGCCTTGATAATTGTAAAAAGTTTAATTCCCACTCAAAGCTATGGAGAATTATTTAGCTTGACACCTTAAAGGCTTCGGCCGTGTCTTCGACTCTGAGGGATGAACCCTCAGGCTCAGACTCGAATGAGAGCTCAGCCGAATCGGTGGGATCGTATATCGTAACTACGAAATATAAAAAAAACTATTCTGGAAATTCCCCGCAAATGGCTTGGGTAATTGTTCCGTTGTCTAGACAACGGAACAAATTAAAGTAAATCAACTATAGCCAATCTTCCCTCAAAGTCCTAAAACTTGCCAATTGGTCACCGCTTCTAAGCCTAAAAAAATGGACAAAATTTCCCGATCGGAGAAATTTGTCAAGAATCTAATGCTGGAAATTACCCACAAAAAAGAGTAAAATTGGGTTCAAATACTTGATGAAGAAGTGATTATTGACGTAGAAATGCCCAACATGTAAGAAAAGGGGGGTTGTTCACGAAGTCGAGAGTCTGATATAATTGGCTTGTGAAAACGATTAGGCAAACATATCGCGTACATTCTTCTCTTGCGGAAGTTTGGAAAGCTCTCACCGATCCAAAATACATTGACGCTTGGGGCGGGGGTCCTGCAAAAATGAATGATAAAGGTGGGACTAAATTTGAATTTTGGGGAGGAGATATTTTTGGAAAAAATATCGAAGCTGTTCCTTTGAGAAAAATAAAACAGGAATGGTTTGCCGGCAAATGGGACAAGCCTTCTATTGTTACCCTTACTCTTACAAAAGAAAGCCACGCGGTAAATATTGAACTTTTACACACAGACATACCAGATAATGAAGCAAAAGATATTGGTGAGGGATGGAAAGAATATTACTTAGGCCCTCTTAAAGAATATCTCGAAAATAAATCTTAGTCTCCAAGATAATCACGGAGTTTGTTTCCTCGGGATGGATGGCGAAGTTTTCTTAAAGCCTTTGCTTCGATTTGCCTAATACGTTCTCTAGTAACTGCAAACATGCGGCCCACCTCTTCCAAAGTTTTTGGCTTTCCATCCTTAAGACCAAAACGTTCTTCCAAAACTCTTCTTTCTCTATCAGATAAAGTGAGCAATACTCCTTCTACTTGTTCTTTCAAAAGCTCACGAGATGCGGAGTCAAAAAGAGTTGGTGCTGCAGCATCATGAATAAAATCTCCGAGTCTTGAATCATCTTCATCTCCGACAGGAGTTTCCAAAGAGGCCGGTTCCTGAGAAATTTTGATAATTTCCAAAGCCTTATCTGACTCAATCCCCAATACTTTTGCAACTTCTTCAGGCGTTGGTTCGCGTCCCAATTCCTGCATTAATTTTCTGGAAGTTCTAAGAAATCTATTTATGTTCTCGACCATGTGGACGGGGATTCTAATAGTTCTTGCCTGATCGGCAATTGCACGAGTGATACTTTGTCTAATCCACCACGTGGCATAAGTTGAAAATTTAAAACCTCTTCTCCAGTCGTATTTCTCAACAGCTCTGATTAATCCCTGGTTTCCCTCCTGAATCAAATCCAATAAAGTCAAGCCTCGTCCTACATATTTTTTCGCAATTGATACTACCAAACGAAGATTTGAAGTGGTAAGCATTTTTTTTGCAGCCTTGTCTCCCTTCTCAACCTTTTTGGCCAGTGTTATTTCCTGATCAAATTTAAGAAGAGGAATTCTTCCAATTTCTTTAAGATACATCCTCACAGGATCTGAAACCGTACCCTCGGTCAATACAGTCAAAGCTTCAAGTTCTTTTTCCAATGCCTCCATTGGCTTGTTGTCTCCATCCTGATCTTTTACAACAGATTCAAAAACGTCAATATCTGATTCCAAAAGTCTGTTATACAGATGATCCAACTCAACTAAATGCTCTTCTGGCCTTGGGAAGATGGATAAAATTTCCTCCTGAGTGATATATCCTCTTTTTTTTGCAGACAAAACAATATCTGAGAGTATATCTGGTGCTTTTTCTTTATGATTCTTCATAATATCCTTTGAACCTCTATCCAGCACCTTTGAAAATCTCAATTTACCAATGGATAAACACTACCCATTAAAAGGTGCTGGATCTATTTTACCACATTTAAGCTTTGGAGAGGAGGCTAATCGTTGAGGCTAGTTCTTTTTCTAAATCGCCCACTTTTTTAACATCTGCATCCCTATCTCCTGTCTTAAGCTTTAAGGAAATTTTTTTTATTCTTTCTTTCAAAAATAACGTTCTTAATTCAGCTGCGACCTTTTCTGATTCTAAAATATATTTCTCCTCATCTTCAAATTTAGGTAAAGGAAATAGATACTGAGTGTCAAAAGCGGTTTCCAATTCTTTAGGGAGGACCTTTAAGAAAATTTTGGGATTAAATGTATTACTAGACTTGAAATAGTCAACTAAAAAATTTATTATTTTTTCATATGAAACTGTCTTAAACTCATAATTTTTGAGAATTGCCAAGCATCTATCTAAAATTTTCTTGGCATTGCCATTCTGAAGAATCAGAGCCAATAAATAATCCTCCAAGACTTCTTTTCTCTCTTTTTTTTCTATTTTCGCCTCTTTGATTTCTTCCTTTATAACCTCTTTCTTTTCTATTTTTTCTACCTCTTTTGCAATAGCATCCAAAGATATATCAAGATCAAGACTTAATTTTTTTAGATAGTGCTCTTTTACTATTTCATTTGAGATCTTTGTAAAGATAGGCAACAACTCTTCGCTTATTTTTCTTTTTCCATAAATTTTATCTTTTTCAAAGGCAGAAAACGTTTTTGAAAAAATAAAATCATATATTGGAACATCTTTTTTGATAGCCTTTTTAAAAGATATAGGATCTTTTTTTATGGCTTCGTCAGCGTCTTTACTTTCTTCAAAAATACAAGTTGTTATATTCATTCCTTTTTTTTCTAAAACAAGCAAACTTCTTTTCGCAGCTTCATAACCAGCATCGTCTTTATCAAAACAAAGACAAATATTATTTGTAAATCGGCTAATGAGAGCAACTTGATTCTCAGTAAGAGCAGTTCCTTTTACCGCCACGACATTTTTAACGCCAATACTAAAACAAGAAATAACGTCCAATTCTCCTTCTACAATAATTGCTTTGTCTAGTTTTTTTATTTCTTCTTTTGCAGTATTTAAACCAAAAAACATACTGCCTTTGTGATAAACGAGTGTATCTCGAGTGTTAATATACTTTCCGCCGCTGTATGGCTCCAGAATTGCACGTCCTGAGAATCCTACAACATTATCCCTATGATCAAAAAGCGGAAACATTACTCTTCCTCTAAAAAAATCAAGCACGCCTGCTTGTCCTGAGCCTGTCGAAGGACCCCTTCCATAAAACGCTAATCCTGCTTCTATCAAATCTTCCTTTTTATATTTTTTCTTGTTGATTAGATAATTGGACAGATCAACGCCATCTTTTGGAGAAAATCCAATCATAAAAGTCTCGATGAGTCTTTCGTCTAACTTTCTTTCTTCTACTAAGTAACCGAGTGCTTTTTTCCCGGCTTTGTGTTTGGTTAAAACATAATGATAAAAATCCAGGGCGGCTTTATTTATTTTATAAATCATTTCTTTTTTCCCGGAAACACCCGCCTGGAAATCTGATTGTCTAAGCTGTATCCCTGTTCTTTTTGCCAAAATCCTCAAGGCTTCAACAAATTCCAAATTCTCATACTCCATGAGAAATGTATATACGTCTCCGCCCTTGCTGCAGCCTCCAAAACAGTGCCAAATCTGGCGCTCAGGAGAAACAACAAAAGACGGAGTTTTTTCGTTATGAAAAGGGCAAATTGCCTTAAAATTGCGGCCCATTTTCTTAAGAGGAATATATTCCGATATAAAAGAAACTATATCTATTCTTTCTCGTATTTGCGCAACCTCATCCATCCCGTTAGAAAACCCTCCTTTCAAAGTTAATTTGTTGAATGTATGTCGACTCTTCTAATGTGTATTTTCTAACGGGATCCATAGTGCTCGTATTCTATACCCCTTCGCTTTCAAAATACAAGTAGTATAAGTGCCTAACGAAGCTTTGATTTTGAAAGCTACGGAGGTATATGCAATTTATAATCAAATCGTAGTGGCATATCACTTTAATGATTGATTTTTCTAGATTCCTTTAATACAATAGCAAGGTTGATTTAATTATGGCCCTAAATGTAGTTATCGGAGCGCAATGGGGAGATGAAGGCAAAGGCAAAATAGTTGACTATCTTGCTGCTTCCTCAGATTATGTAATCCGCTTCCACGGAGGAAATAACGCAGGCCATACAATAGTAAATAAATACGGCAAATTTGTAATGCATCTTATTCCATCCGGAATTTTTACCCAAACAACAAAAACAATTATTGGAAATGGAGTTATTATAGATTTAGACGTACTTATATCTGAAATCGATATTCTTAAGAAGATAGGAATAAAAGTTGAGGACCGCTTATTTATCTCTCCCCGCTGTCATCTCATCATGCCGTACCACAAAATTCTGGACAAGCTATATGAGAGAGCTAAAGGCTTTGGTAAAACCGGAACAACAGGTCGGGGAATTGGACCTTGTTATGGAGATAAAGTGAGCTACAACGGAATAAGACTGTTTGATCTGATGAACAGAAGACAATTTTTGGAAAAACTTAAGATTCAAGTTGAGATAAAAAACAAAATCATAAAAGCATTAGGCGGAGAGGCGGTGTCTTTTGAGGAAATTAGAAAAAACTATTCTTTCTTTTTTTCCAAAATAAAAAACTTTATCGCAGAACCCTATCCGCTTATTCAAAAAGCGATAAAGAATAAAAATAAAATTCTTCTTGAAGGAGCGCAGGGAGTTTTTTTGGATAATGATTTTGGAACTTATCCTTTTGTTACCGCATCCAATACAGTATCCGGAAATATTAATGCAGGAGCAGGAGTGGCTCCTCAAAAAATCAATAACGTAATTGGGGTCAGTAAAGCCTATGCAACTCGGGTTGGGGACGGGCCTTTTCCAACAGAACTTAACGATAAAACAGGAGAAAAGTTAAGAATGATCGGAGGAGAATTCGGCGCAACAACAGGAAGACCGCGGCGATGCGGATGGCTTGATATGGAGATGGTAAGATTTGCTGCAGAGCTCAATGGTTTTAATCAATTGGCAATTGCAAAACTGGATATTTTGGATGGATTTTCAGAAATAAAAATTGCAACTCATTACACATTAAATGGCAAAAGGGTAAGTTATATAGATGGAGATTCTTCTTTTTTAACAAAAGTAAAGCCGGTTTATAAAACTATGAAGGGGTGGACAAAGAAAGTACAGGGAATTAAAAAATATGAAGATCTTCCAAAAGAAGCAAAAGATTATCTAAAAGAAATAGAAAAATTGGCAGGAGTAAAAATAAAATACATCTCAACAGGAGCAAAAAGAGATGAAATTATCAAAATTTAGTATAATATAATTATGCCACTACCAGAAAGATACGCCAGAGAAGTTCCTAAGATGGTTAAGATTTGGGAACCAGCAGGATATTTTGACGCTCAATCAAGAATTTGGTTAGCTCAAAGTGAAGCTCGACACGAATTATATGGCAAACCCACAGCAGAACAATTAAAAGAAATTCGTGCTGCATTAGCATTAAATCCAGAAGATGTCGATGCTTTAAATGAAGCAAAAGGACATGAAACAAATAAATTACTTAGAAAAGTTCAGGGAAAACTTTCTCCAGAGGCGGGAAATTTTATTCATTTGGGAAATACAAGTAGTGACGTTCTGGATACAAGTCTTTCTTTACAAATAATTGAGTCTTTAGGGGTAATAAAGAGTGACTTCGATAAATTAGGAGAATCATTAGCATCTCTTGCTCTAAAACACAGAGGGACATTGCAAGTAGCAAGAACACACACTCAACATGGAATTCCTCAAACTTTTGGTCGTCAAGTTCTTGGATGGTATGAAGAAGTACAAAGAGGAATTGAAAGAACTGCTCGAGCAAAACAAACTATATCATTTGGAAAAACTTCCGGAGAAGTTGGAACTAATGTTTTTATTGAACCTGAAGTAGAAGAATTAGCCTTATCTAAATTAGGACTCAAACCAGATTCTGCACCGACTCAAATCATAAGCCGAGACAGGCATGCTGAAGTTGTAGCTTTAATGGCAGTTAATGGTACGACTCTTGCTCGTATTGCAACAAATATACGTCTCTTAGGAAGTACAGATATAGGAGAAGTACGTGAGCCTTTCGATCCAGAAACTCAACAGGGATCAAGCGCAATGCCTCATAAAAGAAATACAGAATTGACAGAAAGAGTTGTAGGATTAAATCGAAGAATAAGATCTACTGTTGGAGAAGAATTAGATGCAGCCATAACATGGCTTGAAAGAGACATAAGTCATTCATCAACTGAAAGATTAACTCTTCCTGATCTTTTTGGTTGTTTGTCTTATATAGCTAAATTAACGACATTTGTTACAGATGGATTAGTAGTAAATGCAGATACAATGCTTAAAAATATGGACAAAACACATGGAAGTATTTATAGCTCCCGTTTATTAAATGCTTTATTAGAGACAGGACAGATATCTCGAACAGAAGCTTATGAATTGGTAAAAGGACTTTCTCAAACAGCAATGGATACAGAAACTCCATTACTCAAACTTGCATCGGATAATCCGACAATTGCAAAGCTTTTAAAACCAGACCAGCTTCCTGAACTTTTTGATCCAGGTTTCTATCTTAGAAATATTGATGTTGCTTTCAAAAGAGCAGGATTAATTTTCTCCAAAGATAAAAAGTAGTATTGTCGTTCAATTTTTCACTTTTCATTTTTCATTTTTAGTTTATGTCATTCCCATTCCATTGTTGCTGGAGGCTTGGTAGTAATGTCGTAGACAACTCTTGAGACGCCTGGAACTTCGTTAACTATTCTTGAAGAAATTTTCTGTAAAAGATCATAGGGGAGCCGGGCCCAAGTTGTAGTCATAAGATCTTTTGACTCAATCACCCGAAGAGCTACAACCTCTCCAAACTGCCTCCCATCTCCTTTAACTGCAGTTGAATATGCATCTGTCATAACCGGAAAAGACATGAAGATATTTGGAATTCCCGATTTTTCAAGCTCTGAAAGAACAATCTCATCTGCCATTTTCTCCATTTCCAATCTTTCTTTTGTAACTTCCCCTCTAATTCTGACTGCGTATCCCGGACCGGGAAAAGTCTGCTTGCTAACAAATTCCTCAGGCAGTCCTAATTTTCTTCCAATTTTTCTCACTTCATCTTTATAAAAATCCCGCATTGGTTCCAAAAGTTTTAATTTCATTTTTTTTGGCAATCCGCCAACATTGTGATGTGACTTAATTTTAGCCGAATGTTTTGTGCCTTGAGATTCTATAACATCCGAATAAATCGTGCCTTGAAGAAGAAACTTTACAGGTATTTTTTTCTTTAACAATTTTCTCCTAACACTTTCAAAAATCTCTATGTAAAAATTGCCAATAATTTTTCTTTTCTTCTCGCTATCTGTAATTTTTTTAAGGCGGGACATGGTCTCCCCTGTCACATTTACTACTACAGGCTTAATGCCAATTTTCTTAAATATTTTTATTACATGCTCCTCTGTTCCCTTCCTCATTAATCCATTGTCAATAAAAACAGGGACAAATCTTTTCCCTATCGCTTTTGCTGTTAAAGTCGCAGCAACTGTAGAATCAACTCCTCCCGATACTGCTCCGATTACATAACTCTCCCCGACAGTTTTTTGAATTTCTGAAATTATCCTCTCTGTCATTCTGGGGAACGAAGTGACTCCAGAATCGATTCTGGACAAGCCAGAATGACAAATACCAATAAAGTTTTCCAAGATTTGTAAGCCAAATTGCGTGTGTTCCACTTCCGGATGAAATTGAAGCCCGTATATTTTTTTATACTTGTTTTCAACAAATGCAAAAGGAACCCCAACGGACGAACCTACTGTTTGAAAACCTTTAGGCAATCTAACCACCTCATCTCCATGACTCATCCAGACAATAAATTGCCGCGGCAATTTAGATGAGAATTGAGAAATGAGAGATGGGAAATTTTTATTTCTCATTTCTGACCTCTCATCTTTCATTTCCAGTGTCGTTGGTCCATATTCTTTTTTTCCTGCAATAACTCTTCCGCCTAATAAATGTGCTGTTAATTGCAAACCATAACAAATTCCCAAAATTGGAATTTTCAAACTAAAGATCTTCACGTCGATAGTTGGTGCGCCTTTTTCGTAAACAGAAGATGGGCCTCCAGACAAAACTATTCCTTGGGGTTTCTTCTTTTTTATTTTTTCAAGGGCATCATCCGGATTAGCTATTAATACCTGTACACCAATTTCTTTAAGACGGCGTGCAATAAGATGTGTCGTCTGAGACCCAAAATCAACAATTATAATCATGAATAGCTTTTCCCCGGATTGGTAACAAAAATATCATGAGGATGACTTTCTGTTAATGATGCCTGAGTAATTTTGATAAATTTTGCTTTTTTCCACAGTTCCCTTATATTTTTTGCTCCAATATAGTACATCCCTGATTTTATTCCGCCAATTGCCTGGCCAACCAAATCTTTAACAGATCCCCTTATTGGCACGAGTCCTTCCACTCCTTCTGCAATCAGCACTCTATCTTTGTAATTTTTTCCATGGAATTCATCTTCTGATTTTATCAAAGCTCCTTTTTTCATCGCTCCCTCTGACCCCATTCCCCTATATTCTTTGAATTGATAATGTTTTTTTATATTAGAAATTCTTTGAAACCGAGAGGGAATTTCATTTCGACCAAATGTTACAACTTTTCCCGGAGATTCGAGAGATTGAGCAAAATAACTCCCCATCATAACCGTTGAAGCGCCGGCAGCCAAAGCCTTCACCATGTCACCTGAATATTTGATTCCTCCATCTGCAATAACCGGAACCCCGAGTTTTTTTGCAATTCTTACACTTTCTAGTATTGCTGTTATTTGCGGCACTCCCATTCCGGAAATTATTCTTGTTGTGCAAATCGCTCCGGGCCCCATCCCTACCCGCAGCCCATCCGCTCCAGCTTTGATCAGTGCTCTTGCTCCATCCGCAGTTGCGATATTGCCTGCAATAACATCGATATTTTTGTAATTTTTTTTGATAAATTTTACAGCGTCTATTACTCCTTTGGAAAATCCGTGAGCAGAATCAACAACAACTACATCCGCTTCCCCATTTGCCAGAGCTTTTATTCTTTCTTCAAATCCTTTGCTCGCTCCAACTGCCCCACCAACGAGCAGAGCTCGCCCTGAGGCGGGCGTTTGGGTTTTTTTCACCTTTTTAACTTCAGACGCTTGATTTTCTACAGACAAATTTCTATGAATAATTCCAATTCCGCCTAATTTTGCCAGTTCAATTGCAAGTTCAGACTCGGTAACCGTATCCATTGGGGCTGAAACAAGAGGAATAGAAATTTTTATTCTTTTTGTTAATTGAGTTGATAAATTTATGTCCTTACGAAGAAAATCACTATAGCCGGGAAGAAGAAGAACATCGTCAAAAGTCAATCCAAATTTAAAGTTTGCCCTGAGCTTGCCGAAGGGTGGCTCCATAATTCACTTTACACCATTTGCCCCTTCTCGTCAATCCATTGCTTAAATTATAATCCTGTAGTAAAATAGTCGCCATGACTGAAAGGGAAAGGGGCATACAGCTTGAATTAACGGGATTTGAGATGGAAGGAGAAACCTATGGCTTCTTACCCAGCTCTGATTTAAAAAGATGGACAGAGGAGGACGATCCTTACGAAAAGGCGTTTCGACGTCTTCCCCTAGGAAGATTAGATGGCGTAAAAGCCTTAAGTTTTTTATCTTACATAGGTCCTGCCGCAAAAGATCAAATTTTTCTACCATATACTCATACCAGATTCGATCATTCATTTGTGGTTGGGCTTGTCATAGAAGCTATAATGAGACAAAATGGATTTGATCAAGAAGATATAAATGTAGGGATTGTGGCAGGATTAATTCATGATATTGCAACTCCTGCACACGGGGATGCGACCAAAAAAGTTGACCCAAAAGCTTTGGACGAAGAACAATTTTGGTGGGAAGCATTAGGAGAAAATGGACAAGTTTTTGTTACTCAAGAACTTAACATACCGCAAAAAAGATTAGATGCAATTATTAAAAACCAAGGAATAATAGGTCAAGTGTTGGATATAGCAGATAGAATTACCTACACTATGAAAGACCTTAACGAAATTGTTGCAGTAGATCAAAATAATGCTTGGTCTTGGGTTTTTCAAAATCCTTATCTGCAAGAACTTCATGATTTTACCATGATCAATCCCAAAATCGGAAATATCTATAAAGAGGTCGGGGTTGATAGAAAAAAGAACGAAGTATTTTTCAATGATCCAAGAAACCTTGGCATATTTCTTTTATTAAGAGCTCGCCTTCATAAAACTCTTTATATGAATCCAGTCAGTCAGGGAAGAGATCTTTTCATAGCTTCCCTTATTAAGAGATTATACTCAAGAGACGGAAGGAGGCCCCTTTCTCCCAAGAGCCTAAGAGGGATGACAGATGAAAATCTTATCGAGGTTTTGCAAAAGTATTACAAACCGGAATATGGAGATTTTTCACAAAAGCTATATCACGACTTAACAAGTTGGTATCCGTATTTTGAAAGATTTACAACTAAAGAAGAAGCAATAGAGCGAATAAAAGAATTAAAAAAAGACAAGGATATTTTAATTATAGGCATGAGTCAATGTAAAGGATTTGATCCGGGAACATCGTACAAAGTAACCAACGAAAAAGGACAGACAGTACCATTTAGAGAATTTGATCCTGTCATCGCATCGGAAATAGAAAGGGTCATGGACGAAACAAAAGGTTTTTTCGTTTTCTTTGTGAATATTTCTGAAAGAAATTCCATCAATTCTTTCCTCCGAAAACATTCCTAAAAACTTAGACTTAGGATTTTACTGGAACGAGAGCTTTT
The DNA here is from genome assembly GCA_016186645.1 of Candidatus Levyibacteriota bacterium. Lineage (GTDB taxonomy): Bacteria > Patescibacteriota > Microgenomatia > Levybacterales > UBA12049 > GWB1-37-8. The sequence goes on from JACPLF010000007.1 coordinate 184,668, forward strand.
TTGGGGCCGAGGAGTTTTGCAAAACTATCCGCGTCAATTGTTTCTTTACTCAAAAGTTCTGCCGCTATAATATCAAGCTCTTTTTTTAATTTTGCCAAAATCGCAACAGCAGACTTGTAACCCGCGTCTGTAATTTTTTTAATCTGGTCGTCAATTTTTGAAGCCATAACAGGAGAGATAGTTTTCTGATCATAAAAAGTTTTCTGTTGCGAATCCAAATTAATTGGGCCTAAATCGCTCATGCCATACTCAACTACCATAGTTCTTGCAACTTCTGTTGCTTTTGCAATATCATCAGACGCTCCTGTTGTCATTTCTTTGAAAATCATGTTCTCGGCAGCGCGTCCTCCAAGCATCACCGCAATTTGCTCAATTAATCTTGTTTTCGTTTCATGAACATGTTCTGTTGGCTCCATCATTGTATGTCCGAGGCTCATTCCGCGGCTCACAATTGAGATTCTGTGAATTGGATCCATGTGAGGCATTTCCCAAGAAACAATAGCGTGTCCCGCCTCATGATATGCGGTCATTTTCCTATCTTCCTCAGATTGCAGTCTTTTTTTCTCAGGACCCAATTTTACTTTTGTGGCTGCCTCTTCCAAATCCTTCATGTCAATTGCTTTTTTCCCTAAGCGGGCTGCCAAAATTGCTGCTTCATTAAGCATGTTTTCCAAATCTGCGCCGGAAAATCCGACTGTTCTTTTTGCAGCTTTTTTCCAATCAACGCTAGGAGCAAATGGCTTACCGCGGGCATGAATTGCCAGAATTGCTTCCCTGCCTACAACATCAGGCATATCCAAAGCCACTCTCCTATCAAATCTTCCCGGCCTAATTAATGCCGGATCAAGCACGTCAGGACGATTTGTAGCCGCCATGACCACCAGCTGTTCTGTTGGGGAAAACCCATCCATCTCAACCAAGATTTGATTTAAAGTCTGCTCTCTTTCATCATGGCCTCCCATGAAGCCTGCTCCGCGCTGTCTGCCAATCGCATCAATTTCATCTATGAAAATAATTGCGGGCTGAGATTTTTTGGCAGTATTAAATAAATCACGCACGCGACTTGCTCCCACACCTACCAGCATTTCCATAAATTCAGATCCTGCCATTGAGAAAAACTGCACATTTGCTTCTCCAGCTGTTGCCCGAGCCAAAAGTGTTTTTCCGGTTCCGGAAGGACCAATCATTAAAACTCCTTTAGGAGTACGAGCGCCCATTGCCTTATACTTTCCAGGATTCTTCAAGAAATCTACAATTTCTGTTAATTCTTGTTTTGCCTCATCTACTCCTGCTACATTTGCAAAACTGATTTTTGGAGTATCTTTGCTAAAAAGTTTTGCCGAAGATTTTCCAAAAGAAAAAATGCTTTCCTGAGCACCCCTTGCCTGACGAAAAATAAAGTAAAAAAATGCGACCATCAAAAGAATTGGAAGAACTGAAGAGATAATACTCAGCCAATTATTAAGACTTGTCTCATCCTTTATGACGACTTTTGTTTTGTCTAATTGTACGCCTGCATCTTTAAATATCTGGTAGACGTTTGCTCCTGATTCCTTAAAACTCTGCAAAGTCTCTTTCCCTTTTCTAATTACGAGCTTATTCTCCAAAACTTCTATTTCTGAAACTTTGCCCGCATTTACGTCTGAAATAACTTGAGAAAGAGGAACTGTTTTTGTGTCTTCAAAAGACTGTTGATTGTTAACGCCCAAGAAGAGAAACATAGCAAAAAGAAACAAAAATACATAAATCAAGACATTTTTCCACGATGCCTTAATCTTCATTTTCACGATTTTTTGATGTCTATGATTCTTGTGATTCTGCATTGCAGAACGATTGTAGTTTTTACCGTTTGCTGGCATAACTTAGTTTGGAGTATATCACAAAAAAGAGGCTAAGCCAACCCCGATTTAATCGGAGCCAAACCCATTTTTCCGCGGACTTCTTACATTATTTCTTTGTCCACTAAGGTAGAATGCAACATCCTCTTTAGAGCGAGCATTTCTATTTTGTCAAGTAGTAGTTTATCCTATCAAATCAAGCTAAACGAATATATATATTATATAGATAATAAAGGGTATATAATCCTCAAACCTAAATCATATGGCAATGAGTCATGACTTTGAAGTATTTGTCCAAAACGACAAGATTACAAGAGAAGATTGGCGCAAACTAATACTCAAGATACAAACCTACGAAGGGAATTTCGTAGTTGAGGTTCGTTTTGAAACAAATAACGTAGAGTTTTATATTTATTCTCAAAAGGATCTCTCATCTTTGGGAGATAAACTTGAAGGGTTTATTGTTAAACCTATTGATAGAGGGATGGTAAAAAAGCCAGAGTTCCAAAAGCACATAAATTTTAAGCTTTCTTCAAATAAAAATATACTCGAGATTAGAGAAAAAGAACAAATCAAAAACCAAAGAACCATAAGTAATGTATTTATCCGTTTTAAAAGAATAGTTAAGGCTAACGTTCATTTTGTCACCATATTGTTAAGTGATAGTAAAAATAATAGGTATTACTCAAGTTATTTTAGCCTTCTTAATCCCCTCCTTAGCTTTGATTTTGATTTTAACAGTAATATAAAAATAACCAAAAAATCCGTTCCTTTATTTCTTAAAATCGATGAAGCAACTAAATTATTCACTCAAGACTACAAGAATGACTTACTGGAGGTTGTTGGATTTCCTCAATTTTCAACACCCACCTATTTTCCTTTAAGAAATTTTGAGTTTGGAATGCACAGCCTTGTTGTAGGACAAACAGGGGTCGGGAAAACTAAATTCATAGAGCTTTTCGTCAAAAATATCGCAAAATACTCTCCCAGCGAATATGTAATAGTAACCATCGACCCTCACTCTCAGCTATACTCTCAATTTTTGAATATTAATGAAAATAAAGTTAATTTTGATTTTATAAAAAATTCATGCGAGCTTTTTCCTGCATTTTCAGAACCAAAAATTGCCACGGAATTAACAATTCTTCTTTTTAAAACATTGTTAAAGGATCAGTTTAACGCCAAAATGGAAAGAGCACTTAAGTACGCCTTATACGTATTGTTTCTTCGAAATAACATGTCTTTGGACGCCTTAAAAAAATTTCTTACCAGTCTTGAGTTTAGAAGGCAAATTTTAGAATCTTTAGGAGGCGACTACGATTACCTAATTCAATTTTTCGGCACTGAATTTGTCGAATTCCAAACAAAGTTTTACGAAGTATCTATTATGCCTATCTTGGTACTTATAGATGAATTGAGCTTTATTCCTGCCTTCTTTAATAATAAAACTACCAACAATTTAGAGTCAGCACTCAAGGAGAATTTTTCGGTAACGTTTTCTCTAAACAGGATATTTTTAGGAGAAAAGGCGACAAGACTTATTGCAGGTCTTATAATTCAGCAGCTATTTCTTATTGCCCAAAAAGGCGGAATAAACAAAAAAATAATTCTTATAATTGATGAAGTTTCCACCGTTGAGAATGAAGGCCTGGTAAATATACTTTCAGAATCAAGAAAATTTGGATTGTCACTTTTTCTTTCCCAGCAATACCTAACCCAAATTACCCCAAACCTTCTAAAAGGCATCCTGTCAAACGTCTACAATTATTTTGTCTTTAAGGTTTCTGACGAGGACGCAAAAATTATAGTAAAAAACCTGGATATATCTTTTCCGGACGAAATTTTGGTTAGGGAAAAATCTAAAGGGCTTGAGGATGAAGATCTGAAAAGAAATTTACTGGTAACTTTAAATCCCAGAGAATGCCTGGTCAGAGCTTTTGCAAACGGTAAATTTTTTCCATGTTTTAAAGCAAAAACTATTGATGTAAACTAAGATTATGGACACAACAAAAGCAAAACAAATAACAGATTACATATTCAAGGACGTCTTTGGGATGGAAAACCCTTTTTCTTTAGGCGAGCTCCAAAGAAGATTTGCGATGGATATTCCTTTACCTCAAAAAGTAGTCTCTGCTTTGTCGAAAAAAGATACATGGACAAATTCATCAGTAGAAAAAATTGCTTCTCAAGAAGAGATAGGAGATAGATTTAAAAAGGATGAGTGGACAGTCAAGAAGAAGCCTCTCCGCTCTATTCAGGATATTTTAAAAGCCTGGGAAGAAATAAACTATTTGACAGGAGAAAAGTATATAAATTCTAGAGATATAATCGAATCTGACAGCGTATATAACAGCTCTGATGTCTACCGTAGCATGTCAATATTTGATTCCAAAAATATCGTATTTTCCTATAAACTTTTTGACTCAAATTACATGCTTGCTTCAAGAGATAATTCTTCCTGTACTCTTGGAATAAGGGTTAAGGAAGCTATCTTCTGCTCGTCGGGATTTGAAATTTCTTGGTCTAATAAAGTTTCAAAAAGTATGTATATCCATGACTCTTTTGATTTATTCGAGTGTCTTTTCTGCTCGCATCTCCGATCCAAAAAATATTGCATAGCCAACATGCAGTTTGAAAAAGAGGAATATTTTGAACTCAAAAAACAGGTTGTTGATTGGATTTTAAAGTAGACTTAGACCAAGCCCATTTTGGAGCGGATTTCTCTTTTGATTATCAATTTATATCTTTTCTGAATCTAAGTTCAAAATATCCTTTGAATTTCTGGAAATCAAGTCTTGCAAAGTTAAATATACTGTCTTCCCCCAAAATACACGGCCAGATCAATCGCTCGTTATCAATAACTGTAAACGGCAAATTAAAATCATACCCATAAATGTTAATGTCTATTGCGGGAAGTTGCCAAGATTTATATTCACCGCTCACCGAAATTCCTTTATCTGATGCTCCTAATTTTTCTAAATTAAACCCAAGAGCTTCGGCAACAAGTGGGTGAAGAATTGATTTATTAGCTCCTGAATCAACTAAAGCAATCAAGGGTTGAGGCAAACTTGTCTCACTATGTTTTAGTTTTACTTTTAAAATAGGCCACTTAACTCCAGGTCCTCCCGGAAGTATATCGTACCAAATCTTTATCGGAGTCTGAAACTGATTTTGCTTCATTAGCCAACGTAGCTCGAGTAATCTTTTGCGGCAACCATAATAAATCCCTTAGGATTCCCCAAATGTTTAAGCCTTGCGAGTAGTTGTCGAAGGGTTTTTCCCTGAGCTATAATTTTTTTGTTGTCGTTTGAAACAGAAACCCACCCAATTTTTCCTTTTAATGTTTTCGTTAAATTAGTAACTGCCATACGTGCATATTTTAAAAGTCTTTAAACCTTATGTCAATCCCATCTTCTTCCTAACTTCTTTTATTGTTTGTTCTACAATTTGAATGCATTTTTTCTGACCTTCAATAATTATTAAATCAACAAGTTTTGGGTTATTAATAAATTCTTTTCTTTTTGCCTGAAAGGGCTGTAATTCTTTGAAAATTGCTTCCGCTAAAACGTCTTTCAGTTCTGAATATCTGATTTTTTTATCTCTATAGTCTTGTTCAAATTTATTGTACTCTTTATCTAGTTTAAATAGTTTTAACAGCTTAAATAAATTAGCAACACCACCTGTCTCTGGCACATTCCCGCCAATAAGACCACTGTCTGTTGGAGCATATGCTAAACGTTTACGAATTGTTTTCAAATCATCTGTTAAATTGATAAAACTCCCATTTATTGACTTACTCATTTTTCCAGCTCCGACAAGAGACGGAACATAATCTCCATTGGTTTTAAACCTTTGGGGCTCTGGAAATGTTTGCCCGAACATTGAGTTAAACTTTCTGGCGATTTCACGCATTACTTCCAAATGAGGCTCCTGATCAATCCCAACCGGAACCAATTCTCCTTTATACAAAAGCACATCTGCTGCCATAAGAACCGGGTAATATAAAAGCCCCATATTTATATATTTTGGATATTGAGCTTTTTTCTCTTTGTAGGTTGGCAAATCTTCAAGACGAGAAACCGGATAAATAGTTGAGAGAAGATAAGCAAGTTCTGTGTGCTGTGGCACCATTGATTGAATTTCAATTTTGCATTTATTAGGATCCAAACCTGCTGCGAGATAATCAATAATTATTTCTCTTACCGAACTCTGAAGCGTTGAAGGATCATAAGGGACCGTAATTGTATGCAAATCAACCACAGAAAATATACAGTCATAGTTGTCTTGTAATTCAAGCATCCCCTTGACTGCGCCAAAATAATTCCCCAAATGCAACCTCCCAGTTGCTCTTATCCCCGAATAAACTCTTTTATTCATTTCCTAATTTTATCATAAACTGAGCCATTGTTTCTTAAACTTAGCAAATTCGTCATTTAAAATGCCTTTTCTAATTTTCTTAACCAAATCGTTTATGAAAAACATGTTGTGGTAGCTTGCCAAACGATAAGCTAATAATTCTTGCGCGCGGAAAAGATGATGCAAATATCCTCTGGTAAAACTCTGGCACGTATAGCATAGGCAGTCTTTAGCTATTGGACTTTGGTCTTTGGCAAAAATAGTCTTGTTAATGTCAATTCTAAATCTGTTTTTTATATTTCCTTCTTGGGGAGAAACAAAAACAATTCCGTAACGGCCAAACCGAGTTGGGATAACACAATCAAAAGTGTCAATTCCCCGCTCAATCGCATCAAAAATATCATCTATCTCCCCGATTCCCAAAAGATGTCTTGGTTTTTCCGAAGGCAAAAATGGCATAGACCAGTCAATTGCATCTCTCATTTCTTTTTTGCTTTCCCCAACAGAAACTCCGCCGATTGCGATACCATCAAAAGACAAGGCAGAAATAAATTTTGCAGATTCTTGTCTTAAATCTTTATAAATTCCGCCCTGAATAATTCCGTACAAAGCTTGCTTCCAAGGATAAAACTGCTTACCCTGACCTGCTTTTAAGCTTCGAGGTGCCCAATGATGAGTTCTCTGCATCGCTTCTTTTGTATATTCATGAGTTGATGGATGAGGCACACATTCATCGAAAGCCAAAATTATATCCGCTCCTAATTTTTTCTGAATTTCAATTGAGACTTCCGGAGTAAATGTATGCTTGGACCCATCAATATGGGATCGGAAAATAACTCCATCATCAGCAATATTAACCAAATTTGCTTCCTCATCCTCCTGCAGAATTTTTATTTTCTTTTGTCCCAGCGAAAATATTTGAAATCCTCCGCTATCTGTAATTGTCGGACCATTCCAACCCATAAACTTCCCAACTCCTCCGAACTTTTTGACAACATCCTCTCCTGGCCTTAAATGTAAATGATACGTATTTCCAAAAAGCAATTGTACTCCTGCTTCTTTAATATCTTTTGGACTAAGTCCTTTAACTGTCGCTTGTGTCCCAACCGCAACAAAAGAAGGAGTCTCAATAACCCCATGCACGGTTGTGATTCTGCCTACTCGAGCTTTAGATTTGCTATCTTTTTTAATAATCTTAAAACCAAACTTTTCTTGTTTTATATCTTTAATCATTGGGGTTTATTTAGAAATTAGGAATTAGGAATTAGAAATTTTGCTTACTTCTCTTTTAAATTGTCCTCCTCTGTCTTTGTAGTCTTTGAAGATTCCAAAACTGGCAGAAGCCGGAGACAATAGACAAATTTTTCCAGGAGAAGTTTCTGCGGCTGCAATTCTTACAGCCTGTTTCATTGTTGTCACATCAAATTTCTCCGGGCGGCTTCCATCCGGTGTAATCTTGCAAATTTCCTCCCAAATTCTAATACCTGTTGGCGGGAATAATATTAAAGTTTTTATTTGTCCTTTGTTTAAATATTTGACAAGAGACGAATAATCCAATCCTCTGTCATATCCTCCGGCAATAAGTGTTTCTGTAGCAGGTAAAGTTTCCAAAGCCTTAATTGTAGCTTGCGGAACTGTTGCTAAAGAATCATTGTAAAAAAGTATTCCGTTCTTTTCTCCAACAAATTCCAAACGATGCGGAAGTCCGCCAAAATCCTCAAGAACTTTTGAAATATTTGTTTTTGAAACTCCGACTAAACTTGCCGCAATTACTGCAGCACATACATTTTCCAAATTGTGCCTGCCCAAAAGTTTTATTTTTTTAGTATCAATAATTTTTTCTTTCTTACCATCGCTGCTTATCCAAACACAATCTTTGCCGACAAAACATCCATTGACTACTTCTCTTTCGCGGCTAACTTGAAAAACTTTTCCCAATGTATGAATACCTGATTCATGGCTTGCCGGATAGTCTTTATTTATGATTGCGAAATCTTGAGGAGTTTGAAATCTCAAAATATTTCTTTTTGCATTAACGTAATCTTCTAACGTCTTGTGATAATCCAAATGCTCCTGGGTTATCATCAGGATAACTGCAATATGGGGCCCACCCGCCGGCGAGGCAAAAGATTTTTTCAAATCATTAAGCTGGTATGATGACATTTCCAGAACAGTCCAAGAATGATCGTTTAGCTTGTTTATAAAGTCCAAAGGTGATTGACCAATATTCCCTCCCAGATAAACATCTAGACCTTGAGCCTCTAACATTTCATAAATAAGCCTTGAGGTAGTACTTTTTCCTTTTGTACCCGTAACTCCAATTACTTTTCCTTTTGCATTAGATAAAAAAATATTTGTTGCAGTTGTGTATGGAATTGCAATAAGTTCTGGTTTTACTCCCGGAGATTTTACAGCAATATCATAATCTTTTTGTCTGTCTAAATAATTTTCCCCATCTTTTCTATCAACAGTGTCAATCACAGGGTTTGGCAAATGTTTTTTAAGATACTTAAGCGTGGCATTTCCCTCGATTCCTTTCCCAACAATTAATATTTTTTTGTTTTTTAATTCTCCAAGTTTCATATTGCTTTATAAGAGCTGATGAGTTTAGTATTATTAAACTCCCCTCTTTTAATAATTTCCGATAATGCTTCTTTTACTTCTTCAGGCGTACCAACGCATTCAAATGGCTTAAAATTTCTAACTCCTATTAATTCTTCAAAAAGAGGAAGTAAGCTTATTTCATCCAAAAGATTTTTTCCAAAAATAGCCAAAATCTTTTCTTTTGGCAAAAAAGCTGCAAGAGATATAAAAACAAAAAGACACTTTGCGCACTCCCCGCACCACTTACCCGACACCTTCGAGGAGTCCATTCGGCCACCTCGAAGGTGGGTCTTGTTTATCTTAAAATTGCTATTACATGATGAAAAAACTTTAAAATACTTTGGGTATTTTGCAAATTCTTTTGCAACTTCCAATTCATTCATGTTACGAAGGGGTGAAGAATAGGAAATATCCGGTGTTACAAACTTTTTAACATATTCTCTAAAAAGGTTTTCAAACTCCTCAGACTTGCTCCATTGGTGATTAATAGTTTGTCCTAAATATTCTACGTTCCCATAGTTTGCACTTTTCTCGTTCCCAACAGTAAAAGATTTATAATCATAAAGTGCTGCAGTCATCAAACCTAAAAAAGCATAAATAGCAGATATTGGAATGTGTCCATTATAAGTTTCTTTTTCTTTATTAAAATCAAACAGTTTAGGATCTAGCTCCCTTTTGATAACAATTGGTTTTTTGCCAATAGCAAGAGCTACTTCCTCTTGAGTTTTCGATGTTCCAACTGTAAAAAGGTCAAAATCCTTGTTTTGTGCTTTCAAAATCTCTGCTGTTACAATAGAATCTTTTCCTCCGCCAAGACCCAAAAGAGCACGGGCTTTTCGAGGATATGAAATTGGATCTTGAGAATTTTTTATAAACGGAAATTGTATTAAACCTCTAAAGTCAATCTTGTTTTTGTAGAAAAACTCTCCTAATCCCTTCGTATAGACAACATTCCAAAATTTAGCCTGCTGCCTGCTTAAAAAATTATTTTCGATAATAATTTTCCGGGGACAATGCAACTTCCAATACGAAATTCCCAAAATAAGCATTAGATTATTAAAAATTGATTCAAGCAGAACCTCAGGAACTTTATTCACAACCCGCGGAAAAGAGATTTTCTCCGTAAAATCTATATTTCCCCCACTTCTAAAACCAAAGCGAAAAAGAACCTCGCCTTTTTCAAGGTTTGATTCATAACCATTAAATACAAATGATGGGCTTTTCATGGGTATATTATATTCGATAAGAGGGGTTTTTACTAATTGAAAATATTATTCTATCGCATAGCTACCGAGGCGTCTAAGATGATCTTCTCCATAACGCTCCTCTCTCATTTTTCTAAGTATGCTCGTGCTATCTTCTCCTTTAGCAAGTTCCACACCATACTTTTCTCTAAATGCAAGAATATCTTCTACTACTTTTTCTATTTTTGATTTGGGTCTTTTGAATATAATTTTCATAAAAAATACTACACAATTCTTTTTGTACCAACGACAGGATTCGAACCTGTGATCGATCGCTTATGAAACGATTGCTCTACCGCTGAGCTACGTTGGCGCGCCTCACTATTCTAGCAGTTGATTTAAAAGAGGTCAAACATTATAATATTTAGACGCGCGGGGTAGTGTACAGTGCACGTGAGGCTCATAATCTCACAGGTCGGGCGCAACTCCCGACCCCGCAACACAGAATTAGAAAAATAGATTCCACCACTGTTTCCAGTTCGGATCTTGGACTTTTTCTTTTTTCACCGCTTCCTCCGAATCTTTTGATATTAAAATCCTTTGCTCGCCTTTTTTAACCATTAAGAGTTTATCGCGAGCCTGCTTTTCTATAAATTCCCGTGTCTTTGAGTAAGATAAAGCGGACTTGAGCCTCTGACCCTCCTGTTTTTGGAAACTTAATTCCTTCTGGGCCTCTGTTACGAAGTCTTTTTTCTGCCAGATATCATAAATCGAGCGTATAAGATTATTAATAATAACCAGCAATATAGCCACAACCGTTACAAACAAAATTTTTTTCATTCTTGACTTATAGTTACTTTATTGATATTATAGGCTATCTAAAATTACAAATTATGAAAACTATCGACATCAAAGACGCGCATCGCGAGTTCAAGAAATATTTAAGCGAAAACAGACGTTCGAACTCTACCATTGTAGCATACGGAAAAGATATAGAGCAGCTCGTAAGTTTCTTAGAAGAGCTATCAAAAAACCATATTCATGAGGTTACAAGGGGAGATCTGGAGTCATTTTTGGCTAAAATGACCAAAAACGGCTATACTCCAAAATCTATATCACGAAAGCTTAACTCAACCAGAACTTTTTATAGATTTTTAAAAGTAAATAAATATGTAACAGATGATCCTTCCCTTTTGGTTGCGCACCCAACATATCAATTGGCAGCTCCCCGTATTTTAACGCCTACAGAATATAGAGCATTGAGAGATGCTGCGAGGCCGGACTCAAGAATGTTTGCTATTATCGAACTCTTACTTCAAACTGGAATCAGAATCGGTGAATTGGCTGCTTTGAAACTTTCTGATATTCAAAAAGAGGGGCTTAGAATTGCACCAATGGAAAAACACTTGGAGAGAATAGTTCCCCTTAACAAAAGAGCAAAAGAAGCATTGGATAAATATTTGGAAGTAAAACCCAATACGCCAACTAGCGAAAAATCAGGTCATTTATTTATCACCAAATCCGGAAAAGCTTTCTTAATAAGAAATATCAGAACTGCGGTTGAAAGATATTTTAGATTAGCTGAGATAAAAAATGCAAAAGTAAATGATCTTCGCCACACCTTTGTTGCGCATCATCTCAAACATGGAGTTTCTCTGGTTCTTATTTCAAAAGTTCTAGGACACAAAAGAATTTCAACAACCGAAAGATATTTGGAATACGTTCCGGACCGCGCCCGCGAAAACGGCATCCTTACAGAACTCTAAGACTAGAAATAACCTATTTTTCTTTGATCCTTTCTTAACCTGTGATATACTTTAATCTGAATTTGGGCTCGTAGTTCACCGGTTAGAACGCGACTCTTATAAAGTCGATGCAGATGGTTCGATTCCATCCGAGCCCACTCCATTAGAGTCTGGCGCGTTGGGAAATCACTGCTTCGACTGCTGCCGCATCTTTGCCATATTTAAGTCTGGACAACTCGCGGACCAACTCTGCCACTCGCGGATTGGCAAGAGCTTTTTCTTTGTTCAGATCCCTCGTCAAATCCATGGAAAACGGCGTGACCGGCTCTCCGCCAACTATTGTCTTAACATAAGTATTGTATCTTTCAACATTTATCAAATCTGCTTCTTGAAAAACCGGCTGGAATTCATGCTGGAGATAGTTTGCATCTGTTACTCCAACTCTAAAGGATATTAATGAGCCAACATTACCAAAAATAGCGTTTTTAACTTCCTCTTCCATTTGACCGATAAACTGGTTGGCAACAATTAAATTTAATTTATATTTTCTGGCTTCTGACAAAATTTGCGCAAAATCAGGTGTTGCAAAATTCTGAAACTCATCAACATAAAGGAAAAAATCACGTCTTTGATCTTTTGGTATGTCCTGCCTGCTCATTGAGGCAACCAGAATTTTTGGAACCAGAATTAAACCCAAGAATTGTGAATTCTCTTCTCCTATTTTTCCTTTTGCAAGATTAATAAGAAGAATTTTCCCCTCATCCATAACTTTTCGGAAGTTGAAAGCACTGTCTGATTGCCCGATAATATTTCTGATCATTTTGTTGGTGACAAATCTTCCGAATTTTGAAACTATATAATCCAAAACTTCTGATTTGTGAAAGTCTGATGTTTGGGCAATCTGATCTGTCCAATATCTTTTGATAATTGGGTCTGCAACTTTTGGCAAAAGTTCCTGCACGTAATGTGCGTCAGTTAAAACACGGACAACTTCAACAAAAGTTGCTCCTTTTTCATACATAACTGTTAACATTGCATTACGAATTGCGTGTTCAAACCGAGGACCGATAATACCTGTTTTGTTCGGATCGAAAAGTTTATACATAAGCCCGATAATCGATGAAACAACATAATGTTTCTGTTCTTCTGTTTGGGCTTCCAGCATATTAAATCCCATAGGTCTTGTTGTATCTGATGGATCAAAAAGAATAACATCCTCTGCTCTTTTTGGCGGAATGAGAGGCAAGATATCATCAATCAGATCTCCATGAGGATCAATTACTGCCAATCCCTGTCCTCCTCTAATATCCTGCATGATCATGTCTTTTAGGAATTCAGATTTCCCGGTACCGGTTTTTCCGATAATATACATGTGTCTTCTTCTGTCATCTATGTCCATATAGACAGGTTTCGCCAATCCTCTGTAGGTGCTTTTCCCCAAGTACAAACCTGAAGTCGGAGTAGAGGCTGGAGCAGGAGCTCTTTTCGCATTCATCCAGAAAATATTTGGAGTTGTAATAGATTTATTTGGGAAATGGAAAATTGTTGCCAGCTCTTCACTTGTTAAAACAGATTGGCGTCCTATCATTGGCAGGTATCTATAAATAAAATCATTCATAAACATTCCTTTAAATCTGTGCTTTTCTTTTTTGAATGAATTTATTGCTTCAAACTGACTAAATACACTCATAATGTTGCCTAAATGGGCTTCTGCTGACTCTTTGGATGTTGAAGAGACAACAATTCGTATCACCGTATTAAACCCGGGTTTTCCAATTTTACTCTCAATCCCCTCCAATTCCTTAGCATCTGCAGAGTATTTTGCCGTCTCGGGATTTGACTCTAGCTTTTTTGTTTTGGCAAGATAGGCTCTTCCATGCTTTTTCCAGGGGGAATCAGCTGGAGTAATTAAAATTTGAATGGCAGCACCTTCTCCTTCTGTCATTTTTGCCAAAACTGATGTTATTGAAGAAAGAGGATCGGTTGGTAAATCTTTATATACTTTTATTGGCTTATAATTTTCGGATTTAAGCTTTAAAGATGTAAAAGCAACCTTTCCATCGCGCGAGAAAATATTGTACTCATTTCCTATTATCATGCCATCTCTTTTAACGCTATCTATATTCACCTCTTCTATCTCCGCGTCAGGATATGCTCCATTAATTTGTTTTTCAACAAGATCTCTTAATTTTAGGGGTGTGTGAACATAAAAACGGATGTCTCCGGGCATTCCAACTATTTCAAAAGATAAATGCGGGGGAAGCTTAAACATTCCTCCTTTGCCAATTGCTGAAAGAGAAGAAAACAATTGTTCTGCAGTATCTATTTTTATTTCATTATCCCGAGGAAGAGCAACTTGAAGAAGCACTGATTCAAGGGATACTTTTTCTCTTCCTCTGTTTTTGTACCAAACTAATAAAAGTTTACCTAAATAATACAATCCAGCACCCAAAATAATTAGGATAAGAACAGTCAATACGAAATTTGTCAGGTATGATGTAGCAGCCTCAATTGAAAAGTTCTGCATAAATTTAAATCCCCATTAATTTCATTACTTTTCGTACTTTTTCTGTCAGTTCATCAAGCCATGTACCTGAATTGCTGATGTCTCCCTTTTGAGAGATTTGAACCAAACCCGTTGGACCCTTTGGAACCGGAACTGTTGCTCCAGAATGTCTCAATCCTATTTGTCTGTCTTGAGGCGCTAAATTAGGAGCTTCTTTTGTTACCACAACTCCCATATCCCTCTGCTCTTGGTCGACATTAGGTTCAGCTTCTGGCTTTATAAATTCAGACAAGTTCGGCTCAAAGGCAACCGGGGGAGCTTGTTCTTTGTTTAAAGACCCCATCTGAGGCTTAACTTGACTGCCAGAAACAGGAGCAGAAGTAAGATTCCGATCTAAAACTACATCACCATTCATACACAGTGCCCCGAGGGGTACACTTATGATACCACAAAATAAATGTTACTATATATAATATGTTAGGGTTAATATCTTTGCTGAAGGCTTTTACTTTTTTACGTCCGGCAAAATGGTTTGCAGAGCTTTCCCCACTATTTCATTTAATGTATCCATCGCTTCCCTATCAAGGTGGCGCATATTACCATCCGCCCCAACCGGTTCAAAAGTAGTCCGACTTATCCTGTACATTCCCATTCTTTTTAGATCACCAACAATTAAAAAGGTGGGAACAAGAAATCCACCTTCAAATGCACTCTCTGGGGAATTTATAGTTATTTCATTTATCTTACCGTCGTTATCAAATCCAATAATATCTCCATTTATAGAAAATGACTTACACATCCATTTTCCTTTTACTTTCTTCGTCTGAATTCTAACCTCTCTTATTCCGCTTTCGGTATAAATCTCGAAAGAGTATGAACCTACTAAGGAAGACTTTTTTACTTCAGAAGGCAATTTAGAAGTAGCAAAATCTTCAGCCTGCCGGTGCAGATACTCTTCATAAGGCTCCAGCGTACTGCGGATATCTTCAAAAACTTTAATTTGTTGCGGCGAGGCCTCTTCAGTCCTTTTAGTGCCGCGTTCCTCTTTGACAACTCTGCTGAGTAGACTCTTGTCTCCTGATAAAATTCTACGCAAATCTTCAGTCGTTCTTCTATTCCAAAATTTTCCCCCCGTGTCTTTTTCTTTACGTGAACTCATATCTGTAATAAAGTAAATTATAACAAAAACCCATATTAGATTCAAACAAAATGTTATTATTTATCTATGTTGGCGAAAGTTAATTCTTCTGCAGTGGTTGGGTTAGATGCGGTTCCGGTTGAGGTTGAAGTGGATATTTCCCAAAGAGGCCTTCCATCCTTTACAATTGTCGGATTGCCTGACAAGGCAGTCCAAGAAGCAAGAGAGCGTGTCAGGTCAGCGATTCTCAACTCCAAGGCAAAATTTCCGGATCATCGCATTACGGTAAACCTAGCTCCTGCAGATTTACCCAAAGAAGGACCATCCTATGATCTTCCCATTGCATTGGGAATCTTAATAGCAGATGAACAAATAGAAGCAGACATTACAGATAGCATATTTATGGGAGAGCTATCTTTGGATGGACGATTAAGACATACCAATGGAGTTTTGCCTCAAGCTCTTCTTACAAAAGAAAAAAAATTAAAAAGAATATTTTTGCCATCAAGTAATGCAAAAGAAGCAACAATCTTAAAAGGAATCAAAATTTATCCAGTCTCAACACTTCTTGAACTTTTTCACCATCTAAAAGGCAACAAATTAATAGATCCTCAAAAACACGTGAATTTAAAAGACCATTTCGCTCAGGAGGAATTTGAACTCGACATGAGTGAAATAAGAGGACAAGAAGGTGCCAAAAGAGCTTTGGAAATTGCAGCAGCTGGAAATCATAACATCTTACTAAAAGGTCCGCCTGGAGCTGGTAAAACGCTTTTAGCTAGAACTCTTCCGTCAATTCTGCCAAATCTTACCTTCAATGAAGTTTTGGAAGTAACCAAAATTTACAGCATATCCTGACTTTTGGACAAAAGAGCGCTAATTGTTACAAGACCATTTAGATCGCCTCATCATACAACATCTCATATAGGGCTAATCGGCGGAGGAACTGCTCCTCGACCTGGAGAAATTTCACTTGCTCATCGCGGGGTGCTTTTTTTGGACGAATTTCCGGAATTTCCCCGCCATGTCCTTGAAGCGCTAAGACAACCAGTCGAAGATGGAATAATTACTATTTCTCGCTCTGCCGGACGGGTAAATTTTCCTGCAAAATTTATGTTGGTTGCCGCACAAAATCCTTGTCCCTGTGGATTTTTTGGAAATCCTACGAAAAACTGCAAATGCAGTCTTAATCAAATAATCCGCTACCAAAGGCGGATTTCAGGACCAATGCTTGATAGAATTGACATTCATTTGGATGTTCCAGCTGTAAAAGTGGAGAAATTGACTTATCAAAGTCATCCTGAGTCCCCCTTGGGGGATCTTCGTCCCGTCGAAGGATCCCATCAAATCAGAAAGCGCGTGCAAAAAGCCCGAGATATTCAGACAAAAAGATTTAAAAATTCCAAAATTACATCCAACTCCGAAATGGGAAATAAAGAAATAAAAGAATTCTGTGTATTGGATGACAATTCTGTAAAACTTTTACAACTTGCTGTTGTAAAAATGAATTTATCTGCAAGGTCATATAATAGAACTATAAAACTAGCCCGAACTATTGCGGATTTGGAAGGACAGAATAAGATAAACTCAACTCATATTGCCCAAGCTCTTCAATATAGACCCCGAACTGATAATTTATGACGAAAAAAATAATTTATTTTTTAATATTTTTACTATTATTTATAGGATTTTTTCATCCTGTTTATTCTATTACCCAAGATTTGGGAAGACACTTAAAAACCGGAGAGATTATTTTAAACACTTATTCTGTCCCGAAAACAAACTTATTTTCCTATACATACCCAAACTTTCCTTTCATAAATCACCACTGGTTATCTGAAGTTTTCTATTTTTTCTCGTTTCAAAGAGTGGGATTTAACGGACTACTTATTCTAAATACAGTTCTTGCTTTATTAGCCTTTGGCTTAATTTTTAATATTGCTAACAAAAAAAATAATCCTTTGGTTCTTTTATTTTGCTCTTTGCTCTATATTCCTATTCTTTTTGAAAGAACAGATGTGAGGCCGGAATTTTTCAGCTTCTTATTTTTATCTTTATTTATAGTTATTCTTTACAAATTCAGAGAAAAATGGACTTACTTAATATTTCTTCTTCCATTGATTGAGCTTTTATGGGTTAACATGCACATCTATTTCCCAATCGGCATTGTGCTGATAGTTTTCTTCTTAATCGATTATCTAATTCTAAATAGAAAACGTCTTAACCACCAACATACTAGTATATTAGTGTTAGTTCTTCTCCTTTCGGTTTTGGTAACACTTTTAAATCCCAATGGGTTAAAAGGAGCACTATATCCTTTCACTGTTTTTCAAAACTACGGTTATTCGATAGAAGAAAACCAGAATATCTTTTTTTTATGGAATTTTGTGCATAAACAATCAATCCTTTTCTTTTTTATTACAGTGCCTCTTCTTTTTGCCGCTCTTTTCCTAAATTTTAAACGCGTGCTTCCAGTAGATTGGTTAATTTCTGTTTCCTTTACGATTCTGGCTATTCTTTCTATCCGAAATTTTCCCTTGTTTGTTTTTGCTACATTTATTCCATTTGTGAGATATACATCTGGTCTTAAGTTTTTTGCATTGAAAAAACACCTTAAAATAGTTCTACTTATTCTTTTAATTTTTCTTGCTCTTTTTGAAACCCAGCAAATTTACATAAAGAAAGGCTTCGGGTTAGGAGTAGAAACTGGTGCAAAAAACGGGGCAGACTTTTTTATAAAAGAGAATCTAAAAGGGCCAATTTTTAATAATTTTGACATCGGAAGTTATCTGGATTATCGTTTTTATCCAAAAGAAAGAGTATTTGTTGATGGCCGGCCTGAAGCATATCCTGCAACTTTTTTCCTTCAGGATTATATTCCTATGCAAGTGGAGGAGAGTAAGTTTGATAATCAAGACCAGAAATACAAGTTCAACACTATATTTTTCTCTCACACGGATCAGACCCCTTGGGGGGAAAACTTCATAAGACAAATTACTAAAAATAGTAAATGGAAATTAGTATATCTGGACGATTTTGCAGTCATTTGGACCAAAGACCCGCCTGCCGGCGAGGCAGGTAAAAATATTAAATCAGTGATCAAAACGAATTATTCAAACATGAGAAGCTTGATTCAGTTATCTCGCTTTTTCCAAATTGCAAGTCTAGAGGATCAAGAAATAAATATTTACCAGGAAATTCTTAATATCGATCCCACCTTTTGCCCTGCTCTTTACAATCTTGCCCTAAAACTTCAAAGCAGAAATGATCCATCTTTCCCTATATTTATAAACAAATTTAATAATAATTGCCAATAAATCCTGCACTTTTACAATCCTGAAAGTGCAGGATAAAAAATTTTGCTACAATAAAATAATGGAGAAAGGATTAGCTTCTTTAGAAGCTTTAGAAAAGCTAAAAAATTTTGGGAAAAACGAAATTACAACAAAAGAAAGAATATCCACTCTTTCTCTTTTCCTTTCTCAATTTCCTAATTTTATTAATGGCATTCTAGTTACAGCATCAATCCTTTCCTTCATAACTGGCAGCAATATTGACGGCTTATTTATTCTTATTATTTTATTTCTAAATGCATTTTTTGGTTTTATACAAGAATATAGAGCGGAAAAATCATTAGATAAGTTAAAAACTTATGTAAAATCTGTTGTAAGAGTTGTTAGAGATGGAAAAGAAATTCAACTAGACGCAGCGTATTTAGTTCCAGGAGATGTTGTTCAAGTTGCCGAAGGAGATAGAATTCCTGCTGATGGAAAAATTATTACAGATAAATTTTTAGAGGTTGATGAATCCATATTAACAGGAGAGTCTTTGTCTATTATTAAAAACCGTGGTGAATCCGTGTTCTCAGGCACATTAATAACAAAAGGGTCTTCCCGGATAATTATCGAAACCACAGGAAATCAGACTCGTTTTGGACAAATTGCTCAGACACTAGCTGGAGTAGCACCAGACAAAACACCTCTTCAGAAACGACTGGACGGCCTTGCAAAAACTTTATCTGTTGTTATTCTTTTTGTAGCCGCCCTGATTATTCCTCTGGGAATTTTTCAGGGAAAAGAATTTGTGTCGCTACTCTTAATTGCGGTTAGCATTGGAATTGCCGCAATCCCAGAAGGACTACCTGCTGTAGTCACAATTGCTCTTGCAATCGGAACTTCAAAAATGGCAAAAAGAAAAGCAATAGTTCGGCGCATGCAGTCTATTGAAACGCTGGGCGCAGTCCAGATAATCATAACTGATAAAACAGGTACTTTAACACAAAACGTAATGCGGGTTAAAAAATTCCAAACATTAAAGCCGGACTATTTAGCTCCTCTTTTAAAAGCGTGTGTCTTGGGAAATACTGCTTCTCTTATTGATAAGGCGGGAGTCTCGCCGCTTGCGGGATCCAGAATGGAAACTACCATCGGGAAAAAACCCGATATTGTTGGCGACAAAACAGACGGAGCGCTCTTACTTTTTGCAAAAGAGCAGAAACAAGATCTTCAGATGTTGAAAAAAGAAGGCGCAATTTTGGAAGAATATTCTTTTGATCCGCAAAAATCAACCGTAACAACCATTTGGGTCAACAAACAAAATGCAAAGCATATTTTTGTAAGAGGCGCCCCTGAAGTTGTTTTGTCCAAAAGCAAAATCTCTAAAAAAGAAAAAGATAAGGTTATCAGACTCTATCAGGCTTACGCAAGAGAAGGACTTCGGGTTATTGGATTTGCAGCTAGAACTTCAGACCATCATTCTCTTCATATCGCAAGAGAAGATGCGGAAAAAAACTTAACTTTTCTTGGGATTGTCGGAATCTACGATCCGCCCCGACCTGAAGCCAGAAAAGCAGTTGAAGAATCCAAAAAAGCTGGAATTCAAACAATTATGGTAACCGGAGACAATGTTTTAACTGCATCAGCAATTGCTCAAGAAATTGGACTTTTGGAAGAGGGCGATGACATTGTAACAGGTGAGGAAATAGATAAAATGACAAATGAAGAACTCGAAAAAATAATTCTCAAAACCAGAATTTTTGCTCGTACAAAACCTGAGGATAAATTAAGACTGGTAACAGTACTTAAAAAAATGGGTTATGTAGTTGGCGTTACCGGAGACGGAGTTAATGATGCTTTGGCATTAAAACGCGCAGATGTAGGATTGGCAATGGGAGAATCAGGAACTGATGTTGCTAAAGAAGCAAGCGACATTGTGTTAGTTGATGATAATTTCTCAACAGTTGTGTCTGCAGTTGAGGAAGGAAGAACAATTTATAACAATATTTTAAAAGCAATTACTTATCTTCTGACCAGCAATCTGTCTGAGCTTTCCCTTGTTGTTTTCGCAAGTATTTTGGGGATGCCTAACCCATTTTTCCCAACTCAGATACTTTGGATCAACTTGGTTACAGATGGTCTACCCGCACTGGCACTTGCATCAGACAATAAAGACCATAGTGTTCTTAGCAGAAAACCGAGAAATCCTAATGCTCCGATCCTAAACGACGGGCGTCTGATATTTATTTTGGTAATTGGGTTTTCTATATCTCTTATTTTGCTTTTTGTATTTAATACTCTTCTTGAAAATGGATCATCTGAAACTCTTGCCAGAACTATAATATTTAATGCTCTTATTGCCTCGCACATGATTCTTGCTTTTATAGTTAGGGGAAGACTGATGTTGAGGCTCAACAAATTTCTTATTCTGGGAGTGCTATTTACTTTTATCCTTCAAGCGGTTATAACCTTCAACCCCTTCTTCCAAAAAATCTTTAGACTCGGATTTTAAAGCAGTTTTTGCTGGTTTTTGCCGTCAGCAGCTTGTCAATAGTTAGAAATGCTTGTAAATCAAGCTTTTTTTGTCTTAGGGCGAAATTTGGTGTATAATCCAATTATCTTAATTTCCTAGTTTATGAAAAAACCTACACTTACAAAAGAATCTACGCTTGCAAAAGCCAATTTAATTCCAAAAAGCAGAATTCCAATTGCTTATCTTTTAGATTATATAAAGGAAGGTTATTCTGTTTCTGATTTTCTCGCATCTTATCCTTGGATAAAGAAAAAAGATGTAGGAAAAGCCTTAGACGAAATCAAGACGCGAGAATTTACTGCCCGTTATGCCCTCTAAAAAATCCCGCATACAGCTCTACGCCGACGAGTGTTTCCCTGTTACGGCCGTAATGGAATTAAAATCTTTTGGATATTCTATTATTCATGCTTTTGACAGAAAACTCGTTCATAAATCAGATCGCTTACATCTTAAAGAGAGCAAAAAATTAAAAAGAGCTCTTATTACGCTAGATCGAGATTTCATTTCTTACGAACAGGTTAATCTGAATGCACATCCTGGGGTCATAGTTATTTCTGCCGGATCGGCAACTCCTAAAAACATAAATAAAATTTGTAAAAAATTACTTACCATTATCAATAGCGATTCAGTCAAAAATTCACTCCTTAGAGTTACTTCCAGCAAGATAATAAAAATGAAAAGGGGTAAAATCGTAAGCGAAAGAAAACTATGATCTTTGAATTTTAAATTAATTTTTGCTGGTTTTTTGCGCCAGCTGGCGCATCAACGAATTTTTTGCCTAAATGTTCGTAGGCGTGTTTGGTTGCGACTCGGCCGGATTTGGTTCTTTTTATAAATCCAAGCTGAAGTAAATAAGGTTCTACTACTTCCTCAACTGTTCCTATATCTTCAGAAATGGATGCGGCAATGGTTTCTACTCCAACTGGTCCTCCGCTATGTTTTTCAATAATATTTTTTAAATATCTCCTGTCCAAAGAGTCCAGTCCAAATGGATCAACTCCCAGCAAATCCAAAGCCTGGACAATATTAACTTTATCGATATCCCCGCCTGCTTTAACTTGCGCATAGTCTCTTGCTCTTTTCAGAAGTTTCAGAGCGACTCTTGGAGTTCCTCTGGCTCTTTTTGCAATTTCTTTTATGCTTTCTCGATCAACTTTCACTTTTAATTTTTTCGCCGCATTTGAAATTATTGTTTCAAGTTCTTGTGGCATGTAAAAATTAAGCCTGTGGACAAGACCAAACCTGTCTCGAAGGGGCGCTGACATTAATCCAATTCTTGTTGTTGCTCCAATAATTGTAAATTGCGGAAGATCCAATCTTAAAGTCCGGGCAGAAGGCCCTTTACCAATAATAATATCGAGCGCATAGTCTTCCATCGCAGGATACAGCGTCTCCTCAACTACTTTATTAAGCCTGTGAATTTCGTCAATAAACAATATGTCTCCTTTTTCAAGATTGGTTAAAATTGAAGCCAAATCTCCTGCCCTTTCAATTGCTGGCCCGGATGTCACTCTAATATTTGATCCCATTTCTTTTGCAATTAAATGAGACAGAGTTGTTTTACCAAGCCCCGGAGGACCATACAAAAGAATATGCTCTATTGCTTCTTTTCGCCTCAATGATGCGGTTATTGTAATTTTCAAAGACTCTTTTATTGAGGATTGTCCGTGAAACTCATTCCACTGTTTTACCCGAAGAGAAGTAAACAACGCCTCTTCTTCAGGATTAACTTGTTCGACTAAATTACTTTTTTGTTTTGTTTTATTATTTACCATAATTCAAATTTTTAATTACTCTAATTTCTAATTGACCTAATCAAATTCCAAATCCCAATTGGTGATTGGGAATTCTTTAGAAATTAGGCTAATTAGATCAATTAGGTTAATTTTATTTCCCAAGGTATTTTAGCGCCAATTTAATTGTTTCTGTAATTTTTTGCCCTTTTTTCTTAACAGCTCTTATCGCATCATGAATTTCTTTGCTCGTAAATCCAAAGCCTTTCAATGCAGCTACTGCTTCTTCGCTTCCAGACATATCATCTCCGCTTAAATCAAGATCCCCTATTCCGCCAAATTTATTTTTTAACTCAATTATTATTTTCTGCGCGTTTTTTCGTCCCAGTCTTGGAACAGAAGTAAAAAAATCAACGTCTCCTTTTGTAATCGCAGACATTATTTCGCCTCTATTGCCAACTGAAAAAATATGCATTGCAGTCTTGGGGCCTATACCTGAAACTCCAATTAGATTCTCGAAAAGTTTCAAATCCAAAGCTTCCAGAAAACCAAAAAGGGAAATATTGTCTTCTCTGACATGAGTATAAATGAAAAGTTCCAGTAGTTCCCCTTTAATCGCTTTTGACAAAACGTCGATTGCAGCCAAAACTTTGTATCCAACTCCTTTAACATCAAGAATAATAGAATTTGCTTCTTTGAAAAATACAACTCCGCTCAAATGCCCTATCATTTCGTCTTGATTATAGCACAAGGATTGTCTATTATAGATACTGAGCGTAGCCGAATGTATGAATTTTGATCCAAAACAATTTGACAAATCATCATTTACTAATGATTCTTATGTAAAAAGAGTGGAAAAACCATGGGGGTATGAACTCCACTGGGTAGCGGAAAATCTTCCCTACATGGGCAAGATTGAACATGTAAATGCAGGCGCTCGCTTATCTCTTCAAATTCATGATCAAAAAAGAGAAAGCTTCTTCCTTATGAGCGGCCGGGGAAAAATTATTTGGGACAATAATAAAGGAGAACTTGTTGAAACAGAAATGGAAAAAGGCAAAGGATATACTTGCGCTACAGGACAAAGACACAGGCTGGTTGGAATTACGGATTGCGATATTATTGAGGTATCAACACCTGAAATGGGCACAACCTATAGGCTTGAAGACGATTACAAACGTCCAGACGAAACCCCACAACAGCGCAAAAAAGAACGCGGAGAAGTCTAATTCTCAAAATCTTCTAAAAATTCCCCGGGAGTTACAATCTTAATGCCTCTATAAATTTTTAACTGTAGCAAATCTTCATCTCCGGTAACAATATATTTGCAATCTCCTTCCGCTGCTGCTTCCAAAACCCGATTATCATCCTTATCTCGCGAGGCGTATATTATTTTTCCTGGCTGGACTATTTTAAAAATTACTTCTATATTTTTAAGGGTTAATTGAAAGGCTTCTTCCTTCAAAGGAAACTTTTTGCTAAAGACTTCTCTAATTTCGGTAATTAAAGAGGGTGAAATCGCGCAAATAATTTTCTCTTCAAGCGCTAATCTCAGAATTCTATATGGTTTACCGCCAAAAAGTATTGCAGAAACCAAAACATTTGTATCAAGGACTACCCTAATGAGGTTTTCTCCCGTGGCGAAATTCATATACAATGTCGTCTATCTGCTTTTCGCTCCTGATTCCCATTCTTTTTGCAGTTTCTCTTCCAGCCCTAAAAATTTTATTCCAATCTTTCATCCTTTGCATATAAATTCTTAGCGCTTCACGAATAAGCTCGCTCCGGCTACGATACTCATTTTCTGCGAACTCATCAATTTTTTTCACCATCTCTTTTGGCAAAGATATGTTCAAGGTTCGTGTTTGCATACAATGATTGTATGGGTTTTGTATCTATCTGTCAAGAGGCAAAACGCGGCAAAATCTAAGAAATTATTTTCTTAATCTCTTTACGTCTCTCCACCCAATATCTGTTCTAAAATGAAGATTATTGCCTTCAATGCTTAATAAAAACATTGCATCATACGCACGTTTCCGCGCTTCAATAACAGCTTTTCCTTCTCCCACCACATGAAATAATCTTCCTGATGAAACAAAATATTTATCTTTGTCTTTGGTCACCCTCGCACCGTATAAAGTTATCCCCTTAAGCCTGAGTGCTTTTTCTATACCAAACAGTTCTCTTTTTTTATTTATTGCTCCCGGACGAAGCGACCCTGTAACTGCAACTCGTGACTTACCATCAACTATAATCTTGAAATTTCTTAGATTGCCTTGCGCTACATTCATTGAAAGTTCAAAAAAGTCATTTTCTATACCCGGCACGAGAACTTCTGCTTCCGGATCGCCCCATCGCGCATTAAATTCAATAACAAAAACCTTACCTTCCACAACCATTCCTCCCAAATATAAAACACCTTTATATGGGCGCTTTTCAGAAGCTAAGCCCAAAACTGTTTTTTTGAATATTAATTCTCCCTGTTTATAAATTTTTTTATTCACAACAGATGTTGGTGTAATACAGCCAATTCCACCGGTATTTGGTCCTAAGTCGCGGTCATATAATCTTTTGTAGTCTTCCGCACATCCTAATATCTGGAATGTGCTACCGTCTGTTATTGCAAACATGGAAAACTCTTCCCCTACAAGCCATTCCTCAATAACAAAAGTCTCTCCTGATTTTCCAAATCTATCCATTTGCTTAATTGCTTTAATAGCTTCCTTTGCATTCTCTGCAGGGATTGCACCTTTTCCTTCAGCAAGACCTGATGCTTTAATAAAAAATCGTTTAGAGGGATTTTTATTTATAAAATTTATTGCTTTTTTTTGGGAATTAAATATATGATAATCAGGAGACGGGATTTTATACTTCTTCATAAACTCCCGAGCCCAAGCCTTATCCCATTCTATTTGTCCTGCCGCATGTGTCGGGCCTACAACATTAAATTTTTCTTTCGTTAGCTTATCAACAAGACCTGTTTCTACTGCATTATCTTGAGCAACATCAGCTAAGTCTACTTTTTCTTTTTTAGAGATTTTCAGAATTTCCTTAAGGCTTGTTGTTTTTAAATTTGGGAAAATTTTAACAGGTTTTTGGGAATTAATTTTCATTAAATCATTCCCCGGAATAACAATTATTTTTGAAACGTGCGGACTTTGGGAATATTTATGTACCAAGACTGCCCCTCTTCCTCCCCCATCAATAACCAAAACAGTATTGCCTTTTTTCTTCATCTTAATTTTTTATTTGTAAAAGCGTGGGTGAGGGCGACTGCTAAAGCATCTGCAACATCATCAGGCTTGGGAATTTCCGGAAGTTTTAATAAAACTTTAACCATTTGTCCAATTTGCGCTTTTTCCGCCCTTCCATAACCGGTTATTGCCATTTTTACTTGTAAGGGCGTATAAATTGCAGTTTTAAGACCAAAATTTGCCGCAGCCAAAAGCACTACTCCTCTTGCCTGTCCGACAATCAATGCTGTTTTCGCATTAGTATTGAAAAATAACTCCTCGATTGCCAAAACATCCGGCTTGTGTTTTTTTATTAATTCTGTAATTGCCTTATAAACCGTAAGCAATCTTTTTTCTACGGGAATATTCACTTTCGTTTCCGCACATCCATAATTTTGCACTTTGCACTTTGCATTTTGCACTTCAACGATTCCCCATCCGCATCTTGCAATCCCCGGATCAATTCCCAAAATTTTCATAAAATCAAAATGATTATAGCATTAACAGTTGTATTAATATCCCAAATACGGTAAAATAACAAATTATGAAGCGTTTTAGCCTTAAAGTCGAACCTCGAAAAATTGTTGGAAAAAAAGTAAAAAAACTTCGAAAAGAAGGCTTTTTACCAGCCAACATTTATGGAAAAGGTGTAAAATCTCTGTCTTTACAAGTCCCCTACAAAGAGTTTGAAAAAGTTTATAAAGAAGCAGGCGTTACAGGAATTGTAGATGTTGAGGTCGACGGAACTGTAAGGCCGTCTCTTATTCACAATGTTCAGCAAGATTATTATAATCATCAGCTTCTTCATGCGGATTTTTTCCAAGTTAATCTTAAAGAAAAAGTTACAACCATGGTCAAAATTGTCGCAATTGGAGAGCCAAAAGCGGTCTCGGAAAAACTTGGACTTTTACTACAGCCTCTTGCTGAAGTCGAAATCGAAGCACTCCCAACAGATCTTCCTGACAAGATAGAGGTAAATGTTGAGCCTCTCGCAGAATTGGATGCACAAATTACAGTTGGTGAAATAAAAGCTCCAACCGGCGTAACCATTTTGACAGACGCAGGACAAGTTGTAGCCAAGATTGGATCTCTTATCAGTAAAGAAGCTGCAGAACAAGCGGCAGCTGAGGCTGCAGCGGCACAAGCACTAAAAGCTGCAGTTCCTGCGGAAGGTGCAATAACAGAAGGAGCTGCTCCCGCAGCCGAGGGCGCACCAAAGACAGAGGGAGAAACCCCTTCCACAGGCTCAGGGCAAGCAAAACCTGCCGCTGCAAAACCGGAAGCCAAAGCAGAAGCACCAAAGAAATAACCTACTTATTCACAAGAAATTCTTCCAATTTTCTACCATCTTTTGAATTTGGATCCAAAGACAAACCTTTTTCTACATACATTTTGGCCTTTGACGTATTCCCTAGTCTATATTGCAAAATGGATGCCTGAAAATATGCATCTCTATAATTTTTCCTTTCTTCAATGACAGATTCCCAAAACAAAAGTTCACTTGTTAATTTTTCTCTTTCCAAATCAAGAGATTTCTTTGCTTTAAGATTTGTGTCTAAATCCATTCCAACAGTTACTACTGCCAATAAAAAAATAAGCGCGATAAATAATTTTAGGCTTCCTCTGTAAATTTTTAACAGTAATGCGGAGTTGAATTTAGGGAAAGAGAATTTGAATGGTGCGGGAATAGTTCGGGAATTACTCGGGGATTGATTCTTCTTTTCCTTACCTGGTGTATTTTTCTGAGTTTTTTTAAAAAAACGTTTTGGAGACATACTATGTAATTAAAACTTTAAAGTTAAAAGTGAAAAGTTAATTTTGAACTTTGCATTTTGAATTTTGAATTTATTTTGGCCAGGTTTCAACCATTATGGATTTACCAAATTTAAGTCTCTGGTAGATTTCCTCGGTCACAAAAGGCATAAAAGGATGAAGAAGCTTTAAAAGTATTAAGTATAATGTATTAAGTATTATGTATGAATCAGGATTAATCCTATTTTTAATATCCTCAATATATTTATCTGCAAATTCGTGCCAAACGAAATCGTAAAGCCCTTCAGCAGCGTAGTTAAAATTATATTTATCTAAATCATTCGTAACTTTTCCTATTAATTCGCTCACCTTTTCAATCATCGCTTTATCATTTTTATGTTTAGCTTTCTTTTTCAATTCCTCAATACTTACTACTTGATACTTACTACTTGATACATTCTTCATCTCAATAAACCGCCCCATATTCCACAACTTATTTGTAAATTTTCTTGCTGCATCAAGCTTGGGATAGGATAAGGCTTGATCATTACCGGTTGCGTTGCCATAAATTAAGGCAAAACGAACCGCATCTGCACCATATTGTTCAACCAATTCCAATGGATTGACAACATTCCCTTTGGACTTGCTCATTTTTTTTCCATAAGGATCGTTAACCAGCCCATGGAATAATACATTATTAAACGGAACTTTTCCCGTTACATAAATACCCATCATAACCATTCGTGAAACCCAAGCTTTCAGAAGGTCGTATCCTGTTTCCATAACAGAAGTTGGGTAAAACTTTTCAAAATCCCCATTGTAAGGGCTTGCCCTGAGTGCAGCGAATGGCCACTGAGAAGATGAAAACCAAGTGTCAAGTGTATCCTGATCTTGTTCTAAATTGGCTGAGTCACACTGCAGGCACTTCTTTGGTTTAGCACCATCAGTGACAGTCCAATGCCCATTGTCAGATATCGGAGTTCGGAGTTCGGATGGTTTAGGCTCTGATTTCCCACTTCTGATTTCCGACTTCTGGCACTTCCATGCAGGAATTTGAATTCCCCAAACAATTTGCCTTGAAATATTCCAATCTCTCAAATTTTCAAGCCATAAAAAATATTGTTTTTCAAAATTCGAAGGAGTAATTTTAATTTTCCCATCTTTAACTGCCTGTATTGCTTTTTGGCTCAAGGGTTTTACTTTTACAAACCATTGTTCCAAAGGCAAAGGCTGCAGCACATTTTTGCATTTATAGCAAACTCCTATTCTGTTTTTATAATTCTCGTCTATTTTCTCTATTAATCCCTTTTTCTGCATCTCTTCAACCACAGCCTTTCTTGCCTGCCTAACATACAAACCTTCAAATTTACCTGCAAAACGATTCATTTTTCCATCAAATCCAATAACTTGTTTTAATGGCAGATTGTGGCGCTTTGCAACTTCAAAATCATTAAAATCATGAGCAGGAGTTATTTTTACAACTCCTGTTCCAAATTTCTGATCAACTGACTCATCTCCAATTACTTTTATTTTTGCTTTTCCTAACACTGTTTCTATTTCAATTTGCCGGCCAATATATTTTTGATAACGCTTGTCCTGAGGATGAACAGCTACTCCAGTATCTCCGAACTTTGTCTCAGGACGGGTTGTTGCCAGAACCAAAGGTCCGTATTTTATATAATAAAGCGGGCTAATTCTTTCCTCATGAACTATTTCTAAATCCGAGAATGAAGTTCCATCAAACGTGCAATAATTAACCAGCCGATAATCGCGGTAAACCAATCCATCATCATACATTTTTTTGAATGTTTTATGTACAAGTTTTACAATATCCGGATCAAGAGTGTATTTCGCCCTAGACCAATCTAAGGAAAAACCAAGGGTTCTCAATTGACTCTCTATTCCTCCCCTGTGTTCATTCACGTATTCTTCAATCATTTTGTAAAGAGTTTCTCTGTCAAAATCCAAGCGGGACTTTCCCTGATTTTTTAATCTTTTCTCAAAAACAAATTGAGTTTCTATTCCCGCGTGATCAGTTCCAGGAAGCCAAAGCGCAGCTTCCCCTTTCATCCTGTGGAAACGCACTAAAATATCTTCAATAGCAAACATTGCGTGGCCAAAATGAAGCGCTCCATTTGCATTTGGAGGCGGCAAAATTATTGAGTAAGGTTTGCCTTGCGGATTTATTTCCGGCTTAAAATATCCTGAATTCTCCCATTCTTTATAAATTCTCTCCTCAACATCTTTGTGACTATAAACTTTATCCATCCCGTTAGAAAACCCTCCTTAACATATTATAACTAAAATATAAATAATCTGGTGTAAGAAGAAATTTTCTAACGGGATCCACGAATTCATTTTATCATATTGACATAAATGAAAAAGAAGAGTATGCTGTATACAGCATATGACCCTTCGACAAGCTCAGGGTCATGCTGAGGTAATCGAAGTATGATGCACCGAACCCAAGTCTATTTTGAACCGGAAATTTTAGAGATACTCAGAGAAGAGGCCAAATACAAGAAAACAACCTTGGCGAGTGTTATCCGTGAGAAAGTGGAAAAAAGTGTGAAGAAGAAAAAAAAGGTAAAACAAAAAAGTGCCGCAGAGACACTTTTAGGCCTTGCTAGGCTTGGAGAAAAACTTAAAGTAAATGGTCCTAAAGATCTTTCTCAAAGGATAGATGAGTTTGTATACAGATGAATGAAATTGTTTTTATAGATGCCAATGTCTTATGCGGATTATTTAATAATAAAGACTCCCTTCACGAGAAATCAAAAAAAGCAATAGGATTATTAAGAGAATCCTCATTTGCAATTTCCAATTTCATACTTCTTGAATGTTATACGATAATCTCGCAACGGACTTCCAAAAAAAATTCTATTCTTTTTAGAGAATATATGTTTACCAATAAACAGTACGAGGTTTTTTGGATTGATCGAAAACTAGAAGATGAGACTTGGACAATTTTCCAATCTATCAAGGATAAAAATTTCAGCTATGTAGACGCTAGTATTTTGGCTGCTATGAAGAAGGGGGGAATAACCGATCTTCTTTCTTTTGACACCGGATTTGCTCAGCTTCAAAAAATATTTGGCTTTACACTAATAGGAGCTTAACTGCTGCAAATTCACGGTATTTTGCCAATATTACGTGGACTTAGGGCATTTCGGGGCATGATTCACGCTATAATAAATTCGTGACTCATTCTAACACAGCTGTATTGAGACCACAATTCAGGAAAAGAGGCTTTTCTAAAGATTCAAGGAGTTAAAGTAGCCATTTTTCGAGGAAGCACTACCGCCTGAATAACAAATACATCGCGATCAGCAAAGTTGCGAGGCCAGCTAAAAATGTGAAGGGGGGACGGATCAGGAACAAGATTATCGTTCTCATAAGAAGGCCTGCCAACAATGAGATTCTGCTCACTTGTACGGACAAATTGATCTGGTAATAACAGCAACTTTCCTGTTACATGTCTATATTCAAAGTCCAACTGTGCTGTAGCTGAAGCATTCAGAATACTCATACTGATGGCATGTCTTACTTCAAATGGCAATTTTCCTTTAAGTGCAAATTCCCTCTCCCCAATCAGATAGTCTTGACCAGCAGCTCCTAAATTGTTGCTATTTTCTACTAATATACTATTAGGATTAATGGCAACTTTCATTTGCAAGGAAACAGTATTACGCAATGCTTCGGCGATATTAACATCGCCAAAAAGAGCTTCTATTTCTTTGTCTGTAAAAAGAATATGGTTAATCGCTAATGGCTTAATAGGAGTAACAAAAGTATAACCTTCTTTTGCTAAGGCTTCAAGGGTTAATGTATATAGTTCTTCATTTACCTCTGGGATTTCAAATCTTGCTTCTGAAGGAAGTGCTCGGTTTTCAACTGACATAGGACTATTTTATATCACAACCATAATCTAAATGTCAAATTTTTCAGCGTGCGTAACCATATTGACAAATAGTATGTTTTGTCATAGAATAAACCGTGAAGTATTTTGATTGGGATAAAGAGAAGAATCAGAAGCTGAAAAAAGAAAGAGATGTTTCATTCGAGGATGTAATAAATGCCATAAACGCAGAAAGAGTACTGCATAGAGGCAACCATCCCAGTCAAAAAAAATATCCTGGTCAGAAAATTATAGTAGTAGAGATAAAAGATTATGCCTATGTAGTTCCGTTCGTAGAGGATAAAGAAAAAATCTTTTTTAAAACCATAATACCAAACAGGAAAGCAACTAAAAAATACTTAAGAAAGGAGGATAAATGAAACACATTATACTTGACAAAGAAGAAGAGCAGATTCTGAAAGACTTTGAAGATGGTAAATATGTAAGAGTGAAGAATTTTGAACAAGAAAAAAAACGACTACAGGAAATTGCGAGAAATACCTTGAAAAAGACAAAGAACATTA
Organism: Candidatus Levyibacteriota bacterium; assembly: GCA_016186645.1. GTDB lineage: Bacteria > Patescibacteriota > Microgenomatia > Levybacterales > UBA12049 > GWB1-37-8. The sequence continues at coordinate 216,987 of JACPLF010000007.1, forward strand.
ATCTTCGTCTTTCGGAGAAAGTCGTTCACAAGCTTAAGATTAAAGCAGCAGAAGAAGGCATACCCTACCAGACTCTTGCCTCTTCTATTCTTCACAAATTCGTAAATAACTAAAAACCTTTTCATGATTCCCGAGGAATTAACGAGTTATTCCCTAAACTCTACCATTTTATACCCCCTGGTCTTGACTGTCTGGATTTCAAATTTGGCATTTTGCGATTTTAGCTTAACCCTTAATCTTGCGACTAATCTGTCAATTGCCCAATCGGAAACTCCAAATTCTTCAACCTCAGGCCAGACTGCCTGAATAATTTCTTCTCTCTCGCAAATAATTCCGATTTTACTTTTAAGAAAAGTGAAAAGTAAATGTTCTTTTTTGCTAAGCTCTACGCTTGATGTAACTCTTTTTGTAATTTGTCTTTGTTTCAGATAATGGCTGAAAAGCAGACTAAAAACTACATCCCCAATTACAAATCCGCTATCCCACAGATAAGAAGCAGTTCTTCTTTCCTCACTCGTTATTTTCTGACTTTTCTCTATTTTAAGTAAAACATTTTGCTCCGATCCCACTAGGCTTTCCCAAAGTTCTTCTGACTGTAGTATGATTCTTTCGTCATTGGATAAGAAATCAAAAAGTTCTTGCTTGTTTTTAACTTTAGTTCCTGATTCATGAAAAGAAATAAGAGCCAGCTGAAGATATTGAACATATCCATCAACAACCTCAAAAAGAACAGTTTCCAGAATTGGCGAAAGGGATAGTTTTACTCTCGCCTTATATGTATCATAAATTATTTTTGTGTCCTTTTTTTCAGCTGGATGAATATACATATTTTGGGCAAAAAGAGAAATAGAAGATTTTGTAAAAACCTGCGGAGCCAAATCTGTTAGTCCTCTAAAGCTTGTGAAAACATATGAAACTTTACGATTCGCAGCATCTTTGAGTCCTTGAAGATTTCCGAAAAGCTCTGGGGTAACAACTTCTCTTAGTCTATCGAATCGTATAAAAAATATTGTAGGCAGCACATTTTCTTGTGTGATTTTAGCTAGACTTTTTTTAATACTTTCTATTGTCAAAAAAGTGTCCTTGGACTGCATGCTGTCCAAAAATAATCTTTCCACGTATTTCTTTGTTGGTTTTCCCAAGGTTGAATTCTCAACAACATCATAAATTCTCTTAAGAGTAAGTATCCAAAAAGGAAAAACTTCCCTTTCAACAAGATCATTTAAATCAACAGGAATAAATAGATGCGAATTACCGTCTTTTATATAAGTTTTCGCAATTCCTTTATGATTGAGGAAAAAGCGAAGAAAGTTGCTAATTCCAACCCGTTTCATTCCAATTAATACAACTGAATTGCGGTTCTTAAGATGCTGACCTAATTCCACGGCATCATTCTTCCTAAACGAAATCGGATAAACTGCCTCAATTACTCCGTTTTCCATAGATGCTCTATTTTATACTACTTCGCTATTTTTTAGCAAATCCGACAATTAGATTTTCATCCCTGACTATTTTCTTTGAATAAGATGTTGTCCCTTCAATAACATTAAAGCTATTAGGAAACTCAAGAGAAAAAGAATAAGGCAGGTTGTCGATTCCCGGCTGTTTAAATAATTTAAGATTATATGAAAAATTATTTAAATTTGAAACATTATTTTTAAGCGCGTACTTTATCTTTATTTTTATTATCTCTCCCACTGGAATATTAACAATAAATCCATAGATTGTTTTATTACCATCATTCACTTTTTCTACTTCAAGACCTGGTGGCGGCTTAAAATCTTTTGCTTCATAAATTAAGGGGTCAGTAATTGCATCAATTAAAACCTGAGAAACATTCTGAATTGATATTTCAGATATGTTTGCGTCTTCTGGCAAAATGATTCTAAGATAGTTTTTGTAACCTCCGCCTGGCCAAGATGTACTTGCATTTTTATAACTAATATTTAATTCTTCCGAAATGCTTCCATTGTCCTCTATTGCAACTTTATGATCAATTTTTCTTGAAATAAAATAATTAACTTTGTTAACTCCCAAATTTGCCTCAATAATACCCAAAAAATCATTAACTGATTTTTCATCATCTATTCTTTCGTCCCAAAGAGAGGAAGACCAACCATTCACAGTAAAAATATTCTGTGTATTATCATTGAATGCAAATAGTAAGTGTTTCTGAACTAAAGAATCAGATATCGCTTGAGCTACTGAAAGATACGGCACATTATGCTGCGAAATCTTGTCCATTATTGCCCTGTATAAAGATCTTAGAAAATCCTTTTTCTGTGTTGAACCCGGAAAAAAGTTTTTTTCCGCATGCGACTGTGTAATAATATAAAGATTATTTTCATCAACATTTTCTTTATAATCCGGCACGTATACAGGACCTATTGCGTGAAGAATGTTTTTGACAAAACTCACATCTACACCAATTACTCCATCACTCTTAACTCCTGTTTCAACATATAAAAAGTTAGAAGAAGCTGATGCGGCTTTTACAAAATCTATGTCAAAATTACCGTCTCTCATATACCAATGGGCCGATGGAAGATACCTTCTTATTGCAAAGGGTGGCTCTAGATGCCCTTTTAATTGCCCGTCCGCATCATATACATCATGAATTGTAAATTCAGTAATTTTACCCAAGTTTATTTTCAAAATTCCGTAGGACCCAATAAAACCTCCTCCAGGTCTTAACTCCATATTGTTTTGAAAAAGCACCAAATAAGTTCTCTGACCTTCTATTCCAACAATATTTGGCAGAACATCCGAAGCATTAGACAGAAGTTTAATGAAAGGATCTACTACTTCTAGCTTTTGCAAAAAAGAGTCGGAAACTTTTCCCTCAGCTTTTATTTTTTCAAGAATAACAATTGAACTTTTCAGATAATTCTGCCACTTCGAAAAATCATCTACCGGATTATCGCTTTTGCCTGAGAAAATTTTAGAAAAATAAATTTCTGAATCAAATGCATACAAAACCCCTTGAGATATTTTATGTCCTAATTCTAAGTTCTGCGAGAATCTTTTTAAATTATTTTCTCGTCCAATAATTTTTGCTTGAAAATGTAAAGCCTTGGACGCTTGCCTGCCAACATAGAAAAATGTGTTGGAAAGACGAAGCGAGCTCTTGGCTCTTATAAAGTTTCCTCTATCTATTTCCTCTTTCGCAAGATAAAGTGTGTTTAAGCCAAGAAAAGAAAAAAACAGAGCAAAAATCAGCGGGGAAATAAATAAAAATATTAATACCCATAAAATTTTTAAAGAAAAACTTTTCTTTCCTTTATATTTTGTCTGCGTATTTTCTTTCCCCTCATTTGTTGCGCCGGCCGGCGGATTTCCATAAATATCTATAGCTCTGATTTTTTTAGAAAGTGCATACTTGTCTTCCAACAGATACTTACCATTTTGAGGGAAATGGACAATCCCCTTTCTTGGATCACTCCTTATAAAATCTATATTAATTTGCGGATTGGCCTTTTGAATCATGTGAGCTAAAGAAAGCTCAGTGACCGGATGCTTTGGGAAAAGATAAAAAAGAGAATGCTTGTCATTCATGCCAAATACAAGATCAATTAACCCATCGACAACATCGTTAATAAATACTGGATGTGTCATCCTAAGACCATCTCCCAGAATTTGGATTTTCCCAAACATTTTTCCTTGATATATAAATTTATTTATGACTGACTTAAAACTTTCCGTTCTTAAAATTAACTTATTGCCGAAAATATCCCCATATAAAACTACTTTTGAGCTGGAATATAAACCAAGGACTTTCTCTGCATAAATATCTTTTGAGGCCATATCCTGTGCAAAAATGAAGCCTGAGTTAATTCCTTTTGCCTTCTTGATTATTTGGGGTAAAAATTCCAAGCTCCCATTCTCATCCGCAATAAATATAATGTGGGAATATTTATTATCAGTAATCACCGGAAACTTCTTCCATTTACTAATCAAGACAACAGGAAATTCTTTGGAAAGTTTAAGAGAAAGAGGTTCGCCTATTAATCCTGTTTTGTCAATTATGAGAATTGGGGCAGATTTCATTAAATCTATTTTATACCACTCCGCTTTGAATTTGCAAAGATTTGGTATATGCCTCCGTAGCCCCGATTTGATCGGGGCGAAGGGGTATAGGTTAGTTTAACTACATTGTCCAGCCACCGAATTCACCAGCCAAAACCAAAAGGCCAAATTGCTAAGTTTTAAGCGGGTACTACCAGAGGTGTCGCATGCACACGTTCAAAGCCAAGGCGAGCATTCCAGTCGCCGACACGCAAACCCCAAGCAGCGCTGAAGTAGCCAACAATAGCTGCATGGGAAGAGTGCCCTACGGTTTTTGTCCTTACATAGGGATAACTATATTCTGCTCCAAATAAATATTTTCCTGTTGTATCTAAGTGTAGAAATGCGAGTAGGGAATAATCAGGAGCATCTCCCATAATTGCTTTTATCTCCTCTGAACCAAACTCCATTTGTAGTTTAATAGAATACTCACTAATCATATATTGCTGTTGAAATAAAGTAAGTCTGTTACTTTTTGGCAAGATAAACTTATCTGGAGAGGGATGAAAAGCTACCTCGCTTTGCATTGAAGGTAAAGATAACTTTCTTTTACCATCATATATATATACCAGAAGGGCCTGCCTGCTAATTTTTGAGCTCGAAGAGATTGTCCGTCAAGACGGTAATGCAAAAGCCCCTTTTCCTTTAAAAATTCAAGAGCATCTTTGGAAAATGGTTTTATTTCAACTGGTGTTTCTGGATGTCTTGAGCCGGCATCCAAGGCTTCTTTCATTGTCATAGGTTTGTTGTATAGTATGATTATAAATCACTTGTCAAGCGATCTGGCTGGTTGTTACACGTAATTTTTTATCAGGTTTTCAAAAAAACGTTTTATTTCTTCCGGTTTCGGCAACTTTGACAAAGATGCGGGAATAATGTCAAAATTCCTTAAATCTTCGAAATAAATTAGTTGCGTTAAGAAAATTTTCTCGTCAAAAACATTTCCATACACTTTTTTAACAAAGGCTATAATCTCCGATAAATCCATATACTTATTCTTAAGTATCGTGTAGAGATCAAAGTAATCTCTATATTCTCCTCTTCTTCCGATGGTGTATGCTTTTTTTATAGCAATGTCTTTTATTCCAAATACTTTTAATCCATTTTCCAGCGTCTCTTTCGGAAAGGAATGGCCGAAAGGGTAATAAAGAAAGGTAACCTTAATCTTGTTTTTGGTAAAAAAAGTGAGCTCGTCAGCGCTATCAACAGCAACATTACCGATCGGTATTGTATTGGAAAGTTTCTCAAGAAGATTTTTTGGAATTGGGTTCGAGCCGAAAAAATCAAAGTCGAATGATTTGCGATGATTAAGGCTTAATGCCAACGCAGTACCGCCACCCAAAATATAATCTTTTGCGTATGGATAAAGTTTGTCTAAAAGGCTATGCCTTTTGTTATCCAATACGCCTGGGTGAATTTTTAAGATATTTTTGTTCATCAATAGAAGCGTGTATCTGTAAAATAATGTTTTTAATAAAATTGAAAAGAGGCGCTGTATATACTTTTTTAGGATATTCGAGAAAAAGACCTTTTAATTTTTTGGTTCCCATTGTTTTTTTGAGAAATTGAATGTCATAAAGACTACCATAGGCCAAAATTTGATGAACAACATCAGGAGATTTTTTACTTTTTGTATTCGTATACCATGAATAGTTCATAAGCTTATTATATCAAAAATTTCCTTAGAAGTGTATCCAAGTCAAACTTGGTGTAACTGATTGTCAAGCGCGGCATTAACGAATTCGTCAGCTTTGGTATTTTGCTCTCGGGGAATATGCTTATAATAGATTGGGAAATTTATTCTCGTTTCTCTGTCTCTAACATCAAAAAGTAAATTTCTAAGATCTGCATTTTTAACTTTGAAAATTCCTATTATTTGAGAGTAAATTAATTTTGAATCCAGAAAAAAATTAATTCTCGCATTTTCTGACAAACTTTTTTTATTTTCAATAATCCAGTCAAGCGCCTCAATTACAGCTTTGTATTCCGCAACATTATTAGTTGCGATCCCAATTTGTTTGCCAAAACCAGCAATCTTTTTGTGATTTCCATCTACTATACAAACTCCGATTGCCGAGGGCCCGGGATTTCCTCTTGCTCCCCCATCTGTAAAAACATTTAAAGTATTTGTCATCTAAATAATCTTATCATACTTCAGATTTCGGGAAAAGTTCTTATTTTGAGAAATCTGTGAAAATAATTTCTTTTGGATAAAATTGGGGCAGAGGATTATGAAAGCTATTTTAATGGCTTATTGTACCAACATAATCCCAAAATAAAAGTCAGCAATAATTGTCCTTGTTGTAGGGTCAAGAAGTAATGGTCAAACAATCCCAAGATAATTATTAATGATAAAGGATAAATGATGAATGAAGAATTAATCCTTCTGTATGTTTGGACTAAAAACCAAAAGAAAAAGGAAAAACCTATAATTCCTGTTTCGGAAAATATTAATAAGAAAATATTATGAACCGGTTGTAAGTAAAATAGGGGAGTATGCGCCTTTTGATAATCAGGTAAATTTATTAAAAAGTTATTTAAGCCTACTCCAAAGACAAGATTGTCTCTAATCATTGCTATTGAACTTTTAATAAGACTTTCTCTTTGCACAATTGACTCGTCTGTCAATTTCAAGCTAGCAAATCTTGTTCCTAAAGGTGTTGTTAAACCTAAAACTAAAATCAAACCCAGAGAAAGAATTATGATATAAGATTTAAGATTTACGAATCTTCTGAAAATATAGATCCCCAAAATTACAAACCACAAAACAATTGCAATGCGGCTTAATGTTAATAAGAGCGAAGCTGTGCCGATTATAACTGACAACTTAAGAAAGATTTCCTTCATACTTAATACTTTATACTTAATGCTTGCTACTATTAGCGTCATCGCAATAATAAGATGCCCTGCGAGTACATTGGGGTGGGAGAATGTACCATATGGACGAAGAAATAATTCTCCTCCTAAGGAAGCATTTGCTATGCCCGGAGTATTGGAATTAAAAAGTCTCTCGCCAAAAAAATAAAAGATGCCCTGCAAGGATCCGTGATTAATATATTGCGCAAAAGCAAGAAAGGATTCAAAAACTATACCAATTGAGAACATTAATAGTATGTTTGCAAATTTTAATTTATTAGTATCTTGAGCTACGTAAAATCCCACAAAGCTAAATTCCAAGATTTTTATTGCTCCATAAATTCCGACCTGGGGGCTTTTTGATAAAGCAATACCGATTATTAAACACAAGGCAAAAATAACAATTGGAAATTGGGGTTTGATTAGAAATTTTCTTCTATTAAAAATCCACAAAATGAAGATTAACAAAATAAGTGTGTCGGTTGCATACATGGTGGGGGAGAGATAGTCTATGCGAACTCCTTTGATAAAAGCAAAATCCGGCCAAAAATGAACACCTAATTGTGTGGGAATGAAAAGAATAAGAGAATATAAAAGAAGCCTTTGAATATTATTTAGATTTTGGCTTGACAACCAGAACCCTGTCGCGGCCTTCGCCTTGGGATTCTGAAATAACTTCTTCATCACCTTCCAGCAATAAGTGAACGACCCTTCTTTCCCAAGATTTTAGTTCCGGAATTACCGCTTCTTTGCCGTCAGCTAAAACCCTTTCTTTGGTTTCTAAAGCCAGCGTCTTTAACCAATCCGTTCTATTTTTCTTATAGTCTCCGGCATCAATTGATATCCTAACAAAGCGTCCTAATTTTCTTGCAACACACAATGAAAGGACAAGTTGCAAACCCTCAAGAGTATCTCCGTGGTATCCAATTACTACTCCTGTATCTTTTGTGTTGAGAACTATTTCTACGGATTTTTCTCCTTTGCCATTTTGCATTTCCAGAATTTCGAAATCTCCATCAACATCCAGCATCTCTAATAGCTTTTTTGTAATATCTTTTATAATTTTTATTTCTTTTTTATCCAAGTGCTTAGTCCTCCTAATCCTGCAATTTTATATTGCTGTATAATACCAAAAACAGTAAACGTATTCCAATACAGAGCTAGCCCGACAGGAAATTGCCATGAGAAAAACCCAATCATAAGAGGCATAAGATACAACATCTGGCTTTGCATACTGCTTGCCATATCTCCCTTAGTATCTTTTTCTTTTTTTTCCAGTGGCGAATCTGATGGGTACTTCTTTACGGGGGATGGAGCCATCATTTTCGACTGTACAAATGTCAAAGCCGCTGTAACAATTGGGATTAAAAGCAACCCCCATCCGTCTTGGCCAAAATCCGAAGGCCTGTGTGAAAGGTTAATTCCTAAAAATTGCGGGCTTGGCATTTTCGCAAGATCCGGTATAAAAGAATAGGTAAGATCGTTAATTCGTGTCAGTCCGGATTTAGAATCAAAAAAAGCAAATATTACCTGGTACAACGCTATAAATACAGGCATTTGAATTAAAGCAGGCAGACATCCTGCAGCCGGGTTTATCCCATGTTCTTTAAAAAGCGCCATTTGAGCTGTAGCAAACTTTTGTTTATCTCCCTTGTGCTTTTCTTTAAGCTTATCTAGATGGGGCTTTAGATCTGACATTTTTTTAGTAGAGCGCAATTGAGCAGTCATAAAAGGCCAAATCAAAAGCTTTATGACAATTGTTAAAGCTATGATTGAAAGTCCTAAGGATCCCGGAATCCCAATATAATTAAATACGTGGATGAAAAAAACCATTACATTAATAATTGGGGCGATAAAAAAAGTGTCAAATACTGCGCCGATTGCTGAAAAAGGATTCATCTACAAGCTCCTATTCTTTTTACACCCAATAGAATTCCAAAAAAACCATGTTGTTTTATCATTTGCTTTGTGTATTCTGAACAAGTGGGGGAAAATCTGCACATTCTATCAATTCCTAAAATGTTTTTAAAAACACCCGAAATAAAACTTTGATAAAAATTGATAATTAAAATTAAAGCCTTACTCATCTTTCATTTCTCGCTTCTCATTTTCATTAATCCTGCTTTTGCCAACGCCTCTTTTATTATTGATTGGTTTTCCTCTTTGGTTTTTTCCAAAACTCCAATTCTTGTAATAACGAGTATATCATGTCCGGGAATCATATTCCCATCTAATTCCCTTAAGATGTCCCTCAACATTCTCTTGATCCTGTTTCTCCCAACCGCTCTTTTGTCAATCTTTTTTGAAACAACAATTCCAAAACGATTTAAAGTTAACCCATTTTTTTTTGCTTTTAAAACAAATTGGGGAACAGTGAAATTATAAGAATTGTTAAATCTTACTCCAGACACAAGACGATTTTCTCTTTTAAACATCTTCTAAGATTAAATTGAGGGTTTCGATCTGCCCTTAGTTCTTCTTCTTTTTAAAACCTTCTGTCCATTGTGAGATCTCATTCGATGCCTAAAGCCATGTTTTCTTTTTCGTTTTACTTTTTTTAGCGTTACGAATTTTTCCATAACAAGTAGTATATCATAAAAAAGACACAGTTGTATCCACTTTCTCTATCTTGACAAAAAGTTATCCACATGGTTTAACTGTATGTTACATGGGCGACGAAAATAATATTTTGTGGAAAAAAGTCTTAGGGGAAATAGAGACAGAGGTTTCTCGCGCTAATTTTTTAACTCTTTTTAAACCAACCGGACTCCTTTCTTTGGAAGATGGAGTGGCCTCAATTGCTGCCCCCTCAACAATGATTATTGATCTTCTGCAAAAACGCTTCTATCAAATTATTAAAAAAACTGTGGATAAACATACCAACATGGACATCAAAATAATATTTGTTCCTAAAATTATTAATCATATCTCCAAAGACAAGATTGGCATTGCTCCTCTTTTAGAGTTTGCTGAAAAGAAAACTGCAACAATCGGTCACCTTCCGAGAGTGAGGGCTGACTACACCTTCCAAACCCTTGCTGTTTCTTCAACCAATCAACTTGCCTATGTTTCGGCAACAACTGTCGCAAAAAAAATAGGCACCGCATATAACCCTCTTTTTATTTACGGCCCTGTGGGTGTTGGGAAAACACACATCATGCAGGCAATCGCAAATGAGGTTTACAGAAACGACCCCAACAAAAAAATTATCTACACAACAAGTGAGGAATTTACAAATGAAGTTGTCGAAGCAATAAGAAATAACGATACCGCAAGAATGAAAAGAAAATTCAGAAATATTGACCTTTTAATTATAGATGACGTACAGTTTTTTGCGGGAAAAGATCGGGCCCAAGAAGAACTTTTCCACACTTTTAATATTCTTATTGATGAGGGTGCGCAGATTGTTTTGTCCTCGGACCGTCCTCCGTCTGAGATAAAAAAACTGGAAAAAAGGTTATCTTCCAGGTTTGCCGGGGGGTTAACCGTAGATATAGAGGCTGCAGATTTTGAGCTAAGATGTGCAATTCTTCTTATCAAGGCAAAAAAATATGACATTGATCTTTCGATTGACAGCGCAAAAAAGATTGCGGAAAAAGCACACGACTCAAGAGAGCTAGAAGGACTTCTTCTCAAAACCATTACTGTTTCAAACAATCGCGGAGTAGAGATTACGCCCGAACTTGTAGATAGCTCTTTTAACCAACAAGGGACGGAAGATAAGTTTTTTTTTCGTCCTGACGAGGTTATTAAAAACGTCTGCTCCTTTTATAATATTAAGGAAACATTAATAAAGGGCCCGAAAAGAGACTCTTCTTTGGTAAAGGCAAGGCATATTGCAATGTTTCTTTTAAAAAACGACCTTAGCTTAAGCTATGTAGAAATAGGAAATATTTTAGGAGGGCGAGACCACACAACCATCATGCACGGGGTTGGGAAAATAGAAAAGCTTCTTTCAAACAAAAAATTTTCTGAGGAAATGATGGGGATAAAGTCTTTATTAAAAAACAATAAGGGAAACACGAGGGGTTTGTAAATCTTATCAACCCCTATGTCTATTGTTTGCCCACAGGTTATCCACATTATTTTAGCCATGCCTCTTGCTTTTTTCCACTTTTCCATATACACTACTACAACTACAAATTTTAAAACTATAGAAAAAAATGAGAGTTTCTTTACTTTCGGGGAATCTGCAAAAAAAAATTTTATTCCTAAACCACGCCATATCTACAAGGTCTCAGCTTCCGATACTTCTCAATTTTTTGATAGAGGCTAAGAGGGGGAAACTAACCATAAGCGCAACAGACCTGGACGTAGGGATAATAACAGAAGTGCCGGCAAAAATAGAAAAAGAAGGCTCAGTTACGGTACCGGCAAAAACATTCACGGAATTAACCGGAGCAATTCCTTTGGATAAAATAACCCTTGAAACAGATAGGGAAGGGCTGGTTTTAACAGGAGACAAAACGAGAACGGTTTTTCAAACAGCCCCAGCCGACGACTTCCCAAAACTATACGAAGAAAAAGGAGAAGCGGCCTTAACTTTAAAAAAAGAAACCATGGCCTCAGATTTTTCAAAAATTGTCTTTGCAGCAAGCCCCGACTCAGAAAGACCGGCCCTATCAGGGGTTTTGATAAAAGAAGAAAAAGGGGGCTTTTTGCTGGTTGCAACAGACGGATATAGGCTCTCTTTAAAAAAGCACGCATTAAAAAATGTCCAAAAAACAAAAAACAAAGATCAGGTTTCCCTTCTTGTTCCATCCCGGGTTATTAGGGAGCTTATCCAGATGGAAAAAGACGCAGAAGGTGCGGACATAATGGTTTATGCTTCAGAGGAAAAAAATCAGATTGTTTTTGCAACGCCCGACACAACTCTTGTAGGGAGGCTTATAGAGGCAGAGTTCCCAATTTATGAAAAAATAATACCAACAGACTTTTCTACAAAAACCGTTTTTCAAAGGGAAGATTTACAAAGAGCAATTAAAGCGGGGTATGTTTTTGCCAGACAAACTGCCGGCATTGTCAAGCTGTCTATTAAAAAAGACAAGATTGTAGTTTCGGCCAACGCCCCATCTGTTGGGAACAACACAATTGAAGTTGACGCCAAAACGGAGGGTGAAGAAAACGACATCGCATTTAACGCTAGATATCTTTTGGATTTTCTTTCAAACGCAACTAGTGACGAAGCATCTTTTGAAATGACAGGACCTCTTAATCCAGGAGTTTTTAGAGAAATAGATGATTCCTCTTTTCTTCATCTGATAATGCCAATCAGGGTGCAGCAGGAGGGCTAGTTGGTTTCTGGGTTGGTAAATGATTGGGTAGAGTTTGAACGCCTGTTTCTAAAGCGGGAGCCCCTCCAAAACCGACGATTATAAACGTAAGTACAGAAACAAGAACGATGGCTATTAGGATGGGAAGCCCCGGTCCTATTAAAAAAACAGCAAAGCCCCTTAGCGCTGTTTGCACAGCAACCTTTGAGCCGATCCTGCCAATAGGATTTGAAAACAATCTATTCGCGTTTCTTAAATTGTTGACAGAGTTTATTCCGCGGCTAATAATTCCTTGTCTCGATTCTTGTTTTTGATCTTGATAGTTTTGTTTTTCCTCTTGCGTTGGGTACATAGTCTATTAAAATATTTCTGGCTCGGGTTGCGGAATAGAAAAATTTCCTTGGCCTAAATTAGTTGGGGGAGTTGGATTTTGTTCCTGTTGAGTTGGTTGGGGAACTTTTATTAATGGCTCTATCGGGTTTGTAGATGGGCCTTGCGCGGGGGCAACGGGCTGATAAGCAGTATTTCTTTCTTCGCGCGCTTTTACGTCAGCAGGATTTGATGTCGCTAGTTCTTTCTCATATGGAGCGGCAACTACTTTTAAAACGACATGGCTTTGTCCCGCAAAAAACAATCCCTCGCCAACACCTACAGACAAAAGCAATTCTCTTTCGCCGCGTGATAAATAAAATATCTGAGAGACCGTATCAATTTCAGTTGGGCTTTGTTTTAAAAGTATCTGAATGGAAGAATTTGACAATACTGCTTTGCCGTAGTCAGTGGATAGAAAATCCTGAACATCTTGAGTTGCAGTTGTCAATGCTAAATAATATTTTCGGGCTCTTTTTGCAATTCCATATACAAAAGACGCGGAGTCTTCGTATTTCATTAAGTACCATGCCTCATCCAAAATAAGAAGTCTTTTCTTAAGGCTTTTTCTTACCTTAGTCCAAACAAAATCCAAAATAATATGCATTGCAATTGGGCGCAGCTGATCTTCTAAGGCCTTGACAGAAAAAACGGTAAAAGGATTAGCTATGTCAAAATTTGATTGCTGATTGAAAAGTCCTGACAGACTTCCTTTAATAAATTTTTCCAAACGAAGTGCCAGCTCGCTTGCGTTTTGATCTTCCATTCCCAGCAAAACTTTGTAAAGATCTTCCATAAGGGGCGGCTGTTTTTTTTGAGTAGACGGATCTGTTGTTATGCCTTTTTGCCTGTATGTTTCAACCAGTGCCCTATCCAAAATTGCATCATGAGCCGCATCGAGTTCTCCCATTACAATTCGCAAAAGTCCATGAAGGGAAAGTATTTTTAATCCCAATTCGTTTTCTCCCTCAGCATACATTCCCGACAAATCAAAAGGATTAATCTTAATTGGAGAGCTGGGTGTAAAAGAAACATATTCCCCTCCGAGAGTTTTTGTTATTGCTCCATACTCTCCTTCGGGATCAATAATTATTACCTCTGTCCCAAACATAAATTGTCTCATTGCTTCTAATTTAATAAGAAAAGATTTTCCGGACCCTGATTTTCCAAAAACAACTTCATTAGCATTTTCCAAAGAAAACCTGTCAAAAATAATTAAAGAGCCATTTTGCTGGTTCAATCCATACATTATTCCCTTGTCTTGGGTAAGGGTTGCGGATGTGAATGGAAAAGTTGATGCCAAAGAGGTCGTATCCATGTTGCGTGTTATAAAAAGATTGTCGGTTCCCATTGGTATTGTTGATTTAAATCCTTCTTCCATTTGAAGGGTTGAGGTTTTTGGAAGGATCAAAAGAGATGACAGCGTTGACTCAAGCCTCTTGGAGGATTGCTCTAACTCGGCAAGACTATCCGAGTAAAGAGTTATATAAAGACTCATTTGAAAGAATCTCTCAATACCTTTTGCAAGTTCCTCTGTTAATCCCTGCGCATCTTCCAAAGCCGCCTGAATTTTCGCATCAACAACAAGACCCTGATCCATTTGAGATGAAATAGTTGCTTCCATTTCTGCAGTTTTGCGTCTCAAATCGGATAGAACATCCGGAGAATTCGTTGGATAAATAAACATGGAAATATTTAAAGAATGATTAAAATCAATAACCGGGGACAGCCAGTTTGGAGAAACATATCTTGGATATCCTACAACAAAAAAAGTTTTATAAAATCTTTCTCCGACTCTTATGTAGTTAAAATCAACTTCAACTGAAGATGGAGCAATAACATCAGAAAGAGAAACCATACCTTTCTGTATAGCCGTCATGGGAGAGATCTGGTCTCGATTTGTATTAATTTCCTGACCTTTTTTTTTAGAAAACATATTAAATAGTTTGTCTTTTTACAATTGGAAACTTAGAACCTAAAACTGTTTCATTGATTTGCTCGAAGTCTCCATTGTAAATTTCATGAAATAATTTAACCAATTCTTCTTTCCCTAAGGTTTTTGCAGGCAGATTCATGCGCCTAAGCATGGAATGGAGGCTTTCTGCTTTGGAAGAAAGTTTGCTTTTCGCAGACGGGAAAAAATTATTACCTCTCATATTTATACCGCCTTCCAGTCCCGAATAGGGAATTGCAATGTAAAATTTTTTATCCAAAACAGTATTAACTTTTATTAGCTCCTGAACAAAGTCTTTGTAAAGCTTGATCTGGTTTTTCAAAAGCTGATTCTGGCTTTTTGCGGCCTCCTCATCAAGCTGTCTTAAATACGATGAGATATCTATTTTTTTGCTGCGTATAAATACCTGAATTGGAAAGGAAAGGGAATTTAATAAAGAAGAATAAGAAAGAACTTTTACATCTTGCTCCTCTTGAGATAAAAGAGAAAAATTAGTTGCCTGAACTTCGATTACAAGACAGGCATTTCCCCCGGAAAGTAAAACAATATTGTCTATAATGTCATGGATTTCTATAAACTTTTGGGTTGTGGCTTTTGAATTTTTGGCAGCAGTTTTCATTTTAGTTATTTTGTGAGAAAAGAGACTTTCTAAGCTCCTCTCTTGCGTCTAAAGATATGGCAACAAGCGGCTGAATTATTTGTCCCGTTGCATTTATTATTCCTTTTTCAAATTTGTTTTGAGATTTAGGATCTTCAAATTCGATAGTGTAAGCTCCGTTCATCAAGGGGGTTGCAGATGCAAATCTGCCAAACTCATTTGTTTTAAACGCTCTTACCGGACTTCCTTCTTTATCTTTTACTTCAACTAAAATATTAGCCAAAGCATTTCCCCTGGCGTCTTTTGTTATTCCTGTAATAATATTTGGAGAATCAGGAGCACTTGGCATTCCAATTCCTTTGTTAAAACTTTTTATAAACGGCATTCCGGGTTTCATTTCAACTTTTGGTACAGGGACAGTTTGAGCTTGCGCTGAGACAATCGGCTGAAGGGTGGGCTTTGATGCGGGCATGTCCGTTATTGGCTGGGGCATAGAAACAGGTTTTGTTAAAGGAATATCAATTGCTGGAGAAAGAGCAGCGGGTTTAAAAGTACTCATGCTGGGGGCAGCTAAAGGGGGATGGGTTGCCAGACTTGCAACAGAAGTTAGAAAATTATCTTCTTTCTCATCGATTTTATTTTTTCTTGATGCTTGAGATTCAAGATAGTCTTTTAGCTTATCTTTTTGCCTAAAAGGTAAAGCGTTGCTATTGATATATTGTTTGGCCGGTGGAATGGAGGCTCTGCTGCTTGGATAATAAAGCTGTACTCCCGACTTTTCATAAAAAAACTGCGTTGGTCTGAGGAGCGCCTTAATATAGCTTCCTATCATTGCGTCCACCGGGCGGCCTGAAATTAGAAAAAAAGTAAGTCCTATTCCAAAAATTGCAGAAAAAAGGCCCAGAGGGAATTTTATAAAAATACTTATTGGCAATTGCAAAAGAACCCATGCCATAATAATTCCAGTTGCCAAATATGCAAATTGCTTAACTGTCATATTTCCAATAAGCTTAAATTGGAATCCTGTAACATCTTGAGGAATAGGGTGATTTTCCATATAAAATTAGTCTATAATGTGAAAATTCACATTGCAAGACAATCAAAATATGTCAAAAAAACTGACTTATAGCCTCAACTGTGAAAAGTGGTATTATAAGGTATGGTTTATTTTGGATTATTAATTTCTGAGATAGCAATATTATTTTTACTTTCAAGAAAAATGAGCAAAACTCTTTCTAAATTTATATCAATTAATTTTTTATCTTTTCTGTTTTTGCCTGGAGTAATTATTCATGAATTGTCCCATTTGTTAATAGCGGCAATTTTATTTGTTCCTGTTGGGAATATGGAATTTACGCCAAAAAAAAGCGATAACGGAGTAAAACTTGGAAGTGTTGAAATTGCCAAAACAGATCCGATCAGAAGAAGCATAATCGGATTTGCGCCTGTTTTTGTTGGATTTATGATTGTTGTTGGGATTGTCTATCTTTTTACTGCAAATGTCTTGTTTTTCAAGGATAAAGAAATTTACATTTTTGCAATTGCAGTTTTGGGACTTATATATTTGCTTTTTGCAATAAGCAATACTATGTTTTCTAGCAGTCGCGATATGGAAGGAACAATAGAAATTCTCATAACGCTTTTGATAATTTTTGTCGCAGTCTATATCCTTGGTTTTCGCCCGCAACTTTCTTTTGAAAAAATAATGACAAAAGAAGTAATAGAAGCTGCCAGAAAATCAGCAATTTTTTTACTTGTTCCGATTCTTATTGATTTGTTTATTTTGGCAGTAATAAAATTATTTACCGGCAGCCGAAGCCGAACCCACCGTCATGACCGAAATTAATGCACTCTACTCCTGTAACCTGAGAGATAACATTTATTAATAGAAAAGAGAACAAAACAATCATGAGTCCTATTATTCCATAAATCACATTGTTCCTTGCTCCTTCAATTTTTTTAGCATCTCCTTCTGAGTTCATGAGCTTGAAACCTGCCAAGATAAACATTGCCAAAGCTGTAAGTCCTGCGAACAAAAGAAGAGTACTGACAATATTTAAAAAAATAACAGGAACGCAGTTTAGGGTTGCAACATCTTTGGCATTGTCAAAATTTTGAACGCAGCCTTTAACAATATCGTTCCAATCTTTAAACATATTTAGAGAGTATCAAAGAGGAAGTTAAAAAACAAGATAAGGAACTTTATATGGCTCCGGAAGTAATTACTGGAATTTTAAGATCATCAAAGCTTACTCCAAAAGCTGCAAGAATTATAGAAAGTAAGAAGATTGAAAGAAAAACAACTATAAGCCCGATAATTGCAGCCATTATGTGATTTCTTGCTTCTTCAACTTGAGTCTTGTCTCCATGGGATGTTATCCATTTTACTCCGCCATAAAGAAGGTAAACAAGCGCAATAACAACTGCCAGCATTACAAAGAAAACAACAATATTCTTTATTGTATTGCCGATATTGCCGCCGCCAAGGTCACAAACAACCTTAGCAATATCTTCTGCATTAGAACATGGATTTATGCTGACTTTTCCAGCTGCAAATGCGGGAAGAGCTAAGAAAGGATAAATAAATAGGCCTTGAATAAAAGCAAATAACTTCTTCACTAAGTTTATGATAAGCATGATTTTGAAGTTTGTCAAGGGGTAAAACGGTTTATTTAATCATGTAAGGCAAGTGATGCTTAAATGAATTTTTCAAAGCCCAATCAATTATTTTTTTTGCATTTGGGAATCCTTTTGAGATTATTTCAGAAAGACTGTTTTTCCGCTCATTATAAAGATATAGAACATTGTCTGCTTCTTTGTAGGAAAAACCAAAATCTCCTTCATCAGTCTGTCCTATCCACAATCCCGCAGTCGGGGGTAAATCTATTATTGATTGAGGAATGCTTAAATATTTAGCAAGCTCATAAACCTGAGTTTTATACAAATGCTGTATTGGCTCAAAATCCGATGCCTCATCGCCAAAGCGGGTAAAATATCCAAGAAGTTTTTCTGATTTGTTTTCTGTTCCGCAGACAAGACCGTTATGTTTTTTAGCAATGTCATAAAGAATTATCATTCTGACTCTTGCCATTATATTTCCGAGACGCACTTGTTCCACCTGGAACAGGTGTAAATTTCTAAAAGAATCAACAGCATCTTTGATGGAAATGTTATAGATATTTTTTTGAGGGATATTTGCTTTCTTAAACATTTGTTTAATAAGACCAATTTGGGATTTAAAATAATATAAATGGGCAACAAAAATATTCTGTGGAGGAATAGATTTTGCAAGAAGAGAGAGACTAACAGCGGAATCTATGCCTCCGGAGACTCCAATGACAACATTTTTAAAGTTCTGTTTTTGAAGAACAGTTTTGATAAAAGATACGATTTTTTTTGTTTCCGCAGATGGATTTATGTTTAGTAGATTATTGTTAAATTGTTTCATTGTTGTCGCTCGCTTTGCTCGCTCATTGTTGATTTTTAGCAATTTAGCAATATAACAATTGAGCAATGAAAATTATTTACCTGTATAGTTTATTTCGTATTATATACTTTTCCACCTTTTTTGGCACTAAATTTGAAATGGATTTTCCTTCTTTTACCATTTTTTTAATTTGTGAGGAAGAGACATCAATAGGTTTAAAAGATTTTTTGTTAATAAAAGTTGTATGTTTTTCGTCATTCTGGCTTGTCCAGAATCTCCAAAAAGAAGTGATTCTGGAGTCCTCACTGCGTTCGTCCCCAGAATGACTAAATCCTTTTCTTGAAATAATTATTAAGCCAAATTTTCCTATAATTTCCTGCCAACTTTTCCATTTCGTAAAATTTTTTATTTGGTCTTCGCCTATAATCCAAACAAAGTGATCTTTTGAATAAAGTTTTTTTAATTCATTTAAGGTGTCTATGGTGTAGCTTATTTTACCTCTTTTTATTTCCAAATCGGAAACTTCTATATTTTTCTCTTCCAGGAGTTTTGCCATTGCCAGTCTATGTTTAGCTTGAATTAATTTTTTTGCAAACGGATGAATATTAACCGGCATTAATATTACTTTGCGAATCTTTCGTAATTTTAAAACATTTTTTGCAATTGTTAAGTGTCCGTTGTGGCTAGGATCAAAGCTTGCTCCCAAAACAGCAATATTCATAAACAATCTGAGGCTGGTTGAAGAAGAAGGCAAAGAAAATCGTATCCAAAAAAAGCTCCGATCATATTTATTGCAGTAAAAGACAGGAAGATAACAATCAGGCCCAGAATTGCATACATTGTTCTCTTTCTGCCGATTTGAAGCTTTTCTTTTTGTCCTTCGGACATGATCATCTCCAATCCGCCTTTTGCTATGAAATATAAAGCAACCAAGATGGCGATAACCAAAGTAAGCTCAATAAAAACGCGTATTGCGTCTGTTCCCGTGCCGGAAAGCCCGCCGGTTGGCACACCTTTGGGCAAGAGAGGCACGGGTGTTAGATTTATCTTTTCAGAATCTATATTAGAAAAACCTGGTATTGATAACGTTAAATATTTCATTAATTTGAAATTATATTATATTAATTGTTAAATTGCTATATTGCTAAATTGTTATTATTTTTTTAACTTTTCATTAGTAAATTTTATCAATTGGTGAATTTCTATAGGTAAATTCTGCAACTCTTTTAGTATATGGGCATACTCCTCTGAAGTTAGAAGTTTTCTTACTTTGGATTTTTCATTCCAGTCAAGACTTTCTTTTATAGAGCCGAAACTATAATAATAGAACTTTATCTTGTCTTTTTTGCCATATCTTCCAAACCCTTCAGCGATATTCGCAGAGATAGAATCAACAGCTTCAACGAATTGACTACCTACGGTCTTTTTTGCAAACCAATCCCATTTAATGACTATATCCCACACATAATTAGATAAAGCCAAAGATTTCTTATATGCGCTAGTATCATTGAGTTCCAGATATTTCACTAGTTTAACAATTTAATAATTTAACAGTTTAGCAATTATTTTGAAAAGCCAGGGATTTTCAAAATATCCACTCCGATTATTTGTAATATAACAAATGAGAAAATAATAAACAAAAGTCCGACAATTGCCGAAGTTAACGTTTCGGTTGCAGATTTAACCGCTTCCGGATTGCCCTGGGACGCCATAAATTTGTAGCCTGAAACCATAATTAAAATTAAAGCAATTCCTCCGGCAAGCCCCAAAACCAAAGTAAAAATCGACCGCACAAATCCCTGAGGCTCAGTACTTATTTGTCCAATCGCAGTATCTACACAGGTGCACTTCCCGTCTATAAAACATCCCTCCGCACAGGGAGGGGAAGGGACAGGGATTTGCTCATCGGAAGAAAGCGCAGCGTTAACCGCGATAGGGATTTTGCTTACGATATTGTTCTGGTCTGCACAATCAGATAAGGGAGATTCTTTTGAACAGACCTCAAGTGTCCATGTGCCGGGATTACTTTTTCCGATAGCTCCTTGAGACAGATTAAGATTAGCTATTATGGTTTGTGAATCTTGAGGATTTTTTCTGTCTACGGCATAGTTCGCAAAAAGTCCACCGGAAGTTACATCTTGAGGATGTGCAAAAATAGTATATTTTACTGGCGTTTGAAAATTACAATCCGAAGTAGTTATTGTAACATTGCCGTTATAGTCAGAAGGAAACGAATTGGGATTAGCATTGATTGAGCAAGCGTAAGAAGGTGTGACTAAAAAGAAAAAGACAATTGAAAACGCAAAAAAAATTAAAATATTTAAACAGGTTTTCCTCACTCTTCCATCGTAGCTCAAGTATTAAGAGGAATGCAAGTGTTTAACTGGACGGTAGATGGTGGGGGTAGAATCTTTGAGGATGGTTAGAATATTTGAAGTGGGAAGTTCTTGACCTTTTTGAAATTGATCGCAGAATTGATGTTTTGAATATTTGAAGACTTGAAATCCCTTGGTCGAGAAATCAAAGAATCAAAAAATCAACGTCAAAAACTTCTCACTTCCAACTTCAAAGATTCCAACCTCTATTGTCTAATTTTCCCGTCCAGCAAATGTCAGGTTGAATTGTCAAGCAGTTCGGCTCCGCTCACTGTAAAATTCTGCCCGTATGAAAGAGATATTAAATCAAAAACTTGCAAACCTAGCCCAAACGCCGTATTCTAAAGGTGGAGATATTTTTATGGCAGAACCAGGACATAACGAAACAGGATCTGAAAAACTAGTAGAAAATCAAACGCCCCAAAAAGGAGAGCAAATCAAAAAGTCTCTAGAGAATGTTGCTAGAATAGGTGAGCAAGAAAAAGAAACAAGGAAACAACAACCCTTGACAAAGGAAGAGCGAGTGCTTCGTGCGCGAGAAGCTTGGGAGCACTATTATGGAGAAAAATGGCAATCTTTATCTCCTGAAGAACGACAAGAAGCGGAAGGCAACATAAAAGAGGATCTTCCTCCTATTGCCGGCGGAGCAGATCCCTTGTCCGTAGTTGCTTTTCTTACAGATCCAACCCTATTGAATATTGTTAGGGAAGTAAATCAAGAAGTAGGCAGGATAGGCGCTGGTAATCCTCTTGATATGGATTTTGTCACGGAGCAGCTAAGAAGGGTCCAAAATTTGCAAGATCAAGGAAGAATAGATCGTGGGTTGGGACTGAGACTGATTGGAGAACTACAGGGTTTTGCAGCAGAGTCCGCTCAGGCTCGAGCAAGGCAAGATCGCGCTCAAACAGTTGCATTTAGAGAAATTCATGATATCAGTCAGAGGAGCATAAGCCATGAGCAAAAAGAAAGATTAATTGTAGAACAACTCAGAACATTGTCTCCCGCTGAACCTTTTCAGACAGAGTTGATAGATAGCATTGTGGATTACGATAAAGCGCTAGAATATTTGGTTAATAGAATTATTTCAGAACCCTTGGACGCTGAGACCAGTCGGTATCAACTTAGTTTTTATGGGGGAATTAATTTTTCACTTATTAGAGAAAGGATGAAAGTACGGTATGAAGGATTAGCAAGAGAGGCGGAAGATCCACAAAGAACTCCTCAACACGACGAATTATTGGAAAACTCTCGTAAAAAAGAGGGGCTGTTTCATATCTTTGAATACATGAGAACAGGAGCAGAATTGACTCATAATATGAATGCCAAGGTAGTTACAGGGGATATAGAACAGTTTATAGGCGTAGCTCGTGAATTGGAAATAATGCATCTACAGGTTCTTCAAAGGTCAGAGTTGGTGTCAACAGTAGTGCGACTATACGAACAAGAATTAAAAAGAGTAATAGCCAGAGACGGAAAGATAACCACGAAAAACTATGAAGAGGTTACAGGGACCATATTAGATGAAAAAGGAAGCCCTTTTGATGAAAGAGGAAGACCAATAGGAAAAAAACCAGGTAGCGTAGAGAAACGACTTTACCGCCTTAATAAAGAGCGTCCTGCAGAGGATCGTTTGGAAGAATGGCAATTAAAATGGGCTTTTCATTCGGGCAGGAATATTTTAAATATTACACTTCGAGCTGCAGAACTTATAGCCCAGAGCAAAGAAATAGGATATAGGTCTTATCCTCAGGAATCAGCTTCCAGAATTATAGATCCGCTTAATTTAACAGGACAAAGGTTTGGAATAGCTGAGCAGCGTGGAGGACTGCATCTTTATGAAATGACTGAGGGGATTTTCAATAGAGATCGTGGTAATTTTGGTTGGTTGAAAAGTAATATAAAAACGCTAATGGGTGGAGACAGGAGACAGTTTGAACTAAGAGGTATATTTGAAATTACCGGAGTCTGGAGCGGCTGGAGACAAAACAACATTATCCAGATACAAGATCCTGATAATACGGGAAGAACAATTTCTTTGGAGGAGTTTACCAAAGAAAAGGGTGGACAGATGAGTAGTCCAGCAGGTCTGAGAACAGTATTCTTAGAAAATGGTGAACTCAAGGAAAATTTTGTTCATTCTCTGGGAGTTGTGCTTCGGTTGGGTGCGATTATGCCTAGCGAAAAGGATAAAGAACCCATGCTTGCGGCAAAAAGAGAAGTTAGAGCTGCAATTTGGCGAAGAGTTGCAAGGGATAACCCTCTTGCAATGGTAGATTTTTTACGAGGAATGCGATTTGAAGATGGAAAAGAACCATTGCCAAATATAAATGTAAGATTAGAACAATTGGATAATATAATGTTCACTACAGCTACTCGATTTGAAGATAAGAAAATATGGGCGGGAGGAAAAACAAACAAGAATGTTCTTTCTGGTGAATACAAAGAAGCAGAGGTATGGGATAGTTTGAGAGAGAAGCTTGTTCTTGCGCATGAGAAAAGAATGGCCAATATAAAAACAGGGAACTTTGCTCAGTTGATCGATGTATTTGAAGTAAATGCATTGAGTGTGGAAGAAAGAGATATATTTAATAGGATAAGGGATCTAGGTTTAGGTGTGGCAAGGGATATGGCAGAAATCAGGTTTCCTTCAGATCCTTTTATGAATGATGTACTATTTGAAGCTGTAAATTACGGGGAAGCTGGAGCAGAATTCTTTAGAAGAAGATTAGGGGGAGACATCCCGTCTATGTATAAAGCCGGAGGAAGTTTTACGAATTTAATGGATAATCCAGGAGGGATTCCTAATGATAAAGCTCAAGAGGTACTTCATGAGATGGAGAGGGCTTTGGAAAGTCCTCAAGGGCAAGAAGCAGGCCAAAACAATATTGCGGCACCTTTCGAAGCGTATCTTCAATTCGTTAGAGCAGGCGGAAATGTTGAAAATGTTCCAGAGTTAATAAACTTTTTGATTAACGAGAACAGCTTTGTAAACAGTATAAGAAAAATTAGGAAAGCTCCTAATTCATGGGCACAATTTTTTGCAGGACCGGAAGCTCCTGCTTTTGATGCGTTTCAAATAGGGTCTCAGTTAGACAGAGCATTACTTGCGGGAACAATAAGAAGGGGAAAAGGTAAAGGTGAGGCTGTATGGACTGATCTATATGAACGATTCCGTAAGAAATTTAAAACGTCTCCACTCTGGTTGTTGTTAAGATTCCTGATAGATGCAACGCCCATTTTTCTCATAGGTGGAGCTTTTGATATGGGACAAAAGACCGTAAAGGAAGAAAAATAAGACCTGATTAGAATTTAAAGATATTTCTTGCTACTCCCATGAGGCCTTGTCTCTCATTCATTTTTGGCGTATGATAGAAGGAAGCTACAGCTTTACCACTAGCAACAGGTACTCCCGCTCCTGCTCCGAGGGCTTTTAGCGTTGCTCCTGTATCAATTTTCGGAGCTTTGAGAGCGGATTTGAGCATGTTTACCACATTTGGAGTCATTAGAATAATTCCAAGACCAATTAGGGATCCAATTAAGCTTGTATCTCCGGGGTTTCCGATCAAAGGAGGAACAAACTGCTGCCCAGGTGTTCCCTTAGTGAATGCATCCATAAAAACTTTTCCCAGCATAAACATTCCAATTACTGCAGGAAATGCAGCTAAGTTTGCGATGATATCCCTAAGCCATCCGCTTAGACTAATCGGACTTCCCGGGATAATGCCGCCAATAATCCAAAACGGCGCCAAAACAACATCAAGAAGAATATGAACATAAGCTATGATAAGCGTAAACCAAAGCCTAAACAAAGCAGTTAGAAGCGCAATAAAGATAACTATATAAGCAATAGCATAAGGAATAGCCCATCGAAGTCCCGCTTCAACCAGAACGGCCGCAGCTCCACCCTTTATAGCTTCTTGGACACCAGGTACGCTAAATCCAGCGACTTTAAAACCTTCCGTAAAGAAAGCTACAAAGAAGCCAGCGCCAACACTTATGGCATGAATTAATATATTCATAAAACTAAAGTCAACAAGACCCAGACCAAGAAGGTTTGTGACAGCGCCTACTATGGAATTTCCAGAATGCCATGTAATTAACGCAATGCTTCCAAAGCCTTGCACTCCAAGAGGTGATACTCCTTGCATAGTCGTCGGATTAAGATTGTTCAGATTAACACCCGGAATTCCACTGAAGATTCCATATATCAGATAAATAAATACCCACATCAGATCAATCAAAAATCCTGCGATGGCGAAGGAAAAAGTGACGACCAGAATGCCGATGATTATTTTGGGAATCTGGTTTTGGATTGACATAACAGTCCGCGGATCAATTTTTACACGAAGCATAATGGCAAGGCCAATAACTACAAAAATTATGACAAGAAAAAGATAGACAATATTTCTAAAAGCAGACCAAATACCAATAAGAGGGGTAAGACTTTGAAAACCTGTTCCTCCTGCGCTTTGCGCATAGGCTTTCTTATTTATGCCGAAGTTTGAAGCAAGGTCTTTAAAATAATCAGAGGTGTGAAGGGGAGAGGTATAAAGTGCTCCAATCATATTGCCCATGAAGCCAATTGCTCCCCCCGACTTCGCCAAGGCTTCGTCGGGCAAGCCCGCTTTTGGCAAAAATCCAATTTTGCCGCTTGCTGAATCAATTCCAAGACAGGATTGTTTGGGATTTGTCGGGTCAACTCCCGCAAGCTGGCAGGTGAGAGCAGACATTACTTCAATCATTACATTTTGCGTCCAGTTGTGAAGATTATTCGGCACATCAGGGTTGGTGTTTGGGGCAGGGGTTTGGGCGAATGCAGGAGAAATGAGAGGTGAGAAATGAGAGGTGAGAAATAGGAAGAGAATTAGAATTAAAATTCCGGACAGGATTTTCTTCATAAACTGAACGCTAGACGCTAATTAACTAGACGCTGGCAAATATAGTTTGTCTTATTTTGCGTTTCCTGTCAAGCGGAGACGAGTCAGACTTGGCGGAGGGAGGGGGATTCGAACCCCCGATATCCTTTCGGACATATGCGCTTTCCAAGCGCACGCACTCGACCGCTATGCGACCCCTCCTTTTAGATAAGATTTTTAGCTTCTCTCCAAACTTTTTGGTCTGATTTATATGTTAATCTTTCTTCAACTTTTTCTTTTGGCAGCCATTCTACGGCTTCCATTTCTTTATCGTGTTTTCCAATATCCCCTCCGACATACTCCATTAAAAAATAATACACAGTTTTTTTAATCAATTCTCCTTCCAACTTAAACCAATAAGTAACAGGCGTTAAAGCTTTTGTTATTTTCCCAATTACTCCTGTTTCTTCTTCAACTTCTCTCATTGCTGTCTCTTCTTTATTTTCTCCTTCAACATGATCTCCGATCAGTCCTTTCGGAAATACCCAGCTATGATGCTGAGAATGCTGAGAGACAAGAATAAGAATTTTGCTGTTTTCTTTTTTGTAAACTATACCTCCTGCTGAAAATTGAAATTTCATAAGTTTATTTATTCTTTGTGTCTCTGGGAGGGGTCGAACCTCCAGCCTTTGAGTTCGGAACCCAATGCTCTATCCGTTAAGCTACAGAGACCTTTCGCTTTCGCTCTTGCGGACTGCGTCCGCCGAAGTCGAGCTTCAGCGAGACGAAGGCGGAGGCGAGAGGATTTGAACCTCTGTGAGTCTTGCGACCCGCTCGGTTTTCGAGACCGGCCAAATAAACCACTCTTGCACGCCTCCTTTCAGATCCGGCACGTAAAAGTCTTATTGTGTCCTCGGGGAGATTCGAACTCCCAATCGTTGGGTTCGCAACCCAATGCTCTATCCATTAAGCTACAAGGACTTAACGTGCCAGGCAATCTGAATGCCCCCTGCCCGCCATAGCCTTTGGCGTCGGCGGGTATCCAATTAAGCTACAGGCACTTTGTTTGTATTTTACTTTATAAGTTGAGATGAAGCAAATTTATTTTTCTGTGGAAGACTTTTCCAGAGGAAAATTTTTGGTCAGCCAGTCTGCGGATTTATCCATTTTTCTCTTCTTGACATTTGTATATTTCCATAATATACTTACTATTGTGATTAGGGTTTTGCCTAAAGTTGTTGCTTTTGAGTGGGATAAGGGAAACATTGATAAGAATCTTAAAAAACACAATGTTTCCCATCAGGAAGCGGAAGAAATATTTTTTGATAGGTACATAAAAATCTTTGAGAATATAAAACATTCTCAAAAAGAAAAAAGGTTTACAGCTTTGGGAGCTAATGATAGAAATAGAAAATTATATTTAAGCTTTACGATTAGAAATCAAAAAATTAGGATTATTTCGGCCAGAGATCAAAGCAAAAAGGAAAGGAGGCTATATGAAAAAAAATAAAAAACTAAA
>JACPLF010000008.1 GCA_016186645.1 Candidatus Levyibacteriota bacterium
GTAAAGATGGCGTAATTGCCTAATATTTGCGCCTGCGCTGAGGAACGTGTGACGAAGCGCGCCTAGACGTCACTCGTTGGAACAGTTTATTTGATAGTCTCATTCAAACCTACAATAAGCTAAATGAAAATAATTCATCTGCCCGCCTAGACCCGACGCTCGTCTAGTGACGAAGTGATTGATCTAATCGAGGCTGGCCTGCTTTGACTCTGGCGCGAGGCGAGCCATTAGGCAGATAAGGGTATTATAACTGAAATAGTTGCAATTAACTGAATTTCGATTTATAATATTAACTATAGGTTTATACGATATGAAAGGACCAGAACTTAATAGAAGCTTGGAAGAATTTGCCAGAAGGTTAGTAGATAGAAAAGAAGCCGGAGGAATAGCTAGAGTTCCCAGTGATCCAACGGACATTGATACTCTGATCAAACTTGGTATTCAACAAGAATCTGATCAAAGACGTGCTAACAGAATTGGAGAAATTCTTAATGGGTTTGAAGTTTGGGAAAAACTACTTGCAATCCAAAACGAAGTTTGGGGTGGTATAGGAAGAATAGATGGAGTCACTGATCAAAATGGAGTAACTCATGGTTTCAGGTTAGCCTATCCATACGATGTGGCTGTAGAGAGAGGTTCACTTACGTCTGCATATCTCAATGGTGAACAAAGAGCCCCATCAGACGGTAGAAACTACTATTATGTTACCACTGCGGCAATAGATACATCACTAGGTATTGTTGTTAGAGAACACGACGGTGACTATCCTACTAAATCAACTGATCCTTTAGGACTTTGTGTTGCTGTATATGTTCCCAATCTCTATGCACATGATCTTCAACCACGCTTTAATTGCAGACGAGCAGAGTTTTGTGTTGATCCTAATGCAGCACCGAAAGTTTTAGATGAATTTTTGGATTCTTATGCTATAGCTATGATTAGCGGTGACGAACACGATCCTTTATTAATTGCTGCCAGAGCCCATCAGGCTAGAATGAACTTGAGAGGTAATTTAGACGTTTTATTCACAAAACCACCACAAGGCGCTTACAGCGTAGCTCTTACAGACAGAAGAAAGGGATTTGTTGAAAAATTTGTGAAGGATCAGGATGATGTAGTATTGGTTTCTAAAGATGTAAGCGGCCAAGAGTTAACTTGCTATTCACCTGCTTCTTTAATGACCAGGAGAAATTTTTTTGTCATCACTGCCTCAACGGCTGCAGGATTAGCTTTAGCGGGTACTGGATACGCTTCTCTACTTATGCTGGGAGAACAAAGACAAGCAGCAAAAGAAGCTCAATTAAGGTATGAAGAAGAAATAAAAAGACGATTAGCTGAAAGTTATAGTCAAGCTCTTAGGGATTGGGTAGACCGATCTACTGCATTTGCAAAATCCCACGTTAAAGATGCCCGGCTTCATTTATCAAGAAGTATCAGTTTTATGGTAGATCCGCTCTATGCTGATAATCAACTTAATTGGTTACTTCCAGCTCTTTCTGAAAGGGATTTAGAAGCTGTAGATGTTAAAGCTACAAGTGGACGTGTCATGCTCAAAGACTCAACTAATACACAACATGTGGATTTAGACACTAGACCTTTTCCGGATGAGTTCCTTGCTCCAGACGAACCAAAAATAACTTTATTTCAAGGAGAGAATGTAATTGCGCATGTTCTGTTTTCTAACAAAGAATCCCAAAGTACCGGTGGTAGACATTTTATGATAATTTATTTTATTGATAAAAATGGACGACTTGTTACCGAACAGGAAGCAGCTAATAACTTGAAATCTCAAGGAGTATGGACACGTACTGAAACCGAAGCAATGGCAGAAAAAATTCACCCTAAAACTAATCGGGAACAAAAAAGGGCTACTTATGAACGTTCAGACAATCCCGAACTACCTTTTGATTTCGCCTCTGTAAGGAGTGGAACTAAATATATCGTATTAGACCCCAATAAACCTCAACCTCTACCCAAATATTCGGGGGATAGTTCAACAACAACCTATGTAAGCACTCGAGGAAAAGTTACTATAAACTCAAGCTTTTGGTACACAAAATAACTCTATTATCCAGTTGCGAAAAGTTCCTCGGGTGAATATAATGAATTTATAGGTTATGTCTACCGAACCATCTGAAATAGAAAATAGACAGATAGCTGGAGATGCTGTTAGAGTGGTCAAAAGCAGGCTTAAACCCGATCCTTTAGAACCAAACCCAGGAATTGAAGTTGGAAGGGATACTTTTGGAAATTATCGCTTCCAATCCTTAACCAATAAAGAATATGATCCCACTAAAAAAGCAGAAGTCCCGGCAGAAATGGTTATCACTTCTGAAGGAAGACATTTATTACGGGGATATCCTTCTTTACTCCGCACAATTGAGCAGGGGGATTTTTATCCGGATGAAGTTTTTCAAACCGGATCATCAGCTTTTGTAATACATGATAAAACCTTTCCTGATCTGGCAATTAAATTATTCACATTTAGACCCATTGTTGCTCCAAATGATCCAAATCGACCTCCAGAAACATGGATTCCTCCAGTAGTTCAAAGTGCTATCGGGATAGAGCATTTACACTGGAAACAGGCATTAGAAAGCATTGGTGTTCGAGTTCCAAAACCATATTTTGCTACCCGGGATGTAGTGGTCGAACAATTTATTGCAGGCGAGACCTTCTTTGATCTTTTGTCCAGGGCAAGTCAAGAGATTGTTTCCGATGAACAGTATGGTCAGCTGATCAATTTAATAGAAAATCTTACAGTGTTAACCCATGAAAAAGTTTTTGAAGCTATCAATAATGGGCAAGGGCTATTTAAAGATATTAACAAACCTTATAAGTTTGACATGTCTCCAAATGATGCTTATTGGGCAAAAGAATCAAGAAGAAGACATGATATTGTCAACTGGTCTTTTATTCATAATTGGATCATAAAGGGTAAGATAGATTTCAACTCCTTCTTTGATCTACCTAGAAGTAGTCAGCTTAGTTTGCTGCAAAGAGATTCTTACTTAGTAGACCCATTTGCAAACAGAGCGGAAGTCACTGCGGAAGATGAAAGTCTTTGGTTACATCAAATCCCAAGATATGAAAAAGGTGAATTTGAGACTCCTGAAGGAACGTGGAGTCAGAAAGACGCAGAAAGATATGAAAAAGCACAGGCTAGCATGAGGCCCGCTTTCCTTAGACAGTACAGTGAAGTTGCCAAGCAAAGAGGAATAAAACCTATTGAGTCCGACAGCTTTATGCGCGTAGACGGCTTAACAGTAATTGGACCAGGCAGAAAAGTGTGGACTGTGCCAGATAATCTTGACCCTAGAACCTATCGGGAAAGGTATGCAGAAGTGGGTTTGTATGCCAGAAACGGTAATAAAGTTGGTTTTGTTAATGAACGCGGAGAAAAATTTGTCGGGGATGATACGACAGAAAATATTACTGCTCTAGAAAAAGCAGGATACAAAAAAGGTTGGATATGGGTAGATCTTTCCCATGGGGAAGAAGTTAAAGCTGCCTAAATCAAACAATTTCCTCAAATGCAATCGACGTTAAGATATTTTTGCTAAATAATAATGGCTATGCAACTATCCAGGAATTTCAAGATAAGGAATTAGAAGGCCGATACTTAGCATCAGACTTAAGGCACGGATACTCACACCCTTACTTTAAAAAGCTATGTTCAGCCTTTGATATTTCATATAGCATTATAAACAACAAAAAAGCCCTCTATAAAATAAATGAAGTTTTGAAAACCAGAGGACCTGTGCTTTGTGAGATATCTATTGAGGATAATTTTAGACTGATTAGACCTAACCCCATGCCCGGCGTTTCTTAAAAACACATATTTCAGGTAGAAGAATAAGGCGATCGATTACGAAAATAGCAGTTTAAAATTATTAATGAGGAAATATATTTAATAACTCTTCCAATGACCCCAAGATATAATCTACTTTGGAAAAATCTTGGTTTTCTGTATACTTATTGGGAATTGCTACACAAATTAATCCGGCTGATTTTGAAGCCTCAACACCTATTTGCGTGTCCTCAACAACCAAAATTTCTTCATCTTTTAAATTAATTTTCTCTTTTGCCAAATTGTATATTTGCGGGTCTGGCTTTCTTTTCGTCACGTCATCTTTGGTAATAATTAGTGAAAATGCATTAGACAGATGGAATTTATTTATAAATTTATTTACTGCGCTTCTACTTGACGATGTAGCAAGAACAATAGTAATTTTTTTTGACTTTAAATAATTTATTGTTTTCTTTGCAC
>JACPLF010000009.1 GCA_016186645.1 Candidatus Levyibacteriota bacterium
AAAACTAAACTTAATTCCACACTTTAAAAATGAAGACGAGGAAAGAGAATTCTGGGCGACTCATGATTTTACCGATTATATGGCTAATTTTAAGCGGGTAGAACTTGATTTGTCCAATCTCAAACCCTCGACTGAATCAATTTCACTCAGATTGCCGTCTTATTTGTTAGCTCGCATTAAAGAGATAGCGAACAAAAAGGATGTGCCTTACCAGTCTCTGATGAAGATGTTTATAAGTGAAAGAATGAATCAGGAGTTAAAAGCGTAACAGTCAATGTTCCTGGCTTTCTTTTTCCAGGGGGAAGTTTTTGGTCAGCCAGTCTGCGGATTTGTCCATAAATGTTGGTTTTACAAATTCCCGATAGGGCAGATATGGCAAAAGTGCGGATTTGATATGTTCCCTATCTGTATCTCCCAAAGTAAGAGTAAGTTCTCCAGGGATAAATGAATGAGTGCGGATATGTACAACATCAATTCCTTCTCTTTTTTTAAAATAAAAATCATACAGCTCCTGCCAAAGAAAAAAGTGGTCCTCAACAGTTATTCCCTCACTGCTTATTCTATATTTAAAATTGGAAGGAGCTACGGTATTTAGGGCAAAAGCTACAAAAACAAAAGATAAAACAACAAGCATCAAAAGATACTGGGAGAAAAGAAAAAGAATTACTTCAACCAAAAGCATAATCAAAAGGCTGGTCAAATAGTATTGCCTGCCTCTTTTTCTAAAAGGCCTGCCCGGAGCGCTCCATTCTAGGATTGTTTCAACTGTATTCGGATGCGGCTTTGGCCCGCCCGCAACTCCTGCGTCTTGAGCTGGCGGGCGAGGCAGGTCCAATGGCTCACGGGGAAGATCTAAAAGTTCTTTAGGTAAATCTTTTTGTTCCTCTCCAGGCGGATTGATATTTTGAGCAGTCATAATTTTACTTTATATGATTTAAACTTGAGAGTCAATCAAAATTATTTTTTAAATCCATGCTTAATCTTCATTCCAAGCAAAGTGCCAACGCCCACGCCAAAAGAATAAATGACAATTGCAGCAATACTTTTGTTTGGATCAAGTTTGGTTACAATATTGTAAAGCACTGTAAAACTGACGACAGTTGCAAGAAAAGAAAAAGTTACAGCTGGGAGAATTTTATCTTTGGAAATAAATCTCCAATTTAAAGTTACTAAAAAATCCTGCAATACCCCGGCTAAAAAATAGATAAGAAAATATATAATCATTATTACAACAAAGACCATGGTATGTCAAAAGGAAGTATTAGTCAAGATTAAATATTGATGGTATAATTAAATCCTGGAGGAGTCGCATAGCCTGGTCAATTGCGGGAGTTTGCTAAATTCCTGAGCAGAAATGCTCGCGTGGGTTCGAATCCCACCTCCTCCGCTTTCACCTCGCCGAAGTTTTAACGAAGGCGGGCCAATATTAATATCTTTGTGCTGATGAACAAGCTTGAGTTAATATTATTGGCGAGGTTTCAGCGAGATAAAATCCGCCATAAATGTTTACTTAAATTGCTAACGTGCATTACGTGTATTTACTAAAATGTTCTGATAATAAAACTTATATTGGGTGTACTAATGACTTAAGAGACAGAATTAAAAGACATAGTAGTGGAGAAATATTTGCAACTAAAAATAGACTACCTCTTAAACTAAGCGTATACTTTGCTTTTAACAACAAATATATTGCTTTTAATTTTGAAAAATATCTCAAGTCTGGCTCTGGAAGGGCATTTATAAAAAGACATAAAATGGTATAATGAATTAGCTTTGGAGAGGTCGCTTAGCGGTCTAGAGCGGATGTCTTGAAAACATCTAAGAATGAAAGTTCTTCGCGAGTTCGAATCTCGCCCTCTCCGCCTTCGCTTCGACGAAGCTCGGAAGAGCGAAGTCGAGCTTCTTGAAGCTTCGGCGAGACGAAGTCCGCTTATGTATTACGTTTATATTCTAAAATCTAAGGATGATAAAACTTACTTAGGTTGTTGCGATAATCTTAGGGAAAGAATTGTTAAGCATCAAAAAGGCTACGTTCCAGCTACAAAAGATCGCTTGCCAATCAAACTCATTTCCTATTTTTCATTTTCCAACAAATACACCGCTTTTAATTTTGAAAAATATCTTAAATCAGGGTCGGGTAGAGCTTTTATCAAGAAGCACAAGTTTATAGAAAAATAGTCTGTTGCAAGATGAGTAGTATCTCGAAAGTCGTTCCATCTTGCCCGCCAATTGTCTATGATTACGAGCTTTTTTTCGAAAAACCAATAGGTGAAATTATAAATCCGGATCTTAAACATGCGATTGAAGATGTAAAGCATGCTTCTTCAAAAAAAGACGCACTAGAGAAAGCATTTAATCTTGTTGTCAAAAGATATAAAGGATATAGATTTAGCACATATATATTTTTTTGGAAAATATTTGAGACCAATCCCAATAAACTTTGGTAGCGAACCGGTTTTATGCATTGCACACAACAAAATTTTCTTCTTAGCGTATTGTTAGTGGAAAGCGGATGGTTCTCAGAGAAGGATTTACAGCTTGGGCATAGTTTGGTTTGGTATATTTCACCTCATCAATATCTTAAAGTAAAGATAGATGGCAGTATAATTGCTGCTGATCCCTGGAATTATCGTTTTGGAGCATCGCTTGGACAATTTGCATCGGGCTTTGGTTATTCGTCACTCTCCTAATATTTTTGCCACACTAAAACCGTGGGGATTTTGGTTATATTTCGCGGATAACATCATATCCTTTTATGTTACCGACTAAAGCAAAGGCAACAATATTTTTATAGCCAATCTTAATTCCCTTTAATTTTCTTGCTGTTTCATTAAAAGAAGCGCCTGAACCGACCACATCGTCAATCAATAGAATATTTGCATAGGAAGGTTCAGCAATATTTTGTAAATAGATAGTGTCTTTTGCGTTTATTATTCTTTCATTAAGATTTGAGAGTGTCTTTTGAGGAATAGGAATGTCTCCGGGCATAACCTTCACAAGCTTTATTTCCGGCAAAGGGATATTGAGCTGGGAAGCAAACTCATCCATAAATTGTAATGGCCGGGGAACAGTGGGGGGAATATATGCCACAGCTTCTATGGAGTATGTTTTGATAATTTTTTCTATTACGGGTTTTGCCATATTGGAGATTTTATCGATTAGATATTGTGTTCCCGTTTGTTTTGCATACATAACTAATTTTGCAAGTTTTGTTCTCCCAAACACTTTATAACTATAAATATCTTGGAATAACAGGCGATCTACAAAGACTTCCTTGAAAGATTCTTTTAATTTTAAAGTAGCATCGAACCATCCTTGCTCAGAAAATTGTCTTTTTTGATTTTCTATAGTTTTTGTGTATTCATTTGCCAAGGCAGTTAACGGCTTATTCTTTTGATACGTTTGCGCCCAATTGATAAATCCTCTCATCCCGTATAGTAATTTTCCGTCAGGAGTGATATGAAGAAAATTAGCCTCTATTGTCTGATTGATATACTTTGGCAATTGATTAGCTTTGGCGATTGGCATTTGACTTAAGATATTAAGTTTATAAAAAACCATGGGAGGAGTGCCCACGCGTGTGATTAAGCCCTCTTGAAGCAATCTTTTTAATTGTTTATGAATAGCGACTCTGCTTATTCGTAGACTTTTTTGAAGATCATATACTCTAGCCTGCCCATGGTATGAGATATAATCAATAATCTTAGCTTTAGTGCTTGTCATAATAGTTTATAGTTTACAGTAAACTGTAAACTATGTCAAGTGTCAATTTTTTTGTTACAATTACCTTAATGATGTTTTTGGATTTCCTGTTTCCAAAATATTGTGTAAATTGCCGAAAAATAGGGGATTATATTTGCGCCAACTGTTTTTCTTTTATTTCCTTTGATGTTGAGATGATTTGTTTGGTATGCAACAAAGGCTCATTTGACGGGTTGACTCATCCAAAATGCGAGAGCAAATATGCTATTGATGGTGCATTTTCCGCAGTTAGTTACAAAGGCATTGTCAAAAAACTTATTTACAATTTCAAGTACAAACCTTTTCTGGCAGACCTAAAAAATACCTTAAATGAACTTTTTTACGAATCAATTATTCAGAATGAAAATTTCCAAAAAGTTTTAAATCATCCGCCAGCTGGAGGACCATTCTTGGTTCCGATCCCTCTTCATAAAAGAAGATTAAGAACAAGAGGATATAATCATTCACAGCTTTTGGCAGAAGGTTTATCAAGAAAACTTAATCTTGGTTTATTGGATATTTTGGAGAGAACAAGGGATACAAAATCTCAGTTTGGTTTAAATCTTAAAAAAAGAAAAGAAAATATAAAGGACGCATTCACACTTAATACAAAATACCCTTCGGCTTCGCTCAGGGCGGGCATAATACCTAATACTATCTTTTTGGTCGATGATATTCTAACCACTGGTTCTACTTTGTTGGAAGCGGCTCGGATACTTAAAAGAAGTGGTGTCAAGAAGGTGTGGGGATTAACCTTGGCAAGAGACTAAGAGTTTTGTTTAAAATACTTTACGGTTTCGGAAATTCTGTCAGTCACAATATCTGTAATTCCGGCTTGTCTAAAAAGATCAAGTCCGGAATCGTTATTTATGACTCCGGCCTTTACATTAAATCCCTGATTTTCCAAAAAAGTCTTTAATTTCGTTAATCTTTTCGGAGAAATAAGGGTTCGGAAAAGTCTTTGGCTTCCGTGAAGAGCGTCAAGCCAGCCCAGAAATACGCAATAGCTTTTTTTTGGTTTTCTCATGTAGGGATAAGCAGGAGGCAGATGTAGAAATTGGCCAACCTGCAATTTGGGGTGTTGGGATTGCGCTTTTAGCGCATTTTTTACGAGAAAAGACCATCCTGCGATATTTACCTGTTCCCACAAATTTTCTTCCTTAATTTTTTTCGTAATAGATTCTATAAGAGCAGGAGAAGATGTTTTAACTTCCAAAAAAAACTGCGCTTGTTTTTGTTTAATATACTCAAAAAGATCTTCCAAAACCAAAAGCTCATGCCCCAGATGTCTGCATATATCTTGAAGTTCGTTGATTGAATGTTCGGAAATTTTAATTTTCTTATCATCAGCTTTTATGTGGCTGCTGTGGTAGACGATGGCTTTTTTATCGCCTGTCAATCTGATATCGCATTCTATTCCTTTTGCGCCTGCCAATATGGCCTTATCAAAAGCAGAAAGAGTATTTTCCAAAGCAAATTGACTATAACCTCTATGAGCAATAACCATATGTACTAAATTTTTAATTTTGTCCTGAGCTTGCCGAATGGATTAATTTTAAATTTAGTTTTGTATCTTTTAATAATAAAGTAAATAGAACCGAGAATCAATACCGCTGAAATAGTAACAAACAGATTCTTGCCAAAGATTCTTTTATATATTTCTTCGCCAAAATAAAAAGTTGCGATTGTTGGGAGAATCGCAATAAAAGTTGCAAGCACAAACTTTATATAATTTATTTTTGTAAGTCCTATCGCATAACTTGAAATGTCTACAACCGGCACAGTAAATAATCTGAAAGCAACAAGAGCCATAAATTGTCTCTTCCCTGATACTTGTTTTCCCAAGTCCTTTATCTTATTTATAGATGCAAATCTGCTGACTAATGGTTCCCTATAAATTCTGGCAAGGAAAAAAGCAATGGATGTTCCCAGCAATATTCCTACAACATTACATATAAAAGCCGTAAGCCAGCCGATTAAGGGGACTGCGGAAAAAATAATCATGCCGCCGGGAATAGCAGGCACGACATTGCTCAGCGTTCTTAAAAGTATAAGCAGTATAACTCCAATAATTAAGTGTTCGGCGGTAAATTCCAGAGTTGAGTTTAATTTATAAGGATTAAAGAAAATAAGAACAAGCAAAAGGACAATTAGGCCTAATATACCAAGAGAACCTATTGCCAGCCGTTTTTTCCGCATCCTATTATTTTACCACAAAAAACCCCGCCTTGTGGCGGGGCAGTGTGGACATTACTGGAATAAATTGGAACCGAATTGAAGAATATGTATTCAAGTGGTTTCCGATATTGAATGGACTAGCTTTAGCCTCAGCCTAAGAAGAACGAGGAGGTATCACAAGGGAGCATTGGAACAAGATAGGAGATTATATTTTAATTGGCATCCTTTGCTTCAATTGCCACATGGCAGTATTTAAATAGATAAATTAGTGCTATTATTTTAATAATGTTTCGTTCTGTGCTATACTAAGGAGCAGAAATTAGCTTAATGGCTTAGTTATTGTTATTTATATGAAGATTCCTCTTTTTGCTAAAGCTTTTCAAATAGCTTATTTTCTTGGAAGTCTTGACTTGTCGGATAGATTAAAAGTTGCAGAAATTGTCAGAAAAGAATTAGGTAATGTTTTAGATGGTCAACCTACCATCTTACCCATTCCCGACGATGCACCTTTGGAAATTCCAAGAGTAATACTAACAAGTAAAAATGGTGAGTTTATATGTAATATATCCGCAAACAGATTTGATTTTATTAATAAATTACCTGAAGGAAAAGAAGGAATGAATATATCCCATGTTGAAAAAAATCTACCAGGTATAATAAATAAATTAAACAAGTTATTGTTCGCTGGTTTAAATGCAACAAGTTATAGATTAGGATTAATAATTAATTATACATTTACTCCAAAAGAGGGAGGATTATCTTTTCTTAAATCTAATTTATTGGGAGATGAAAATGATATTGCAAGTGAATTACAAATGCATAAATTGATACATGGACAAATAAAGTCTTTAAAAGTAAATAACTGGGTTAGGTTAATTGCTGTAGAAACCAAGCCATTGTTG
Source organism: Candidatus Levyibacteriota bacterium (assembly GCA_016186645.1). Lineage (GTDB taxonomy): Bacteria > Patescibacteriota > Microgenomatia > Levybacterales > UBA12049 > GWB1-37-8. Next base: position 6,822 of record JACPLF010000009.1, read on the forward strand.
ATAGTATCCGATATTAATACTACCCAAACAGAAAAATATGAGATTAATAATGAATTGGCTTTAGCTTTTTTTGAGCAGGCTTTGCCTGTTTCCTTAAAATCTATAGAAGAAGTCTTAGTAAAGGAAAATTAAATGATTAGATATAAATCTCTTTCACAAAATCCATTAAGTTTTTTTGGTAGCTTGTCTTTTTTTCCATCAATAACTACTGCTGAGAATGTTTTAGATTTTGCTGCTGAATCGCAAAAGGAAAATGCAATAAATAAAACTATAGATTTTATACCCTGCCTTGTTAGTGAAGCCAAAAACTACGCAGCCCCTAATTATATTCCCTTTGGTTTTTCCTTGCTTACGCAAAACAATTCATTGGAAACAGTTGTGGTAAGTAAGCTTGAAAAAATAGATAAAGTAAAAAAAATATATTTAGATGAACAAAGTCAGTTTGCTGATATAAAGATTTTTTTAGAAATGCCTACGTATGATTATGATCTTATCAACAAGATTTTAAATGAAATTGAATTTCCCATTAAAGACACTTTTAAAAATAAACTTATTGATTTTGAGTATCTTCCATTTACAGAAGAAGATAAATCTATAGATACAGGTTGGAAGCTAATCTTTAATAGAGATGTGAACGAAATGATATTTAATCCATATAGTGATTTTAGCTATGAAGATCCATTAAACAATATTCCACTAGTAAATGTAAATCTAAGAACAAATTTTCTCTAAGTAATGTCAGATGTAAAAATTCATATTGAGCAAGCAAAGCATAATAAAGAGTTAGCCTTAAATCTTGGCAAGGGTGATTTCAGGGATTGGACAATAATCTGTGCCTTTTATGCAGCATTAAATTTTTTTGAAGCTGGGTTATTAAAAAAAGGAAATGGAGATCATACAGAAACTCTGTTTGATAAGTTAAGACAAGAACTAGGTTCACAGCTAAGAGAAAAGTCTGTTCATGCATTGAGAGATAGGTTAGCTGATAGCAACTTCCCTAAGCTAAGAGGAAAGCTTAGTCAGCTAAGACACATGAGTGAAGCAGTAAGATATTTGGAAAAAACTGGAAATAAATGCGGAAATAAGTTTATTACAGAAGGAAATGCAGGACAAGCAATTTCAGACTTGTCAGATATAGAGGATGAAATAAAAAAGGCTTAAAATGGAAAAATATCTTTTACTTTATCCTACAAGGAAATTTTTCTAGATAGTGTTTGATTTGTTTTTTGATAAATCTCCATCCTGCGCCGCTTTTCAGAAAACGTTCACGACCTGTTGCGTCTTTTCTTTCAAGATAAGCTTCATAATAAATTAATTTCCAAGGAGTTTTATCTTTTGTTGCAGTAACCTGATTTTTATTATGTTTGATTAATCTTTTTCTCAAATCTAGAGAGTAACCAATATAAAGACTTTTGTCTTTTTCGCTTTGGAGAATATAAACGTAGAACACAAAATTATTATAGCAAGTACTAATGAAGAAACGTGGTCACGTAAAATCCGCCTTGCGGCGGATCACGTGACTAACGTAAAATTTTATAGGTTGCAAGTCCACTTTTTAATAGGCTTGCAACGTGATCCCGCAGTTTCATTTATGAAACGAGGGATTTTACGTTGTGGAGATGTCGAGCAGTGAGCTCGAGTCCAAGAAATTACATTAAAAACTTCTACAAGCTTAGTTGATTATTTTGTGTCGCACTATTTTTTTCCAATCAACAAGAGAAAATAGCACCAAGGTTGATAAATACAATAAGGACAGAAACCAACTTTCCTCACCATCTCTCAACTGTAGTTATGCTTATAAAATCCCATTGAGAAAAGTTTTTATAAACAGATTAATTTATTTACGCGTATGCGTAAGCAAATCGATCGCTGGAGAATGAATCTCTAGCATTTATGTTTTGATTGAGTTTTACGACTTTCAATCATTGTCGGCTTGCTGTTTTTTAAAGTGCATTCCTGTCGATGCAATGCATCCCCAAGAACACCAATTGTAGATGATTTTAATCTCAAAGTCAAGGCCTAAACTAGCCTCAAATCAGCCTTCCAACTCTTGTTCGATTTCTCTTTGAATATCCTTTTTCTTGATAGATTTCCTCTTGTCGTATTGTTTTTTGCCGCGGCCCAAAGCAATTTCGACTTTTATAAAACTTTTGGTTGTGTACATTGATACTGGAACAAGAGTCAAATTTTGACCTTCAGTTTTGGATTTTAAAGCAATAATTTCGTTTTTGTGCAGTAAAAGTTTTCGTGTTCTTTGCTCATCGTATCCATCAGGACGCGAATATTTGTATGGGAAAATCTTGGCATTTATCAAATACGCCTCGCTCCCCATAATCCGCACATGACTTCCTGTCAAATCCGCATGTCCGAGTCTCACAGCCTTGACTTCAGCTCCATAAAGATTTATTCCAGCCTCAAACTTTTCCAAAAGTTGATAATCAAAAAACGCCCGTCTATTGGTAATTTTCATTACTGTAAATAATTTTCTCCTGTTAAATCAAGGACAATATTTATCGCATCTTCAACCTCTTGGAGTTTGGTTTTTGTTACTGTGCCAACTTTTTTGATTAGCCGTTCTTGATCAATGCTTCTGATAAATACAGGCAGCAACACTGATTGTTGCTGTAAGCCTTCCTTTTTATTCACTAAAACCATCTCTATTCCTACTGTGTTTGGAACTTGCGTGCTAGCGGGAACGATAATGACATGAGTAGTATCAAGATGTATGGAATTTCTAGAAACGACAAGCGCTGGCCTTTTTTTATGAATCTCTCTTCCAAAACCAGGTTCAAGATTAACTAACCATAGTTCGCCGCGTTTAATTATTTTGGCCATGATTCAGTTTCGGTAACTTCCCAGTCTTTGGCAACCGTTTTATAAAAATTATAGTTAGCCGTAAGACTTTTTTTTAATTCTTTTTGAATATCTCTTTTTTTTGCGAGTTTTTCTGAAACTGCCTTTGCAATAAAGCGGCTCCTTTTTCCTTTTAAAATAACCCGATTTAAATGTTTAATAATTTCGTAGGGTAGGCTAATGTTTATACGTTGTGTTTGCATAAAAAATTCTTAATACACAATAATTATACACAACTTTATTCTCTTGTCAATAGGTAATGCCAATCATAAACTAGCCAAAATCGACTATTTTTATTGATTCGTATACTTATTTAAGTGTTTTATTTTGGAAGAAAAATATCTAAATAAGTTTTAATCTTTCCTCCAAAGGCGGGCAGGTCAAAAGATTAAAGCCAGTCCATTTTTACTTGAGCCATCTCATTATTAACGGCGATCGCATCATGTAGTTATATAGCTAAATTTGAGAGAATAGGTTTTGTTTTGGGAGAGGATGAAGATTTTTAGTCATTTAGGTTCCTTGGCAATAATTGAAGAGATTTTTTTGAAGTCCCTATCAAAAGAAAAAATTTCACTCTTACTTTTTTCCGCATACGCTGCAATAAGCGCATCCTCAAAGTCAAGATCATATTTTACGAATAAATCAAGCGCCCTTTTTACACTTTTTTTATTGTTAAACTTTATATTTGTCAGATTGACAATCGGAAGAAGTAATGCTTGTATCTTATTCTTTTGAAGATTGTACAGCTTTTTAGAAACAAGCACGAATACAATTTCAGCAAAAATAACATCGTGAATAAAAGCGGTAATTCTTCCTTCTTTAATCTTTTCAAAAAGTAAGGCTGCCTTTTCCTGCTTTATTTTATCGTCTGCTGTTATGAGGCGGATTATTATATTGGTGTCAAGAATTACACAATTCATTTCTTTTTGTATTTTTCCAGATGAGCTTCTATTGCTATTTCTCTGATTTCTTTTTCAGAATATTTTTGAGATAGAGCGGGGATAGCTCCTTTTATGGTATCTAGGGTATAGTGAGGAACTGCAATATGCACGCCGTCTTTTTTTTGC
>JACPLF010000010.1 GCA_016186645.1 Candidatus Levyibacteriota bacterium
ATTTGGTGGAGTTTGGAAGCTTTTGGCTTGCCTTTTCATGACAATTGGTGGCAGACGGAGTTGGGGGGAATTTGTATTGCCAACTATGCAAGCTTGGATATAAAGCCAGGTTCCATGGGGAAAGCCATGCCAGGTGTTGTAGCAGCAGTAATTGACGATAAAGGAAAAAAACTTCCAATAGGAAAAGAAGGTAATTTAGCCCTAAAACCGGAAACAGTGCCGTCTCTTATGAAAAAAGTTTGGAATAACGAGGCAAAATTCAAATCTTACTTTAGTCATGGTTGGTATATCTCAGGAGATAGGGCTTACCAAGATAAAGAGGATTACTTTTGGTTTATAGGCCGTAGCGATGATGTAATAAAAACAATGGGAGAGCGGGTCGGACCCTTTGAAGTTGAAAGCGTTCTGGTCGAATATCCTGATGTTATTGAGGCAGGAGTAATTGGCAAGCAGGATACGCTTAGAGGTTCAATAATAAAAGCATTTGTAGTTCTCAAAAATGGAGTAAAACCGACAGAAGAGCTAAAAGATAAATTAAAAGATTATGTTAAAAAACATTTGGCGGGGCATGCATATCCTCGAGAAATAGAATTCATTGACAAGCTGCCAAAAACTAGATCTGGGAAGATTGTGAGGCGAGTTTTGAAAGCAAAAGAGCTGGGTCTGTCAATTGGCGATACCTCAACTCTTGAAGATTATTAAACAGACAAGACAAATAGAGATTGCAAAATAGAAAAAGCTCTATTGGTTTCTTTTTCAGGCAGAATAAGCGTAAATTCAAGGTAAGAAGAGACAATTTCTACGATATTTACCCCTTCCCATGCTAAGGACTTTAAGAAGAAATAGAATATTCCGGGTGTTGCAACTGCTTCTTTAGGAAGCTTGATGGTGATGGAAGCCAGATTGTTGTATTCAGCAACAATTGTCTCATCCTGCAGGGTTAATTTTATGGTTTTGGCTAAATCCTTGCTTGCAATTATAGTAGTATCGAAAACTCCTTGGGTAATAGTAAAGAAATATTTGTCGTTTGTGTTGGATAACCTGAGAAGAGAAGGATGCTTCTCTCCAAGTTTTTCGGAATGCGCTATTGTTATTCCAAGTAGATTCGATCTGACAAGCATATCAGGAGGAGACTTGAATATGTTTTTAAATATATATTTGGGTTTGATAGTCGCAGCAAGCCTATTCAATGCCATAAAAATGGCAGCATTGCTTACTTTCTTATTCAGCATCTCCTCAAGCTCTGGTTTCATGTAGCGCGCCAGCGCAGATAGGTTAATAAGGCCTTTGGATATAGCTTCGGACAGATAACGAGATCTATCTATAATTTTATCTGCAGCCTCAGGAACAGTAATCATGTTAATATTTTAACAAAATATATAGTATTTGTAAAGAATCTATAAAAATTTGACAAATCTATAATGTAAGCTAAAATGAGCTTGCATTAAGAGAAACAATAATTTACAATTATGAGCGTGGAGATGAGCGTACACGACCGTATTCAACATCCAAGACAAAGTGATCCTCAGGAACAAAGAATAAGAAGGCTAATTGAGGGTCAGGCCTATGTATCAGATTTTGGCAGAAGAGTTTTTTCGGACGCTAAAAAATTGCAGGTGGACTATTTTAAAAAGGCCTTGTCTCATTTAGGACATAAAGAGCTTGTGTACGATGAAACTCAGAACGTACTTAGAGACCTTTCTTTAGCTTTACATTCTCAAATTATATCTGGGAGAGAAAATCTAAAGGATATTCCTAAAGGCTCACCTATTATAGCTTTTGTAAACCATTATGGAGGTTTTAAACTAACCATGATTGACCAGAAAGAATTAGGTGTGAAAATAGATGAGATGGAAGATATTCCTCCTTTTCCTCTTTACTATTCTTCTGTAATGCCTGTCGCAGCGGAACTGCAGGATGACTTGTGTGACGTACATTTGAGTTTGCCTGGAGATTTAGGGAGAGTTCAAGAGGCAGCGGGGACGGTCGTTGTGCCCTTAAAGAAGAGCGCCAATGACTTTAGTTTGCTCATAGATCGTACCGAAGAAAATTTTTCAAAACATAGAAATTCCGTATGCGTTGTGTTTCCCGAAGGACAGACATCTGGAAAAAGGAGCGAAAGAGGGCCATACGACTTAGAGCCTTATCAAAGCGGATTTTTTGCTATAGCCTCAAAACTTGGAGTTATTGGTCTGCCAATTGCTCAGTGTTTTAATCCGAACAAAGGAATGGAGTTGGCCGTCTTTGCCCCAATTTTGCCTAACCCCAATGCTACAAGAGAAGATTTTGATAAAGTTGCTGCCGATACACAAAGAAGAATGCAGGAATGGCTTGATCAGAGAAAACAATCCACAGGAATTTCCTCCAAACCTTGATCTGCTGAAATTTTGGTCAATAGTCTATATAATGAGTATATGCAGGATTTGGATTTTAGGAAAGTACGCTTGGAAAAACTCGAGAAAATAAAAACATTGGGATGGAATCCTTATCCTGCTTCTTTTGACAAGAAAAATACTATTGCTGATGCTTTAAAAAAATTAGGTAAGACTGTAAAAACCGCTGGGAAGATTTTTTCTTATAGAGAGCATGGAAACATTGCCTTTGCAGATTTGAAAGATGAATCAGGAAAGATTCAAATCTTTTTCCAGAAAAAATTATTGGGAGATGAATATAAAAACCTTAAATTATTGGATATCGGTGATTATATCGGAGTTGAAGGAGAAGTTATAAAGACAACTGCTGGAGAAATATCAATTGCCCCAACATCATACACTTTACTCGCAAAATCGCTTAGTCCAATTCCCAGTGAGTTTTTTGGCTTGAAAGATACGCAGGTTCGTTACCGCCAGCGTTACTTAGATCTCTTAATTAATCCGGAAGTGCGAACGCATTTTAATAATAGAACGAAATTGATTAGCGGCGTTCGGGAATATCTTGATAAATTAGGGTTTTGGGAAGTGGAGACGCCCACATTACAACCCCTATACGGGGGGGCCAATGCGAAGCCTTTCAAGACTCACGTAAATGCTTTGGATACTGATATGTATTTAAGAATTGCAGATGAACTTTATTTAAAACGCCTTGTGATTGGCGGATATGAAAAAGTTTATGAGATTTGTAAAGATTTTCGCAATGAAGGAATAGACCATCTTCATTTTCCGGAATTCACAATGATCGAGTGGTATGAAGCATATGCAGATTATCAAAAAGTGATGGACGTGGCAGAAGGTTTGTTTAAGCACTTAGCGAAAAAATTGTATGGACATACAACACTTGTTGTAGAAGATAAAAAAATAGATATTGGAAAAAAATGGCCAAGAATTGAGATGTCGGTAATTCTAAAAGAAAAATTAGATTTGGATGTAGAAAAAGAGACGGTTGAAAGTCTTATCTCTTATATCAAGAAGAATTGTCAGGGCATGGAGATAGTTGGTGGAGAAACAAAAGGTCAACTAATATTTGCGATTTTTGAACACAAAATTCCAAAACTTTTGGAAGAGCCCACTTGGATTATTGATTATCCGGAAGATGTTAGTCCTTTGTCTAAATCTCATAAGAGTAAACCGGGATGGGTTGAAAGATTTGAGGGGTATGTTGCTGGACGCGAAATTTGTGACGGCTGGAGCGAGTTAACAGATCCTCAAATTCAAAGAGAAAGATTTGTTAAAGATAATGAGACGGAAAGATTAGATAAAGAAGAAGCACAGCCTGTCGATGAGGATTTTTTAACTGCAATGGAATATGGAATACCGCCACTTGGAGGAATTGGGATTGGTATAGATAGACTAGTTATGTTTTTTACGAATAAATGGGCGATAAAAGAAATAGTTCTTTTTCCCAATCTTCGGTCAGAATGAAAAAGCTTCTTATTGCCACGACAAATGCAGGAAAGTTAAAGGAGATTTCTAATTTTCTTTCCGATTTACCTCTTAAAATTGTTTCGCTTTCGGATATTAATATTTCATATGATATTGAGGAAACAGGACATACTTACAAAGAAAATTCACAAATGAAAGCTCTATTTTATTCAAAGAAAAGTAATTTACCTTCTATTTCTGACGACGGGGGATTAGAAATAATTGCATTTGGTGGCGCACCAGGCATTAAAAGTAAAAGATGGGTTGGCAAGGATTCAACAGACGAAAAAATTATTGAATATATGAAAAAGATCGCAAAAGAATTACTCGATGATAACAGAAAAGCAAAGTTTAAAACCGTTATTTCCTTAGCATTACCAAATGGAAAAGTTTGGAGTGTTAATGGGGAAATTGAGGGAGTTATTGCCAAGAAGCCATATTTAAAAACTTTGAAGGGCTATCCTTATCGTTCGTTTTTCTATTTGCCCCAAATAAAAAAGTATTATCATGAAAATGAATTAACAGAAGAGGAGCAAAAGTTGTATAATCATAGATATATAGCAATTCAAAAATTAAAGCCATTAATTTTGAAATATATTAAGAATGAAAGTAAATAAACTTCCGTACAAAGAATTTATTGATTCATTCAAAAAAGTTCCTAGAGCCGCCGTAAGTATAGCAATAATTAATTCAGAAAATCAAATTCTTTTAACAAAAAGAAAAGAGGACCCATTTAGAAATTTCTGGCATTTACCCGGCAGTTTTATTATCAGAAATGAATCAATAGAAAACTGCATAGAAAGAGTTCTTGAAGAAGAATTAGGTTTCAAGAATAATTTCTCTTCAGAATTGTTGTTTTTATCCGAAGATATAGATAAAGATCCTCGGGGTCATGTTTTAGATTTAATTTATAAAATTGAAGTTGATTTAAGCGAACCATTATTGCCCACAGGCAGAACAAAAGAATTAGAGTATTTTGAAAAAATTCCTGCAAATGTAGGTTTCAATCATGCAGGCGTTTTAAAAAAATTAGGATATAGACTATAATACAAGTATGATTGATATAAATTTAATAAGAAATAATCCAAAAGATATTCAGAAAGCCGCAAAAAATAAAAATATCGATATTAATGTCGATCATATTTTGGGAATTGATAAAAAATACAAAGAATTATCTCTTGTTGTTCAAAAACTTCGGGAAGAAAGAAATGTCCTTACGGACTCAATGAAAGGAGAACCCTCAAAAGAACAAATAGAAAAAGGAAAAATATTAAAAGAAAAATTGGAAAAAGAAGACCATGCTTTAAAAGCAGTTTGGGAAGAATTAAAAGAAAAATTATATCAAATTCCCAATTTACCTTTAAAAACTGTTCCGATTGGTGATTCATCAAAATTTAAAATTATAAAAAAAGTTGGAATGCCAAAAAAATTTAGTTTTATTCCAAAAGATCATTTAGAAATTGGTGAAGGCTTGGATATTATTGATGTCAAAAGAGGTGCAAAAGTTTCTGGGACAAGATTTGCATATCTAAAAAATGAAGGAGCATTATTAGAATTAGCTCTTATTCAATTTGCAATGGATAGGCTTATTAAAGAAGGATTTAGCCCTATATTTCCGCCAATGCTTATAAGACATGAAATAACAGAAGAATTAGGCTATTGGAATGCGGAAAATAGCAATAATTATTATTCAGTTAATAATTATGAAGAGCCCCCTTTTTATTTGATAGGTACAGCAGAGCACGCAATTGTTCCAATGCATAAAGATGAAATTTTTGAAGAAAAAGATTTGCCAAAAAGATATGTTGGATTTTCATCCGCATTTAGAAGAGAAGCGGGAACTTATGGAAAAGATACTAGAGGAATTTTGAGAGTCCATCAATTCGATAAAGTTGAAATGGTTTCATTTGTAAAGCCGCAAAATGAAGAAAAAGAAAGAAAAAAAATATTATTTGTTGCAGAAAGTTTTATGCAGGATTTAGGCCTTCCTTATCAAATAACACAACTTGCAAGTGGAGATTTAGCATTTCCGTCTGCTGAAACAATTGATATTGAAACTTGGATGCCCTCACAAAATAAATATCGCGAAACACATTCAATATCTACAACAACAGATTTTCAGTCAAGAAGATTAAATATTAAATATAACGTTAATGGAGAAAAAAAGTTTGTACACATTTTAAATGGAACTGCATTTGCAATTGGAAGAACAATAATTTCTATTTTGGAAAATTATCAAAAGTCTGATGGAAGTGTTTTAATTCCAAAAATTTTACAAAAATACCTGCCTGCCGGCAAGGCAGGTTTACATTTTGAAAAAATATCTCCAAAAAAGGTCTAATTTGCGCCACATTTTTAATGGCTTTTTAACAATCTAAACATTTATTTTTGAAGCAGAGTAATTTACTTGACAAATAAAAAAAATTATTCACAATAATAATTAGATAATAAAAAAAGGAGGTGATTCCAGAATGGCAAAGAAAAAGAAGAAGAAAAAAAAGAAGAAGAAGAGATAAGTTGGTAAGCTATTTGGAGCATTACCAATTGATCAGTTGGTATCCCCCACCATTCGGTGGGGGATTCTGTTTTGTGATAAAATAATACGGTATGTTTAATATCTTCAATAAATTTTTTGATTCGAATGAGAAAGAAATAAATAAATTAAAACCTCTTGTTTTAGAAATTAACTCATATGACGCAAAATTTAAAAAATTAAAAGATACAGATTTTCCCAAAAAAACAGAAGAATTTAAAGATCGAGTAAAAGACGGAGAGTCTTTAGATCTTTTGTTGCCAGAAACATTTGCATTGGTTAGGGAGGCAGCTCGTCGATCAATTGGACAAAGACATTATGATGTGCAAATAATGGCTGCAATTTCATTGGCTAGCGGAAAAATCGCAGAACAAAAAACAGGAGAAGGAAAAACCCTCTCTTCAATTCCAGCCTTATATTTACATAGTCTAACTGGAAAAGGTGTTCATTTAGTTACTGTTAATGACTATCTTGCTAGGCGAGATGCTGGATGGATGGGGCCTGTTTTTAATTTCTTAGGGGTGTCAGTTTCCTCCATCATCAATGAGCAATCTTTTATTTTCGATCCAGCATTTAAAAATAAAGAAGCGACAGATACTAGATTGTCACATCTGAGACCAATTACGCGAAAAGAAGCTTACAAGACTGATATTACTTACGGAATAAATTCTGAATTTGGTTTTGATTATTTAAGAGACAATATGGCCCAAGATATAGAAGAAACTGTGCAAAGGGGCTATTATTATGCAGTTGTTGACGAGGTTGATTCTGTATTGATTGATGAAGCCAGAACTCCTCATATAATTTCTGCTCCCGATGAATCTCCTACGCAAAAATATTATGAATATGCAAAACTCGTTGATAAATTAAATCCGGATATAGATTACAAAGTTGATGAAAAATTAAGAACAGCCCATTTAACAGATCATGGAATTGGAAAAATTGAAAGACTTTATGGAATCAGTAATATTTATGAGAAAGACTTTAATACTGTTTATCATTTGGAAGCAGCGCTTAAAGCCCGAACTTTATTTCATCGCGAAAAAGATTATATCGTCAAAGATAATCAGGTAATTTTGGTTGATGAATTTACAGGGCGTCTTATGATGGGCAGAAGACTTTCTGAAGGATTACATCAGGCGATAGAGGCAAGAGAGCAAGTGCCAATCCAAAGAGAATCAAAAACAATGGCGACAGTTTCTTTGCAGAACTATTTTAGAATGTATGGAAAATTGGCAGGAATGACAGGGACCGCTGTTACGGAAGCAAGGGAATTTCATAAAATTTATAATCTTTCAGTTGTTGTAATTCCAACCAACAAGCAAATGATAAGAAAAGATCGTCAAGACCTAGTTTATAAATCCGGCCGGGCAAAACTTTCTGCAGTTGCTGCGGAGATAGAAAGAGTTCACAAAACAGGACAGCCTATTTTGGTGGGAACAACGTCTATAGATAAAAATGAATTGATATCAGAACTTCTTAAAAGACGAGGTATCAAACATGAAATATTAAATGCTAAAAATCATGAACAAGAAGCAGGAATTATTTCTCGCGCTGGAGAAAAAGGTGCAGTAACTGTAGCAACAAATATGGCAGGCCGAGGTGTTGATATTATTTTGGGAGGAGACCCCACAGAAAAGGATTCAAAGAAATGGGAAAAGGAGCACAATGAAGTGGTAAGTCTTGGCGGACTCTATGTTATTGGTACGGAAAGACATGAGTCTCGAAGAATAGACAACCAGTTGAGAGGAAGATCAGGCCGTCAGGGAGATCCAGGCGCATCTCGATTCTTCGTGGGACTTGATGATGAAATAATGAGACTTTTTGGCGGAGAGACTATATCTAATGTTATGACCCGATTTAACATGCCCGAAGATGTACCTTTGCAGCATATGATTGTTTCCAAAGCAATTGAGTCAGCTCAAACAAAAGTAGAGGGATTTAATTTTGACATTAGAAAACACTTAGTTGATTACGATGACGTATTAAATAAACAAAGAGAAATTATTTACAAAAGAAGAAGAGTAGTTTTGGAAAATAAAGAGTCACAGGATTTAGAAATAATTGAAAAGATTGGCGCATCTACCGCAAATATAGTTAATGCGAATATAGCTCAAATCAGCGGCAGCGGAAAGTCAACTGATGAGAAAATAGTTGATGATTTTACAACCATAATTCCTTTTGATGAGAATTCAAAAAAACAATTAGTAAAACAATTAGAGACAGCATCAAATATAGAACAAAAAATAATTTTCTTAACCAATATTACAAACGATGTTTATGGGCAGAGAAAAAAACAATTGGGAGAAAAGGTTATGAATCAGATCGAAAGATATGTAACACTTTCCGTTATAGATACCCTATGGATGGATCATTTAGATGCTGTCGAAAACTTAAGAGGTGGTATTGGACTAAGAGGCTATGGACAGCGAGATCCTTTAGTTGAGTATAAAAACGAAGCATATGTAATGTTTGAACAATTGATTCAGGGAATTGATGATGAAATAGTCCATAGAATTTACAAAATTCAAGTGCAGGCCCCAGTGCTTCACCAGCATGCACATGTAAAAGAACAGGCAGCAGGAGAATCTGTTGGAATTTCGGAAACATCAACCCCACTTCGCCAAGGCTCCGCGGGGCAGGCAAGCAATAAGAAAAAATTGGGACGAAATGATCCTTGTCATTGTGGGTCTGGAAAAAAATACAAGCGCTGTCATCATCCTAACTAAGCGCGCAGTCCCTCGAAGCCAAGTTTGACTTGGCGAAGTGGGACAAACGCTGCCACTACCCGAATTGATAAAACTTCGTATAGCCTAGCTTTTGTCCTTAGACTTTAATGATTTAAATCATTAAAGCGAAAAGGGAGAAAATGAATTTACTTAGATGTTTCAAAACATTGAAGCCAGTTCATGATTTATAAAAAAGAATAGTTATTCTACAATGTATTTATGGGAGTTATTAGACCGCCATGGGTTTCAAAAGAATGGTTTAGTCAATGCCCTTTTAATTACTGTGATCATTTTGGAGAAAAGAAATTACTTGCCGCTATTTGTAAAATCTGCAAAGACGAAATAAAAAGACTTAAGTTATATAAAAGAGCAGGCAAAGACCCGTATGATATGAAAAATGTCTTTAGTGATATTGGAAAAGATTTAGCAAAAGCTTTGGCAATGGTTACTAAAAAAGCTCAAGAAATGGGCATTGATATAGACAATCTTCCGGATGAACCTGAACCTCCCCCGCATGAATCTTATCCGATTTTTATTGCCATTGAGAAATATGCCAAGAGAGTCGAAAAATCAATTCGTGAATTACAAGCAGTATCGTTAGGTACGAACTTTGAGTCGCTTATTAAAGCAATTAATGTTTTTTCTCACTCCCGCTACTATATAGTGGCTAAAATAGGAAGAGCTTTATCAAGTCGGTGGGAAGAAGCAAAAGATCCGCAAGACGATTTGGATGATTCTAAAACTTCAGCATTCCTAGCATATATAGCAATTGATAGAAACAGCAAAGCATTTTTATCATTGGCACAGCAAAAGCCCTTGATGAGTATGAGAATAAAATATCTGAAATTGGCAGAATTGAGCTTATCTTTATGCGAGTTAATCCGAGACGAGTTTTTTCCAGACGATAAGCTTGAGTATGAAGAATTTGGTTATTACGATTTTAGGTGATACAAAAAATGCCACTACCCGAATTGAAATGGATTAGAAGGAAAGAAGATCAAGTATTCTATCGCCAAGAGAAATATCGGTTGAAATAACCTCGCCACTTTCAGCAGAGACATCTACTTTTTTATCAATAGATACAGGAATAAATCCGAGGAGTTTTTGATCTGATATCCCGTTAATCTCATACACCGGAACACCGTTTTGCTCACTAAGTGTTATGATCTGACTAACAGAAGAAAGATTATTATTTAATACTGCATCAGCAACTGCTTGTCCGCCAATTCGATTTACCACGTTTGTTGCAATAAGGTTCTGCACTGCCTGATCCGGAAGAACAGTGACTGTTTTTTGTCCTGCCGGCGTATTAACAGTAAGCATATTGGTAACAAGGTCAATTGAAAGAGGAAAGTCTGTTATTGCGCCTGTTGTACCTCTTTGGATAATGAATTTTTCTGCTCCTGCTGTTGCAATCTTGATTCCGCTTATCCCTAGTCGTTCTTCAATCTTGAAGATTGTATTATCTTCCAGTTCTACCTCTGTTCCGTCTTCCTGTTCTGCCTTAATAATCATTCTATCATCACGGATTTCAAGACGTGTTTTTATACCTCCAGATGTAATGTCAATTCTGGTTTGTCCATCTTTTGTGCGGGTACGAATTCTTTCTTCCTCGCTAAGTCTCACTTCCGTACGGGTTTCATCTTGTTTTGCTTCTGTTTGCGTGCGAACACCATTTTCGGTTCTTGTTTCAGTCACCCCGGAGTTTCCACTATTACTGTTTGAGTCTGAGCTTCCTGATGATCCGCTCCCGCTACTTCCAGAATCAGAATTTCCTGAAGATCCGCTCCCGCTAGAGTTACTTCCCGAGGAATCACTGCCACTTCCTGAAGAGCCACTATCATCACCCTTTGCAAGATAAGTGGTGATGCCCAAAGTATTATTACCTGAAGCAAGTAATTTGAGAATAATTACTATTAATAGAACTGCAATTAAAATTACAGGTAGTGGCATTGAGGAAAACTGAGAAGATTTCTTACTCTTTCTTTTCATCTTTATTATATTTAGGCACAAATATCAAGTGTTTGTCAAGCGCCTCTGGTTTTGCAGGCAAAAATGCCGCTATCAAAACTAATTCATTTTGAGGACTTCTTTGATTTTGTCTAGAATTCCTTCAAGTTTGACGTCAGATTTTACTAAATAATATGCAGGCTCATTTTGAAGTACAGAATTTATTACTGAATTAGCATTGGGAGTAACATTGGTCAGGATAATAACCGGAGCTTTCTTTCCCCATTCATCTTCTCTGAGTTTTTGCAGCATGATCATGCCATCCATTTTTGGCATGAGAATATCCAAAAGAATAAGATCGGGATGCTCTTTTAGAGCAGTTGCCAGCCCTTCTTCTCCGTCTCTTGCCAAAAGAGTTGCAAATTCCTGATTGATCAAATAATCGGAAACTGCATGCAGCATTGATTCTTCGTCTTCGACTACCAAAATCTTCTTCTTATCCACTTCTTTTATTGTAAATAAGAGTAAAGCCGTTTGCAATACCTAAACAGGTAAGCCCGCCTGCCATCGCTACGCCCGTCTGTGTTGTCCTTGTCCGGGACATTGCGCGAATCACTGCGTGCGGTTGCAAAACATTGCGGACAGGCTCAGGCGTTAGCGGGCAGGGATATAAAAAATGTCGTTCCCTTGTTTTCCTCTGATTTAAAGTCAATCTGGGCATTCATCTTTTTTAAGATGCGTTTAATTAAATATAGACTAAAACCCATATCTTTAGAATTAACAGAATCAGCTAATATTTTGGACTTATGTTCTTTAGGAATTCCATAACCGCTATCTTTTATTTCAATAAATAATTTTTTGTCTGAAAAAACTGCTTTGATAGATACATTTCCATTTTCAGGAGTATATCTTATTGCATTTTCAATAAGGTTCTGAAGAGCTATTCCTAACAGCTTTGGATCCACCTGAATTATAACCTCTCTGTCTGTTGGATAAATCTCTTCAAGGTGCAACTTATGTCTTTCAATTTTCAGTTGTAACTCCTTAAGAATTTTACCTACCATTTCCTTTACATTGACCGTTTCTGTTTTAATAGAAATATTGCCAGCCTCAAGCTGCAAAAGGACAATTAGAGATTCAATAGTCTCATTCAATTTTTCGCTTGCATTATAAATTTCTGTAAAATATTCTTCCTGCTTATCATTTAAATTGCCAACTGATTTATCTGAAAGAAGCTCAATGTACCATCTTATTATCGAAATTGGGGATCTAAATCTATGAACCATAACGTGAAAGAATTCTATTTTCTCTTTTTCTTGTTTGGACAATATAATATAAAAAAATATTGTTATTATTATTAGACCCAAAATTGCTAAAAATAGTGGCATATTTTTACTATACTATATTTATGGATAAAAGTGGATTACTTGCAAAAATTGCGAAGGCTATAGAAAAGTGCGGAGTTTGTAAGGAGAATAAGAGCGGAAAGGCAGTAGTTGGTGAAGGAAGTGCAGATGCTAAGGTTATTTTTATAGGGGAAGCACCGGGAAGAAAAGAAGCAGCAACAGGTCGGCCTTTTGTTGGGAGATCTGGTCAGCTTTTGAGAAGTTTAATAAGGGAAGCCGGATTAAAAGAAGAAGATGTCTACATTACAAGTCCGGTAAAATACTCGCCAGATAGTGGAACGCCAACTGTTAAAGATATTGAGCATGGAAAAATACACCTGCAAAAACAGTTGGATATAATTGCTCCCAAAATCATAGTGCTTCTAGGCAGGGTGGCAACACTAGGAGTTCTGGGAGAAATGATAGCGATCAATAAAATGCATGGAGTAATTATCGATAAAGATGATAAGAAATATTTTATAACTTTTCATCCTGCTGCCGCTCTTCGGTTTCCGCCTCTTAAGGAAAAACTTATTGAGGATTTCAAAAAGTTAAAAAAATTGCTTGAAACCTAAGAAAAACCCCCGACTTATCAAGGGCTTTTCTTATCTTAGTAGACATGGACTGTTATGAAGACTAGCACCTGCTCATTACCATATCTTAATAGCTAACGCTCAGTCTAATCTTACTCGTTAAGGAATATAAGAAAAAAGTGTAAGAGTTTGGTAAGTTATGTATACTATAAATAGACTGTCATGACTAAATCTCATTATCAGCACCTTAGGGACAGATGGCGAGCCCGACATCAGGACTTACAAAGGACACTTTGGAATAAGCATAAAGAATCTTTAGACTGGCTCTCTAACAATTATAGACAGCTGGTAGCAGGCAGCCTGGGAGGATTGATGCTTCTGACTGGACACGCCTCCACTCCCACCCTAAATTTCCCTCAGGCTGGTGCTTCTGAGTCTGCAGAGAAAATAATTGATAAGAGAGTGTTTTTGATCTCAGATTTAGCTAAAATTTTACCTACCCAGGTGAGAACCCTAACTGCCGATGAAGAACAAAAAGCTTTAGACATTTTATCCAGAACTTTTAATTTGAAGCTTGCAGCCGAACTAGAAGGAAAAAGACTTAACAGAAGCTACGGATTGATAGGTGCAGAGCAACATTTAGCACGATACCCGGGAGATACTCTAAGTACTCATTTTGATCAAGAAGAGGAGAGAGAATCATATTGGCAATCGGGAATGGCGCCTGGGCTTGGCGCATGGAGATATTTTGCTAATTCGAGAGACTCACTTACGCAATTAGACGCAGATAGGGAAAAATACTACATTGCAGTTCAGACTTTTTTGTCAAAAGACTTTAATAACCGGTTTGCAGAATATAGGGATTTTTATAAATATAGAAAAATGTTGGTAGTCAACCCAAATAATGGGAAGGCGATAGTTGTCGATATCGGAGATGCGGGGCCCGGTGAATCAACGGGTAAACACTTGGGAGGATCTCCAGAGGTTATGCATTATCTTGAAAGATTTGATGGAAGACAAAGAGGGCCAGTGTTGTACTTTTTTATAGATGATCCAGATGATAAGATTAAGTTGGGACCGATAAGCGAGTTGTCATCCTGAGATGATATTATGAAAAAATATTTTTATACACATATCATAGACACATCTACTCTTTCTTTAGAATTGGGGAATATGGAATTAGATGCTGCGGAAAGAGCGCATCTGATTTCGCTTGTTGATTCAAACATTCATCATGCAGTTTTAGACTTAGTTTTATCAGAGCTTAATCCTGTAGATAAAAAAACATTTTTAGCCCACTTAGCATCGGAAAACCATGACAAAGTCTGGAAATTTTTAAATGGGAAGGTAGAGAATATTGAAGAAAAAATAAAAAAAACCGCAGAAGATTTAAAAAAAGAGTTACACAAAGACATAGAAGAAGTACGAACGATTAAGGATTAATTATTAAACAGGTATTTTTGTAAGTCTATTTTTCCTTTACTAAATTTTATTCCCTCTTTTTCCAATATTTCTTTCTGTTTTTTGAGTCCACCAAAAGCATAACCTTTCGCTAGGGATCCATCACTTTTTACTACGCGATGGCAGGGAATTTTTTTGGGGTCAATGTTTTTATGAAGGCAAAAACCAACAAGTCTTGGGTTTTTAATCTCTGTTAATTTTGCAATTTGTTTGTAGGTTGAAACTTTGACTTTTGGAATCTTCGAGACTATTTTGTAAACTTTTTCAAAAGAATTCACTAGCGTTTTTCCTTAAGGTACCTTTCTTCTATTTTTTTCAGCTTATCTCCAACTGCACGTTCTACATCTACCCCTGCAGCAATTGCTAACTGCATGGCAGTTATAATAACATCTGCAAACTCTTCATACATATTGCGTTTGTCGAAATTTTGCAGCTTTGCGCGCCGTTGGAGTTTGAGAATCGAAAGAATATCATTGCATAGTTCTCCCACTTCTTCATTTAACTTCACTGTCTTTGTCAGAATCTCTTTTTCTGCTTGAGAGTAAAGTTTGTATTGGGGTCTTGTTTTCTCATTTAACAATTTAATTTTTTCTTGAAGGGATTTGAGATTCATGCTACCATTGTAACATATGGAAGAGGTAAAAAGTGAGCAGTCCTGGAACAAAAAAAGAATTTTTGCTGCAGTACTCTTATTAACGTTATTGGCAGTAGGGGGATATTTTTTCAAAACCCGTGTTCTTGGTACAAATTCATCTTTCTCAAATCCCTTCAGATCGGTTAAAAGCGCAAGTTCAGAACAAAATAATGGTAATGGGGGAAATTTAAATGTCGGACTGCAAAAAGTTGTAAAAGATCAGCTTGATAATTTAAAACAGGAAGTCTCAAAATTGAATATTGCAGAAGTAGCTTCTTCTTCCCCTCAAGTTCAGAAAATAATTAATGATATTAAATCTTTGGAGCAATATCCGACTAACCAAGTAAAAGAAATTTGTAGGCAAATTTGCGGTTTATAAAATATGGATCCCGTTAGAAAATACATATCAGAAAAGAATACATACATTCAACAAATTAACTCAGAAAGGAGGGTTTTCTAACGGGATGGATGAGATAAAAGAAAGAGTAAATAAGCTATTAATAAAATTTGATGCTGATAAAAAAAGACAGGAAATAAGGAAAATTGAAGCGGAAAGCACAGAGCCTAATTTCTGGCAGGACCATAAAAATGCAGCTATCAAAATGAAGGAGATGTCTGACCTCCAAGCTGAAATTTCAAAAGCAGAAATTCTGCAAAGCAGAATTGATAATGGTGATTTTGCTGGAGCAAAAGAGCTATTGGAGGAACTTGAGGTTTTTCTTTATTTATCGGGTTCCTATGATAAAAGTTCTGCAATTTTATCTATTCACGCAGGCCAAGGAGGGGTTGAGGCAATGGATTGGGCGCAGATGCTTTTTAGAATGTATGCCAGATACGCTGAAAGAAAAGGGTTTAAAACTGAGATAATTGATGAGACATTTGGGGAAGAAGCAGGATACAAAAGCGTTACCATAACAGTTTCCGGAAAATATGCCTATGGATATTTAAAAGGAGAAGCCGGAGTCCATCGTTTGGTCAGGCTTTCCCCATATAATGCTGATAATCTTAGGCAAACTTCTTTTGCTTTGGTAGAAGTGTTGCCAGATATTGGAGATAACCAAGAAATAAAAATTAAAGAAGATGATTTGGAATGGGATTTTTTTAGAGCAGGAGGGCATGGAGGGCAAAATGTAAATAAAGTCTCAACAGCAGTAAGATTGAAACACAAGCCAACAGGGATTGTGGTAACCGCTCAGACGGAAAGATTTCAAGCCCAAAACCGAGAGTATGCATTGAAGATTCTACGGGCAAAATTATGGATTTTGAAGGAAGAAGAGCGTAAGAAGCAGGAAAAACAATTAAAAGGCGGATACAAAACGCCGGGATGGGGAAATCAAATTCGTTCTTACGTCTTACACCCTTATCATATGGTGAAAGATCTGCGTACAGATTTTGAAACCGGCAATACGGAAGTAGTTCTGGATGGAGATCTGGATGAATTTATAGATGAAGAATTAAGAAAGCTGTAGTTTGCTATGAACTCTTTAACCTGAACCTGAACTCTTTAACCTGGAAGGTTGAGCAGTCTCGCAACCTCTTGACATCTGTCGTTTTATTTATTACAAAGAATATATGTCCTTTATTCGGCGCACGCCACTAGTTAATGGTGGTTTTTACCATATATTTAATCGAGGTGTTGCTAGGGCACCCACTTTTCTCTCAAGAGCCGAATATAAACAAGCAATGCTTACCCTTTCTTATTATCGGTACGCAAAGCCTCCTGTTTCCCTTGCAAGATTTAAAGAATTTTCCCAGGAGGAGCGTCAGCAACTTTTGAATTCACTGCAAAAAACTGAAAAACTTGTTGAGATTGTGGCTTTTGTATTAATGCCTAACCACTTTCACTTTCTTCTTAAACAGAATAAAGATAACGGTATCTCTAAATTTGTCAGCCAATTTACAAATAGCTACACAAGATATTTTAATACCTTAAATGAAAGAGTTGGCCCTTTATTTCAGGGAGTTTTTAAATCTGTATATATTGAAGCCGATGAGCAGCTAATTCACGTTTCTCGTTATATTCATCTTAATCCAGTAGTTTCTAATGTGATAAGAGAGGAGGATCTTCTTGCATATCCCTGGTCATCACTTCCCGATTATTTGGGAAGTGGCGTGTCAGCACAAATATTCACAGACCCCGTGCTTTCTCATTTCAAAAGTCCTCAGGAATACAGAAGATTTATTTTCGATCAGATTGGCTATGGAAAAGAATTGGAAAGAATTAAACACCTGGTCGTAGATGATTAGGGAAATAAATGTAGGTGGCGAATCTGCTTAACCTGGAAGGTTACAGTTGCTTTTTATCGGTTGCTAAAAGTGAAATTTTGTGCTTTACTTAAAGTATTGAAATGGACAAAAAGAAAGATGCTCAAGCGCCATTAGATGTCGATCCAAAAATCTCTCAAAATCCTGAGAATATTAACTCCATTTTCACAAGAAATCTATTCATTTTTATTATTGGAGCTGTTGTAATGGGGGGAATGGTCGGATTTATATTAAGCGACAGGAAGTCTAGCGGTAACACTCTCAATACGGGCACAATTAATTCTTCTGAAATATCAAAAGGAACAGTTGTTGGCTCAAGCGATACTAAGACTTTTAAAGATATGGCAACAGGGACACTCAAAGAAGGCGGAATCAAAGGAGAAGGACAATTTCATTTGGTTCGTCCAGGAGGAGACAGTCAAAATGTCTATCTCACATCATCAAGTGTAGATTTATCCAAATTTGTCGGCAAAAAAATCAAAATCTGGGGAGAAACCGAAAAAGCGCAATATGCAGGATGGTTAATGGATGTAGGTCGTGTAGAAGTCCTCTAATTATGATTCGGCTAAGTAAAGTTTCAAAACAATTTCCGACTGGTGTTTTTGCCCTGGAAAATATTAGTTTTGAGGTAGGAAAAGGAGAGTTCGTTCTTTTAGTAGGTCCTACAGGAAGTGGTAAGACTACTATTTTTAGACTTTTGACCAGAGAATCTCTTCCAACAGGTGGTGAAATAGTGGTTGATAATTGGGATATTGTGAAGCTTCCGGGAAATAAAATCTCCCATCTTCGCAAAAAGATAGGAGTAGTTTTCCAGGACCTAAAATTGCTGATGGATAGAACCATTTTTGAAAATATTATTCTCCCTCTTGAAGTTTCGGGAATAAATCCTGTCTCTGCAAAAAAGATTGCCGAGGAGATAATGGAAAAAGTTGGAATTGAGTCTCATAAAGACAAATTCCCCATTCAGCTTTCAGGAGGAGAGCTCCAGAGAGCTGCGATTGCAAGAGCTTTAACGCTGGAGCCTGATATTCTTTTGGCAGATGAGCCAACTGGAAATTTAGATCAGGAAACAGCAATGGAAATAGTAAAACTTCTTTTAGAGATTAATAAAAAGGGTACTACTATTATTATGGCAACACACAATGAAGACATTATGAAAGCACTTTCAAAAAGAGTAATCTTTCTGAATAAGGGTAAATTAGCTAAAGACAGTGCCCCAATGCATTCTCCACCTAAATCAGATAATATAGAGAAGGGAAATAAAAAGGCGGAAAGTAAGCCAAAACCGGAAAAGAAAAATCCTTCGGCAGGCTCAGGATTAAAAGAAGATGAAGACTTTTAAGACAACATGGCGCAACATAAGACGTTCTCCATATCAGGCTTTTGCTGCGATATTTGTCATGACTCTTACTTTTCTATTCATA
Source organism: Candidatus Levyibacteriota bacterium (assembly GCA_016186645.1). Lineage (GTDB taxonomy): Bacteria > Patescibacteriota > Microgenomatia > Levybacterales > UBA12049 > GWB1-37-8. The sequence goes on from JACPLF010000010.1 coordinate 18,772, forward strand.
TCTTTTTTTACTTTTCTTTTGTATGGTTCATCAAAAGCAATTAGCTACTTTGAGTCTCGTCCTCAAGTAACAGCGTTTTTCAAAAATGAAGTAAAGCAAGCAGATATAGATAATCTAAAAAATGAATTAAATGCGACCAATAAAGTTGCAGAAATAAAGTTTGTTTCTAAAGAGGATGCTCTTAAAATCTATAGAGAGCAGAATAAAAGTGATCCTTTACTTTTGGAATTAGTCACTGCAGATATTCTCCCTGCATCCTTGGAAATTTCCACTATAAAAATTGAAGACCTGTCTGAAATAAATAATAAGCTTAAAGACTCCCCATTGGTTTCTGAGGTAGTTTTTCAAAAAGACGTAGTTTCTGTTTTGACTTCCTGGACAAATGCGCTTAGAACTATTGGATTGGGACTAATAATTGTCCTCTCTTTGGTTTCTATTTTCATCATGGTGATTATTATAGGAATAAAAATATCTCAGAAAAAACAAGACATAGAGATAATGAGGCTTATCGGTGCCGGAGGCTGGTATATCAGATGGCCTTTTATGCTTGAGGGGATTTTTTATGGAACTTTCGGAGCATTGTTAGGTTGGATGATCTCAACAGGAGCCTTGTGGTATGCAACACCGTTTTTGTCCTCCTTTCTTAAAGGAATTCCAATTTTTCCTCTGCCTCTGGTTTTCATATTTGGTTTGCTGGGAATAGAGATAGCGGTTGCTGTAGTTTTGGGAACTCTTTCGAGTTTCTTGGCAGTATTGAGATATCTTAAATAATATGTTTTATGGTAAAAAAAATACTGTTTGCACTTTTTCTTCTTGGAATATTAGTTTTCTTTAGCCCCTCAATAATTGTTCGTGCTGCAGAGTGCGATGACAAAGCTGGTCAAGAAAAAGTTGATTGTTTGCAAAATAAAGTTAATGACCTAAAAGGTCAGACCAAAACCCTCTCCTCGCAAATCTCCATAATGGATAGCCAGATTAGATTAACAGAAGCAAGGATAGAAGCAAATGAAAGAGATATATTGGATTTAACATTGGATATAGATACCACAACTAAAAAAATAATTACCCTTCAAGATTCTTTGGAAAAAATTGCAGAAGTATTAATAAATAGAGTTGTCGCAACATATCAGGCAGGAAGAGTGCATCCATTGGAAATACTTCTATCATCTTCCAATGCCTCTAATTTGTTAACAAGACTTAACTATCTAAGAATTGCACGAGACCATGACAAACAACTTATGATAGATGTCCAGCAAGCAAAAAATGATTATGCAAATCAAAAAGAAATTTTCGAAGCAAAGAAGAAAAAAATTGAAACGCTTAAATTGCAGCTTGAAGCATACAATAAAAATTTAGCGCAACAAAAAGTTGCAAAACAGCAGCTTCTTATCGCAACGCAAGCTGATGAGACAACTTACCAACAGCTTCTTGCGCAAGCTAAAGCTGAACAGGCTGTAGTTTTTGGTGGAGGAGTAGATTCATATCTGCGAGATGTTAATCAAGGTGATGCTATTGGCTTTATTGCTTCCCATGGTGTTAGTCCTGGGTGTTCATCGGGAGCTCACTTGCATTTCGAAGTTCAGAAAGATGGCTCAGTCCAAAATCCTAATAATTATTTAAAATCAGCTAATTTTTCATACGATTACGGGTCTGATAGCTACAGTTACTATGGAACAGTTAATCCTTCAGGAGACTTACCATGGCCGTTGAATGACCCATTGATTGTTCATCAGGGGTATGGTTCTCACGGATTTGCCCAAAACTTCTATTCAGGCGGCGTCCACACTGGATTTGATCTGGATTCCGGATCATCAACAGTAAAAGCCGTAAAATCGGGAAAACTTTATGGAGGATCATATAATTGTTCTAACGGAAAACTTTATTATGCAAAAGTTATCCATGACAGCGGATTGGTTACTTGGTATTTACATACGGTAGCAAATTAAAATTGACAGATGAAGGCAGTAATTGCCCTTATTGCGTTTTTATTTTTTCTGCATTTTGTCAGACCTGCTTTAGCTGTAGAACTTTTATCTGATGGATTTGAAAGCGGTATTGGGTCCTGGTCATCGTCTGGAGGAGGAGCAACAGCTACTATTTCAGCAGAATTAGCAAGAACTGGAATCTATTCTTTAAAAGTTCAACATGATAAAACTTCTTCTTATGGTTTTCAAAAAACTATTTCCAATACGGAAGGAGGAATGTTTTATAGAGCATCCGGGTATGGAAAAACAACAGATGTGAATGTTGCCAGCTATTTTATTCGTATTGCGTGGTACGCAAGTACAGATGGGTCTGGTTCTCAACTATCATCCCCTAACGATAGTAATTCTTCAACAACTATAAATGGGGATTGGGTTCTCTTGACAATAGATTCTATTCAAGCTCCATCAACCGCTAATTCTGCGAAGGTTCGTCTCGTTTTAACTTCAGTATCATCTGGGCAAACAGCCTATGTGTATTTCGATGATATTCTTTTTGAAGAATCAATTGCTCCAACTTCGACTCCTACCCCAACACCTTCACCCACCAATACTCCAACCCCAACCAAAACACCCACTCCATCACCAACTCATAGTCCAACTCCCACCCTAACCCCGAAACCATCGACAGCATCTTTGTCCGGAGAAATTCTGCCAACTGCAGTTTTAGGAGAAAGTATCGAAAGTGACTTAGTTGGGAAAAATGTCTTGATATCTAACAAATCTAAAAATCCAAATGCAAACTTTCAAAAAATGTCCATTGCCATTGGAGGGATATTTTTAATTGCGTGTGCTATACTGTTTTTCCGATTTTATCTTAAAAACAAAAAGCAACAGGAAGTCTGAAAAACTCTAATGATACATATCATTAGAGTGGATGATATGAAGATTAAGGAAAAAGTTTTTATTACAAAAAATTCTCAGGAGACGAAAAAATTGGGTCGTGATTTTGCAAAGACATTAAAAAAAGGGGATGTTGTTTGTTTGTACGGAGATCTGGGATCTGGTAAAACAACTTTTACTCAAGGTCTCGCTGAAGGGTTAGGAATTAAAGAAAAAATAATTTCTCCAACTTTTCTAATTATTAGAACTTATCCGCCGAAAAATTTTTACCATGTTGATTTATATAGAGTTGCAAACAATAATCTACAGGAATTAGGATTACAAGAAATCTTAAAAGATCCTTCAAATATTACTGCAATTGAGTGGGCGCAGAACTTGAAAGAAGAATTGCCCAAAAAAAGGATAGATATTATCTTTTCTCATGAAAAAGAAAATACAAGAAGAATTACGTTTAGTTTGACAACATAATCTTTGTGTGGTATACATTGTTCGCTGGGACAACATGAATTACACAATTGAGACTAACCTGCTTAATGTAAAAGAAGTATCTAGTATTTTAAAATTAAGCGTCTTGACAGTTTATAGATATATTTCAGAAAAAAAACTTAAAGCAATACAATTTGGAGGACGGTATCTCATAAAAAAATCTTCTCTAGATCAATTCGTTAAGGAAAGAAAAACAAAAAGCTCCTAATTTTCCTCAATCAGATATAATTAGCGTATGGAAAAAGAAATTGAAAAGGCTATAGAAATTTTAAAAAATGGAGGAATAGTTATTTTCCCAACAGATACAGCAATCGGAATCGGCTGCAGAATTGATAATCAAAAGGCAGTTGAAGAATTATTTAAAATTCGCAAAAGGCCAAAAACCAAAGCTGTCCCTGTTTTGTTTAGCAGTATAGACATGGTGAGAAAATATGTTAAGGAAATTCCGCAAGATGCAGAAAAATTAATGCAAAAATATTGGCCGGGAGCACTTACTTTAATACTGTATTGTAATAAGGTGAAGGTGCCATCGCTGGTTCGGGGAGGGGGACAAACTTTAGGAGTAAGAATTCCCAATAATAAAATTATTAAAACAATTATTGCTCAAGTTGGTATGCCAATTTTAGGTCCATCAGCAAATTTTTCTGGTGAAAAAACTCCTTTTACATTTGGAGAATTAAATCCAAAGCTTGTAAGTTTAGCGGATTACGTTTTAAATGTGAAAGTAAATTCTGAAAGCAATGTTTCGACTATAATTGATTGTACAATTGAGCCTTGGAAAATTATAAGAGAAGGAGCAGTAAAAGTTCAAAGTTCAAAGTTCAAAGTTCAAAGTTGTGTTTTGTTAATAGATACTGCGGATAGTAAACAAATTACGGTAGGATTAAGAATTGATGGTCAAAAGTATATCAATACAAAAGAAATAAAATCTAATAAGACACAAGTCATTCTTCCCATGATTGATGAAATATTGAAAAAACACTCATTAAAGCCAGAAGATATTTGCGAAATACAGATTAATGCCGGACCCGGATCGTTCACGGGCATAAGGGTGGGACTTGCCATAGCAAATACCTTGTCTTTCGTACTCAAAATCCCAATTAATGGGAAAAAAGTAGGTCAAATAATTTTACCAATTTATAAGTGATATAATCAAAGTAATGAAAGATTTTCTGTCTCATCTTTTCACGCCACGTGAATCCAATAATCATAGGGCAAAAATCTTACACCATACAAATTTGTTTTTAACTATAATATTCCTTCTTCTCTCAAGCCTTCTGATACAGAGAATAAAGGTAAATTTTCCCTCAGTTCTAGGAATAAAAGCAGATATTTCCGCTGAAGAGCTTCTTTCTTTGACCAATAAAGAAAGACAGAGTGCCGGCGTTGGTTCCCTAGTCTTGAATGAGAAACTTTCTCAGGCTGCTTTGAAAAAGGCAGACGATATGTTTGAATATAATTATTGGGCACACAGCTCGCCGACTGGTAAAACTCCCTGGATTTTTATTACAGCCTCAGGATATAAATATGTTTATGCAGGTGAAAATTTGGCAAGAGGATTTTCCAATGCGGAAGATGCGGTGAAGGCATGGATGGCAAGTCCAGACCACAGAAACAATATGCTCTCGTCAAACTATCAGGATGTGGGATTTGCAGTAAAAATCGGAAAATTAAATGATGAAGAGACAGTTTTGATAGTAGAAGAGCTTGGTAGTCTCAACATGCCTATATCTCAAAGTAAAGTTGCCCAAGTTGCAACAGCAGTAGCTCCAGTTGAAAATACGAATGTCGGAACAGTTCAGAGGCAACCCCTAGTAAACAGCCAGTCTTTGTCTTCAAACATTTATGTTATCATTATTTCTGTACTTATCTTTGCCCTTCTATTGGATATGATTATTATAGAGAAAAAGAAAGTCATGCGTTTTGTCGGACACAACATTGATCACATACTGTATCTGCTATTAGTGTTAGTCTTAATTGGCATATGGGGTAAGGGGGTTATCATCTAATGCTTACTAAATTTTACAAACACAGCCTATACTATGTTTTCCTTGTTGTTATTTTATCTCTTGGTTTTTTGCTGACACAGAATAATTCCAATAAGACTTTCCAAATAGGAGTGGTAGTTGTAACTACTTTTTTCTATGTTCTCTGGGGCATAATGCATCATTTGATAAATCACGACCTAAGTATAAAAATTGTGATAGAATATATACTCATTGGTTCTTTTGGGTTAGCAATTATATTTTTTCTTTTGGCAACAAGTGGAAATTATTAGTTTATGAAAGGTGTAATTTTAGCAGGAGGGCTCGGGACAAGGCTCTATCCCTTAACTCATGTAACCAATAAACATCTTCTTCCGGTTTATAATAAACCGATGATTTTCTATCCTATTCAAACTCTGGTTAACGCTGGGGTAACAGATATCTTAATTGTAACGAGTGGCCCTCATGTTGGCCATTTCTTAGGGGTTTTAAAAAATGGAAAAGAATTGGGCGCTACCCATTTGGAATATGCCTATCAAGAAAAGCCGGATGGGGGTATCGCCGACGCACTTTCTCTTGCACAAGATTTTGCAGACAAAGATTCAATTGCGGTTATTTTGGGAGACAATACAACAGATGCGGATATTTCAGAGCCAGTTAAAAGATTTAAGGATGGCGCAGTGGTTTTTCTTAAAAAAGTTCCAGATCTAAAGCGTTTTGGAGTGCCTGAATTTGATCCGAAAAATCCTAAAAACATAATCGAAATTGAAGAAAAACCGGCAAATCCTAAATCTGAATATGCGGTTACCGGTGTTTATCTTTATGACAATAATGTTTTTGATTATATTAAAAAATGCGATCCCAACTTTGCTGGACGTGGAGAATTGGAAATTACGGAAGTAAATAATTTTTATATTAAAGCAAAAAAACTTAGTTGGGAAGAATTAAATGGACACTGGAGTGACGCAGGTACATTTGACAGCCTTTTTATGGCCAATGATTATTGGGCAACACAAAAAAAATGAGCCGATGGAAAGTTATTTCTCAAAGAACTATTTTTAAGGCAAAGCTTTTCAATCTTAAGGAAATAGAATTTGAGACCAAAAATAAAAAAAAGAAAATACATCATCAAGCCGAACGTGTGCCAATCGTCTCTATTTTTCCCCTAACAGATTCATACGAAATCTATTTAATTTCAGAGTACAGGTATATGTTGGGAAAAACTATTATTGAAGCTGTAGCAGGGCATATAGAAAAAGGAGAAACAACTATTGCTGCGGCAAAAAGAGAGCTTAAAGAAGAAGCAGGAATTACTTCTCATCAACTTGAAGAAATCGCAAGGGTAGAAATGTCAGGAAGTGTTTTTAAAAGTAAATCTCATCTTTTTCTGGCAAAAGGTTTAGAAATTGGAGATAATAAGCCTGAGGATGATGAGGAGATCTCAGTTGTTAAAATGCCCCTAAGCGAAGCTGTTGCAAAAGTTATGAATGGGGAGATCAATCATTCAACAAGTATGATAGGAATACTAATTCTAGACAAGTTAAGGATGCAGCAAAAGTTATGAAACTGTTGGTAACAGGTGGTGCAGGATTTATAGGCTCAAATTTTATTCTTTACTGGATGAAAAAATACCCTCAGGATCAGATTGTAAACTTGGATAGCCTTACTTATGCTGGTAACCTAGAGAATCTTAAGGAAATTGAGAAAAATCCCAACTACAGTTTTATTCATGGAGATATTTGTGATTTAGACGTTGTTGAAAGATCCATGGTGGGAGTTGATTGGGTTGTCCATTTTGCTGCAGAAAGCCATGTGGATCGTTCTATCAAAGAGCCGTCACCTTTTGTTATGACAAATGTGATAGGAACACATTTCCTTTTAGATGCGTCCTTAAAGAATAGAGTAAAAAAATTCCACCATATTTCAACTGATGAAGTCTATGGAAGCCTTAATCTTTCTGATCAGAGTAAGTTTAATGAACGAACAAATTACAATCCCAGAAGCCCTTATTCAGCAAGTAAAGCAGGCTCAGACCATTTGGTAAGGGCATATAATAAAACTTATGGGTTACCAATTACTATAACGAATTGTTCAAATAATTTTGGACCATATCAATTTCCGGAAAAGTTTATTCCACTGGCAATAACTAACATTTTAGAGAATAAAAAGGTCCCAGTTTACGGAGACGGCTTATATGTAAGGGATTGGCTTTATGTTCTTGACCATTGTCATGCCATAGATTTAGTTTTAAATAAAGGCAAAGTTGGTGAAACATATTTGGTTGGAGGAATGACCAATGATATTTCTAATCTTGAGGTTATTAAAAAAATATTAAAAATAATGGGAAAAGATGAGGGTTTTATAGAGCACGTTAAAGATAGACTTGGGCATGACCGCCGCTATGCAGTTGACTGGTCAAAAATAAAAAATGAATTGGGATGGAGACCGCTTCACAATTTTGACGAATGGCTTGAAAAAACTGTTGAATGGTACAAAGCAAATGAGAAGTGGTGGAAAGATGTTAAAACAGGCGCATATCAAGAATACTACAAAGAGCAATATGGATCGTAGAAGGCAACAGGTTAAAAAACTTTGCATTTTTGATAGACATTTGAGATAATGCTAAAATTAATCTATGCAGTCCGAACATGGGTCATCTGTTCATGAATCGAAGCCTGAAAGAGGATCATTTTCTCCAGAAGTTGTTAGGAGATTAAAGCAAGAAGGTTATCAAATTTTTACTTTGGACGGCGATTCACTGAGGATTTTGCAAGAAAAAAGAAAAATATCAAGTTCATATGCTGCTGACTATTTTAATATCAATGATGGGCATTCAGAGCTAAGGCAAATTGCAATTCTGCCGAATCAATTATTTTTGCCCGTTTTGCCAGTAAAAGAAGTATATAAACCAGGTTCATTTCCACATATTCCTAGAAAAACTTTTCAACAGCAAGAAAAGGATGTAGAAGAGTATTCCAGACGTTTCTCTAAAACAATTGGAGGTACGAAGGCTATCATTGGTCAGATTTCCGATTATGCTGCAATTGCGTCTCTATATCTTGAGGAATCTGAGAATTATATTTTTGATGCGTTTCTTTATGTCCAAGATAGATCTCCTAAGGGGGATAATCTTTTGGCTTTTGTTGGTAGACATATGGCTGGAATAGGTGTGAGCGTGTATCAATGGGATGCTCATTTAGACGGAAATCGACAGCCTAAAGTTGCTCCACTTATAATTCCTGCTTAGTTTTATTTTGTTTCAAAAGAACTATTTCTGATTTTTCAAGCTTAAGAGATGGTGTAATGATTAAGTGAAGATTTTGGGAACGGGATAAAATTCAACAGTTTGAATCATTGAACCGATAGATATCAAAACTTCTCTCTTTTGAGTTTTCTCCTAAGCAATTCTTTTCCTTTTTTACTTTTCCTTTCAAATCCTATGCTTTCAAATCGCTTTGGCGGAGATAGTCTTATTAATATTTCTTCTATGTTGTCAATTAACGCTTGTTTACTTTGCGCTCTCAATATATTCTCAACGACTTTTCTATAGCCGCCTTTTCCATGTTTTAGCCAGAGCGAAACATTCATGATGGTTGCACGGGAGACTTTTAATGTGTGGTCAATATACTCGTAAGTTTTACCCTTGGTCAACAATACCGCTATTGCCAGGCGTTTTATGAGCATAATTTTTTCTGCAGGAGAAAGTAAGTCTTCAATAAAATTTTTTGCCTCAACGGGAGTTTTTATATCGACAACTGTTTTTAAAAAAACCTCAAAGATAGTATTTTCTAATTCCTTGTCAAGAAATCTTCTGGAAATTTTTGACATCTTACAATAGTTCAACAGTTTGAATCATTGAACCATTATCAGCATAGTTCAGATAGTTAAATTTGTCAAATATTAAAGTATTAAATGTTGTGAAATAATTTATCCGCCTTCGCAGAAAACCACGGGTTTACCCGTGGATGAATACACAAAAATGCTTCGGCGGATGTCGCCCAAATGGAGTAAGGCGGATAACCCTTCCGTAGTTCTGCATTGCAGAACGAAGGAGGGTATTATGGGAACAACGGCTTTAGCCGTGGGGCTCCATAAAAACCCACACTTTTGACAATACACGTTTATGTATATTTTGAAAAGATGATATAATTTTGTAATGAAGATTTTGGGGACGGGATTAGATGGACTTGTTGGATCAAGGATTGTTGAGCTTTTGGGAGATAAGTACGCATTTGAAAACCTTAGTATCAGTACAGGTATAGATATCACCAACAGAGATGATGTTTTAGAAAAAGTAAAAAATTCAGATGCTCAAATAGTCCTTCATCTGGCTGCAAAAACAAATGTAGACGGTTGTGAATTGGATAAGCCATTGGGAGAAAAGGGTGATGCTTGGAGAATTAATGTTTGCGGAACGCAAAATGTAGTTGACGGATGTTTGCAAAGTAATAAAAAATTAATCTACATTTCCACAGATTTCGTGTTCGATGGCACAAATCCGCCGCTTGGGGGATATTCCGAAGAAGACATTCCAAATCCAATCAACTGGTACGCCAAAACAAAATATGAGGGGGAAAAAATCGTACAAAATTTAAAAACTCCTTGGATTATCGCTCGTATTGCATCTCCGTATAGGGCGATGTTTGAACGATTGGATTTTGCTCGGGCAATTCTTAAGAGATTGCAAGACGGTCTTCCTGTTGCCGGCGTTACAGACCATATTTTTACTCCAACATTTATTGACGATATTGTTGTTGCTTTATATACGCTTATTGAAAATAGTTCGCAGGGTATATTCCACGTTGTTGGAAGCCAGAGCTTGACGCCTTTTGATGCCTCTCACTTGATAGCGAAAGAGTTTGATCTGGATGGGTCTCAGATAAGTCAAACCACGCGAACTGAGTTTTTTAATAATCGAGCACCTAGGTCTTTTCAACTGGCACTTAAAAATGATAAAATAGGAAAATTGGGAATTAAGATGAAGACATTTGAAGAAGGACTTAAAGAAATAAAATCTCAAATGTCAAAAAATAACTTATGACAATAACTTTTGTAGGCCATGGATATGTAGGATTAGTTACTGCTTCTGTTTTTGCAGATTTGGGAAATACAGTTTGGGTTATCGGACACACACAGGAAAAGATAGAAAATCTTAAGAAGGGTATATTGCCAATCTACGAACCCGGACTTGAAGAGATTGTCAAGAGAAACGTTAAGGCAAAAAGACTCTTATTCACCTTGGAATATAAAGAAGCTATTCCCAATTCGGATGCTATTTTTATAGCAGTTGGTACTCCTCCTAAGCCAACAGGTGAAGCTGATCTGTCTGTCGTTTTTGAAGTTGCTCGTAAAATTGGAAAAAATCTAGAAGGCTATACAGTTGTAGTAACAAAAAGTACGGTGCCCGTTGGTACAAATAAAATAACAAAAGAAATTATCGAAACAGCAAAGCCTGAAGGGGCTACATTTGATGCTGCTTCCATTCCGGAATTTTTAAGAGAAGGACAAGCTATATCTGACACTCTTCATCCAGATAGAATTGTAATAGGGACAGACTCCAAAGAAGCAGAAAAGTTGTTGATCGAACTGCATGAGCCAATTGATGGAACTTATGTATTAACAAATATAGAAACCGCAGAAATGATTAAGTATGCAGCTAATTCATTTTTGGCAACAAAAATTTCTTATGCAAATGCAATAGCATATCTTTCAGAATTGACAGGAGCGGATGGATCAAAAGTTTTGGAAGCGGTAGGCTTGGATAAAAGGGTAGGAAATCAATTCTTGTTTGCGGGAGCAGGTTATGGAGGCAGTTGCTTTCCAAAGGACGTGAAAGCTATGATTGCTATTGCAAAAAAAGCCGGATACAATTTTTCACTTCTTAAAGATGTTGAGGAAATTAATCAGCAGGCAATATATGGAATTGTTGAAAAGGCAAAAGCACTGCTGGAAGGGAAAATAAAAGGCAAAACTATCGGAATACTCGGATTATCTTTCAAGCCAAATACAGATGATATGAGGGATGCTCCTTCGATTGCTATTATCGATGCCTTGCAGACAGAGGGCGCAAAAATAAAAGCATACGATCCTATTGCAATGAATAATGCAAAACGAATACTTAAAAATGTTGATTTGCATCAAGATCCTTATTCTGCTGCTAAAGATTGCGACGTCTTAATTATAGTAACGGAGTGGAACGAATTTAGACAGCTTGATCTACAAAAGTTAAAGAAAATTATGAAAAAGCCAGTTCTTTTGGATGGCAGAAATATTTACGAACCTCATAAATTAAGGGAAATGGGGTTTACATATACTGGAGTCGGCAGATAATCCACGCCTAGACTATTGGCGGAATATAATCTAGAATAGAAAGAGATTTTATTTTATGAAAAAAGCTTTAATAACTGGGATTACAGGACAAGATGCATCATATCTTGCCGAGTTTTTGTTAAAAAAAGGATACAAAGTTTTTGGTACTACAAGAAGATCAAGCACGGTCAATAATGAAAGAATTGAGCATATCCAGGACAAAATTACTATTTTGCAGGGAGATTTATTGGACCAAGGATCCCTTTCTTCAGCGCTTTTGGAGTCAGAACCTGATGAAGTTTATAATCTAGCAGCTCAATCTTTTGTCCAGACATCGTGGAATCAGCCGGTATTAACCGGAGAATTTACAGCACTTGGTGTGACAAGACTGTTGGAGGCAATAAGAACCGTAAATCCCAAAATAAAATTCTATCAGGCATCAAGCTCTGAAATGTTTGGCAAAGTGACAGAAACTCCGCAAAAAGAAACTACAAGATTCCATCCAAGAAGCCCTTATGGAGTAGCTAAAGTGTATGGTCATTATATAACCATGAATTATAGGGAAAGTTTTGGTATTTTTGCCTGCTCAGGAATATTGTTCAATCACGAGTCTCCAAGGAGAGGTTTGGAATTTGTAACAAGAAAAATAAGTAATGCAGTCGCAAGAATAAGTCTGAACAAGCAAAAGACTGTTGAGCTTGGAGCGCTGGAGCCAAAACGCGATTGGGGATTTGCAGGCGACTATGTTGAGGCAATGTGGCTAATGATGCAGCAAGACAAGGCAGATGATTACGTAATTGCAACTGGTGAAAATCACGCTGTTTTGGAATTTTTGGATCTCGCTTTTAAAGCAGTTGGGATAAATGATTGGAGTGAATATGTTATTGCCAACAAGACACCCCACATGAGACCCGCAGAAGTAGACTACCTGATAGGAGATGCTGCTAAAGCTCATAAAGTATTGGGCTGGAAGCCTAAGACAAGCTTTAAGCAGTTGGTTGAAATGATGGTTAAAGCCGATTTGGCAATGGAGAAAAAAGAAAAATAATGTTATGCAGACAGTTTTGGTCGCCGGAGGAGCTGGATTTATTGGGTCTCATTTATGCAAGAGTTTATTAAACGAGAATTACAAAGTTATCTGCGTTGACAATCTCCTAACAAGCGAAGCAAAAAACATATCTTCTCTATTAGCTAAGCCAGATTTTAAATTTATAGAACAAGATATTAGCAAAGCCCTTGATAGTTTAGGTGATATATCAAATATTGATTATATGTTTCATTTGGCATCTCCTGCATCGCCTAACAAAAACAGTGCAAAAAGTTACATTAATTATCCAATCGAAACTCTTTTAGTTAATTCTGCTGGAACATACAATCTCTTAGAAATAGCCCTTAAATTTAACTCAAAATTTCTATATGCTTCTTCTTCAGAAATTTATGGCGACCCGGCAATGTCTCCTCAAAAAGAAGATTATTTTGGAAATGTCAATCCCAATGGAGTAAGATCTGTGTACGATGAGGCAAAAAGATTCGGGGAAGCGATGACTTTCGGGTTTATACGAAAGCATAATCTAGATGCTCGAGTTATACGCATTTTCAATACGTATGGTCCCATAATGCTTCCAAATGACGGAAGAGTTATTTCTAACTTTATAAATCAAGCGATAAAAAATGAACCGATTACTGTCTACGGCACTGGAGACCAAACCAGAAGTTTTTGTTATATTGATGATATGGTTGAAGGAATAAAGCTTGCAATGTTCTCTTCAAATACAAAAGCAGAAGTTTTTAATCTAGGAAATCCTGATGAAAGAAAAGTTCTAGACGTCGCAACATTAATTAAACAGATGACAAAGTCGACATCTAAAATTGTTTTTGAGCCTTTACCCACAGATGATCCCAAGACACGCAAGCCCGACATCTCTAAAGCCAAAAAAATTTTGGGATGGAAACCCAAAATATCAACCGAAGAAGGCTTTGCAAAAACAATAGAATATTTTAAGAGTATATGACCATCCTTCATTAAAATTACGGAAGGGTCATGCCGTCGAAGCTGAATAAAGTTTATAAAATGACCTAATTATGTTAAAAGTTTTACTTAAAGAAAGGATAAGCGAAGTGGCATGAGAGTTGTTGTTATTACTGCTAGTTATAACGAAAAAGGCAATATAGAACGCCTTATTACGATACTTGAAGAAGAAGTTTTTCCAAAAATAAAAAATCATGAAATGAGCATTCTGGTTGCTGACGATAATTCTCCGGATGGAACTGGAGGAGAAGTTAGAAAATTAATGAGAAAATGGAAAAATCTCCATATCTCAAGCGGAGAAAAAAAAGGACTAGGGGCAGCTTACATTAGGGGAATGACGCATGCAGTTGGAGAAATGGGTGCAGATGTCGTTTTTGAGATTGATGCAGACTTACAGCATGATCCGCATAAGATTCCAGAATTTCTAAAAAAAATAGATAGCGGATTTGATATGGTCGTAGGAAATAGATATAGTGACGGCGGTTCCATACCTCAAAATTGGCCATTTCTTAGAAAGATATTCTCTATAGTTGCAAATCTTTTTGTAAGGACAGTTTTTACAAAGTTTTCTGTTCATGACTGGACAGGTGGATATAGAGCCTTGAGACGCGAAGTATTTTTAAAGGAAAAAGATAAATTAACTAATTATAGAGGCTACATATTTCAGATTTCATTTTTGCATAAAGCCATAAGAGATGGATTTAGGATTGCTGAAGTTCCGTTTCATTTTAGCGACAGAACACTTGGAAATTCAAAAATTGCTTCCATGGGATACATAACAGATGTGGTTAGGTATGTTGTTTTTGCAAGAATCAAGGAGCTCAAGCGTTTTATAAAGTTTCTGATAGTTGGATCTACCGGATTTATTCTCCAAATTTCAACACAAGAAATAGTAGTTAGGAGCGGATTTGCTTTAGTCTTAGCTCAATTTACCAGTCCAGTCCTTTTTACTCTAACAAAACATCATGGAATGATTCCTCTGCGTGACAGTATTGGCGGGGGATTTGGCGCAGAGGCCGCGATCCTATCCAATTTTATGTTTAATAATTTCTGGACATTTAGTGACGCCAGAAAACTAAAAGAGAAATCCCCATTTTATATCAGAATTTTAAAGTTTAATTTGACCTCAGTACTGTCAATATTTATTCAGGCAGGTTCTATATGGTTTTTTGTAAGATTACTTGGTGAAAGATTGATGATAATGGATTATTTTATTCCAACTCGAATCGTTGTAGTTGTCCCAACAATTATTTTTCTGGTAATTCCATTAAATTATCTTATCTACAACAAAATTATTTGGAAGACACAATATCTAAAAAATGGGAAAACTACTTAATCACAAAGAGAAGATAATTCTCTTTTTAATTCTTTTAGCTGCTGCTTTTTTCAGACTTTATCTCATCGAAGAGTATTTAACTTTTCTAGGGGATGAGGGAAGAGACGTATTGGTCGCTTATAAAATATTGCATGGAGATTTAACTCTTCTTGGTCCTACAGCTTCTGTTGGGGGATTTTTCTTGGGACCAATATATTATTATTTTATGGCTCCGTTTCTTTGGCTTTTCAATTATAATCCAGTCGGTCCCGCAATAATGGTTTCTCTTTTTGGGATTGCAACGGTGATGCTTATTTATAAGGTTGGGAAAGAGTTTTTTGGGACAAATACTGGGCTAATTGCAGCAGGATTATATGCCATTTCTCCCTTGGTTGTTACATATTCTAGATCCTCATGGAATCCAAACCCTATGCCATTCTTTTCACTTCTAACTCTTTATCTTATTTATAAAGCAGTAAAAAAGAACAATATAAAGCTTTTTATCTTGTCGGGATTTCTTTTTGGAATTACAATGCAACTTCATTATCTAGCCTTATTTTTAGGCGTTATTATTTTCGTTTACATATTATTAAATCACTTCGTATACTCCAGAAATAATTATATTTCAAAATCCATTAAAAATTATCTTTGGATATTCTTAGGTTTTATTATTGGATGGTCACCATTTTTGGCCTTTGAGGTTCGCCATGGATTCCCAAATATCATAAGTATTTTTAATTTCATACTTGCGTCCGGCGATACAGGGGGGAGTACTCAGTTTACGCCTACCCTTATTGATGTATTTTTTAGAATTTTCGGGAGATTAGTTGCTAATTTTCCAGAGCCACAAAAAGTTGCTCTGGGAGCGCACTTGGATATGGCAATTTGGTATTATGCAGCATTTCTTTTGGGTATAGTAAGCGTTTGGTTTTTGATCAAAAGATTTATTAAAGAATATAAATCTCGTTCTCCAGAATTTTCAAAGATAAGTCTTCTCGTAGTTTGGTTTATTTTGGGAGTCGGCCTTTTCGGATTTTACAAAAAATCTATTTACGACTATTATTTTGGCTTTATGTTTCCATTGCCATTTTTTATTGTTAGTTTCTTTATTGTGAATCTATGGAAGAAAGGGATTGGAAAATTTGTAGCAATATCGATTCTACTGATTCTAATATGGCTTAACAGCTTAACCTTGCCTTTTAAAGCCTCTGCCAATAGACAGCTGAAGCAAGTAGAGGAGATTTCTAAATTTGTGATTGATAAAGTAGATAATAAGCCATTTAATTTTGCACTAATTACAGGTGGAAATTCTGACCATGCATATCGTTATTTTTTTACCATTTGGCAAAAAGAGCCGGTAACAATTCAGAATGTTTCGCTTGATCCCAAAAGAACAACTGTTACAAATCAGTTACTTGTTGTTTGTGAAATTGTTCCTGATTGCCACCCATTGGGACACTCTGTTTGGGAAATAGCAGGTTTTGGTAGAGCAGAAATTGTAGAAGATTGGGACGTGTCAGTAGTCAAGGTCTTCAAGCTAGAGCATTACAAGGGAAAATAAATGTCAAGAAAACCCCCCGAATAGTCGAGGGGTTTTTGCTGTGTTCTTGAGGGAATAATTTCTACTCTCTCAAGAAAAATTCCCAAACAATTTAGGCTTTTCCAATTCTGTACATTCCTGTTCCACAAACTGGACATTTACCTTTCATTGCTGGTTTGCCATTTTTCATCGTAACTGCTTGAGCACTTGGATCTTCTCTCTTTGCTCTGCATTTTACACAATACATTGATGCCATATTCTTTCACCCCCCTTCGTTTTAATAATTTAGATTTGGTATTAATAAAACCTGTTTTTTTAAAAGGAAGAAAAGGATTATTTGTAAACCGATAAGAATTAAAGTTAAAATTAACGTTTTTGAAACATCACGAAAGACATAGGAGTATGAGGCAGTATCGTTATAAACGATTGTTGTAGGATAATTATTTTTTAAGGAAAAAATATTTTTCTTTTCCAAAGAATAAACCTGACGATTGAAGTCTGCAATAATTTTTTCTTGGCGGGTCTTTTTATACTTACTCATCGATAGCAAAAGACTACACTATTGACAGCGAGCTTGTCAAGAGGCTAAGATATTAATACTATGGACTCCAATTTTCTCCTGTTTTCTTTTTTTGTGATTTTTCTATGGCTTTCTATTATTACAATATTCCTTTGGAAAGCTTTGTCTCATTACAATAAATTGGGCAAAGGATTGACGGAAAAAAATTTTAAATCAATAATGGAAAATCTTTTGAAAGACGTAAGTACTACCGAAAAAGATATTGATTATTTAAAATCATATTGTGATAAAATACAAAAAGAAGGTCTTTTGCATATTCAAAAAATAGGCCTGGTTCGTTTTAACCCATTTACAGATACGGGCGGAGACCAAAGTTTTATCTTATCGTTGGTTGATGGAAATGATACAGGAGTTATAATATCAGGATTATACGCTAGGTCGGGAACAAGATGGTATGCAAAAAGAGTGATAAAAGGGAAGTCTTCAGACCATGAATTGTCCGATGAAGAGCAGAAAGCTCTCAAAGAAGCAAAGAGTTAGTAGGTTATGAATAAAAATAAATTATTAAGTTCTCTATTGGTTTTAGCAGCTTTTATAATTTCTACAGGTGCATCATACTTATTTTTTTCAGAGGTTTCTTTTCCTAAGAGCAGCAATATTTCCTCTCCCACGACTTCAACGATAGGAGGCATGTTGTTTGATGATGCTCTTCCAAAAACAGAGCCTTGTCCTCTAAATGGGGCTCTCTATTCAAAACAGCAAAAAGATTGGTGGGAAAAACATAGACCAATGGGGATAATGATAGAAAATCATCAGGAAGCACGTCCCCAGTCCGGACTATCTTCAGCAGATATAATATATGAAGCGGTCGCAGAAGGAGGAATAACGCGATTCTTAGCAATATATTATTGTAATGACGCTCAAACTGTGGGGCCAGTCAGAAGTGCCCGAACATATTTTCTTGATTTTATTTCAGAATATGGAGACAGCCCTTTGTATGTCCATGTTGGGGGAGCAAATCAAGACGGACCTGCAGATGCATTATCTCAAATTGAAGACTATGGTTGGGCAGGACTAAATGACTTGAATCAGTTTTCAATTGGTTTTCCTACTTTCTGGAGAGACTACGATAGGCTAGGACATCCTGTTTCCACTGAGCATACCATGTATTCGGCAACAGAAAAACTATTGCAGTTTGCTGCAGCCAAAAGAAAACTAACTAATGAGAATGAAGACGGAATTTCCTGGGATAAAGGTTTTATATCGTATAGTTTTAAAGAGGATGCTCCAGCAGCCCAAAGACCATCCGCACAGAATATTCATCTGGAGTTCTGGACAACAGACCCGGATTACGGGGTAGATTGGATATATGAGCCAACTGCTAATATATACAAAAGGAATAATGGAGGCAAAGCTCATACGGATCTTAATAATAAAAAACAATTAACAGCAAAAAATATTGTAGTTTTGTCTATGATAGAGAGTCGGGCAAACGATGGATATGAAGGCAATCTGCATTTATTGTATAGAACAAAAGGAGCAGGGAAAGCCAATATATTTATGGATGGTAAAGAAACTGTTGGCACTTGGAGAAAAGATACGAGAACTGCCAGGACTCTTCTTTTTGATAACGCGGGGCTTCCTATAAAATTTGATAAAGGAACTATCTGGTTTGAAATTCTGCCCACAGATGGAATTTTGACAGTAAAGTGATATAATCAGGGTGGAATTTATGTTAGCTGATTTAATTACTTCGCAATCTCGAATAAAGTTATTAAGCGTTCTGTTGTCACATCCTTCAGAAATGTATCACGTTAGGGAACTTGTCAGGAGAACGGGTGATGAAATTAATGCGGTAAGACGAGAGCTCTTATTTCTAGAAAAAAAAGGCATAGTAGTCAGAGAGCCCCGCGCAAATAGAGTATATTATTCACTATCTAAAAACTACGCTTTTTATTTTGATTTATTAAGAACAGGTGCTAAATTGGTAGGTTTAGGTGCAGCAATATTAAAAAATCGCGTTAAGATTGGCCGAATAAAATATGCAATGTTTTCTGGAAGATTTGCAAGAAGAATGGAAAAAAGACCAACAGATGTTGATTTCATAATTGTTGGAACGGTTGTTCTGCCGGAGCTGGCCATTCTTATAAGAGATGAAGAAAAAAGGCTGCAGAGGGAAATAAATTATACAGTAATGACTGAAGAGGAGTTTTCCTTCAGGAAGAAAAAAAGAGATCCATTTATCTTGTCTGTCCTCTCGGGATCTAGGGTTATGCTCTACGGGGATGAGGAAAGTATGCTCGCATGAAAAAAAGTCCGCGCCTCCTTCTTTGGTTTATTATTCTGTTAACAATTGCAGGAGCTGTAATTAATCTTCCATCAAAAGGCCCTTTCTCATTTACGAAATCTCTGTCTTTTAAGGAAGGACTTGACCTTGCGGGTGGAACCAGCCTTACCTTTAAAGCAGATATGAGCGATGTAAATAAAGCTCAAGAAAGTAAAGCGCTGGATGGAGTAAAGAATGTAATTGAAAGAAGGATAAATCTTTTCGGGGTGTCGGAGCCAGTTGTGCAGACTAGTATAAGCAAAAATGATTATCGTATTATTGTTGAATTGCCTGGCGTTGATATAAATCAAGCAAAGAGCATAATTGGGACTACTGCAGAGCTTTCCTTTTGGGAACAAGCAGCAAGTGATAGTGCAAAAATAGCAAGTTCTTCTGCGTATCCTCAGGGTGTCATAGAAATTTTGGGATCTGATGCTATAAAAACAAATCTTTCTGGACGGGATTTGAAAGATACAAGTGTGGGATTTGATCCAAATAGCGGCAAGCCGCAAGTTCAATTGCAATTTACAAGTGAGGGTACAAAAAAATTTGCAGCCATTACTCAAAGAAATGTAAATAAGATTGTGGCAATTGTTTTAGATAATCAAGTGATTGAGGCGCCGCGCGTAAATCAAGCTATATTGACAGGAGATGCTGTTATAAGCGGATCGTTCACAAGTGAATCAGCAAATGCTTTAAGCACTTCTCTGAATGCCGGTGCTTTGCCTGTACCCCTTATTCCTTTACAGCAGCATGGTGTGGATGCGACTTTGGGAAGTGAATCTTTATTAAAAAGTCTTTTTGCAGGAGCATTGGGAATACTTATTATAATTATTTTCATGACTGTTCTGTATGGAAGATTGGGTATCGTAGCAAGTATAGCTCTGGTTCTTTATACTTTATTTGTATTGTCTATTTTCAAATTAAGCAGTATTGCTCCATACGGAATAACCCTTACTCTTTCAGGAATTGCCGGTTTTATTCTTTCAGTTGGAATGGCTGTTGATGCAAATATTTTGATTTTTGAAAGAATGAAGGAAGAAAGAAGATTGGGCAGATCATGGAAAGAGTCATTGGAGCTGGGATTTTCCAGGGCTTGGACATCAATTCGGGATTCGAATATCTCAAGTCTTATAACGAGTTTTGTGTTGTACCAATTTGGAACTGGCACTGTTAAGGGATTTGCGCTTGTTTTAGCAATTGGAGTTTTGGTTTCTATGTTCTCGGCAATAATAGTAACCAGGACTTTTTTGAGACTAATATACAGATGATATTTTGAAGTGGGATGGTCGGATGTTTTTGACCTTGAGTTTTTGAATTCTTGATATCAAGATATCAAAGATTCAAAATCAAAGGCGTCAAGAATATCTAATAACATCAAAAGTTCTAATTATGAACATTATTGGTCGTAAAAATTGGTATTTTGGTTTATCATTGCTGGTTTTGATTCCTGGAATTATCGCGATATTTTTGTGGGGATTAAATCTTTCTATTGATTTTACTGGGGGTTCTAGATTAACACTAGCTTTTGACAATAGGGTTTCTGAAAAACAGGTGGAAACGGTTAACATCATTTTGAAAAAAGAGAATATTAAAGCTGCCAATATAGAAAAAGCTGATAAGTTAATTTTTGTTAGAACTGCTCCAATTGACTCAACGCAAAACAATAAACTTATAAATGAATTGTCCAGAGAATTTAGAGACGTTAGGCAGCAGGAATTTGAAACAATTGGTCCTGTGATCGGACAGGAGACAACATTAAATGCCTTAAAAGCTGTTGGAATTGCATCAATTCTTATTATTCTTTATATCACTTGGTCTTTTAGAGGCGTTCCCAAACCCGCAAGCAGTTTCAGATTTGGAATCTGTGCAATTATTGCGCTCATCCATGATGTTTTGGTGGTTGTTGGAGTTTTTGCAATATTGGGACATTTTTTTGGAGTTGAAGTGGACTCCCTTTTTGTTACTGCCATTTTAACTGTCATTGGCTTCTCAGTTCACGATACTATTGTTGTTTTTGATAGAATCAGAGAAAATCTTAGAAAAATGGGAGGAGCTGATTTTTCCAAAACTGTTAATGAATCAATAATTCAAACCATAGGCAGGTCTTTAAATACTTCACTAACAGTCATCTTGGTATTAATTGCATTGCTATTGTTTGGCGGAGAGAGTATCAGATGGTTTGTCGTAGCGCTTCTTATTGGAATTATCAGCGGAACCTATTCTTCTATATTTAACGCAAGCCCTCTTTTGGTTTTGTGGCAGGAGATAAGCCAGAGGAAGAAATAATTAAGAATTAAGGGATTCCTTTACGATTTTGCTGACTATTCCTCCGTCGGCTTTGCCTTTTACTTTTGGCATTAATGATCCCATGACTTTTCCCATTTCAGCAACTGTTGTTGCGCCCATTTCGCGGATTGTTTCCTTGACGATTTCGCGGATTTGGTCTTCGCTCATTTGTTGCGGAAGATAGACTTTCAACATTTCGAGTTCTTTACTTTCTTTTTCTGCTAATTCAGAACGGTTTGCTTTCTTGAATTCTTCAATAGAATCCCTTCTTTGTTTTGCTTCTTTTTGAATTACAGATAAAACATCTTCATCTGTTGCTTCATATCCTGCTCCGCCCTTCTGGATTTCATAATAGTTAATTGCGGAAAGAAGCAGTCTAAGAACAGAAGTTTTTAAAACATCTCTTGAGAGCATTGCTTGTTTCAATTCTTCTTGTAATTTTTTCTTAAGCATATTTTTGCAGCTCTTTTATTCTATCAGTTTTTTCCCAAGGAAGGTTTAAATCCAATCTTCCAAAATGTCCGTATGCTGCAACTTGCCTATAAAGCGGAGCCCGCAGTCCCAAATGTTTTATTATCATTCCCGGTCTCAAATCAAATACTTTTATAACTGTCTCACTTAATTTTTCATCGTCAATTTTTCCTGTTCCAAAAGCATCTACCAAAACAGACATTGGCGCCGGTCTTCCAATAGCATAGGATATTTGCACTTCGCATTTTTTGGCAAGTCCCGCTGCAACAATATTTTTTGCAATATAGCGCGCCATATACTGAGCGGATCTATCTACTTTGGTTGGATCTTTTCCGGAAAAAGCTCCGCCTCCGTGACGCGAATATCCGCCATAAGTATCAACAATTATTTTTCTTCCTGTTAATCCCGTGTCTGCCTGCGGCCCTCCGATAACAAATCTTCCGGTCGTATTAACATGATATTTTGTTTTGCTGTCCACTAATTTTTTAGGTAAAACTTTTAGAATTACTTTATTAATAATCTCACGTTTTAGTTTGTCTTGATTGATATGTTCATCGTGTTGTGCGGCAATCAAAACCTGGTCAATTCTCAAAGGTCTGCCGTCTTTATATTCAACTGTAATTTGAGATTTTCCATCAGGTCTTAAGCCTTTAATTATTTTTTTCTTTCGGACAAGGGAGAGTCTTTGACACAATTTATGAGCAAGCACTATTGGCAAAGGCATTAATTCCGCAGTTTCATCAATTGCAAATCCAAACATCAGTCCTTGATCTCCAGCCCCCAATTTTTCCAAATCTTCTTGGACAATCTTTCCGCCTTTTTCTTCTTTGTAGCTATCAACGCCTTTTGCAATATCTGAGGATTGTCCGTGAATCGCAATTGTAACTCCGCTTGTTTCGAAGTGAAATCCGTAGCGTGCATCTGTGTAGCCGATATCTTTAATTACCTGCCTCACAATTTCCGGAATCTCAACATAAATATTTGTTGTAATCTCTCCGGCCACAAAAATAACACCATTTGTTATTAACGCTTCTACAGCAACTCGGGCTTTGGGGTCCTGCCTTAGAATTTCGTCCAAAATTGCGTCTGCAATTTGATCGCACATTTTATCAGGGTGTCCTTCTGTCACAGATTCCGAAGTAAAATATCTTCTCATTATTAAGTTTTGAGTATAGGGTATTACAATTAGTTAATCAAGCATTTTTATTTGCAATAAAGTTTCGTTGTCTAGACAACGGAACAATTCTTTAACTTTAATTAACGATCTACATCTTTTCTTTTAAAACCGGTATACTCCTTCTTTTTAAAAACAAGCTTTGGTCCGCCAATAAGTCGATATTTTTTTCTAGCGTACTCATTTTCTACTTTTTTCCTCCTTTTGTTAATTAAATCTAAAAAAAGAAAATTTTCATCCAGCTTTTTTGCTACAGACATGATTGTATTTTTTCCCACTTTTAGGGTTTTTGCTATCTCATCAATTCCCATCCCCTCCCTTATGTATTCGGCGACAAGAATTCTTCTTCCTATTTTTAGCTTTTCGTCATGAGTCAGTAAGCCTTTTATTATTTTCTCAACTTCATCTCCATTTTTTGCCGCAAGAAAAGCATCCCTTAATCGATTGAAAGCATCATATATATCATCTTTTGTCAAAAATTTATATCTTCTCATTTAAATCCGTTGTCTAGACAACGAGACAAAACACGCGCAGAAATATTTTATATGTTAGATAAAATTTATGCAAATATTAAGAAGAATAAGAAGAAATAGGAAATTTATTTAGGGACTGGAGGCTAATTGTCTAGTTGGTATTAGGGATTTTAAAATTTTTAAAAGCAGAACATAATTACTAGCTTCTTCTAGAGTCATTTCTCGTTCAGGGTCTGAGCTTATGCCTGTATTAACTTTTTCTTTTGGTCGTACAAACGCGTTAGGATACGTTTTCAGCGGGTCTCCCGGTCCTAGACGGAATAAAGCTTCATGAGGCCAATCCCGAACATTTATTATAAATGTTTCTACCTTATCAGAAGGATAAACTCTTATGTGAACTTTTCTTGGTTGACCTTGATTTTGGACAGGAATTTCGTATTCAAATGTAGTAGCCTCCTTAAGTTGATGGGAATTAGTTAATCCTGCAATTGCACCAAAGAGAAATGCAATTATTGGTCTGCTTTCTCTAGGTTTAAGCGCTTCTACCATGAATGTATTGTATTGTAATAATAATCTATTTGTCAACAGTCCGGATTCGTTTAATGAGATATTCTTTAGTATTTTTAGATAAATCTTCATCGACTTCGAGAAAAAGTTTATTCAAGATTTCGCCGATTTTTGGTCCCGGTTTAATACTTAATTCTTTTATGATGTCATTTCCGTCAATGGCTAAATCATTAATAGAAAAAGGTAATGGTTTTAATTGCTCCTCAATTCTTTTTTTAAATAATTTCAGTCTCCAGCTTTCTGCAGTTTGGGTTCCGCCGCCAAGTCTGTCCCCGATTCTTATATCCATCATGTCTTTTACATTCTCAACGCCAATTCTTCTTATAAATCTTCTTATTCCGGCATCTGATAATTTCTCGTCCACCGTAAACATGTGCCAGCGAATTAAATTCACAATCTTATTGCGTTCTTTTTTTGAAAATTTGAGACGATCGCAAATCTCTCTTGCTATATTTGTTCCGGCAACTTCATGATTGTAAAAAATTACGAGTCCTTCTTCATCCTTACTCATCACTTTGGGTTTTCCTACGTCATGCAGAAGCGCTGCAAGTTTTATAATAGGATCAAGGGACGGACAAAATTTCATAGACAATACGTTGTGAGTAAATACATCATCCGTGTGATGGCGGCCGGGCCTTTTTTGGGAAACTCCAACTCCTTCCATTAATTCTGGAAGAATATAATTTAAAAGATCAGATTTTTGTAAGAGCAAGACCCCTTCATAAGCTTTGTCACTTGCTAAAATTCTCAAAAGTTCAACACGAATTCTTTCTCCCGAAACTTTTTTAATAAGTTGGGCATCAGCGATTACTTCTCTCCAAGTTTTTTCCTCAATAGCGAAAGAAAGTTCAGTCGCAATTCTGACAGCTCGCAAAAGTCTAAGCGCATCTTCCTTGAATCGTGCTTTTGGGTTTCCAACAGCCCGAATAATTTTATTTTTGATATCTTTTTGCCCGTCATATGGATCAACAAGATTAGTTGAGAGTTGAGAGTTGAAAGTTGAGAGTTTCATAGCGATGGCGTTGATGGTGAAGTCGCGGCGGGCAAGATCTTCCTCGATAGATTTTCCCCATGATACTTTTTCAGGATGTCTACTGTCGAAAAAACCCTGCTCGGTACGAAAAGTAGTTATTTCAACGATTATTTTTTGTGTCATCCTGGCTTGTCCAGGATCAGATTCTGGAGTCGTTGCTTCGCTCCTCCCCAGAATGACGGGGATGCCCACAGTGCCAAATTTATTATCGTAAAATCCCTCTTTGAAGATTTTAAGAAGATTTTGCGGGGCTGCATTTGTGGTCATGTCCCAGTCTTTTACAGGTCTTTTTAAGAGAAGATTCCTAACACATCCTCCGACCAAATATACTTGGAAATTAGCCTTTTCTACTTTTTTATAAATGTCTAGAATTTGCTGTGGAATAAGTTTTACCATACTGGTATAGTATAGCAATGAAATATCAAATCTCAAATCTCAAATCTCAAATCTCAAATCCAAAAGACCTCATTAAAATTCTGCTTGCAAATCGGGGAATAAAAACCAAGAAAGAGATTGAAGATTTTCTGAATCCAAAACTTGTAAAAGTTACTGCTAAAAGCGTTGGGATAGATACTCAACAACTGAAAAAAACAGTCGCTAGAATTAAAAAAGCGATAAAAAATAAAGAACAAATTGTAGTTTTTGGAGATTATGATGTTGATGGTATTTGCGGCACAGCAATTCTTTGGGAGACCCTTCGGCTCGCTTCGCTTGCTCAGGGCAAGCCCTACGAAAATGTTTTTCCATACATTCCTCATCGAATTGACGAAGGCTACGGTTTGTCAATAAAAGGCATTCAAAATGTTCAGGATAAATACAAGAATGTAAAATTAATCATAACGGTTGACAATGGGATTGTTGCAAATAAAGCAGTTGATTTTGCAAACAAAAATGATATTGATGTAATAATCACTGATCATCATGTACCATCCAAAATTAAACCTAAAGCATTATCAATAGTTCACACGACAAAATTATGCGGAACCGGAGTGGCTTGGATACTTTCAGATGAGATGCTGAACTCCTCCAAGAGGACTTTCCTCAGCGGAGGTGGCGCAGTTCAGCATGACAATATGCATAAAAACCATTTAGAATTGGTAGCGCTTGCGACTGTTGCAGATTTGGTTTCCCTAAAAGGAGCAAATAGAACACTTCTTAAGTTTGGTTTGGAAGGACTTCGAAAAACAAAAAGAATTGGACTTCTGGAATTATTTAAAGAAGCCGGGTTAAGAAAAGAATCTGCTGGAGTTTATGAAATAGGCCATATAATTGCGCCTAGGCTAAATGCAATGGGAAGACTTGAGTATGCGATGGATAGTCTGAGATTGATATGCACGAATAATCAAAAAAGAGCAGAAGAACTAGCGCGATTGCTAGGAAGTACGAATAAAGAAAGACAGGATCTAACGCTGCAATCAGTTTTACATGCCAAATCTGCAATTCAGAATTCAAAATCTAGAATTCAGAATTTGATTTTTATTTCGCATGAGTCATATCAGCCAGGCGTAATTGGATTAATTGCGGGGAAAATGGTTGAAGAATTTTATCGTCCTGCAATAGTTGTTTCAATCGGGGAAAAATTTAGCAAGGCATCGGCAAGATCAGTTCACGGATTTAATATTATAGAATTTATCCGCGGTGCATCAGAATTATTAATTGATGCAGGAGGACATCCAATGGCAGCTGGGTTTACTGTTGAAACAGCGAAACTTCTGAAACTCCAAAAAGCGCTGGAAGATAAGGCAGAATTAGCGCTTAGTAAAGATTTGTTAACCCGCAGTCTTAGGATTGATTGCGAGTTGCCTTTGTCGGCTATTAATATAAATTTATATGAATCATTGCAAGCGCTTTACCCGTTTGGGATGGGTAATCCAGAGCCCACTTTTATAAGTAAAGGCGTTGTGGTTGAAGATATAAGATTGGTTGGAGCAGAAAATAAACATCTAAAGTTTAGATTTAAGATTCAAGATTTAAGATTTATGATTGATGGAATTGGATTTGGGATGGGAGAAATGTCCGCAAAAATACACATTGGCGACAAAGTAGATATCGTTTATACGATTGATGAAAATGAGTGGCCTGCCCCTCGGAGCCTTGGCGAAGTGGGGAATGGAGAAAAAAGACTGCAATTGAAGATTAAAGATCTAACGAGCTAACGGTCTACCGATATTTTGTCTTCCTGTTATTCCTGATGTTTCAACTCTGTTTCTCGTCCCTTCTCTCAAGACATATCTTCTTAGATGGGTTAAAGTGCGCACAGATCTTACTTGTGGATTAACAACAGGTTTTTTAAGCCATTCATGTGGATGGTCGTAGGGTCTAATTGCTTGAGGAGTAAGACTTGTTTCTATGCGATTCATAATTTATTTTTGTGTTGTAGGTTTATTCAAAGCACTATCAACTCTATTAAGAAGTCTTGCGGGAACAAATTGCACGCCGCCTACATCTTGCACGTAAGGCTTTAATGCTTCATGTAATGGTGGTTTTGTTGGTATCCAGGGACCGAAACAGGCTTCCGAAATATTGCCTAAGACACGGCTAGCTTCTTGACCCCCGATGAAGCCTACTTCTTTCTTCATAACAAAAGCTTATAAGATAGTATCAGACTTAGCTTGACAGGTTTCTGACTTTAAGCTGACAGTTTTGTAATCTAGATTACAAAACAAGCGTAATTAATCTCACCAGCTTGTCAAGATCAAAAAACTAATATACAATGTTATCTATTAAATGTCAAACCGTACATTAATTTCGGAAACAGTTGATTGTGTGGGGAAAATAGTAGCTGTTGAAGGCTGGATTCATTTACGCCGCGATCATGGTAAACTTATTTTTCTAAGCTTTAGAGATAGATCGGGATTCCTTCAAATAGTCGTAAATGCGAAGGAATCTTCAAGCGCTTATGAGACTGCAAAAAAAGTACGGCCTGAATTTGCGGTTAAAGTAATTGGTCTTGTTAAAAAGAGGCCGGAAAACGCGGTTGATAAGAATTCAGTTGCAGGCTCAGTTGAGCTTGAAGCTCAGAAAATTAGTATCTTATCCAAAGCAGAAGTTTTGCCTTTTGATATGGGAGGAAAAGACCTTAATCTGGAACTTCCGACTCTTTTAGATCATCGCGGTTTAAGCTTGCGGCATCAAAAAGTAGCTGCAATTTTTAAAGTCCAGGAGACAGTTATAGATTCTTTCAGAATTGCATGTAAGAAAAAAGACTTCACGGAATTCCAGTCTCCGGTAATTGTTCCACAAGGCGCGGAAGGCGGATCCGAAGTTTTTGAAATAAAATATTTTGACCATAAGGCTTACCTTTCTCAAAGTCCGCAATTCTATAAGCAAATCATGGTTGGAGTGTTCGAGCGGGTTTTTACCGTGAATAAAACAATGAGAGCCGAACCGTCGGTAACAACAAGACACCTAACAGAAGTAACAACTCTTGATGCGGAATTTGGTTTTATTGACAGTTGGCTTGATCTCATAGATATGGCAGAATATGTTATTAAGTTTATGATAGATAGCGTAAGTAAGCAAAATTTAGATGTCCTTAAAATGTATAACGCAACATCTCCAAAAATCTCGGCAAAAATTCCAAGAATAAAATTACGTGAAGCACAAGAAATTATTTTTAAGCGTACAGGCCGCGACAACAGGCAAGATCCTGATCTTAGTCCGGAAGATGAGCGGGAAATTTGCAGATGGTCTCTTGAGGAAAAGAATTCGGACCTAGTTTTTGTTACCCACTATCCTGTTTCGAAAAGACCATTTTATACTTTGGAAGATCCCAAGGACAAAGGTTATACATTGAGTTTTGATTTAATCGGGCGGGGAACAGAATGGATGACCGGAGGACAAAGAATAAATGATTACAAAAAATTGACAGAGAATGCAAGAAAAAGAGGAATAGATCTAAAAAAAAGCGAAATTTACCTGCAGGCTTTTAGATATGGCATGCCGAGTGAGGGCGGATTCTCTTTTGGGAGTGAAAGAATCACAATGCATATTTTGGGACTTCAAAATGTTCGGGAAGCGAGTCTTTTCCCAAGAGACATGGAGCGGGTAGATGAAAGGCTATAAAAGGCCACTATTATACTTCTTTCTTTTTGTATGCCTTTCTTTTTTGGTTACTTTTGCTATTTTTGATTTATTTTTAAGATATTACATCTTCGACAAAAAAATAGAAGAAGTTCCGCTTACTATTTCGAATACTCTATATCCTGTTTTCAAATCGGAAATAAATCCTGACACAACGGCCAAAGCTGTAGTAGTATTGGATGATGAATCTAAAGTTTTACTTTTTTCAAAAAATCCTAATCTATTATTTTCTATGGCATCAACCACAAAAATTATGACAGCTTTAGTTGCATTAGATTATTACAAAATGGATGATGTTTTGATAATAAAGACAGAAAATGTGGAAGGAGTTAATATAGGATTTAAAGTAGGAGAAAAATTGAATTTCGTAGATGTTCTGTATGCTATGCTTCTTCCATCCGGCAATGACGCGGCCTTAGCTTTGGCTAAAAATTATCCGGGAGGAGAAGGAGAATTTGTAAAGAAAATGAATGAAAAAGCCAAGTTCCTAAACCTTACTAATACTAATTTTGCAGATCCAATCGGACTTGAGGACAGCCGGGATTATACAACTCCGTTGGACTTGGCTAGGCTCGCATCAGCAGCTTTAGAAAATAAAATCTTTTCAAATGTTGTTGGAACAAGAACGATAGAAATATCAGATATATCAGGGGAAAATAAATATTTATTGAGGAATCTAAATAAACTGTTGGGGGTTAGTGGCGTTGATGGGGTGAAGACTGGACATACAACAGAGGCTGGTCAAGTTTTGGTCACTTCCAAAAAAGAGGGAAGTCATCGGATAATAATTGTAGTAATGGATAGTCAAGATAGATTTTCCGATACGGAAAAATTACTGAATTTGATATCGGGGAATATTAATTATTTATCCATTCATCCCTAACAGCAGATACGTAAGCGACAAAATCATTGTCTCCCTCAAATATAACAACCGGCATGAGGAATTCCTGTTCTAACTCTCCCGCATAATATCCCAAAGACACTTTTTTGATAGCAACTTCGACCACATCAATCGATTTGGATGCAACAAAACCTTTTCCTTGTTTCAACTCGTCAAATGCTGTTGCTGCAGATTTTATTGCATAAGTTGATGATTCGTTGGAGGTATTTTTGTGGAAATACGCTGCGCTTATAACCTTTAATCCATTGCTTGTTTTTCCGATGAAAAGATCAATGGTCGATGCTACACCTTTGTCATAATAAATTGGCAATCCGTCAATATCCTTTTGAAAGAAATTTACTCTAATTATTTTGGCACCAGCGATTTTGGATGTTGGGACAAGAATTCCTGCCTCTACTGCATACAAAGAAGTTTTTGTTTTGTCTTCGTCAAGGTCTTCTGTAAAAAGAGACATATCTTCAAGAAAAGATTTGGCTGTATCAATAGCGTTGTCTTTCTCACTAGAGCTAGTAAGGGTTTGTAGGAAGGGCGTTGTTAAGAATAGTGAAGAGACCGTAAAGTCTGAGGAAAAAATATTAATTGTTATCCTTCTTTGCAAATCAGATCCTGGATCCGTCCACCGATATACGTCTTGGGCAATCTGAGTTTCTTGAGAAGTAAAGTCTACATTTGAAACTTTTTCTCGCGTTTTATCAAGTCCTAGTAGA
Source organism: Candidatus Levyibacteriota bacterium (assembly GCA_016186645.1). Lineage (GTDB taxonomy): Bacteria > Patescibacteriota > Microgenomatia > Levybacterales > UBA12049 > GWB1-37-8. Next base: position 49,805 of record JACPLF010000010.1, read on the forward strand.
GTTGGTTGGTCAGGATTTATCTTATACACAATTGCTCTGTCAGAAAAATTTGGAAGAAAACCGGTAAGGGTATTTAACGTATAGGTTATAGCTTCTTTCTGTTTTACAGGAAAAGGAATTGGCAGCAATTTTCCGAAAGAAGCCGTCGGTGGCGGAGGCGGAACAAACAGGTCTTTAATAAATGTCAAAGACCTTATGCCGAGCAAAAAAAGAAAAATTATAAAAAGAAGTATTCCCGTCCATCTTAGGATTGTTTGTGTTTCCTTCTTGGCTTTATTTAAAGTAGGCATGTCTTGAGTATAAAGAATACTTAATGTACAATCAAGATGATGGTAAGAGTTAGAATTGCGCCAAGCCCCACAGGGTATCCGCATATTGGGACTATCTTTCAGGCACTTATCAATTATGCCATTGCCAAAAATGCAAAGCCGCAAGGGAAATTTATAGTTCGTATCGAAGACACTGATAGGACACGATTCGTAGAAGGTGCAGAAGAAAAGATTTATGAAGCGCTTGATTGGTTTAATCTTACAGAAGATGAAAGCCCACGGAGACGTAGAGAAGGCGATTATGGTCCGTATCGACAGTCGGAAAAGCTTGAGATATATCAAGAAAGAGCGCAATGGCTGGTTGACCATGGTAAGGCATACTATTGTTTTTGTACGCCAGAAGAGCTCGATACAATGCGTAAAAAGCAACAACTTGAAGGTAAATCTCCCATGTATAATCGGACTTGTCGGGATTTAGATCCAAAAAAAGCTGCAGAAAGGGCAAAGAAAGAGCCTCATGTAATCAGAATGAGAATTATCTATGGTGGAGCCATCCTAAAAATACATGATGACATTAGGGGAGACATCGAGTTTAAAAAAGATCTCATTGATGACCAGGTAATTCTCAAGTCAGATGAGTTTCCCACCTATCACTTAGCAGTTGTTGTAGATGACCACGACATGAAGATTACCCATGTGGTGCGGGGAGAAGAATGGATAAGTTCTACACCAAAGCATGTTTTGCTGTATCAATATTTTGGATGGAATCCACCAAGTTTCGGTTCCGTTAAGAGTGGGTTTGTAGTTTTGCACACTCCATTACTGAGAAATCCTGATGGTTCCAAGCTAAGCAAACGTCATGGTCACGCGGCAGTTAGCTGGTACAAGGAACAGGGATTCTTGCCAGAAGCAATATTAAATTATTTAGCAAGTCTCGTTTATAACTATCCCAAAGGAGAGATCTTTTCACTCGGTGATTTTGTGGATTCTTTTGACAGAACGAAAATTCATTCGGTAGGAGCCCGTTTTGATTTAACAAAGCTTAAGTGGATGAATGGTGAGCATATAAGAATGATGGACAATAAAACTTTAAAAATTGCACTTGCTGATTTTTATAAAGACGATTTAGAAATTATTAAATTTTTGGAAAGCGAAGAGTCCTTAAAAATTCTTGATCTTGCAAAAACCAGAATGAAGACACTTAAGGATTTCAAAAATCTTGTTATTCCGACAAAACCAGAACTTTCAAATGAAGAAAAAAATGTTGCAAAAACTTTGTTGGAAAATTTTTCTAAAATTGATAGCTGGACTAAGGAAGCAATTCTTTCCGCAATGCGAGAAACTTTAAATGTCCATAAAGCAAAGGGGAGCGTTCTGTATAAAATTGCGACAGGATACGAATCAGGATTACCTTTGCCTGATTCTTTAGAAATTTTGGGAAAAGAAAAGGCAATCGAGCGAATTAAAAAATCTTCAGAATAGTATGAATGGTTTTGCGAAAGCTGTATCTTTTTTCTTAGGTCCAATATTTATTTTGCTCCCCATCCCTTTTATTTTGGTTGCGAAATTTACTAAGGATTATTCTTATGCTTTAAAATGGACAGTATTTTCTTACGCTTTTATTTTAGCTGTTGCCGTTTTTGTAATTATAGGAGTATTGTTGGGAGTTTTTTCTAATTTTGACGTTTCCAAAAGAGAACAACGCCCGATTCTTTTTTCATTCTGCGCATTTGCTGCATTTTGCTATGTCTTATCGCTCTATATTCTTGATGGACCAAAAATTCTTTTTATCGGATTTTTTGCAATTATCTTAGGATTAATAGCTATAATAATTATTAACAAATGGGTAAAAGCAAGCATACATGTGGCAACTGCCACATCTGTTCTACTATTTATAGGGATTGTTTATAAAGGATATTATTTTTTATTTCTTTCTCTTATTCCTCTTCTTGCATGGGCTCGTATCAAAACAAAAGAACACACACCAATGGAAACTGTAATTGGAAGTATTTTAGGAATCGTGATAACATTAATTGTGTATGTTGTTAGTAAGCAATTTTTGTTGGGAATGATTTATAATTAGACTATGAGTATGGTTTACAATAGATCGCTAATAAAATCTTTTGGATATTCGTTGGAAGGAGTTTGGCATGCATTGAAAAATAACCGCAATTTACGCATTACTTTTTTTCTTGCCTCAATTGTAATCTTAGTAGGTTTATATTTTCATGTTACTTCTTTTGAAATGGTTCTTTTGGTAATAGCTATTTTGCTTGTAATTTTATCGGAAATGATAAATACGGCAATAGAGGAGATGGTAAACCTTATTACATTTGAACACAGGAAAGAAGCAAAAATCGCAAAAGATGTCGCAGCGGGAATGGTTTTGGTTGCAGCTGTGGGATCTGTAATTATCGGTCTTTTGATATTTACCCCTTATATTTTAAAGTTATTTAAATAGAGAAAACGCAGAAACGAGAAGAAATATCCCTGTTATATTCAAAACCAAGGATAGCAGAACAAATTGATAAGTTTTTATTTGAGTTAGCCCCATCAAGCTTATTCCTAATTCATCCGGGAATGGGGATGCAATAATAATAGCGCCAACTATAGGCAGGCTCCATCTGAAATATTTATGATGCATTAATTCTGTCACATGCCCTCCTCCTAATTTGTTATAAATCGGTGTTATTTCGCCAATTAAGTTGCCTTTGAAAAAACGAAAAAGAACAAAATTTGCCACAACCGCACCCAGCCCTGCGAATGTCGCTATTTCTAATGCAGATAAAGTTTTTGATAAGCCCAAAAGAAGAAGCACTCCGAATACGACTGTAGAAGCTGAAACATAGAGTATCCCTGCAATAAAAGAGCCAAATATGGGAATACTGCGGGAAACATCAGAAATATTTTGATTCAGGGATTCATCTCCGGAAAAGAATATCGTAATTAAGATACTGATTGCGATAAGAGTCAGCCCTTTATATTTATATTCCCTAAACCTTTTCACCTATCCAGTATAGCATTAATTAGCGTCTCTTTTTGAGTGTGGGATAATTTTTTGAGTTCTGCTTCCCGTTTTAAAGCTTGTGAAAGAGCGGGGTGGGTTTCGCTATAAACCAATTTAAATGATTTGAAAGAGCGCATGTATTTTGCGGATTTACTTGTTTTATTTTTGTGTTCTTTTAATCTTTTCTCTAAATTATTTGTCTGTCCTGTATAAAAAGTATTTGAAGATGTCCGAAGAATGTAAACGGTGTAATTCATCCTTTCATTATACCCATTCAATCCTCCTTCGCCAAGGCTACGGAAGGATTTCGCCTACTGCTCAATAAATGTTAATGCGATTCCTTTCTTATCTGCTCTGCCTGTGCGTCCGATTCTATGGACATAGACTTCGTATGATTCAGGCATATCGTAATTAATAACATGGCTAACATCTGGGATATCAAGTCCACGGGATGCTACGTCTGTTCCCAAAAGTATATTAATCTCGTTTGATTTAAAAGCTTCCAGAGTTTTCTGGCGCTGATTTTGTCTTTTGTTTCCATGAATTGCTCCCGCTTTAAATCCGCGTCTGATTAGCTCTTCTGTTAATTTTTGCACGCCCCATTTTGTCCGTCCAAAAATAAGAACTTTTTCAAAACCAGGCTGTCTTAAAAGATCATGTAATTTATCAACCTTATTTTGTCCCGGAGCAACTCTGATAATTTCCTGTTCAATTCCTTCTGCAGTTTCCTGCTTTTTAACAGAAACCGTAATGGGGTTTCTGACAAAATTTTGCAAAATCTCTTTTACTTTTCCTGAGATTGTTGCTGAGAAAAAAAGAGATTGTCTCACTTGCGGCATTAGAGAAATAAAATATTTAATGTCTTTGATAAACCCAATATCGACCATTCGGTCTGCTTCGTCCAAAACAACATTGTGGAATTCTGACAAATTTAAAATTCTGGTTTCAATAATATCTTTCAGTCTTCCGGGAGTCCCAATTACAAAATGGGGTTTCTGTCTGAGCTGGGAGATTTGCTTGCCCATACTGACTCCTCCAATGCAAAGTGCAGTGTAAATACCTAATCCTCTGGCAAATCCGCGCAATTCATCGTGGATTTGGAGAACCAACTCGTGAGTTGGGGCAACAATTAGCACTCTCTCCAATTTATTTCTGAAAACTTTATCGGCTAAAGGAATTAAAAAAGCAGCAGTTTTACCTGTACCCGTGTTGGCAATACCAATTACATCCCGCCCTTCAATTATGGAATGCATTATTCTATCTTGAATTGGAGTAGGCGTTGTATAGCCTTTGAGTTTAATATTCTCCAAAACAAGAGGTGATATTTTAAAATCTTCAAATTTATTTGTTGGAATGTATTCAGCATCGGGCTGTGTTTGTTTAATTTCGTTGAGAGCTTTAGTTGTCGCAATCGCAGCAATTAACTCCGCCTTTGGCATTGTTCTTTGGGGGAATTTCCTGAAACCCCTATTAAAACCGCGTCCATTGTTTTTTCTTGGATTTCCTCCAGGATGGGTAAATCTACGTTTATCCATAAATTGAAGCTATGAGTAGGGGAAAAGATGCGAGCCTACTGCCTAGACTTATACCCTATATTATACCAGAAATCGCTTTAAAAGTCAATTAAGCTTTGTAGATTAAGCTTTGTAGATTGTTGTTCCGCTCTTTACAGCTTGGTCTACCTTAATAGCCACTTCCTCATTCTTTTTTCCCGAAGTCACTGGCTTATGATCAAGCTGCATTGACTCTATGGTTTGCTCAAAAGACGCATCATTTTTTGTAAATTTGACTTTATCTTCCACTTTTAAAGCCTTTTCAAGTTTTACTACTGCGACTCCTATTTTATCGTAGTAGTGAATGACCTTGCCAACCAAATCCTTTTTATTCATCACTCTCACCCCCTTCTAGAAGTTCTTTCCGATCCCCAGCCTTGGCGGGGGAGGAATTAGAACTTCTTAAACCCGCCGCTAAAGCGCTCTTTGCAGCGTGTATGAATAATACTGACCTGCCCGCAATGCTACGCATAAGCGTTGCAGGCGGGAAAGCTGCAAAGCAAGCTTAGGCGGGTCTCACCAAATCTTTTCCAACAGCATCTTCACTTTAGTACTATATAATTCATGTGTCAATAGTATAATATGAGTCTATGAAATACAAGAGAATTGCGGTTATCTCATACCACACTTGTCCTTTGTCAGACAGCGAGGGAGAGGAAACAGGAGGACTGAATGTTTATGTGCTTGAATTGTGCAAGCAATTGGCAAGAAAAGGCTTAACAATAGATATTTTCACCCGCTCTCAAGACAGAACAAATCAAAGAATCGTTAATGTCCGAGACAATCTTCGCGTTATACATATTGCAGCCGGCAAAGAAGAAAAAATTGAAAAGAAGAAGCTAATTCTTCATATTCCTGAATTCTTAGCCAATATGTATGATTTTATAAATGAAAATAAGATTGTTTACGATTTGGTTTATTCCCATTATTATTTGTCCGGAATTATTGGTTTACAAATTAAGGAAAAATATAATATACCTCTTTTTGTTACTTTTCATACATTGGCTCTTATGAAAAATCTTGTTGCAAGGGACGAATCGGAAAGGGAAGATGTTAAGCGGATTGAGTATGAGATACTGTTTACAAAAAAAGCAGACAAGATTATCGCAACAAGTAATTCGGATGCCCAATATCTCACTTCTTTGTATAGGTGTCCCAAAAACAAAATTTCAGTTGTAACTCCGGGAGTTGATTTGAAAATTTTCAGTCCGAAAAATAAAAGTAAAGCAAAAAAATCTATTGGAATAAGCGAAGATCAGAAATTAATTCTTTTTGTTGGACGAATAGAGCCGCTCAAAGCTATAGATGTACTTTTGTATGCTGTAGAAATCTTACGCGGTAACAATCCTGGGATGAAGCTCTGTCTTTGGATTTTGGGAGGAATTGTTAGAAAGAGAAATGAAAAGAATCATAAAGAACTGAAAAGACTAGAGCGATTGAGTAAGTCATTAAACATTTTAACAGAGGTAAAATTTATAGAAAGAAAACATCAAAGTGAATTGCCAAACTATTATAATGCATCTGAAGTTGTTGTTTTACCATCGCATTATGAATCTTTTGGTATTGTCGCATTGGAGGGAATTGCTTGTGGAATTCCAGTTATTATTTCAGACACTGCAGGAGCTGCAGGTCTTTTTGACAAAAAAACTTCACCGCTGGTTACTTCTCCCAATAATCCATTGATGTTGGCTGAAAAAATAAAATACTTGTTGACAGACAAAAATGTGTATCAAAAAGTCAGAGGAGAAGTCTTAGAAAAAGTAAAAGAATTAAGTTGGGAAAATATCGCAAATAAATTTGTTGAAATTATAGAGAATTAAATTCTGCCGCATATATTTCACCAGGCTGTATGTATCCTTTGATTGGTCTAATCGAATTAATTTCAAGCGGCAACCCTCTTATTTGAGCTTTAATGATCATGATCGGATCGCCGTGTCCAATAACAGCGATATTCTTTCCTTTATATTTTTTAATTATTTGATCAGAAAATTCTTGCATTCTTTGCGCGACATCTTCAATAGTTTCATCTGAGAAATTATTTTTTGCAGAGGCATATATATTTAATTTAGGGAAATGGGCAGAAATATAAGAAAAAGTTTGACCTTGCAAGGAAGATTTGATTTCCAAAATATCTTCGGAATAATTTATAGGCAAATGCAAAATATCAGCAATAATTTTTGCGCTTTGTTTGGTTCGAAGCAGCGGGCTTGCATAAATGGCGCTTACATTTTTTTTGGAGAGAAGCTCTGCGGTTTTGGCAATTTGGGCTTTTCCATCTTGAGACAAGGGAAATCCGGGAAGTCTGCCATACATAACCTTATCCGGATTATCCACCTGTCCATGTCTAACAAAAAAAATCCTCGTAATCATTTATTGTAACATATTGTCAAGCGCTTGTTTTAGGGAGTTAAGACTTTCTTGATTATAAATTGAACATGCAAGAACTTTATCCCCTTTTTTCTTAAGGATTTTTAGATTGTTTTTAATAATTTCTTCATCTGCGAGGTCGGTTTTGGTAAACAAAATAATTTCAGGCTTGTCTAATAATGAGGTATTATATTGTTCAAATTCTTTTCTGACTGTTGAGTACACTTTTTGTACGTCTTCTGCACAAGAATCTATGCAATGAACCAAAACCTTAGTCTTTTCAATGTGTTTTAAGAACTCCACTCCCAATCCTTTTCCTTTGGATGCTCCCTCAATTAGACCTGGGATATCTGCAATCGCATGGCTATTCATCATTCCAATGTTTGGTTCAAGAGTTGTAAAGGGATAGTTGCCGATTTTGGGATTCGCATTTGTTAAAACACTAAGCAAACTGCTTTTGCCGGCATTTGGCAGCCCAATTAGTCCAACGTCAGCGATTATTCGTAGTTCCAAAAATAACTTTTTTTCTTCTCCGGGCGTTCCTTTTTCAGCATATCTTGGGGACTGATTGGTGGCAGATTTAAATTCTGTATTTCCTCGTCCGCCTTTTCCGCCTTTAGCAATTAGAATAGGGGTTGTAGTGTCAATTATTTCAACAACTTTTCCTGAAGTTGTATCAGTTACTCGTGTTCCCAAAGGAAGAAGAATGGTTAAGTCTTGTGCATTTTTGCCAAATAGTTTTTTGTGCTTGCCCGGAATTCCATCATCTGCTTCAATTCTTTTCTTGTACCGAAATTCGCGAAGGTCATTCACATTTGTAGACCCCTGAAAATATACACTTCCGCCATTTCCGCCATTGCCTCCGTCAGGTCCGCCTTTGGCTTTGCCTTCGTTTCGAAGAAATGTCGCAGCGCCATCCCCGCCATTTCCAGCTTTAACAACTAATTTAATATTGTCCACCAACATGTCGACATTGTATCACAAGAATGGTAGAATTGAGATTGAATTACGGGATCGTCTAATGGTAGGACATGGGACTCTGAATCCCATTATCTAGGTTCGAATCCTAGTCCCGTAGCATGGATAATTTAAAAGCTCAGCTAAAAACAACAATAGATCCCGCTCAGGAATTGAAAGCTGGCGGTGAAACTGTCCATAATGTTTATGGCGAGATGAGCATATCCTTAAATAGGCTAGCTAAGCTGGTTAGAGGAGAAAACAGATGGAAGATAGATGATTGGAGTAGATATATCTTTGAGCCATTTTTCCAAAAAAGTGAAGAAACATTAAATACAGTCTATAGCAATCAAAAGGAAGTTAGGAAATTAATATTCAGGATTTCGCTTATCGTCGGTTTTGTTTTGATACTAATCTTTTTTCTTCTTCCCCTAATTAAAAGTAATCGGGTCACCCTATCTTTTAATTTCAACACGAATCTACCTCGTTTAAGTAACTCTCTGGATCCGTCTATATCAAACAATCTGACGCAAAATTTTATGGCTATATCGACTTTTCTTGCCGTAATAGTCGCACTTTTTGCTGAACGATTTTGGAAATGGAAAGACAGACCAAAAATAAAAATTGATTTTGATAAGAGCTCAGACAGATGTTTTAGATGGGCGATGGTTCCTTTGTGTAATATACAGGATGAAGGACAACGAAAAGATGTAAAAAAATACTATTTTAGACTTAAAGTTACCAATGATGGTGATGCAGCAATAAAGTTAAGAGTAAGGGTCGATATTAAAGACGAAACAGGAAGGGAAATAGAAAGATTTGAGCCTTCCACCTTGCAATGGATTAATAAAAAGGAAGAAACAGATTTGCTAAAAGGAGAGTCTGAATATGTAAACTTTCTTTCGCAAGTGGTTAATTCTCCAGAAATAAAAAATCGGTTGACTATTGAGATTTTTGATACGAGTCCGCGAGGAATTGCGTGGGATAGACCATTAGACACATATGAATACGCTGTAACAATATATGGGGAAAACATTAAGCCAATTTTAATACATGCAAAATTTGTTCCAGATAGCAATATAATGAAACCTGGAAAATTAACAATAGGTACGAGTTTGCGCTGACACCTTCCAGGCGGGAAGCTATTTTCATACAGTTTTGAGAATTGGGTATTGACACGTATTGTCATGTTTGGTACAATTTGGTCATGATTAGCAATCAATTTTTACCTAAAGTGTACACTCCCGAACAAGTAGCTATAATGCTTCAGCTTAGCAAGAATACGATTTATCAGCTGATTAGCCGCGGTGAGATTGTGGCAAAAAAAATTGGTAAAGTTTACCGCATCCCCGCAAGCTCACTTTCTTTTATCTTTACCGGCCTTGACGAAGATCTTTATAGGGCTGAGCAGGAAGATTTAAAGAACATTGCGAAAGTGCAAAAAGAGCTTGTTGAAGTTAGGAAAAAGTTGCGTATGTCGTGCTCCCACACCCCAGCCATTTAATTAAATCAAGCGGCCGCTGTCTACAATTAAATGCCTAATTTGCTCTTGACAGTTTTAATTTTAATTTAGACAGTTTTTAATATGGCGAGTTTGTTATATTGAGCTTTGATATAATAAGTAAGTTTAATGAAGTACGGGAAAGTTTTTCCTCATATACTCTTTGCGGTTTTGGTTGGGGCTTTTGTTTTGATAAATAATCCTGATTTAATAAGCAATAAGTTTAATTTTTCTTCTCCAAATACAGAAATAATTGAAACAAAAGAAACAGCAAAAGTTCGAAGAGTTATTGATGGAGATACGATTGAAGTTTTATTAAATAACAAAAAAGATGCGGTTCGGTTAATTGGGATTGATGCGCCGGAGACAGATGATCCAAGGAAAACTGTTGAATGTTTTGGAAGAGAGGCCAGCGATAAAGCGAAAGAAGTTTTAAACGGTAAAACAATTACTTTAGAATCGGATCCAACGCAAGGAGACAGAGACAAATATCATAGACTTTTGCGTTATGTTTTTCTTAACGATTTAAATTTCAATAAATTTATGATAAGTGAAGGTTATGCTCATGAGTATACTTACAAAAGTAATCCTTATAAATATATGGAGGAGTTTATAAACGCGGAAAAGGAAGCTCGGAAAAACAAAAAAGGGCTTTGGAATGAGAACGTCTGCAAAAATCCTTAGGTGTCAAGCTATCGTACCCCAGGGGTGTACGAGTTTTGCTTTACCTTTACTATGATATAATATTTGACGGTATGGATTTAACAAAAAAACATTGTGTTCCGTGCGAAGGCGGAACACCTCCATTGTCCAACGAAAAAGAGGACGAGATGCTGAAATTAATTCAGGGATGGATGCTTGTTAGAAAGGGAACGCATAAAATTACGAGACAATTCAAATTTAAAGATTTTAAAAAAGCAATGGAATTTGTTAATAAAATTGCAGCGCTTGCTGAGAATGAGGGACACCATCCTGATATCAAAATTGTTTACAACAAAGTTCAATTGGGTCTTTTTACTCACTCTGTCGGAGGATTGTCGGAAAATGATTTTATAATGGCTTCCAAAATAAATGAACTGCCTGAAAGTTAATACCATTTTTTATGCTTGAAGTACAAGAGCATTAAGATTAGAGGGATAACCGACAATATAACAACAAAAATCAAAGTGGTATAATGCCCCCAAAAATTCCAGGGTCCTTCCTCTATCCCTCCAGGGAGCAAAATATTCATACCATAAAATGTTCCAATAACTGTTGCCGGGATTGTCAAAGTAAACATGATCGTCAAAGTTGCCATAATTTGATTTGTTTTGGAACGAAGTAGGAATTCACTGCTTTCAGATATTCCTCCGATAAGCTCCTGATTATCCTCAACCCTGTCCAAGATTTTCTGTAAATGGTCTAAGACGTTACCCCAGAAAGGCTGCATTGTGCCGTTGAGATTTTCATATTTTCCTTCTTCAAGGCTTGAAAATAATGGTAGAATAGGCTTGATCATTGTATGAAATACTACGAGGTTTCTTCTGGTTGTGGAGATGTCCTCCAAGATTCTTTGAGACTGTTTATATTCCAAGTCTTTATCAATTTTGTCAATAGTTGCAGTTAGCTCGTTAATAACTGGAAAGCAAGTGTCTACCAGGGCATCTATAATTTTGTAGGCAAGGAATACCGATCCTTGAGACATATATTCGGTTCGATTGTGAAGAGTTTTTTGGCAAAGGGAAAAGATATGCTCAATTTGAGGCAGCGTTCCGTCATGAACAACTACGATATATTCTTGCGCAATAAAGAAATTTACGTAGCTGCTTAGCAATCTTCGCTTTTTGAAATACATATGAAAAGCGGGAAGATGCACTACGCCATATTGATGCGAATTTTGAGGCACGTTTTCGGTAAAAAGAGGAAAGCGGAGAACGATAAGATCGTATTTTTTGTGATTCTCTATTTTGGGTATTTGTGTTTTATGAACGTAGTCTTCCAAGTTTAAGGAATTAAAGTAATAATTGTTCTTGAGATATTTCATCTCGAAGTCAGTAGGCTTCTCGACATTTACAAAAGATAGTCTTTCGAAGTTAACCGTTTGTACATTCATAAGCCGTATACTATAATATTAGTACTTAGGAAGAGTTTGTCAATCCCCAGGGTATTGACAATTAGCAGATGGTATGATAGATTGCTAATTAAATATGGAAAAACTGATTCCTTTAATTCCAATAAGAGACGGAGTAATATTTCCCAACACAGATTCGGTTTTGACTTTTGGCAGGCCAAAAAGTCTGGCCGCATTAGAATCATCTTTTTCCAGCGAAAGAATTGTCTGTTTTGTTCTTCAAAAAAACTCCAAACTTAACGATCCAAGCCCCTCAGATTTATATGGCATCGGAACTCTCTCCCGTATTGAGAGAATGACAAGGACTGAAGGGGAAATAATTGCACAAGTAAGGGGCATTACGAGGGTCAAAATAAAGTCTATCTTTGAGGAGAGCTCATACTTAATGGCAAAAGTAATTGAAGTCCCCGATATAGTGGATAACAGCCCCGAAATAAAAGCTTTATGCAATCATTTAACTAACGAATTCAGGCGTGCGATGAACCTTGGGAAGACTGTAGACTTTTTGGTGTTCATGAATATCATGTCGGACAATTCTCCTTATGAATTTGCAGATCTTATTGCCTCAGTTTTGGACATAAAACCTTCAGAACGCCAGGAGTTATTGGAAATTAACGATGTTAGGAAAAGACTTGAAAAAATTACAGACCTTCTCACAAAAGAGCTAAAAGTTCTGGAACTTGAAAAACGTATTGCTTCCAAAACTCAGGAGAGATTTGAAAAGGGAGCAAGGGAAGCAATTCTTCGGGAGAGACTTAAGACTATAGAAAAAGAACTTGGGGATGAGGATGAAACAGGAACGCAGGAGATTTTGGAAAAAATTAAAAAAGCTGGGATGCCTCCAGAAACCGAAGAAAAAGCCAGAAAAGAAGCTAAGAAACTGTCTCAAATGGCTCAATTCAATCCCGAGGCAGGATATATTAGAAATTATTTGGAATGGCTGGTTTCTCTTCCATGGGTAGCAAAAAGTCAGAATAATTTGGATATTAAAAAAGCAGAGAAGATTTTGGATGAAGATCATTACGGACTAAAGAAAGCCAAAGAAAGAATCGTTGAATATCTAGCGGTTCACAAACTGTCTGGGAAAATGAAAGGTCCGATACTTTGTTTTGCAGGACCTCCGGGAGTTGGAAAAACCTCAATTGGAAAATCCATTGCAAGGAGTTTGGGCAGAAAATTCGTAAGAGTTTCTTTGGGCGGAATCAGAGATGAGGCGGAGATAAGAGGACATAGAAGAACATATGTTGGCGCACTTCCGGGACGTATAATACAGGGAGTAAAAGATGCCGGTACGCATAATCCTGTTTTTATGCTTGATGAAATCGATAAGGTGGGTACGGACTTTAGGGGAGATCCTTCGTCCGCGCTTTTGGAAGCATTGGATCCGGAACAGAATAATCAATTTTCAGACCACTATCTTGAAGTGCCCTTTGATTTATCCGACGTAATGTTTGTTACAACAGCAAATGTTTTGGATACAATCCCGCCCGCATTAAGAGACAGGCTTGAAGTTATAAATTTTGCAGGTTACACGCACGATGAAAAATTCAAAATTGCCAGGGAATTCTTGCTTAAAAAGCAAATAGAAAATCATGGTCTAAGTCAGGATAAGATTGAAATAACGGACAATGCTGTTCGTTTTATCATAGAGCATTACACCAGAGAAGCAGGAGTTAGAAGTCTTGAACGGCAAATTGCGGCAATTCTTAGAAAAGCCGCAAAATTGATAGCAGAAGGTAAGGTTAAAAAATTAAAAGTGACTGAGAAAGATGTCACTAAATATCTTGGGCCAATCAAGATAAGCTCAACTTTTCTTGAGAAGAAAGATGAGATCGGAATGTCCACAGGACTTGCCTGGACTGAGGCAGGAGGAGACATCTTATTTATCGAAGTTGCATTAATGCCGGGAAAGGGTCAGCTGATTCTCACAGGTCAGCTGGGGGATGTAATGAAAGAATCTTGCCAGGCAGCAATGTCTTATATCAGGGCTCGTGCCCGACAATTCGGTTTGTCAGATAAATTTTATCAGAAAATTGATGTGCATGTGCATGTTCCCGAGGGCGCTGTTCCCAAAGATGGTCCATCGGCCGGGATTGCAATTACTTCGGCGATAATGTCGGCTCTGACAAAAATTCCTGTAAATAGAAGGGTTGGAATGACAGGGGAAATTACCTTACGAGGTAGGGTTATGGAAATCGGCGGACTCAAAGAGAAAGTTATTGCCGCTCACAGAGCAGGACTTAAAACAATTATTGTTCCAAAAGAGAACAAGAAAGATTTGGTAGAATTGCCAAAAGAAGTTCTGAAGGACTTAACTTTTAAATTCGTTTCTCACATGGATGAGGTAATAGGGATTGCCTTCAAAAGACCATTGAGATTAAGACAAACAGATTCTCCACAGCATCTCCAAGCCGTCCTCCACGCCTAAGATTTGGTTTGGTTGCTAAACTTGTTTGAATAGTTATTTTAGAGTAAAATAAGCTGTAAAGGCGCTTTCGTCTAGTGGTCTAGGACGTCACCTTCTCAAGGTGAATATCACGGGTTCGAATCCCGTAAGCGCTACTGTCTTAAGTTTCCGAACAAGCTAAATTGTTCTACCTCTCAATTTTTAGTATAATTTTTTGTATGGAGCAAATTTATTTATCCGTTGTAATTCCGTCTTATGATGAGATGGCGAATTTGCAAAAAGGGGTTTTGGATAAAGTTGAACATTTCCTAAGCCGGAAAAAGTATTCTTTTGAGGTAATTATTGTTGATGACGGCTCAACTGATGGAAGCGTTGAATTTGTTAAAGAGTTTATTAAGGATAATCCCAACTTTAGGCTTATTGAGAATCCTCATTTGGGTAAAGCGGGAGCGGTAACAACCGGCATCCTTAATTCAAAAGGAGCATGTGTGCTTTTTTCCGATATGGATCAAGCAACTCCGATTGAAGAGGTTGATAAGCTATTGCCATATTTTAATGAGAATTACGATATTGTAATTGGGTCAAGGAAATCCCAGAGAAAAGGCGCGCCATGGACAAGAATTCTTATGGCAAAAGGAATGATTTTCTTAAGAACATTATTGGTAAATATTCATGGCATCTCAGATACTCAATGCGGGTTCAAAATGTTCAAAAGAGAAGTAGCATTAAAACTTTTTGGCAGGATTAATGAAATGCATCATAATTTTAAAAAAGTTTCAGGATCAAGTGTTACTGCGGGATTTGATGTTGAACTTTTGTATCTTGCACAAAAAATGGGATATAAGATCAAAGAAGTCCCCGTTAGTTGGTTGTATGTTGAAACAAGAAGGGTCAGTCCTATAAAGGATTCGGTAGAAGGCCTCATAGACCTTATCCGGATAAAAGGAAAGTCTCTTGGAGGAGGCTATAATTGAAAAAATTCTCATTCTCAAACGTTGGATATCTAATTGCTGTAATTGGATTATTTTTTTATTCCTTTACTCAAGTTGATCTAAGTCTTACTTTGTCTCAGATATCCATATGGCAGGTATTTGAAAAGTTTTTTCAGCACATTGGTTATTTTCAAAGACCTCTTTCCGGTTGGTTATTCATTGGCACTGTATCTTTACTTTTTATTTTTTATCTGGCTATACTTCGTGGCGTTCATAAAAAAAAGATTTCCAGAGAAACAATTTGGTTTTTAATTATCTCAACTGTAGTACTTTTGGCCTTTTCTTATAATGCATTTTCTTATGATCTTTTCAATTATATTTTTGATGCAAAGATTGTAACCAACTACAATCTAAATCCGTACACACATAAGGCTTTAGATTTTCCTGGTGACCCAATGCTTTCTTTTATGCACTCGACTCACCGGCCATACCCTTATGGCCCGGTCTGGATATTGTTAACAGCTCCTCTGTCTTTTTTAGGTTTTGGATTTTTCTTGCCGACTTTTCTTATTTTCAAAACTTTTATTGCAGCAAGTTTTTTAGGATCTAGTTATTTCTTAGAAAAGATTTTAAAGCAAGTAAAAATACAAGATGATTTATTTGCCCTATCTTTTTTCGCTCTTAATCCTCTTGTTATTGTTGAATCATTGGTTTCAGGACACAATGATATTGTTATGATTTTTTTATCATTATGGTCTTTGTATTTAATAATAAATAAAAAATATATTGGAGCATTTCTATTGTTAGTATTATCAATAGGAATAAAATTTGCAACCGTAATTTTATTGCCGGTATTTATCTATATTTTGGTGAAACAATTAAAAAATAATGCAATCGATTTCAAGAAAATTTTCATGATTGCCTTTATCTCAATGTGCTCAGCTGTTACAATAACTTCATTCGCCTCCGGCATAAATAAAAATCCAGAGATTCAGCCTTGGTATTTTCTTATGGTTTTTCCTTTTGCGGCCCTTGTAGCTCATAAAAGGCTGATTGTTTTTCTTTCAATTTGCATATCTGTTGGAATGCTAATTTCGTATATTCCATATCTTTTGATGGGTGAGTGGCCAAAGGATATTGCTGAGCTAAAAGTAAAATTATTGATTTTATCAATAGGTTTGGGATTTTTTCTTTACGCTATCAAAAGGAGGTTTCTGATAAAATAAGTTTATGGGTTTTATTAAGAAGTACAGAATTCAAATTCTCGTTTTGGCAGCCTTAACGTTAATATATCTTGTCTCCAGATTCTACAGCATTTTGTCTTTACCCATATTTACTGATGAAGCAATTTATGTTAGGTGGGCGCAGATTGCAAAACAAGATGCCAACTGGCGATTCATTTCTCTAACCGATGGAAAGCAACCAATGTTTATTTGGCTAATGATGATCTCCTTGCGTTTCATAGAAGATCCTTTGTTGGCCGGAAGAGTTGTTTCTGTGGGAGCTGGATTTCTCAGTCTAATTGGAATGTATTTCTTGGGAAGGGAATTGTTTAGGAGTAACAAAATCGGATTGATTTCAAGCTCATTGTATGTCTTTTTTCCAATGAGTTTAGTATATGACAGGATGGCTTTGTACGACAGCCTTGTCGGAGCATTTGCTATCTGGGGGTTGTTTTTTATAGTTCTTCTGGTTCGGACAGTACGCCTAGACGTTGCGCTGATTCTTGGAATGGTAATAGGAGGAGGAGTCCTTACTAAGACTAATGCCTTTTTCAATATCTATCTTCTTCCTTTTTCTCTAATTTTGTTTGATTGGCGGGGGAAGGGTATAAAGAATAGGCTAATGAGGTGGTTAGGTTTGACTGTTGTCGTACTAATAATTACTTATGCATTATATTCAGTCCTGCGACTTTCCCCCTTTTTCCATATAATAACTGAAAAAAATGCAATTTTTGTTTATCCCCTGAAGGATTGGCTTAACCATCCTTTCGCTTTTTTTATCGGTAATTGGAAAGCTTTTTGGGATTGGACTATTAGATATTTAACGTGGCCGCTTCTTGCTCTTGCGCTTTTATCTTTTTTTGTTTCAAAATCTTTTTTTAGAGAAAAATTAATTCTTTTCTTTTGGTTTATTCTTCCGATTGTAGCTTTAGGCCTTTTTGGGAGAACTCTTTATCCTCGTTTTATTTTCTTCATGCTGCTTCCGCTTTTGCCTCTTATTGCATTTTCCTTAGTTAATATTTCCAAGCGATTAAAGAAAACTTATTTATTGATAATTTTTCTTGTTTTATCTTTTGCTTTACCTCTCAAAACAGATTTTCTGATACTTACTGATTTTGCTAAGGCCTATATTCCTGTTTCCGATCAGAGGCAATATCTAAGTGATTGGCCGGCGGGCGGAGGAGTCAAGGATGCTGTTGAGTTTTTTAAAAAAGAAGCAGAAAAGGGAAAAATTTATGTAGCAACTCAAGGGACTTTTGGATTAATGCCATTCGCATTAGAAATTTATTTGGTGCAAAATCCCAACATAACAATTGAAGGGATATGGCCAGTAGAAGACGTTATCCCTCAAAGAGTTCTTGAGAAAAGTAAGCAAATGCCGACATATTTTGTTTTTTACCAGCCCTGCATGATAAAAACTTGCCCTTTTATAGGAGAGGCGCCGACGACATGGAAAAATTTAGAGCTTATTCAGCAATACAGAAAAGGCTATGGTAAAAGATTTTTCTCTTTGTACAAAGTAATGCCATGAGGTTTTTCCGCTATTATCTTTTAGTTCTTATCTTATCTTGTCTGCCGTTTATCGGTATTTTTTTAACCTCACTTTTGCCTCATACCCATGATGGTTTGGTTCACCTGGCAAGAATAGGGGCATATTTTAAAGCACTTTCAGATGGGCAAATTCCGGTTAGGTGGGCCGGGGATCTCAATTACGGGTATGGAATGCCACTTTTTAATTTTATGTACCATGTTCCATACATTATTTCTTCTTTTTTTGTCTTTTTGGGAGCAGGGCTGGTAAGTGCTTTCAAGATTGCTCTTGTTTTGAGTTTTATATTGTCGGGAATTTTTATGTTTGGATTTTCCTTAAGTTTTTTTAAAGACATAAAAAAAGCTTTTTTGGTCACACTTTTTTATCAATTTTTCCCTTTCAGACTTGTTGAAATTTTAATTAGGGGAAGTTTTGGAGAAGTATACGCCTATGCTTTTTTTCCTCTTGTTCTATGGGGAATAGTATTGCTTTCCAAAAAAGTTAACTTTAAAAATATTTCAGTAACATCTTTAGGAACAGCATTGCTTATACTTTCTCATAACGCTTTAAGTCTGGTATTTTTTTCAATCTGCATTATTTTTATATTATTCTTTGCAGGGAAACCCAAAAATTATATCTATCCATTTTTTGCACTTTTTCTAGGTCTTCTTTTGGCCGCATTTTATTGGATTCCTGCAATTTTTGAACACAACTATACATATGGAGATTTATTTATGAAAGATTTATACACCACCCACTTTCCTCCAATTCAGAATTTTTTTATTCCCAACTTTCTTAATAATTCAGTCTTGCAAACAGGAGGAATATCTATTCAAATTGGTTTGTTTCATACGCTAGTTTTTGCCTTAGGAATCTTCGCCCTTTTTTCTAAAAAAATCGCAAAGTTCGACAAAAGATTAACTATTTTTTGTCTTTGTATTTTTGCTGGTGCCCTATTTATAATGCAGCCAATTTCAATTTTCCTTTGGGAGAAAATATCTCTTCTTCGCCAATTTCAATTTTCTTGGAGACTTCTTTCTGTTATTGGTTTTGCAACATCCCTTATGGCAATTTCAATATTTTATTTTGGTTTTTTCAAGAAAAAAATTATTTATTTTTCGCTGCTTTTCTTATTAATTTTCTCGACCTTTTATTATTGGAAACCAGTTCTGGGATGGGATAAGATTGACGAAAAATATTATTGGAATTTTCCTCTTACAACAACCTATTTTGGAGAGACGGATCTAATATGGTCGGAAGGTCCTGCCAAAAAGTATCCGCTTCATAGAGTTGAAGTGATTGACGGAAAAGGAGTTGTTAGTCAGTTGGTAAAAAAATCTAATATTCTTACCTTTAAGACTGATAATGAAACTCCAATCAAAGTCGTAACCCACATTCAATATTTTCCCGGCTGGAGAGCGTTCGTTGATGATAAGCAAGTATCAATTGAGTTTCAGTACGGAATCTATAGGGGACATATTGTTTTTGAAATTCCTATTGGCCAGCATGAAGTAAAACTTTCTTTTGGAGAAAGTAGGATAAGATTTATCGCGGATATGCTGACAGTAATTGGGTTTGTATTTTTAATCTCCGTAGGGTTTTTGCTTAAATATTTTAAGAAAACATGAAAATAAAAAATATTTTTCTGGCCATTTTGCTTTTTTCCGTAATCATTTTCGGTTTTTTTTACAAGACTGCATTTAATAAATACGTCCCTTTTCCCGGAGATCTTTTGGTTTCCGAATATAACCCTTGGAAAGCATATTCTTTTTTGGGCTACAATCCAGGGTCGTATCCCAATAAAGCTCAGTATTTTGATGTATTAAGGCAAATTTATCCGTGGAAAACATTTTCAATAGATTCTCTTAAGAATGGTGTTTTGCCTTTGTGGAATCCATATAATTTTTCGGGATCTCCGCTTCTGGCTAATTTCCAATCCTCTGTATTTTATCCTTTTAACTTTTTATATTTTTTACTGCCCCAAATCTGGGCATGGAGCACCATAGTTATCCTTCAGCCTTTCCTAGCACTGGTATTTACGTTTTTATATACAAGAAAAATAGGAATAAGTCGGGCTGGGTCAATTTTAGCAAGTACGTCTTTTGCTTTTTCTTCCTTCATGACTGTTTGGCTTGAGTACAATACGATTGGACATGTAATATTATGGCTTCCTTTAATCTTATTGTCTTTAGAGAAACTTTTTGAAAAAAGATCTGCAATCTGGTCACTTATTTTAGTTCTTTCTCTTGCATCTTCACTTTTTGCAGGACACATACAGATCTTTGTCTATCTATTCTTTTTCACTTTCCTTTATTCTTTTGCAAGAAAAAAAATATCTTTATTTTTAATATTTTTATTTATCTTGTCTTTGGGGATAGGCGCTGTTCAGCTTATTCCTGGAATTGAATTGATATTGCAGTCTGCACGAAGTGCTCATTCATATGACTTAATAGTTAACAAAATCCTAATCCAGCCTTGGCAGCTTGCCATGCTGTTTGTTCCCGATCTTTTTGGAAATCCGGCAACGCGTAATTATTTTATACAGGATACTTATGTCGGGGATGTAATTTACGTGGGTTTAATACCATTATTATTTTCCATATTTGCAATTTTCAATGTCAGAAACTCTTTCGTAAAACTTTTTTCCGCTGCTGCTTTTATTCTTTTTATTTTAATAACTCTTAATCCTTTAACTCAATTGATTTATAAAATAAATATACCTTTTATTTCCTCAAGCGCATCAAATCTTTTGGTATTTTTAATTTGTTTTTCATTAAGTGTTCTTTGTGGCTTTGGAGTTGATCAGTTTATTAAAAATAGATATCCGCTAAAAAGTAGTCTCAAATTTTTAGGATCTTTTGTTTTAATTTTCTCTATTTTATGGTTGACGGTTTTAGTCTTTTCCAATCTTCCTCTCTCCTCACGTAACCTTATTTATTCAACGATTCTATTTATTGTAGCTTTAGTTTTATTCCTTGCCGCAGTTGTTAATAATAGAATTAAATATCTTGTCGTAATACTCTTAATTCTTATCAGCATCTTTGATCTATGGAGATTTTTTCAGAAATTTAATCCTTTTTCGCCTATCGAATTTACAATGCCTACTACTCCCATTCTCGATTTTATAAAGAAAAATAATGGGATAAATAGATTCTGGGGATATGGAAGCGGGACTATTGAAGCCAATTTTGCCACACAATATTCAATTTTTTCAACTGATGGCTACGATCCTTTGTATCCAAAAAGATATGGTGAATTTATTCAGTCATCCAAAGATGGAAAAATTCAAACACAATTTACTGCCCAAACCCGTTCAGACGCATTTGTTGTGCCAGGGTTTGGTGAGACTGATCTAATAGCGAATGAGTCGCGATTAAAGGTTCTCGACCTTTTAGGAGCTAAATACATTTTAGATAAAAAAGAAAATGCCAGTACTCAAAAAACGTTTCCCCTAGATAGGTTTTCCTTAGTTTATGAACAAGATGGATGGAAAATTTTTGAGAATAAGAAAGCATTGCCGCGGGCATTCCTGGTCTCGGATTACAAGGTGGCAAAAAATTCTTCAGAATTTGAAAAGATATTTTTTGCCAAAGATTTCGACTCCTCAAAGACAATAATTTTAGAAGAAGATTTGAAAGATCAGTACTTCGATAATTCAAATCATCTAAGCGACGTTCAGACAATATTCTACGGCCCAAACGAAATTCAATTTAAAACAAATACCGATGGGAAGCATCTGCTTTTTCTCTCAGATACTTATTATCCCGGCTGGGAAGCTTATGTCGATAGCAATGATGCCAAAATATACAGAGCAGATTATGCGTTCAGGGCAGTAATAATTCCTTCGGGAAGTCACAGTGTGAAGTTTGTTTATAATCCTATATCTTTTAAGATTGGATATATCATTTCCTTGATCAGCTTAGCTTTGTTAGGGATTACGCTTTTGACTGTAAAAAAGAAGCTGTAGGCTATATAATATAAGCATAGATGAGCAAAAAAGTCGTATTTATCTTTCTTGCAGTATTGTTGGTTGCTTCTGTTTTCAGACTCTACGAATTAATTGATATTCCACCAGGAGTTAATCGTGACGAAGCATCAATCGGTTATACTGCATATTCGATATTGCATACAGGTAAGGATGAGTATGGAAAACTCTTTCCGCTATCTTTTCAATCTTTTGGTGATTGGAAATTACCTTTATATATTTATACAGTAGTTCCTTTTGTTTCTGTTTTTGGACTGAGTGAATTAGCGGTTAGATTGCCATCTGCAATCATTGGCATTTTATCAGTAGCTCTTACTTTTTATTTAGTAAAAATTCTTTTCAAAAATAACCTGCTTGCTCTTATTGCAATGTTTTTGGCTGCGGTCTCTTCCTGGAGCGTTCATTTATCCAGAGTAGAATCAGAGTCTAACACTGCTGTTTTCCTTACGCTCTTAGGAACTATTCTCTTTCTAAAGAGTTTTAAAGAAAAGAAATGGTTGATTATTCCAAGCGCTTTTTGTTTCGCTTTAACGTACTTTACCTATGCCGGAAATCATATTTTCACAACCTTTTTTGTTGCAGGATTAGTATTCTTTTATCGCGATCAAATTAAGCAAACTCGATTAAATCTTATAGCTTTTTTTATTTTTTTAAGTTTGTCTGGGCTTATTTTTTACCAGACACTTTTTAGCGCAAGTACGACAAAATTATCAGGTATAAGTATTTTTGGAGATCCATCAGTTATTCATGCAAAAATTGAAATTCCCCGAAATGAACATACAGATTCCCAGTCTCTTTTTGCAAGAATTACGCATAATAAAATAGTTTTTGCGGGAGAAAGAATTGCTCAAAACTACCTTAACTCGTTCTCTCCTTCATTCCTGTTTATAAAGGGCGGAGATAATAACGCGCATAATATTGCAAATTTTGGCAACATGTATATTGTTGAAGCACCTTTCCTTTTCTTGGGATTGATTTACCTTCTTGCTATAAGAAAGGGTAGAGAAAAAAAACTTCTGATGTTGTGGTTTTTCATTGCACCTATTGCCGTAAGCATAACTAAAGACGCGCCCCATACAAACAGAATGTTTGCCATATTTCCAGCACTTCAATTGGTTACAGCTTTTGGGATATGGTGGACGATTAGCGAGTTGATCAAAAAGGACGCTTTTAAAAAAATATTTATAGCTGTTGTTGCATTTTTATTCTTGATAAATGTCGCCGTATACATAGACAGATATTTTATTCATTTTCCAAGAAACGAAGTAAGGAATTGGGGATTGGGATATAAAAAACTGGATGAGGTTTTATCCAAGCCTGAATTTGTTAATAAAAAAATTATTATATCAAGACCTAAATATTCTCCTTACATTTACTTACTTTTTTACAATCCTTATGACCCCAGCAAATATCAAAAAGAAGTAAAAAGATATCCTCCAACACAGGATGGATTTGTAGATGTAAAAGGATTTGGAAGGTATGAATTTAGAGGGATTGATTGGGGAAAAGATATTCAAACGCCCAACACTCTGATTGTTGATTGGTCTTCAGATGTTCCTGCATCTGTAAAACAAGCTTTCCATAAGGAAGATATCATACTTCCAAATGACGAATTTATGTTTACGATTATTGAAACGCGATGAAAAAAAATATTCTTCTGATTCTTATTTTGATTATTTTTTCTATACCCGCAATACTTCCTCTTTTTAATAAGGGTTTTTTCCAAAGCGATGACGGAGAATGGATGATTATAAGAGCGGCATCCTTTTATTCAGCACTTGCGGATGGACAATTCCCTGTTAGATATTTATCTAGTCTTAATTATGGGTATGGATATCCTGTTGCTAATTTTCTATATCCGGGATTTATGTATTTAGCTGTTCCAATTCATATTTTGAGTTTTGGTTTTGTGGATACGATTAAAATTATCTTAGGACTTTCCATGGTTGGTTCTGCTGTCTTTTCTTTCCTCTGGCTTTCAAAAATATTTAATAAATTTTCTGCATTTGTTGGATCGATATACTATCTATATATGCCATATCACTTATTTGATCTTTATAAAAGGGGATCTGTTGGAGAAATTCTTGCGTTGGCAATTGTTCCTTTTATCTTGTGGCAAATTGAGAGAAAAAGTTTTTTCTGGACTATCTTGGGAATATCATGTCTTATTCCCGCTCACAATACCCTAGCTCTTTTGTTTTTCCCAATTGTCATTTTTTATTTGGCTAGAAAATTCTCTGTCCGCGACACTTTATACACACTAATTATCAGTCTTGGCATGTCCTGTTTCTTCTGGATTCCCGCTCTTTTTGATTTACAATATACAATTTTTTCTAGAACAAAAGTATCTGAATGGCAAAACTATTTTGCAGACATAAATGTTATCAGTTATTTGTCGTTAATTATCCTTGCTATAGGTATTGGGATGGCAGCAAAAAAGAAAGTTTTGGGTGCAGCTCTCTTTCTCTTAATTGTAGGATTAATATCTTTATTTTTATCAACTTCAGGTAGTAGTTTTATTTGGCAAGCACTTCCCATATCGTTTGTACAATTTCCTTTTAGATTTTTATCAGTAGAAATCTTGACCGTTTCATATTTAGCGAGTTTTATTTTGTCTAGTATTAAGGAAAGTATGCGCTTTGTTGTAGGCGGGATATCAATTATTTTAATTTTTACGTCAGCCTTCCAATACAAACCATCAGTTTTTTTTGATAAAGGAGATCAATATTATGCAACCAATGAAGACACAACAACTGTAAAAAATGAATATATGCCGATTTGGGTAATTGATAAGCCAACAGAGCACTATAAAGATAAAGTGGAAATTAGTGAGGGAACGATTTCGGATTTAGACATAAATATTAATAGTATTAATTTTGTTGCCAGTGCAGCTAAAGATACGCAGATCGCAATAAACACTATATATTTCCCAGGTTGGAATGTTTTTGTAGACAGTAATAGAACAAAAATTGACTATACGAATGATAAGGGGATAATAAAATTCAATATGGCATCAGGAAGACATAGTGTAGCAGTTTATTTCTCCGAAACACCGGTCAGACTTATAAGCGATCTTATATCTCTAATATCATTACTGCTTTTATTCACAGTTATTTTGCATAGAGAGAGGACAAAAAAGATATGAGCCTTCTAAGATTTTTTAAGAAAAACTTTGGGTTGATTCTAATTTTAATATTGTCTTTTTGGGCTATAAAACCGCTATTTATTTCTGGTTTTTTTCCAATGCATGATGACACTCAAGTCGCCAGAGTATTTGAGATGGGAAAAGTGCTTAGGAATGGCGTTTTCCCTGTGAGGATCGTTCCGGATTTGGGGTATGGTTATGGATATCCTCTGTTCAATTTTTATGCTCCACTGGCTTATTACATTGGAGGGTTATTTGTGCTTTTGGGTTTCGATGCCTTGGCCGCTACAAAAATTATGATGGCTTTGGGTGTTTTTCTGGCAGGCGTCTTTATGTACCTGCTGGCTAGAGAATTTTTTGGAAGACTTGGAGGGATAATTTCCGGTCTATTTTATGTTTATGCACCCTACCACGCACTTGATATTTACGTTCGGGGAGATGTTGCGGAATTTTGGGCATACGCTTTTATTCCCTTAGCATTTCTGGGAATTTATAAAGTTTTTGAAAA
>JACPLF010000011.1 GCA_016186645.1 Candidatus Levyibacteriota bacterium
ACTTACTAAAGATAGCAGGCAACAGGTAAATCTTCAGCTCTACGGCTGTTAATTTAAATTTTAACCTACTACTAGTTCCCCTTTTTTAAAAAATCCGAACTCATTTTTGCCTGTGGTGAACGAAGTCGAACTATGCTAGACTGAAACTATGTCAGAACCAGATATTGAAACTGAAGATGTGCCATGGGATCTAGCACGAGCTTCAAAAAAAGCTGTAACTGATGCCGAGAAATGTTTAGAGGAAATTTCTGCACAAGAGACGTTTACGCCAGCAGACGCTTTACGTCTTGGCGGACTCTGGATAATGCGTCGTGCGGAGCACATAGGAAGAAGAGAGGCAACAAGGCGTATTAGGTACCCAACCCCAGAGATTGCTAGAAAATATGGTGCTACTCTTCATGATCCACAGAGAGGAGAATTCGAAGGTGCTTTATTCGAAGCAATGCACCCGGATCCTCAAACAGGCTTGGCAAATTATGCACAGTTGAAAGCTTTACTGCAAAAAGAAGGCGAGCATTTTAGATTGGGTGCAGAAAGAGATCCTTTTCCCTCCGAGGGGAGAGAAAAAATTAGACTTTTTGGGGGGAAACTTTCAGAAATATCTGCTATATTGCCCGCGCAGGGAGAACCATTTATTCCACCAAGCACAGCTCCACGGTAATTTAGAATCTAAAAGTCAGTGTATTTTTTCAAATTTACCAAGTTTCTTATTTTTTCTAACGTTATTCCATAAAAAATATTCTCCATTCATCTCAATATAAACACCATAAGGGAGAACTTGAGCAAAAGACAAAGCGCTTCCAAGATTAAATAATCCGTCAGAACTGCCAAATTTATACGGAACCATCGCTCCGGTAAGGATGATAGTTTTATCTATTTTTCCTCTTGCTAATACCTTAGCCGTTTCAATCACGGTATCTGTTCCATGAGTAATAACAATTCTATCTTCTTTAGTCTTTTTACAGTGGTCTAAAATAGTTTTCCTGTCCTTATTTGTCATATCCAAACTATCAATCATCATGAGAGTCCCTAAATCAATATCCAGCTTACATCTTCCCAGTTTTAACATTTCAGGTAGATGGGTATCTTTAAAGTAGAGCTTACTGGTTAACTCGTTATATTCTTTATCAAAAGTACCGCCCGTTGCAAAGACTTTTATTCTCATATGAAGTAATTATAGCAGAATTTTTGATGGGTGTATCAAATTTTTGCGTGCGAGTTGTAACACATGGACAGCGTAAAAAGCATATAGATTAAAAGAAGCAAATTTTAACCTACCACTTTGGCAAATAAATAGCTATCCAGAAGTCTCCCCTTTTTTATCACATTTTTTCGCAAAAACCCTTCTCTAGTAAAGCCATTTTTCTGCAAAACTCTCATAGAGGCTTTATTAGAGGGATAAACATAGGCATAAATTCTGGCCAATCCCAGTTTCTTAAAACCAAACTCGGTTAATAACTTGGCTGCTTCTGTTATGATTCCTTTGCCCCAGTAGTTTTCACCTAACCAATAACCAAGTTCCGCTTGATGTTTTTCTATGTGATCTAAACCAATACCACCGACTACTTGTTGATCAATCTCAATGGCAAGACTTAAGCTTTTAGGTTTATTTTGCAATATTACTTTCAAGCACTTATCAATATATTTATTGGCATCTTGAAGTCTATAGGGATAAGGAATTCGCAGAGTCGCCTCGTAAATTTTTTTGTTATTGATATTTTTTACCAAAGACTGCTCATCACCTTTTTGGAAGGGTCGGAGGATAAAGCGGTTTGTTTTAATAACAATCATATTAAGGAAGAGTTTTGATTGGTTGGGGAACTGGGAATCGAACCCAGGCTACCGGACCGGCCCCAACGTATTCAAAACTTGATCGAGTTTATTAGTTGGAAATAAGTCTTTGGGGTAAATCTCTATAAATTTGAGATCATATTCTTTTATTAGCTTTAGCTTTTCTTTTCTCAGCTCATCGTATCTTTTATGTTGTCCGTGTAGTCCAAAAAACTCAATCCAATAATCTCCGACTCTGAAATCAACATGAAGACCAAGGCTACTTGGATAAGGAATAGATCTTTTATGAGGTATGTTTCTTTTATAAAACCAATCATCAATTATTTTTTCGGCAAGAGAGTCACATATGTGACCATCAACTGCTGTATGTTTTCTTGCAAACATTACTGGATTTGGTTTAAATCCTGCTACTTTGATGGCTTTATTCCAACTTCCAAAACGAACGCGGGCGGATTTTGTATGAGAAAATTCTCTTTTAAGAGGAATTCTCTGATTTATTAAATAAAATTTTTTAATTTCCTCCAAAATTACTTCCTTACTAATAGTTTGCCCTTTATTTGCACATGGTCTTGAGCAGTATTTTTCTCTACTAATAAATTCTTTATTACAATACTCACATTTTTTCCTTACAGCATATCTTTTAGGATACATTTTATTATTTACAGATGCTGCACAAGATTGAGAGCAGTATAATTTTCGAGATTTATGAGTAGCACTTAGAAGTCTTTTAAATGGTTTACTACATTGTGGATTTTCACAAGTAAATAGTTGTTGTTTATTTTTTGCCTTGCTTATACATTTTAGAGAACAATATATATTCCAGCCAAATTTTTTACCTTCGTTAACTCTTCCTTGATTGCGATAAACTATTTTTTTACATTGATTACATTTAATGGGCAGAAGTTTCATAGTCGGGGGAACTGGTTCCGCCCCAGCGACCTCTCGCACCCCATGCGAGTGCTCTAACTATCTGAGCTACCCCCCGAAATTAATTTTCCTACTTGCATTATATCAAAAAATTGTTACAATTGGCACGCTATGGGAAGACCTGCGGGAAATTCTCAGACAAAAACAGCTGCTACTACTCCAAA
>JACPLF010000005.1 GCA_016186645.1 Candidatus Levyibacteriota bacterium
TTTTGTCTGTAATAGAGATTAGAGTCGTCAACGTACAATCCAATCTTGATTCCTTGAGGTTGAGCAGTTTTTAACATGCGATTATTCTACGCTCATTTACTCAGCTTGTCAAGCCTTGTCTTGACGGGATAGGTCATGCAATTTACAACTTAACGCTTTTATTTAAAGCGCAATATTTTTATCAGCTCTATTTACATTATACTCTTAGAAGTTTTTTAGAAAATAAATAATGCTGATCTGACAAGCTAATCATGAGTTCGAATCCTGCTGGGGTTCTGCATTATGGGTCTAAATTTGGCAAGTTATCCACAATTTTTCGAGGCTAAAAGCCTCCAAAAACACAAATATCATTGTGTGAGCCACAAGGATTTTTCTTGGAACCAATACCTTTTGGAACTTAAACAACTATACTCAATTATACCTGATACCGCTTATAAGCTTCAAGTATATAACTACTAGTAGAAATTAGAACCTACTTATATAACTTATTCCAAACGTCTAAGTTTAAATTGTAGTATAATTCACGCGTTATCTGGTCACGATTGCAAATGGGCATATACGTAAAAGAATTGCTAGAGAAATTAAAAAAAAGGATATCAAAAAAACTAAATGATACCTTTTCTGAAAAGGACTATGTTCTTATCGTCGAGAGAAAGATGCCTTGGATTGTTACAAAATTTCTAGCAACTACAGGAAGAATTTACCACATATATAAAGACAGGGAAGAAAAGTTCAGAGTTACCCTCTACAATTTCCGTGATGATTTCATAAATATTCAAATTCTTTATGAAATTAGCATGCATTCACGTAAATTGCTCTTGCTTGTCTTATTGACATTTTTAATTCCTAGCTCTACTTACTTTTTCTTTTATACTAAAATGTCCTTCATTCTAAGCCAAGGCTCTATTGAAAGCCTTTTGCTTGCTTATTTTGCAGGAATAACTGCCTTACTCGGTATTATTTTTGCTTTTTATTCTGTTGGCTTTCAAATTGCAACATCAAAATTTTCTAGTGAGGTTACGGACTATATTAATCAAGAAAAGGTGGGAAAATTCTTCTTTAGGCTATTGGTTATTGCAGGTCTCTTTTCCTTGATGACGTTAATTATTCAGTATGGCGTCTCTTTTCCCTTAATGATACCTTTTGTAATAGCAACATTTTTGGTTACCTTCAGCCTTTTGGGGATTCTTATATTCAAAGACGATTATATAACAAAGTTAAAACCACATAACATCTTTAACCAAATTTATTACGAAAACCTAAAGGCAATTAAGCAAGTTAACGAATATCACGTTCCTAAGGTATATAGCTTTAATTTAATACGTAATAAAAATATAGCTTCTTTTAAGCTTCATATTCAAACACGAAATAGCTGGTCTATAGTCATGACGCACCAAAAGAATACAGATAGACGATTGAAAATTCACGAGAGTCTTTTTAGGGATTTGATACGCGAAGGGTCTATAGATGACGCTTCCTATGGAATTAGAGCTTTGGGACACTTCTTAGTTAATTATATCGAAATAAAACATTTTATCGATACAGATAAGCCATGGTGGTTTCCTTCATACCAAGAACTCGTAAGTGCAGATAATATATCCATGTTTCCCCTAAAAGCCAACTATGAGGCACAAGGAATTGGAAGATTAGGAATTAGTAAATCCCTCATTACATGGTTAGAAGATAAAATCATAAATCAATTAGAAACTATCCAAAATGATTTGGAGCTTATGAAATATCCAAAAATTCAAAATGCTTTAATCTACGCTTATGAAACTATTCTTGCTGGAAGATTTGAGAAGACGAACTTAGGACTGCAAAAGACGTTGAGAGGAACGTATGAATTGCAAGAGTTTGAATTAACAGAACGAGTTTGTAAATTATTTTTTGCCCTTGGAGGAAAAATAAATGACGAAAGTGTTAAGGGAGAATATATAAACACACTAGGACAAATTAAAACTACTATAGCAGATGGATTTTATTTAAGAACTTTTCCTGGAAGACTCGATGACTGGAAGAACACATTCAAAAGTAATATCACAATGTTGTTCAAAGGTGAAAAGACCATTAAGGACGTTTCATCAATTATCCAGATGAAACTACCCAAATATTTTCATGAAATATTAATTGATTATCTTAACCGCATGAAGGTAGAGGAATTTGCTGAAGGAAAACTTATTACTCCTGAATCATGGCTAGTAAATGAGCTTATTAAAATTGCTGAAAATAAAGAAAAGGAAATGCGAGAAAAGTTTTTATATTCTTTCTTGGATGAGATATTCAAGCTTTGGGAACAACCCTTAGAGAACTCAATTAAAAATAGCTTTAATTTAATAATCTTTGGATTATTTAATCAATTAATCTCTGCAAAAGAATGGGATTTTCTTGAAAAGATAATTACGAAATATAAACAGAAATTATTCAAATTAATAGTGCAAGTAGACTCAGATAACTTTATAGAACTTGAACTACGTGAACCGATTGAGTTTGGAGTATTCAACGGATTGGTTGCGAGAAATAAAGCTATATTTGATTTTTACAATAGAATATTTTTTCTTACTCAACTTCATTTGGGAACCAAAATCGACAGAACCAATCCTACTGAGGTATTAAAATTAGCACGACGTCCCATGATGCTTGGAGCACTTGCTTATCTCATATCTGAACTGGATGAAGATTTCCATTACGTTAAAGAGGTAACTCTTGTAGCTGAAGTTTTGTTTCCTAATGCTGACTTAGGCACAGTTTTTGAGCTAACTAAGGATATGAAGGTTGGTTTAGGAACTAGCATGTTGTTTCAAATAATTTACGAGGAGTCGAGTAGATATCGACCATATTATAGAGAAATTATAAATTCTATATCCGACTTACCACCAGACATAATAACGAGTGGGGCTCCGCCATTTGGAATGTCATCGAGACAAACAGTAAAGCATAAAAGTGAATTTATTAGAGAGTTAGCTTCACGCAATAGGTTTGCAGATATGGATGAGTGCTTTGACGGATACGTTGAATGGCTCAAAAAACAAGAACAGATAAAAAAACTTCTAAAAATATTAGAAGTAGCAAAAAACAAAAAATGAGAAGACGCAGACATACACCATTAAGCAAAAGGTTTGAGGGAACACATTTTAGTGACCCTTTCTTAGAGTGGCTAAAGGGGTTTACTAGGAAAAAATTAGCAATAAAAGATGTTACAAAATTAAGCAATGAGGTATTAAGCTACAGGCATGAATTGTTTCCTGTTCGTTCCGTGCCTATGCCCGAAAATCCAGGATATGTTAGATACAATAGAGATTTCTTCACAGTTCGGTTTCATAACGAAAAGGTAAATAAAGATTTAACTGCGTTTTTTTCAGAAGACAGATATGGAAGACGAATAGTAAGTAATGAATATGGACATGATTTGGCTGATTTTTTCACAATGGCATTCCATGGCTTACTAGTAAACGGTGTTGATGTTTATGCTATCGAATGGGATAAGGTAAAGATAAATAAGAGATATTATACTCTCCCGATTGCTTTTCACTGGATTAATCCCGCGACTCTACATATCAACGAGAATGATAATAAAAGATATCTTGTCCAAAAATTCAGCTCTATTTCAAAGTTCATAGTTAGCTATTATGAATATAAAAATCACATATTTAGTAAAGCAGAAAGTCTAATTTTTAATTATCCTGCTTCAGCGTCGCCTGTATCAGAGTCCTTAAAATACTTAAAAAAATTATCTCAAGGAATGGATTTTTCTCTCATTCAGGGAAAAGCCAATATAGAACCTAAGAATTATTCTTTGGAGCTTGAGAAAGCAAGGTATAGAAGTTCAGCCCAATATTGGAGACAACAAAATATGACAAGAGTTAAGGTAAGGAGAATTTTCAATCAGTCCATTAGCGGATTTGGCGTTGCTCTCACTACTTATTATGAGGTCTATGCTTACGCAGAATATAAAAAGCACCTAAATATAATACGAGATTATTTCATATCTCAATTTAATAATCAGATAATGGAACTAATAAGGGAGAAAAATGGTTTCGCTACGCCTCTGCAAATTACATATCAGGGTTTTACCTCTAGTGATAAAATTGATTCAACATTTCTAAAATACAAAGAAGGGAAAATTTCCGTTGACGAATTTATTGATGAGCTTAAAGATAGCTACGATACAAATACTTTCTAAAAATTATGTTACGACAAATCGAATAATTCAGATAGATTGACTCCCAAAGCTCGAGCAATTTTATAAGCGGTTTTTATTGAAATATTTCTGCCATTTTCGATGTCCCAAAAATAAGCTCTGTGAAGTCCAGCTTTCACTGCGAGTTCCTCTTGAGTAAGTCCCTTACTTTTTCTTAATTTCTCTATTCTTTGAGCAAATCTCTGATAAAGAAAGTTGTAGTTCATACAAGCCAATATTAAAAGATTTAATGGCACTTCTTTACCAGATATATCTTGCTTTTCCTTAGTTTATGCTTTATTATTAGGCTAGATTTATCTAGCATCATATAGTTTTATCAAAAACACAAAATAATTAAATAAGAACTAATGTGATTTGCACTAATTGTTATTATCGCGGTGAACCTAAAACTATTACTCGGGGCAGTTTTGCTATAGAGTTAGTTTTATGGATATTTTTCTTTTGGGCTTTCTTAATTCCTCCTCTCGTATATAGCATATGGAGATTAACCACAAGGACGAAGGCATGCCCAAAGTGCGGACAGACAGCTCTTATACCAGAAGACAGTCCGAGAGGCGTAGAATTAGCAAAAAAGCACACGCTAAAAGGCGATGTAGGCAATAAAGTAGATTTACAACCCTCTCACATAGAGAATCCTTCAAAAAAAGCTTCAGGAAAAGCTTGGATGTTTCTCCTTGTTGTTCCTGTTATCCTTTTTGGATTGATTTTTAGCTCAATTTCTGGAACTACATTAAATAAATCGCTCAATAGTAAGCCTCAAGCTGAAACAGAAGGAAGTATCAAGACAAACGATAGTAATATAACTATTGGTTATTCTGTGACAAATGGTAAGAAAATGTATATTGCAACATTCAAGGATAAAATATCATCTGATGAAGCCAGTGTAGGGTCGAATATGGGAAAAGTTATCGCTTATGCCTTTGGAGATATCGGGTATTCTGGTCTTACTACATTTCAGAAAAATGGAATAACCTACTATTCTGTAAGTGCAAAAGATGGCAAATCTTATACAGTATTACTTTTAAAAGATAAAAATGATATGATTTTTGGAATGAACTACTGGCAAGAATAGAGTTCAGGGCAAGCTCTATGGTTTATTTATTTACAATTTTATTTCTTTTTTTCTTAGTTTTTCTTCCCATAGTTATTGTTAAACCGAGTCTTCTCGAAAAAATAACAAAGCATGCCTTCACAAGAAAACAAGCAGGACTATTAGTAGGTGGCATAACACTTGTTTTCTTTATTCTTATTGGTATAACGGCGAAGCCAACAGTTAAAAGTGCTAACCAACAAAAAGTAGAAGGTTTACAAACACAGAATAGCGAAAGTAAGGCATCTATAGTTCCAGCAAATGAGATAAAAACTACTGCAACGCCTGCAACCGACAGTAAAACAGAAGGAGTTTTGGTAACAAAAGTTATTGATGGAGACACAATACAAGTCGATATTTATGGTAAAAATGAAACTCTCCGCTTAATAGGTATTGATACTCCTGAAACAGTTGACCCTAGAAAGCCTGTTCAGTGTTTTGGCAAAGAAGCTTCAGCAAAAGCTAAATCGTTACTTTCTAATAAATCCGTGAGGCTTGAGGCAGACCCAACACAAGGTGAAAGAGATAAATACCAAAGACTTCTTAGGTATGTATTTTTAGAAGATGGGACTAATTTTAATAAACTAATGATTAGTGAGGGATACGCACACGAATATACCTACAACACGCCATACAAATATCAATTAGAATTTAAGCAAGCACAAAAAGATGCAGAGATGAATAAACTAGGGTTGTGGGCTGATAATGCATGTTCTACCAGCACTCCTCAATCGACACCGACAACAATAATAAATGGAACAACCTCAGATAATAACGGTAATTTTACTTGTGCGGGTAAGACTACCTGTGGACAAATGGCGTCCTGTGCAGAAGCTCAATTCTATCTTAATTCTTGTGGAGTGAGCAGATTGGATGGAGATAAGGATGGTGTCCCCTGTGAAACTCTCTGTAATTAGTTTTTGCAAGCCTCCGCAAAAAACACTCCTTAAATTATACTTGACAGTCTAATTTCAATGTAGTATAAATTATACAGCGAGGTATAATTTATGTATTACATCGGAGAAGGTATAGAAATAGATTTTTTGAGTGCAAATGATAAATTTAATTATGTTGAATTTATTAATGAAAAAAGATTTACTGTTAAAGATACTCCTCTAACATATAGACAAGTCAACACATTGAGTGAAGATAAATTACTTAACGAAGATAGAAAAAATAAAAATGGATGGAGAAGGTTTAGTTTCAAAGAGTTAGCATTTTTTTTAATCGTTAGGGAATTAAAACTTTTTGGATTTGAGCACCATCAATTGAAAGAGTTATCTGATTATTTCCTAAATAAAGATTATTCGTATTTATCAGACCTTGCCATTGGATGCGTATTACGCAAAATAGAAATTACCTTAACTATTGATAGTGAAGGAAAAGTAAGCATTTTTGACCCTGGGTTTTATGTTTTGGTAGGAGCGAGAATGCCCCATGTAAGAATTTCTCTTAATGAAATAATGAATAAAATTGCCACTAAGTATGGTAAAACTCCATTTGAGATAAAATACTCCGTTAAAGATGAAGCATTGAATTCTCATCGTTTGTCTGTAAAAGAAGAAGAGTTACTAAGAATAATTAGAAATAAAGATTACGGAGCTATAAGAATTAAAAAGAAAAATGGGGAAATAGGTGTAGTTTATGCAGAAAAAATTAAAAATGCTAACGGTCAACCTTTCGAAAACGAACTAATTAATATGCTAAAAGCAAAAGATTTCCAAGACATTAATATAATAAAAAGAGATGGAAAGATAGTTAGTTATAAAATAGAGGAAACAATTAAGTTGTAGCTGAGTAAATAAACTTTACAGGACACTTAAAGCATTAGAATTTGTTTTTAGTATCAAGAAGAACTTGGACTAAAGCTGAAAGGTTTTAGTTCATGATTGATAACGAGATATTAAAAGCAAAAATAAAAAAAGAGTTAAAACAGCTCAGATTAAATAAAGAGCAAGAACAAATAACAGTAAATGAACTTAATTATCTGGCTAACCTCCTGATAGATATTTATATATCTAAGACGAAAGGAGGTGAAAAAAACTTATGAAAGGAATTGCTGTAAAAAATTACATAGCTAAAATCACTGAAGTTTTTGAGGATTACGAAAAAGCAGTCATGAGTGAAAGAATCAAAGAAGGAATGAAAAAGGCAAGGATGAGAGGAGAACAAGCATTTAAACAAAATAAAGCCTAATTTCTGACAGTAGGGACTATATTTATAATAGCTCCTACGAATGAGAAATTAGATTGTGAAATTGAATAACAATATGACTAACGATGCACAACTAAAGGCAAATCAAGAAAACTCTAAATTGGGAGGAGTTAAAACTTCGGAAGGTAAAGCTATATCAAAGTTTAATGCAGTAACTCACGGGATTTTACGCAATTCCATAACTGAATATGAACAAGAATTTTATTCCAACATCTTGGACGATTTACAAGATGAATACCAGCCTCAAGGCGTTGTAGAACAAATGTTAATTGAGAGGATATCAATTTGTAATCTAAAGCTATTTAGAGTTCAAAAAGCAGAGACTGAGTTTATCAAATCAAAATTAAAACCAGCTTTTACGAAATTGGAAGTTCCTGACTGGGGAACGACCAATAAGGATGGCTACAAACCTAAAATAACAGATGCTCATGTTGAAAAATTATCAAATGTATATTCAAGATATGAGACGACCATAGAAAATAGACTCTTTAGGGCTATACACGAGCTTGAGAGAGCTCAAAAAGTTAGGAAGGGTGAGAATGTATCACAAACCCTTACAGTAGATGTTAATCAAGTAGGTTCGTTTGGCGAAACAGATAAAAAATTATGATTAAAACAATTTCAAGAATTATTTTATACTTACGTGTTTCAACTAAAGAACAGCTTGAAGGCACAAGTATAGAGGTTCAGGAGCGTATTTGCACAGAATTTGCTTTAAGAAATGGATATCAAATCGTAAAAGTATTTATTGAAAAAGGAGAAAGTGCAAAAACAACAGACAGGACTGAACTGAAAAACATGCTTGATTATATAGCTAAAAACTATAAAGAAATCGATGCAGTAGTTGTTTATAAGGTTGATAGGTTAGCAAGAAACGCTTATGACCACGCCACTCTTAAAATTTATTTTAATAAACACGGATTAAAGTTATTGTCTGCTTCTGAAAACCTAGAAGATACACCCGTAGGAAGATGGGTAGAAAATATGCTAGCTGGAACAGCACAAATGGATAACGAGGTGAGAACGGAAAGAAGCACAAATGGAATGACGCAAGCAGTTAAAAATGGTAGATATGTCTGGGGTGCTCCACTTGGCTATTTAAACAGTGGAGGACGAGGCACTTCAAATTTAGTTCAAGAGACATCGGAAATCGTAAAACTAGTTAGGAAATGTTGGGATTATATAGATACAGGATATACTCCTGAGGAAGCTCGTAAAGCAATTACCAGAGAAGGACTAAGAAGCAAAAGAGGAAAACCTATTAGCAAAAGCCAATTTCATAGGATGTTTAGAAACAAAATTTATATGGGAATTATTGAAAAATTTGGATTAACAATTGTAGGTAGGTTTGAACCAATAGTAGAAGCTGGGCTTTTTAACAGAGTCATAAATAAACTTGATGGTAAAGCCAAGAATATGCCTACCTATAAAAAGGATAATGAAGACTTTCCCATTAGGGGTTTGGTTCTACATAACAAGTGTGGAAAAAAATTAACTGCCAGTTGGTCAAGGGGCAATGGCGGTAGATATCCAAAATATCGTTGTATACATTGCCCGAGAACAAATTACAACAGAGATGATGATAAAAAAGGTAATGAGGGAATTGAAACTAAGTTTATAAAATTGCTCAGGACATACAGCTATAAACCTGAATTAAAGGTTGCTTTAATTAAGGCGATTGAGGTCAATTTTGAACACAGAAATAAAGAGAATAAAGCTAAGGTAATTACTATAGAAAAAGAAATTCTAGAAAAGAACGCTCTTGAGAGACAAATTGCAGAGAAAAATATCAAAGGAGTAATCTCTGACCCATTAGCTAAAAAGTTATTAGCAGACAATGAACAAAAAATATCGGATTTAACTATCGAATTAAATAGCTTTCAATATAATCACGAGGAAGTAATGAAGGTTGTGGAGCATAGCATTTCTATTCTTGAAGATATTAGTAGTGTTTGGATGAGAGTTGATTTAGAAACAAAAAAAAGGTTCCAAAAATTCCTTTTTCCTCACGGACTACCTTTTGATGGAGAAAAATTTGGAACCAGTCAATTAGCCTATTGTATCAAGCCAAAATGGACTTCTGCATCCCAAGAGTTGCATTTGGTGAGCCGGCTGGGATTCGAACCCAGGACCAAGAGCTTAAAAGGCTCCTGCTCTACCACTGAGCTACCGACCCTAAATGGGACAAACCTCCGGCCACGCTTGTCAAGCAAGCGAACTCCCTTCGGTCCGTTCCAACGATTTCCCTTTAAGGATTCGCAAAGGGATAAGCCTGAGACAACCCTTTGCGCTTTTTTATTATATCAAGGATATTGTTATCTTGACAAGGGAAACAAAAGTCAATAAACTGAAAATGCTGCTCAAACCTTAAAAGAAAGGAGGTGAAGACATATATGACACAAGATATTGGTCAAACACTCCTTGCTTCTCTAAATAACGGCGTTGCAGTGGTAGTAAGTTTTGTGCCAAAAATTATCGCCGGCACAATAGTTCTTCTTATAGGTATCATTATTGCATCTATCCTTAAACAAGCAGTTTTAGGAATTTTCAAAGCTCTTAGAGTTGAGAGCTTTTTAAGAAGATACGGCGTGCCTGAAGCAAAAGAAGAATTCTCTTGGTCAAATATATTCTCCGAAATTGTCAGATGGTTTGTAATTATTATTTTCTTATTACCAACCGCTGACATCTGGGGATTGCCAAGGGTAGTAACAATACTTAATGAATTCTTACTTTACCTTCCGAACGTTTTTGTTGCGGCTATAATTGCAGTTGTCGGTTTTGTATTGGGGAGCTTAGCGCATGACTTAATTTTGGCATCAGTAAAAGGAATATCGTCAAGTACGGCAAATACAATTGCGTCTGTAACTCGCTGGGCTGTAAATGTATTTGTAATTTTGGCTGTGCTCAATCAACTGGGTGTTGCAACAGACTTGATAAGGATATTATTTACAGGTTTTGTAGCAATGCTTGCTATTGCAGGAGGTATTGCTTTTGGGCTTGGAGGACAAGGCTCGGCCAAAGATGTGGTTGAGGGAATTCGCAACAAATTCAAATAGGCATGTCCGCTAGCTGGTGGATTTGTTTAAAGTCTATTTTTCAGATATAATGAGGCTTAGATGAGCCGCCATCGTCTAGTGGACTAGGACATCGGGTTCTGGGCGTAAAATTTTGGCGGGTTCGTCTAGCGGCCTAGGACGGATGGTTTTCAGCCATCAAATCACGGGTTCGAATCCCGTACCCGCTACTTAGAGCCAAAATTACGCCCCACCACGCGTTCGCTTTGCGGATTTACGTGAGCAGCCCGAGAATCTGGGGTTCGAATCCCCATGGCGGTACTATGATTCCGGTAACATCACTTAGGCCTGGGGTGACATTTGAAGAGCATGGGGATATTTTTGAAGTGCTGACATACAACAACATGCATCTGCGCAAAACAAGTTCCGTTGTGCAGGTAAAGATCAGGAATTTGAAAAATGGGGCAACAACTGAAAAAACTTTTGGCAGTAATGGCGAGGTTAACCCTGTAAAAATTGAAAAAAAAGTGCTTCAGTATCTCTACAGAGATAGTAATGACTGTTATTTCATGGATCCGCAATCTTTTGAACAAATTTCAGTTCCCAGCGAAAATCTTACAGGCAGCGAATATCTTAAAGAAGGAGAAAATGTTACGATCAGTTTTAATAAAGACGCAGCTTTGAGCATGATTCTTCCTCCAAAAGTTAAGTTGAAAGTTACAGATACCAATCCCGGAGTCAAAGGAAATTCCGCAACAAATGTATATAAAGACGCAACTTTGGAAACAGGACTCAAAACAAAAGTCCCCTTATTTATAAATATTGGAGACGAAATTATCGTAGACACCCGCGACGGATCCTACACAGCCCGCGCGTAAGTCCTCTTTAGCCTATTGATAGACTTGGAATTATTGATTATAATGGTAGATCACGTTTTGTAAATTTTATGGACAAAATAATTGTTAAGGGTGCTAGAGAACACCCCAGCAACATGCTTACTTGCTCTCATGGTCTACGTCCATGCATCGCAAGAGCGCAGTTACGGGGCAGGCAACCTCAAAAATATGAATGATAATATTGTTGTCAAAGGAGCTAGAGAACACAACCTTAAGAACGTTGATCTGGAAATTCCCAAAAATAAATTGGTGGTATTTACCGGTTTGTCTGGATCAGGAAAATCATCACTGGCTTTTGATACAATTTATGCCGAAGGACAACGCAGGTACGTAGAAAGCCTCTCTTCTTACGCAAGACAATTCCTGGGAGTCATGAAAAAACCTGATGTTGATTTGATTGAAGGACTTTCTCCTGCAATTTCTATTGACCAAAAATCAGCAAGTCACAACCCAAGGTCAACTGTAGGAACAGTCACGGAAATTTATGATTACCTAAGGCTTCTTTTTGCCCGAATCGGTCATCCGCATTGTTCTAAATGCGGCCGGGAAATTTCCCACCAAACTCCCGAACAAATAACCAATTCTATTTTTGCGCTCATGAATAATGAGGTGTCCAAAAGAATAAAAATATTAATTCTCTCGCCGATTGTTAAAGATAGAAAAGGAGAATATAAAGAACTTTTTGCAGATTTGAAAAAAAGAGGCTATCGAAAAGTCAGAATAGATGGACAGATTTTCAAACTGGATGAAAATTTCATTTTGATAAAAACGAATAAGCACACAATAGAAGTTGTTGTAGATGAGATAGTTTTAAGCAAAACAACTGATAGATTGCGAGTAGCAGAAGATGTAGAAAAAGGCCTTAAGCTTGGCAATAGTGAATTAATCGTGTCTATTATAAAAGACGCGGGATTTAATATTCCGGAAAAGCCAAAAAAAATGCGGGACGAATTGTTTTCCGAAAAATTTGCCTGTCCCGTCTGTGGAATTTCAATTGTTGAAATAGAACCCCGTATATTTTCTTTTAATACGCCTCATGGAGCATGTCCAACATGTAATGGATTAGGAACTATATTAACAGTTGACAGGGATTTGGTTTTTAATAACAACCTATCGATAAGTGAGGGAGGAATACTGCCATATTCAAATCTTTTTGAAAATGATACGTGGTTTTCAAGAACTCTTGTCAAATTTTGCGAAGAAAATAATATCCCTCTTAAAAAAAGACTTCTTGAGATAAGTGATAAGAAAAAGGATATTTTGCTTTTTGGAACCGGAGAAAAAATATATGAAGTTGTAGGAGAAAACAGATGGGGGACAATGACAGAAATTCATGAGTCCTACAGCGGAATTCTTGGAGATTTAAGAGAAAAATATCAATCCACAGAATCAATGTTTCTAAAATCCCGAATAGAAAAATTTATGAGATATGAAACGTGTATCTCCTGTAACGGAGCAAGACTCAAAAAAGAATCACTTGCTATAACTATTGAGGGAAAATCTATTATTGATGCTTGCGATATGTCGATTGTAGATACTTTGGAGTTTATTAAACAAATCTCTAATATTATCTCCCCAAGAGAAACAGAAATCTCAAAATTAATTTTAAAAGAAATAAAACAAAGACTTTTATTTCTGGTTGATGTTGGGCTTGATTACTTAACTTTATCCCGCGGCGCACAAAGTCTCGCAGGCGGAGAAGCTCAAAGAATTAGACTAGCTAGCCAAATTGGGTC
Source organism: Candidatus Levyibacteriota bacterium (assembly GCA_016186645.1). Classification (GTDB taxonomy): domain Bacteria; phylum Patescibacteriota; class Microgenomatia; order Levybacterales; family UBA12049; genus GWB1-37-8. The sequence goes on from JACPLF010000005.1 coordinate 13,149, forward strand.
GGGACTTACAGGAGTCCTGTATGTTTTGGATGAGCCGTCAATCGGGCTTCATCAGAAAGATAACAAAAAACTCATCGAAACTCTCAAAAAGCTTCGGGATTTGGGAAATACCGTTCTTGTCGTAGAACATGACCAAGAAACAATGGAGCAATCGGATTATATAGTTGATTTCGGACCTGGAGCAGGAGAAAGCGGAGGGAGAATCATTGCAAAAGGAACAATCGAAGAGATTAAAAAAAATCCAAATTCCATAACCGGGGAATATTTGTCAGGGAAAAGGAAAATTAAATCAAGCAATTTAACAATGGAACAATTTAACAATAGTACGTATCTGTCAATTCTTGGAGCAAAAGAACATAATTTAAAAAACATAGACATAAATTTTCCTCTTAATAAATTTATAGTTGTAACCGGAGTTTCCGGATCAGGAAAATCTACGCTTATTAACGACATTTTGTATCATGCTTTAATGCAAATACAAAATCCGTATCATCGCGAAAAACCCGGAGATTTTGTTAGCATCAACGGCTACGAAAATATAAAAAGGGTTTATATGATTGACCAATCGCCAATCGGGAGAACTCCTCGAAGCAATCCAGCTACTTATACTGGAGCATTCACATACGTTAGAGATATTTTTGCCAGAACCAAAGACGCAAAACTTAGAGGATATGGGCCAGGCAGATTTTCTTTCAATGTCAAAGGCGGACGCTGTGAGGCTTGCGAAGGAGAGGGACAAATAAAAATAGAAATGCAATTTCTGCCGGATGTTTATGTAACCTGTGAAGTCTGCAATGGAAAACAATACAATAAAGAGGCTCTGGAGATCATGCTTAATGGCAAAAATATTGCAGATGTTTTATCAATGAGTGTTAAAGAGGCTACAGAATTTTTCTCATTCGTACCAGTGCTTTCTCACAAATTGCAAACACTTAATGACGTCGGACTTTCATATATAAAACTTGGCCAGCCCGCTCCAACTTTATCAGGCGGAGAAGCCCAAAGAGTTAAATTGTCTGATGAATTGTCCAAAAAAGGACAAAATTGCCTTTATTTATTGGACGAGCCAACCACAGGACTTCATTTTGCTGATTTGGAAAAATTATTAATAGTCTTAAGAAATCTCGTTAATCGCGGAAATACAGTTATTGTAATTGAACATAATTTGGATGTAATAAAAAGTGCAGATTATATAATTGATTTGGGTCCTGATGGAGGGTCTAGGGGTGGAGAAGTGGTTGCTGTCGGAACCCCGGTTGAAATTTCCAAAAACCCTCATTCCTACACCGGTGCATTCTTAAAAAAGGTTTTGTAATGTGTTAACATTAGATATATCCAGAGGATTTATTAATGAAAAAAGGTTTTGTATTCTTCTTTCTCTTATTTTTCTTTTTTAATCTAGCAGCTAATCTGGTTTTTGCAAAGAACAATTTTAAAACGGATTACAGCGTTACCTACAATGTTTTGGAAAATGCTCTGACGCATGTTACTTTTGACGTCACATTTACAAATTCCACAAGCCAGTACTATGCATCTTCCTATTCCATACAAGTCGGGTTTAAGAATATAGAAAATGTTCTAGCAAGAGATCCGGATGGCAAAATTATTCCATTAATAACCAAAAATAATGACGGAAACAATATAGAAATAAACTTTAACAAAAAAGTTGTCGGCCTTGACCAAAAGCTTCCTTTTGCCATTTCATTTGACACGAGAGATATAGCGCAAAAGTCAGGGAAAATTTGGGACATAAATATTCCGGGATTGGCAAAACAAATTGAATATAATACTTTTAATGTTGAAGTTATAGTTCCCAAGTTCTTAGGAAGTCCCTCCTACATAAAACCTGACATTGGTAAATTTGTGGGGGCCAACTTAAATTTTACAAAAGAAGAGCTTGGCGAATCAGGAATTTCTATCTCCTTTGGTAACGAGGAAATTTATAATTTTGACCTTTTGTATCATTTGAAGAATTCAAATTTATTTCCGATTAAAACAGAAATTGCTCTCCCTCCCTCAACGAATTATCAGGAAGTCAAGATAAATGATATTGACCCAAAACCAATTAATGTTATTCAAGATGGTGATGGAAACTGGCTTGCTCAATATATTTTAACACCATCCAAGGAATTAGATATTAGAGTTAAGGGTAAAGCAAAAATTTTACTTCGGCCCAAAAAAGTAGAACTGTCAGATGACGAATTAAAGCAGTATCTTAAAGAACAGCCATATTGGCAGACAAGCAAAAAAGAAATAAAAGATTTGGCTTTGAAACTTAAAACTCCTTACACAATATATAAATACGTTGTTGATAATTTAATTTATGACTTTGACAGAGTGGAGAACAGCCAACCTAGAGTTGGGGCTTTAGAAGTTTTGAAAAATCCAGATTCTGCGGTTTGTCTTGAGTTCACAGATCTTTTCATAGCATTAGCAAGAGCTGCAGGAATTCCGGCGCGGGAAGTAAATGGATTCGCATATACTCAAAATGAAAAAGAAAGACCGCTTTCGCTTATTAAAGACGTTTTGCATGCATGGCCGGAATACTATGATTCAGATATCAAAACTTGGGTGATGGTTGATCCGACTTGGGGAAATACAACTGGCGGAGTAGATTATTTTTATACTTTAGATTTTGATCATTTTGCTTTTATTATAAAAGGTGTTAATAGTACCTATCCTATACCAGCCGGAGGCTATAAAATATCCGGTGACGACAAAACAAAAGATATAAATATAGAATTTGGTGATGACTTTAAAGAAACCCTACCAACTTTGTCTTTCGGTGAAGATTTTTCTAATAACTATTTTTCCGCTGCAATGGTCACGGGGAACGTCTTAATTAAAAATGTCGGAAGCGTAATATCCAATTCACAATCAATTTCCATCACAACTGATTTCCTCAAGCCCCAGTCGCAAAAAATATATTTTGGTAAAATTCCTCCCTTTGGCTCCATATCTATTCCTGTTGCTCTAAAAAGTCCCTCTATTTTGACAAATAAGAAAGATAACATTAGAATAGCACTCAACGAAAATTATCTAAGTAAAGAGGTTAAGATATCTCTATTTATTTTAAACGAATGGACTATTGGAGGAGGAATTTTATTTGTCAGTATCATTTTCGCAATTACAATCATTATCTACAAAGCCAGGAATTTACTTATTTTTAAACGAAAAGGGTGAGATTCTGTATGTTGGAAAAGCTAAGAATCTCAAAAATAGAGTAACTTCTTATTTTGCTAAATACATTGATTTAGGGACTAAAACCCAATCATTAGTTTCCCAAGTTAAGCAAATAAAATCAATAATTGTTCCGTCCGAAATCGAAGCTCTTCTTTTGGAAATAAAATACATAAAAAAGTACAAACCGAAATATAATATTCGTTTTACTGACGGCAAAAATTATCCCCTAATTCGAATAACTGTCAAAGATAGCTATCCGAAAATTTTAATTGCAAGGCTCAGTTGGGATAAAACATCTGTGTATTTTGGTCCTTTTCCAAATGCGACCGCCATGAAACTTGTGCTAAAAACAATCAGAAGAATTTTTCCCTATCAGTCAGTTCGAAATCATGCAAAAAGAATTTGTCTGTATTATCATCTGGGACTTTGCCCATGTCCGCCGGTATTTGATTCTGTAGAATTTACAAAAGAATATAGAAAAACAATAAAACAAATAATAGATTTTTTGAACGGAAAAACAAAGAAAATAATTAAAGGTCTTACAAAAGAAAGAATTATTGCCAGTAAAAATGAGGAGTTTGAAAAAGCAAATGCAATACAAAATAAAATAACTGCAATTGAACTTATAACAAGCCCTTCCTACAAAAATACGCTTGATGCGGATATAAATCCAAATTTTTCAGAAGATTTAAGATCGGCAGAAATCTCTGATCTTAAAGAAATTCTAAAAACGAACGGTGTTCAGGTAAAAAAACTTGAAAGAATTGAATGCTTTGATGTCTCAAATATTTCTGGAACAAACTCTACCGGATCATTAGTCGTGTTTACTAATGGAGAGAAAGATAGTCAATGGTATAGAAGATTTAGAGTAAGATTAAATAAAGGACCTGATGATTTTGCAATGGTGCAAGAGATTTTTACACGAAGATTCCAACATCTTGAATGGCCATTTCCAGACTTAATAATAGTAGACGGAGGAAAAGGTCAAGTGTCGGCCGTACTCAAAGCAACTAAACAATTTAACAACCTGCCTGACAGCAAGGCAGGTTTAACAATTCCTGTTATTGGCCTTGCGAAAAGAAAAGAAATTATAATTACGCAAGAATTTAAAGAAATTATTTTGCCAAGGGATTCCGATGCTTTGAAATTAATGATGAGAATTAGGGATGAAGCCCACCGCTTTGCAATAACATATCACAGAAAGCTTAGGTCAAAAAATTTTCTAAATTAGGTTATTTTTACGCTTACACCTTCCAGGTGTAGCTATCTGTTCACCTGGAAGGTGTTGTTCTATTCCCCTATCGACAAATTATCAATGATTCGAATCATTGATAATATTAATAAAAACAGCTAAAAGACTTAATCTTCCCGATTGGTGAATTGGAGCAGGTTTTGTTAGAGGTAAAGTTTGGGATACTCTACATAATTACACAAAAGATCTCCTGCACCTGACATCGATGTAATTTATCTAAATAGGAATAAAGCGAAAAAAGCTGAATTAGATTATGAGAACAAACTCAGAATTGTTATTTAGTGCTAACTTCATAATAATAGGGAAAGAAGAGGAATGATGCGGGGGGATCTGCCAAAATATATTTTTTAAAATCTGCATAGATTATTTTTCTTTTTTCAATATCCAATTCTTTTCTTCCGTCCTCCAACAATTTATCTATTCTCTTGTTGTCATAATGAGTAATATTATTTACCTGAGAAGAGTGCCACAAAGCATACTGATCGGGATCTGGTGAGATATTAAATTCTCCTAGAAAAATTTGAAAGCTTTGAGGAACTTGATTCGTTATTTGAATTGTTGTTTCAATATTTAATTGTTTCCAGACTTCTGCAATTTTCTTTGCCGTTTCTTCATACTTAGGTAACGTATTCATTGTCAAAGAAATTTTTCCGCTTGCGGTTGCCAGACCAGAACTATCTATTAATAGTTGTGCATGTTCCGAATCCTGCCTATATATATCGACACCATCCTGATTTGCATAGGAAAAACGCGATAGGGGACTTGCATTTCTTTCTCCCTGGGAAAAGTTATCCGGCATAGTATAGGACAATCCTTCCCGAAGCGCTTTGGATGACAAGGTACTATTTTTAGTATTAAAAAAAAGCGTAACTAACTTAGCATAATTTACTTTCTTTTCAACTTTGGCATTTTTAAATGAATTGAATGATGTGCCTTTGAAATTTACATCAGGAAGATTAGTTATTTTTGAAACTTCTCCAAGAGCAAATGCCGTTTTTAAAGACAAAGCAGTTGGGTAAAACAATTCATATGTAAGGGATTTACGGCTTTTTTCCGAATACAATTCTATTGATTCCACAAAATCCCCGTTCAATTTTATTTTCTTTACTTTATATTCTCCAATCCCAACAAACCCTTTCTTGAAAATGGGTCTTGATACAGTTGTTAAAAAAGGCGAGTAGGTATCTCTTAGATTAAAAACAATTGTATGTTTATCCGGCTTAAGCACTGAAACATCCGAAAAACCATATTCAATATTATCCGCAGTTACAGCTGATCCATCGGAAAACTTCAAGTCTTTACGCAAATAAAAAGCATAACCTTTTCCATTTGGAGCAATTCTCCACTTTTCTGCAACATCTGGCTTTACACCACCATCTTTTTCTGTTTTGGTAAGGCCCCTTGAGATCTTGCTCAAAATTTCCTGAGGCAAATCATCTGTGGTATAAGGACCAACCATCCCTATTGTTTCTTTTTCTATGAAAGGCAATCGTGTTATAAAAGAAGACAATGCTATATTAATAATAAAAAATACCAGAAGGCCAATTCCAAAATAAATGGCGATATTTCTTCCCCATCGCGTGATGTATGCTTTTATAAGCCAGATCAGGAGTCTTTTTCGCAACACTATCATAGGTTATTAGCGGGGTATAAGAAGAATTATAGATAATATTCCGAAAAGAATTGTTAGAACGACAGTTGCTGATATCAGAAGCTTGTCAATGCTTTGCTTACTCCTATAAAATTCTCCGCCTCCGCCGAACGAACTTGACAATCCTGCCCCTTGCATTTGCAGCATGATCACAACGATAAGAAGAATTGCGACTATTATTGCTGCTATATTAAAAAACATAAATCTAAATTATATATAATATATTATATATTATCGATAATCGTCCTCGCAAGCTTTACGGAATCATGGTAAAGGGGAAATTCAGAATTGACAATATCTTTCGCTATAACAGCATAGCTTTTGTTTTTTTCATAATTTAATGGAACAGATTCATATTGACGTTTGTATTTATCTGGGATGGCCGATGAAGTATTGTTATTCATAAGAACCGAATCAAAAATATTTTCTCCGCAATGATTTGTAACTGCCTTTATATAATCATTGACTTTGTAGTTTGGGGTTTCAAATAATTTGTTAGCTACATTAATTACATAAAGTTTTTTAGCTTTTGATTTTTTGATAGCACCTAGAATTCCGGGAACCAAAAGAACAGGCAGAATAGTTGAATATAAATCTCCGGGTCCGGCTATAATTAAGTCCGCTGAAATTATTTCGTCAATGACTTCTTTTGCTACTTTCGGATTCTCAGGTTTTAAATGAAGTTTTTCGATGGTACCTGTAAATCTTCCTAGATCTATATTTTCTTCTCTATCAACTCTCTCTCCAACGCTTGTTGTAGCCCAGATTGAGACAGATTCCGCTGTTGCCGGCAAAATCTTTCCTCGGGTTTTGAAAATTTTCTGCATTTGAGAAAGTGCTTTTCCGAAATCGCCCATTATTTGCGTTAAAGCAACCATCATAAGATTGCCTAACTTGTGTCCTCCCAAAGCCTCTTCCTCCCCATATCTTTCGCCCTCAAAGCGATAAGTCAGAAGCTTTTTCATAGCTCCATCAGCTTGGGACATTGCAGCTATGCAGCTAACCAAGTCTCCGGGAGGCGGAATGCTGAAAAGCCTTCGAAGTCTTCCTGTAGACCCTCCGTCATCAGCCATTGAAGCTACAACAGTAATATCACCAACTGATTCAATTAACCCTTTTACCAAATTGACTGTGCCGATTCCGCCGCCAAGGCAGACTATTTTTTTGTTAACCATCTTAAAAACCCAACTATAAGAGACAAAACAACTGACGTGAAAATGAATGCAAAAAAATTATTAACATGAAATTTAGGAACTACGAAACCTGCGAGAGTAAATCCCTGAAATTCAAATGCTGTTATTGAAATATCTACCACAAAAACTGTCAAAAGATAAAGAATAATTGCGTTTATTAAGAACGAGAATAATCCCAAAGTTATGATATTTAGAGGAAGTGTGACTATGCTTAAAACAGGCTTAACAATCATAAAAAGAGCTGATAAAACAATTCCTCCGACTATATATGTCTGCAAGCCTCCTGATACCTGCAAACCTTGCAAGATTTGTCCTGTTAGAAAAAGCCCAACCGCATAAAATACAATTCTTCTGACTATTGACTTCATCCTATAGATGCTACCAGACATATTGGTTTGTGTCAACGAAAATATGGTATAGTTTACCTATGAGTTGGTTAACTTTTGCCCTTTTAAATTCATTTTTTGATTCTGTTTCCAGCGCATTGGGTAAAAGAGGCGCGCAAAAAATAAATATATTGTCTGTAACATGGGCGCAACGGTTTTTTGGTCTTTTAATCATTATTCCTCTCGCCGTTTTTTTGAAATCTTTTCATCCTGTTGGTTCACCATTTTGGCCAGCTCTTCTTGCGACCTCAATTCTTAATACTATTACATCCATTTTATTTATAAAAGCAATTAAAGATTCTCCTCTTTCCTTAACTCTTCCAATTACCACATTCACGCCAGTTTTCTTACTTATAACTTCTCCAATTATGCTTGGTGAGTTCCCAAAACCTTTAGGAGTAATCGGCATTCTATCCGTAGTTATCGGATCGTACATTCTAAACTTAAGCAAACGCACAAATGGCGCTTTTGAGCCAATAATGGCACTCTTTAAAAATCAGGGTTCCCGTCTCATGTTAATTGTTGCAGTCATTTGGAGTATTACATCCAATATTGACAAAATAGTTGTCACAAATTCAAATCCTCTGCTTGCTTCTCTTGCATCAAATATTGCCATATTAATATTCTTGACTCTGGTTCTTTGGGTAAGAAAAGTCTCGATCCTGCACATTTTAAAACAGAGCAAAATTCTTGCTCCTATTGGCATTGCTAATGGACTTTCTTATGCTTTTCAAATGACAGCTATCTCCATGACTTTAGTTGCCAACGTCATATCCGTAAAAAGAACACATGCTTTGTTTGGGACGATCTGGGGAAAAATTTTCTTCAAAGAAGAAAACATCAAAGAACGTTTTGCAGGCGCATTTATTATGGTAATTGGCGTAATTTTAATAGCCCTAAGCTAAATCTTCTCAACTTATCTCTTGCAACACGACAGATTTTTGATTATGATGTGTGAGATTTATGGACTCTATTGTTTGCCCTAACTGCAAGAAAACTATTCAAATTACCCAAGCATTAAGACACGATCTTGAAGAAAAAATAAAGCTTGCTCAGAGTGAAAAACACAAAGAAGAATTGGCAAGAGCCAAAGCACAAGCCGAAGCTGAAACTTCAAAGAGATTAAAAGAAGAATCGCAGAAAGAGTTACTTAAAGCAATAGGAGAAAAAGAAAAGCTAAAAAAACAATTATTAACAGAAGAAAAAGAAAGGAAAGAGTTTGAAAAGAAAGCCCAGGAACAGGCGGTAAAAGAAGCATCGGAGAAAAGCAGATTAGATAAATTAGAAATTGAAAAGAAATTAAAAGATACTCAAGAAGCCTTAGAAGTTGCCCAAAGAAAAGCCAAACAGGGGTCCCAACAACTGCAAGGAGAGGTTCTAGAAATAGATCTGGAAGAAAAACTAAAAATTTTTTTCCCCAATGACGAATTTTTACCCGTGCCCAAAGGATTTGAGGGCGCAGATTTAATTCAAAAAGTAATGTATAAAGAGCGAGTTATGGGATCAATTCTCTGGGAGACGAAAAGAACAAACGGGTGGGATAAGAAATGGCTTGTTAAACTTAAAAATGATTCGGCTAAAATCAGTGCCAGCGAAGCCATAATTGTATCCCAAACTCTCCCTGACGGAATAACAAGTTTCGACAGAAAAGACGGAATTTGGATTACCAATTACCAGCACGCTATCAATACCTGCAGATATTTAAGATTTCTAATAACCCGAATCGCTTCTGTAAAATCATCCGTAAATCAAACAGATGAAGAGTGGGGGAAAATCAGAGATTACATGATGAGCGACACTTTCAAACATAGAATGCAATCTCATTTTGACAGCATAAAGGTTTTGAAAGACGAACTGGACACAGAAAAAAGATCCACTTTATTGAGGTGGAAGAAAAGAGAAGGCCAGATAGAAAAGCTCGATTCAAATACTATTAATTTTTATGGAGAATTGAAAGATATAGTTCCAAATCTTCCGGAAATCAAAGAATCTGATTCTGCCCAATTCAAATTAGAAGACTAATCATACTTGACAAGACAGGAAATTATTACTAACATTAAAGAATGACACGAAAACTGCCTATTTTGATACTCCCACTTTTCCTGTTGGTTTTTGTTTCTACTGTTAATGCGCAAACAAATAAAAGCACAGACAGCGCATCGTCGAGGTTAAAAGAACAAACGCAGCTCCTCAGAGGTCAAAAAAAGGATGCGGTAATGGACATCGGACAGCAAATAAAAGAAACTGTTGCGGCTAAAAGAGATGCAGTAAAGGAAGCTGTTGCAACAAGAAGAGAAGAATTCAGAGCAAAGCTTCAAACAATTAAAGATTTGAAGAAGAAAGCGTTAGTTGAGCGTATTGATACAAAGCTTGCTAATGCAAATGCAAAACATACGGAAAGATTTACTCAAGTACTTAGCAATTTACAGACTATTCTGGATAAAATGAGTGAAGATGTAGATAAAACGCAGGCTCAGGCTGCAATTGACGCTGCAAAAGCGGCCGTAGAAAATCAAGCAGCAAAAACATACACAATAACAATTTCTACAGAGATCGCCCTAAGGTCGGATGTTGGGAAAGTTACGAGTCAATTAAGACTGGACTTGGTAGCTGCATACAAACTGATTATTGATGCCAAACAAGCTGTTCAGAATTTGCGAGCAGAAGGTGCTATGATAAAAGAGGAACCAACTAGTACAGCTAACTAATTATGGATACAAATAGCAATCAGCCATTAGGAACAGGTCCAGTTCAACCAGCTGCAGCTACCCCTGCAGCACCAACAACATCCATGCCAGATGCTGCAACACCCGCACCAGCTCAAACACCATCGCCAACACCTGTTAGTGAGCCTGTCTCAGCTCCTACTCAGCCTTCAGCTCCCAAGAAAGGCATGGGGAAGGGAATAATGTTGCTTATTATCTTGTTGCTTTTAGTTCTCGGAATGGCAGGATATATATTATTTGCTAAAGGGCAATTGGAGAAGGCTCAAAAAGCAGAAACTAATACCACTACTACTGTTGAACCGACCGTTACTCCAAGCCCAACTCCGCTCCCTGAAAATGATTTGGAAGTAGCTAGTCCTGAAGCAGATCTAATAGATATAGAAACTGATGTTAAGGGATTATAAAGCAGGTTTTACAATTTCAGAAATAGAAAGCTTTAATTCTCCGTTTTTATAATCAAACTCAAAAATAACTGCATTTTCTTTGTTATTGGTAACATACAAATTCTGCATTGCGTTAGCATTTGAATTCCCAGGCATCATATAAATAGCAACTCCATATTCCTTATCAATTTCGGGAATCACAGCAAAATCATGGTTGGCTGGAGCATAAGCATCAAGACCAGCTTCTTTAGCAACCCAATATATTAAAGAAGCAAAGTGACATACTCCATCTCCCATCAGATAGCCATCAGACTTGAACCCATCATCGTAGTTAAAATGAGCATTGGTTGTTTTGACAAGAGAATCTACATACTTAGGCAGCACGTCTTCGTGAAATGTGAAAGTTTTTCCGGGCAATAATTTAAAGCTGTAACTAAAAGACTTATTTACATCCTCCCAAACAATATCTTCTCTTTTCGTAACTTTTCCGCCAAGATAGGAAAGATTCAAAAGAATGTTGTCTTTGAAAACATCATTTACAAATTTATTGTCGTATCTTTTTTCCAAAGATATCTGTTCGCTTGCTAAATAATTTTGAGTTACAGTATTCCCGCCTACTGATTGAGTAGCAAATTGAGAAAACAAGAAAAATAATATAGGTTCAATAATATTCATATTAGACTGAGTATCGTACCATACTATAAGACATAAGTCAAGTGGCGGGACATAAAAAGAAGCTGAAGATAAGGCCCGCCGCGAATTCCCCCTCCTCCTATATCTAGAAACTGTAAGGCAAAATGAAGATTGAATGCTTTTAAACCTTTTTATACGTTATTTGAGCCTTTGCTTAATTTCCTCATCTGTTAATCTACCATTTTGAATATCGTGCAATAAGACAGAAAGCTCTTGTGCGGATATGTAACCTGGGATATGTAACCTGGAAGGTTGAGTAGCCTCGTAACCTTATTTTGTGAGCCGCCCGGGAATCGGACCCGGAACCTATTCCTTAAGAGGGAATTGCTCTACCAATTGAGCTAGCGACCCATATTTCTAATTAGTATACTACAAGTTGTCAAATGAGACAAATGTCGCACACACCAGGTACGTACGACATAGACACATAAGGATCAGTCAAAAATTAAGTGTTTGATTTTTGCTAGTTCTCGTTGATACTCGAGTTGGTCAAACACGAACTTCTTATAATCCTGTTTCGATTTAAAACGGCTTAAAATCATTTCGCTGCTAACATTCGACTGAGTATCTGAAATGTAACTTTTAAACGATGACCACTCGTACTTATCTAAATCTTCTGTATCAACAATATAAGCTGTTGCAGGATTTAAGTGGATATACCTGGAAACATGAACTAATTGTTCGTCCGTTTCCATCCTTACAGCTTTAAACATGAATTGAAATAATGACCCGGTTCGTTCGCGCTTTGTATTGAAGTATTTTGAATAACTATTCTGTAAGTTTCTCATAAAGTTAGAAACCGCATTCTTTTCCTTCGGTTTCAATAGAAAATGTACATGATTTGGCATAATGCAAAATGCGAGAATTTCAATCATCGGACTTCTATTAATCATAAACGCTTTTTCAAACTCTTCTTTTTGCGTTTTTGACAAACGCTTGTAATGGGAAAAACGGAGAGGAGGTTTGCTAAATCTATAAAAATTAATTAAATCAAGGACTCTTTTATAATCATATTTATCTATGAAAACTGTTTGACTAGCGATGCTCCTGTTAAAAACATGATATATCTGGTTAGTTACAAAAGGAGTATTGCGGTAGGGCATAGCTAAAGAATATACGACATTTCCTTAGGTGTCAAGCGTGTCCGAACCTGGTGTGTCTAGCTATCTAGTATCTAGCTATCTACATTAGAATTCGGTAGCTAGGATGAGAATGGCTTTGCTTGGGACTTCGAACCAATAGGACGGCCCCTTTGAGCCATCTTCTTTCTTAGTGTTAATAATTATTAATGACTCTGAAGCCCAGCCCGTTGCCTCATCGAAGTTATTTCCTGTTTCTTTCTTTCTAAACAAATCAGTTACGTCAAAATACTGTTCTTCACCTGAAAATGGCTCACCTGAGGTTTGAAATGCAAAAATTTTCTTATTGTCACCAGCATTTTCTTGTACGAAAAAATATTTATTGTCAGGAGAAAATGTATTTAAAGGAACTGTCATGCTTTTGGGAGAACCAAGTGTTTTGGTAAAAATAGACTGTTCATTTGCTCCATTTTCATCCGCAGCAGAAAAATCATAAGTTGATGTATTGTCCAAATTTTGAGTAACTCTCATAACAACTTTTTTCGTTCCATCCGGGGAAATCTGTGAGAAAGCCTTTTGCTCGGGAGCCGGAGTGGGTAATGGCGAGTTAATTGTCGCAATTCGCATATCAGACCCACTGAATTGCCCCTGACTATTTCTCTGAACAACAAAAAACATACTAACAGCTGCAACAATTGAGATTAAAAAAATTGATTCCAGTTCTACTTTTCTTAATGTAGTCATACTATTTTATTAATTAATTTATTGGATTTTTTTGTACACAAGTAACTTTCTGTTCATTAAATTGGTCGCAAGTTGACACAGCTGTCCCCAGCTTACCATCTGCCGGGCCATCAGCCCAATCATATAGCTTTTTTGCGTCAAAAAGCCTCATATTCACGCAACCATGACTCATGGGATGACCAAAGTTGTTATGCCAATAAGCTGTATGTGTACCAAAATCACGGTAAAAATACATTACCCACTGAATATTTGGAAGATTATAATAAGAGGCGCCCGATCCTCCGGACATTCGCGTTACAGGCAATTTTAACCAGATATTAAAATTCCCAACCGGTGTCCAGCCCCATTTTCCCGAAGAAATTAAAGTCTTCATAATCTGATTTTTCCCTTCATAAGCATATAGAGTTTGAGTTGACAAATCTATGTAAATGTGTTTTTCTTCATCGGAAACACTCACCCCCAAAACAGAAGATTGTGCTAGAGCCTTAGCCAAATCTACTTTTGGAGGAACAACTTTACGCCCTAGAAAAGTGCCAACCGAATCATTATCTACACTAACTAATAAGTCGCTTTTGCAGGTTAACGAGTTTGCGCAGTCAAATTGAGGTTTGAAAAAACTACCAATCCCAAAAGTAGCTAAACTTATGAAAAGCAAAATAAAGTAAAGTTTGAAATAATGCCAGACTGTTTTCCTGGTTCTAATAATTCTTCTTCGTGGCATACGTTTATTGTATGCATATTTTTACATTTTCCACAATATCTATTATTGACGTCTGCTATAATTAATAGCCATGAAAAAAATTATTTTAGCTTCGGAATCTCCAAGAAGAAAAGAAATTTTGAAAAAGGCCGGGTTAAAATTCAAAATTGTAAAAAGTAATTTTGAAGAATATGTTAATTCCGACTTAAAGCCGGCAAATCTTGTTAAGAAACTATCTTTGGAAAAAGCAACGGCTGTATACGAGAATCATGAAGACTCAATAATTATTGCTGCAGATACAGTTGTTGTGTGCCGCGGAAAAATTTTAGGCAAACCAAAAAATAATCAGGATGCAAAGGATATGCTTGAATTTTTAAGCAACAAAAGTCATTTAATAATAACCGGCTTTGCAATAATAAGTAGTGATTTAAAAAAACCAATTACCAAATCAGAGCAGACAAAAGTCTATATGAGAAAAATTACAAAAAAAGAAATAGAATCATATGTTAAAACCGGGGAACCCAAAGATAAAGCCGGAGCATATGCTATTCAGGGAATTGCCAAAAAATTTATAAAAATTGTTGAGGGAGATTTTTCTAATGCCGTTGGTCTTCCCATTCAATCAGTGCTCAAGGAACTCAAAAAAATGGGCATAAAAATGATATAATTGTAAAGGTCCCATTTAGCGCCCGTAGCTCAGCGGATTTAAGAGCATCTCGCTCCTGCCCGCAGCACGTGCGCCCTTAGCTTAACTGGATAGAGCGGATGGCTTCGGACCATCAGGTTGCGGGTTCAACTCCTGCAGGGCGCGCTTCGGCAGGCGGGTCGGACGAGAGGGTCGGGGGTTCAAATCCCTCCGGGCGCACCAATGCTTAAGATAATTCAAAATCACAAACACGAATTTTCTCTTATAATCCTGGTCTGCATTTACATTTCCTACTTCACTATCGCGAGCTTTTTTCGATACGACAATTTTTATACCGGCCGGTATGATCTGGGAAATATGGATCAAACGGTCTGGAATACTATTAATGGTAGAATTTTCCAGTCATCCAGTAACGATGGACTTATATCCTCCAGATTATCTGGACACGCGGATTTTATGCTCATATTGCTATCCCCTCTTTATTTTCTGTGGTCTCATCCAAAAATGCTTCTTTTGGTTCAATCATTTATTTTAGGTCTTGGCGCGATCTTTGTTTTCTTGATAGCCAAAGACGTGCTAAAAAATAAAAACCTCGCCCTACTTTTTGGATTTCTATATCTTATCAACCCCTTAGTGCAATTCACTAATTTATATGATTTTCATGCGGTCACCCTAGCAACAACACTTCTCCTTGCTTCTTTTTACTTTTTGATAAAAAAGAGCTATTTTTTACTAGTTATCTTTCTTGTTTTAGCCGGATCAACCAAAGAACAAGTATGGACAATCATCTCATTATTTGGATTTCCTTTACTATTCCAAAAAATAAAAAAAATTAAATATCTTGGAGCAGGAATCATATTTTTTTCTTTAATTATTTTCGGTTACCTTATCTGGTACGCTATTCCCCTTAGTCTAGGCAAAGAACATTTTGCTCTATCTTATTTTTCTGATTTTGGAAGTTCGCCCACCGAAGTTGTCAAAAATATTTTTCTATCTCCTCAAAAAACTATTGCAACAATTTTTGATGGGAATCAGCTTGACTATCTAAAACAGATTTTTATGCCGCTTGGATTTTTATCTTTACTTTCTCCTTTATATCTTATATTTAGCATTCCTGATTTGCTCATAAATCTTTTGAGTAATAATTCCCAGCTTCACCAAATTTACTATCAATACACTTCTGCAATTACTCCATTTTTATTTATATCAGCAATGTTCGGGGTAAAGCAATTTACCAAATGGTTTCCCAAATTTCCAAAAATTTATTTTGTCATATATCTTCTGCTCTTTACTTTATATGCAGCTTATTCTTATGGGCCTTTGTTCTTCGCTAAAGAACCTAACATCGACATGTTCACAAAACCTCAGCCAAATAGAGAAATTATAGAAAATTTCCTTTCAAAAATCCCTGAAGAATATAGCGTTGCCGCTACAAACAATTTGGGTTCTCATGTGTCCCATCGTCAGCAAATTTTTACAATCCCTGCTGGAATAGATAGAGCGGATGTAATAATGTTTTTATTAAATTCCAACTCAGGTAGATCCGTAGATGCTGAAAAAGAAATTATAAAAAATCTAAAAAATGATAAAAATTATATTGAAATTTTGAGTGTTGATGATTTTGTAGTTTTTAAAAAACGAAATTTGCTATAGTATAAATATGCCCAATGTTTTAAAAGCTGGAGGATTAATCGAACCATTTAATGAAAGCAAGCTGCGTTTATCCATTCAAAGAGCTGGAGTTCCTAAAGACCTTTGGGAAAATGCCGTAAATCATATCAAGTCAAAACTTTACGAGAACATTCCTACATCTGAAATTTATAAACATATTGTTGAGTTTTTAGAAAATTCTCCCTACCCTTTTAGCCGAGCCAAATACAGTCTTAAACAAGCAATTATGGATCTTGGCCCAACAGGCTATTCTTTCGAAGATTATACTTCTGAAATTTTAAAAATGGAAGGATATCAGACTCAAGTTAGACAAATTTTAAAAGGAAAATGCATTACGCATGAAATAGATATTGTTGCTCAAAAAAATAATGTTAGATCAATGGTTGAATGCAAATTTCACAATAGTCCGGGAACACATTCTCAGGTCCATGTGTCTTTATATACAAAAGCAAGATTTGATGATATAAAAGAAGAAAGTAATCTATCGGAAGCATATATCATTACCAATACAAAAATTACACAAGACGCATTAAATTATGCAATATGTTCAAACATGAAAGTCATTAGCTGGGATTATCCGGAAAATGGAAGTTTTAGAGACTTGATTGAAAAATACAAACTTCATCCAATTACAATAGTTACAAGTATGACCCAAAACCAGAAACAGTTACTTTTGCAAAATCACGTGGTGCTTGCGAAAGATGTCTGCAAAAACCCGTCTTCTTTGGATGTCCTGGGACTTCCAAGTGATAAAAAAAATTCCATCCTCTCCGAATGTAAATTTGTTTATGGAGAATAATTAATGTTTCCCAAAGCAAGCTTGGTGCGTTCGTATTTATCTGCCATATAGCCATTGGGGACAGTTGTTAATTTGTCCGCGTATAGCAAAAATCCATTTCGGATTGTATGATCTCCAAAACGTTCATTTATTTTATCTATAGTTTTTTGTAAGGAATTTTGCTTTGGAGAATCAAAAAGAGATAGGGGAGTGTTAATTGAATCCTTCAGACTTCCAGCCCAAATTCCAATCTGTCTAACATATTTAAATTGTTCTATGTCAAATAAAAGCTTAATTAGATCAAACATTTCAGATCCTCTATCAAAATAACGATTATATGTTTTTCTTCCATGCAAATTTATATTTCCGCCAAAATAAAAACCAACAGTTCTGGCTTTTTTATTCAACCGTCTTAATTTAATGCCAATTTCTTCACAAAGCTCATAAATATTTTGCAAAACTACGGTTTTGTTGTGTTCGTTTTTGGGAAGACAATAATTTCTGCCAACTGACTTAACATCTGGAGCAGAAGTAAAAGAGTTAAGGGAATCAGAATCTATTCCAAGACCTATATTTTTCAAAAAATGTCCTTCAAAATCTCCAAATTCTTCGATCAATAAAGATAAATTAGCATCTCTTAATTCTAAAAGGCTGTAAATTCCTATCTTATTAAGTCTTAACTTAATTCGATTTCCAATCCCGCATACATCTGTTAATTTTGATCGGCTATAGACTGCCTCCAAATTATCTTTTCTAATTTCAAATATTCCGTTAGGCTTATTAATTCCTGATGCTAACTTTGCCAACAATCTATTGTGAGAAATGCCAATTGAAACTGTAATATATTCTCCAATTTCTTCCTTAATTTTATTTTTAATAAGTTTAATCGTATTGTAAACTCCTCCAAACAAGTGATTAGTTAAAGTAACGTCCATGAAAACTTCATCAATTGAAAAAAGTTCAACATCCGGTGAGAAATTTTGGCAAATTTTTAAAAACTTTTTGGAAATTTCAAAATACTTAACAAAATTTGCGCTAACCAGTTTTAAATCAGGACAAATTTGAAAAACCTCGTATGTACGAGAGCCTGTTTTGATTCCCAATCTTTTCGCCTCACGGCTTGATGCAATAATGCATGTTCGTCCGTTGGCAGCAGTTACCCCCAAAGGCTTGTTGCGTAAATATGGATTATCCTGCTGTTCACAACTGGCAAAAAATGAGTCAAAATCAATATGTAAAACCTGCCCGCCATCGGCTCGCGCCGAAGGCAAGTGCAGGCGGGTGATTTTCTCCACACTAAAAGCATACGAGAAAAATATACGAAAACACAAGATGACAAAACTAATCAAAACAGGTCAAGTTTGCTGATGTAAAGAACTACCTTTTTGGGGAATTTCCAACAGGTCTAGGAAGAACACTCTTAACGCGTTGTAATATTTCTTCAAATCCAGACGAGCGTGTTGCGTTGCGTTGTGACCAAAACATTAATTCCTGCTCCGAGTTTAATCTACTTATTGTCATACGCCATGGTAACAAGGCTCTTTTTTGGAAATCTGCATATATACCGATTCTATTGCCAGAATCAAAAATTACCTTAACCTGTCCTGATCTAGGATCACTTTTTTTTAAGCTAATTGCAGGTCCTATGGCAAAATCAGTATCTTGCTCTATTGTCATTTCTGTCAAAAGCCTTGCGATTCTATCACGATCCCCTTCTCTAGTTAAATCGCCTCCAATGTTTTGTAGCCATATAAATGGTCTTATTGGATGACCTTCTAATGACGAGAATGTTTCTATTCCAATCGGTCTGGCTCCATTTTCAAAGGGACTTGGAATGTTTAAAAACCTGGGCATTGGCATTTGCCCTATTTGCAACTTGACTTCTGTTCTTAGCGCTTCAGGACTCATAGTTACAGTATAATACATAGGACATCCATAAATGTCAAATAATTACAGGAAGTCCTGTACGAAACTCGTTGCAGGTTGATTTAACAAGAAAAATTCACATTACACCTCAAAGACGGAAAGCTAAACTCAACATTAAGCTTATTACAATGATGCGCTATAGCGTATCATTGTACATGAGGTTATTTGGTAACTGTACCCTTGTGAAGATTGCGCCTTTGGAGCAGCTAAACTTTGACTTCGTAGAGCCAAATGGAGAGGGTCAGGCCCAAAAGACCGATATCGCGAACTGCAATTTCGTCAAACCCATTCATACTAATAAGACCTCCAATAATTGAGAGTAAAACGAGCATTGCAAGAAAACCAGTATAACGAAGCTTAAATCTTAAAATTAAACAGATGGCCAAAAAGGTAAGAATTACTCCATGCCCTTGAACAAAAGGTAAAATTGGGATTGGCAGAAGATCCAGAGCGATTGGGGACACATATCCGCTCCAATAACGAGGGTTCAAAATCTCAGCAATCCCGAACCACCCAAAAACAAAACCTAAAGACAAACGCATTACAAGAGGATAGTGTTTGGCAAATTTATTCATCCTTTTTTATGATATAATGAACCCAACTCTTCCGCAAGGAGGGGTTTTTTATGAACTCTCAAAATATTAGAAATATTGCTGTTATTGCCCACGTTGACCATGGAAAAACCACGCTTGTGGATTTCATGCTTAAGCAATTTAATGCCTTCCGTGAAAATGAAGCAGAAATGCAGCAAACAACTATTCTTGATTCCAATCCCTTGGAACGAGAGCGCGGAATTACTATTCTGGCCAAAAATACTGCGATAAATTACAAGGATTACAAAATCAATATTATTGACACTCCCGGACATGCAGATTTCTCAGGAGAAGTAGAAAGAACGCTAAATATGGCAGACGGAGCGCTCCTCATAATTGACGCTTTGGAAGGGCCGATGCCGCAGACAAAATTTGTTCTTAAAAAAGCCTTGGAGATGGGACTCAAAGTAATCGTAATTATCAATAAAATCGACAAACGCTTGGCAGATATAAAAAAATCTTTTGAAAAAACAAATGATCTTTTTCTTGAACTTGCGACTGATTCTGATCAATTAAATTTTCCAGTTCTTTACGCAATTGGACGAGAAGGAAAAGCCGCAGAAAAATTAGAAGACGTGCAGACAAGCACGACTTTGGATGCGATCATGCAAACAATTGTAGATTATGTTCCCGCTCCGAGAATTAATGATGGGCCTTTCAAAATGCTTGCAACTGCTTTAGATTTTGATACACACAAAGGCAAGCACGTAATCGGGAAAATAAGATCTGGTAGTTTGGAAAAGGGACAAGCTGTTGTTTTAATCAATTCCAAAAACGAAAAAATTGGAGCTCGAATAGAAAATATTTTTATCAATCGCGGACTTAAAAAAGATGAAATCGAAAAAGTAATGGCTGGAGAAATAGTAGATATAACAGGAATCGATGGGGCAGCAATTGGGGATACAATTGCAGACCCAAGTAACCCTGTTGCGCTTCCTAGGATTTCCATAGAAGAACCGACAATCAAAATTGCTATTTTTGCAAATACTTCTCCATTTGCAGGAAAGGAAGGAAAATTTTCCAATTCCAGACAAGTTTATGAAAGATTACTTAAGGAATTGGAAACAAATATTAGCATGAAACTTGAAATGTACGATGATAAATTTATAATTTCAGGACGGGGAGAATTGCATTTGTCAGTTTTGATTGAAACATTAAGACGTGAAGGCTATGAATTCCAGGTTGAGAAGCCAGAAGTTATTACAAAAATTGTTAATGGTGTGGAAATGGAACCTGTTGAAGATTTAATAATAGATGTTCCGGATGAATTTCAAGGAATTGTATCAAGGGAGTTAGGAGAGAGAAGGGGACAGATGACAAATATGAATGCCGATGGGAAAGGCAACACAAGATTTGAATACAAAATTCCATCGAAAAATCTTTTGGGACTCCGAAACGTTTTACTAACCAACACGAAGGGAACAGCTGTAATAAATACTATGTTTGACAAATATGAGCCCCTTACCCCTGCGCTTCCTAAGATTAGGAATGGTGTTTTAATTGCATCGGAACCGGGCAAGGCATTGACTTTTGGATTGGAAAACGCGCAGGGAAGAGGCATAACTTTCATAGATCCCGGAACCCCTGTCTACGAAGGGATGATTGTTGGGCTCAATTCAAGAGGGGATGACATAGAAATAAATGTGGCAAAAGGAAAAAAGATGTCCAACATGAGATCTTCAACTTCAGATATTGCTATTGCATTAACGCCTCCTTTGAAAATGAGTCTTGAGCAATATCTGGATTTCCTGGAAGATGATGAGCTTTTGGAAGTTACTCCAAAAAATTTAAGACTTCGAAAAAAACTTCTTACCAAACTTGATCGCGTCCGCTCCGCAAGAGTATAATAATCCTGCATGAATTTGGCGTATCGGATGAGACCTCAAAAATTGGAAGGATTTTTTGGACAGGAACATTTGGTTGGTGTTGATAAAATTCTTCGGAAAATGATTGAGCGAAAAACTCTTTTTTCCATGATTTTATGGGGACCTCCAGGGTCCGGCAAAACTACTTTGGCTTACATAATTTCCAAAAGTACTAATTCTGACTTCTATTCACTTTCCGCCGTTCAAACTGGAAAAGATGATCTCAGGAAAATTGTAGCCGCCGCACGAGAAAATCTTAAAAAAAACAAAAGGACTATTCTATTTATTGATGAGATTCACAGATGGAATAAGGCTCAGCAAGACGGGCTTTTACCCCATGTTGAGTCCGGGTTAATAACCCTAATAGGCGCAACTACAGAAAATCCTTCTTTTGAAGTTATAAGTCCCCTCTTGTCCCGCTGTAGAGTTTTTGTTCTGAAAGGGCTTGATGAAAAATGTCTTGAGAAAATTTTGGATACTGCTTTGAGCAACAAAGAAAAAGGTCTGGGGAAATACAAAAAGAAAATTAACAAAGACGCAAAGGAATTACTAATTAGACTAAGCGGCCAGGATGCAAGAATCATGCTCAATGCTTTGGAAATTTCCGTAACAAATTTTAAAGGAAAAAGCCTGCCTGCCGGCAGGCAGGAAATTACCGCAGACACAATTAAAGAAGTTTTTCAAACTCGCAGCGCAGGCCTTTACGATAAAAAAGCAGATGAACATTACAATATAATCAGCGCTTACATAAAATCTATGAGAGGATCTGACCCGGATGCGGCTTTATATTATTTGGCCAGAATGTTGGAAAATGGAGAAGATCCGAAATTTATTGCAAGACGCATGATAATATTGGCCTCCGAAGATGTCGGACTTGCTGACAGGGGAGCGCTCATTCAGGCAAATGCTGCGTTTGAGGGAGTAACAAAAATTGGCATGCCGGAGGCCCAACTCATTTTGGCCCATGCAACGCTGTATTTGGCAACAGCCAAAAAATCTAGAGAAGTCGCCAATGCATTAGGAAGGGCTAAAGAAGCAGTTTATGAATTTCCCAACGAATCCATTCCTCTTCATCTACGAAACGCCCCGACAAAACTTATGAAAGATTTGGGATATGCAAAAAATTATACCTGGAGCGATAAATATGTCGGTCCGAAAAGTAATCTAAGTTTTCTTCCCGAAAGATTAAAAGGCAAAAAATTCTTCCACCCTGAGGAAAATAAAAAATAAAGTTGGGTGGCATAACGGACTCGAACCGTCAACCCTCAGGTCCACAACCTGATGCTCTAACCATTGAGCTAATGCCACCATCTCATTATTCTTGTGCGCCCAGAGGGAATCGAACCCCCAACCTATTCGTTAGAACCGAAGTGCTCTATCCGTTGAGCTATGGGCGCCAAGTCTGACTTGACTGGTACGTGGCGTAAGATTTACGTGCCGCAATAAATGTATTTTACAGCATTTCTCCTCTCTTTGACAATACTACCATCCTTTACGTATACTACAAATATAGATTATGAAAAATCCCATTATTGATTACTTAGCCCATAATCAATTTCTTACTACTCTTATTGTTCTTGCTTTAATCTGGCTTGCAGCGGAATTAAGTGGAATACTAATTATAATTTTTATTTCCTACATTATAATGGCAGCTCTATCTCCATTTGCTGATTTTTTAATTAAAAAACGTATTCCTAGGATTTTGTCTGTATTAATTCCCTATACAACAACAATAGCGGTTTTAGTTTTACTTATTTTTCCATTAGTTCCTTTCTTTGCATCTCAAATAGAGATTCTTTTCAGTAATTTCCCAATATACATCAACCAGATAGCTAAGACTTTTAATCTCGATATTAATGTTTCCAATGTCGATAATGTTTTCCAATCGGATATAAATACTATTGGAAAAAATGCCCTGAGCGTTACTGGCAAAATCTTTAGCGGAGCTTTCTCTATGCTTGCCGTGTTTGTTATAAGTTTTTATCTGATGCTTCAGCGGGAAATGCTGAAAGAGCAATTTATAGCTTTCTTCCCTAAGAAGTATCAAGAGAAAGTCCTGAAAACCGTAGCTCAAATTGAAAATAAAATTGGGCTATGGTTACGGGGACAGATGATCCTATCATTTACCATTGGCTTTAGCACTTGGGCTGGACTTACACTCTTAGGCCTTCCTTTTGCCCTGCCTCTTGGCTTATTAGCCGGAATATTGGAAATTGTGCCTACAATCGGACCTATCATTTCAGCTGTTCCGGCCATTATTGTCGCTCTAACTATCTCTCCTGGAGTTGCCTTATCCGTAGTGATTTTTTATATTTTACTGCAGATGGTGGAAAACAATATTTTGGTACCAAAAATAATGCAAAAAGCTGTCGGGCTGAATCCAATCGTTGTAATTATCGGCGTTTTAATAGGGAGTAAATTTTTAGGAGTTCTAGGAGCTCTTCTGGCAGTTCCATTCATAGCAATGGTTTTAATTATTGCAAAAAGCTTCAAAAGCTCCAATTAAATAGCTTCGAATTGTTCTAAAAAATGCATAAGTATGCATAATAGCAAAAAGAGAATTCGGTAAATAGAGTATAGCATAAACTTTCTGTTAATCTCCCCTTGACTTTAAAATATAAAATGTTTATTATTTGAACAGTCCTTCAAATACCATGAGTCAATATAAAAAAATTAAGAAAGAATTAAAAAATAAGAAAGAGCTGGTTGCTTGCGCACAACAACTGGGAGTTGTTGGTGATACAACAAGACTCAAGATTTGTTACCTCCTTTGTCATTATCCCGAAGTTTCTGTTGGTGAAATGGCAGAAATCTTGGATACTTCTGTCTCCGTTGTTTCCCATAGCGTAAAAAAGCTTTTAGAGCTTGAGCTTGTTACTAGAAGAAAAGAGGCACAAACAGTTTATTACTCACTTACCGATAACAACTTTGTCAAAACCTTGAAAGGTTTTATTGTCTAGTTAAATATGAGATATAAAGAATTTTTAATTATAGGTTCAGTTTTACTCGTTGGCTTTGCCTTCTTTTTAAGCAGTAAATCAGGTCTAGTATCAAACAATAAACAAGAATCCTCACAGGTTCTTTCTCAAGCTAACCCTTTACCGGCAACGCTTCTTGGCAAACAAGCTACAGACTTTAAATTAACTACTCTTGATAATCAAGAATTTAAGTTAAACGATAAGAGGGGTAAAACAATTATTTTATTTGGGATGGCTGGGTGGTGCGGAACCTGCATACCCGAAGGAAGGGCTTTAACTCAAGTGCGTAAGGTTTATGCAGGTAGAGGAGTAGAAGTTATCGGGGTGGCATTTACCAAAGGAGACAATGAGGATTTCTTAAAAGAATTTAGGAATCTTGGAACGATTGACATTCCCTTAGCTTTAGACACAGATAACGTTGCTTCTAAATATCAGCTTGTTAAGTTGGAAACAACTTATATCATAAATAAGGATGGTGTAATTGTTTACAAAGATGAAGGATTCACCAGTTATGAAGATTACAAAAGAGAATTGGATAAAATCATATGAAAGATAAAAAAGAACATTTAACAGGGATATCAGCAATTTGGGCAGTAATACTAGGGGTACTTTGTCCTTTATGTTTTATAGCACCATTACTTATCGCAGCTGGTTTGGGTTCAGTATTAGCTTTGGCAGTTCCTTGGTTTAAGCCTCTTCTTATTGTTTCATTAGTTATCGCAGTGGTAGCATTTGTCATTTCATTTAGATTACACAAAAACGTATTGCCTCTAATTTCTGCTATTTTAGGCGGAGGTTTAATGTATTATGGTGGATATATCAGATTTGAGCAGAATTTAATTTATCTGGGAGGAATTTTACTAATAGCTTCCGTTGGTTTAGATTGGTGGTTTAGAAGGCAAGTCAGAAATTGTTTGACTTGCAGAGTTAATCCCGGACATCATAAAGCAGTCAAGATATTATGAAATTACTAACTAGGATACAGACAATTCTTTTACCAATACTCGGAGCGGGTGCAGTTGGGGTGTGTCCCTTATGTTGGATAGGTTCTGCCTCACTCTTAACTTACTTGGGACTCGGAGCAGTTATTCCAATTTGGAGGCAGCTTGCCTTTGGAATGTTATTTATAGCTGGGATAGGTTTTCTTCTAGACTTCCGTAGCCACAGAAACGTTATACCCCTAACCCTTCTCTTACTCGGCGGAATTCTTCTCTATGTTGGCCGATACATATTCCTAAGCACATGGGGAGCATGGCCAATTTGGGGAACAGGTGGATTGTTAATCCTTATAGCGGTAATCTACAACAAACAACTATTTAGGAGACAGAAAGATCATGGAACAATATGATTTAACCATAATCGGCGGTGGAGCTGGGGCATTTGCTGTTGTAAATAGTATCGTTTGTCAAAGGCACAAAATATTATGATTAAACTAACTATTGTTCATATTAAAGATTGCACTTGTTGCGAAAGCGTAATTAAAATCGCAAAGGAGCTCGCAAAGGAAATAAGCATTAAATTACAATTACAGGATTGGAATCAGTCCAAAAATTTAATAGAGAAAAACAAAATTGTTTCTTCGCCAGCGATTTTTATCAATGATAAGTTCGTTCACGCAGGAGAGCTTAGCAAAGAGGAGTTAAAAGATTTAATTAAAAAAACATGAACCCCGTTAGAAATTAAAAACGGGGCAATAAAATTATGACTATACAAAATAAAATTTCTAACGGGGTGAATAAAACTCAAATTCAAATTTTATATTTCCCAGATTGCCCAATTTATAAGGAACTGGAAAAACTTGTTCAAGAAACAATCAAAGAGCTTAAGATTAAAGCAAGTTTAGAATTGGTTAATATTCAGACAAAAGAAGATGCCGAAAAATATCACTTTACAGGATCACCAGGACTTCTTATCAATGGAAAGAATATTGACTCATTAGCAAAAGATGCGCCGGTAGTCCTGAGAAGTTGCAAGATCTACCGAACAGAAGAAGGAATGAAGATGATGCCGACAAAAAAGATGGTTATAGAAGCACTCTTGGAGACAAGGAACAAAAATAAGTCTGTAGTTAAGGACTGTTGTTAATATGGATAATGCAATTAAAAAAGATCGTTTTGGCCCTGAGTATGTGGTTAAAGTATATGATCCAAAGCTGGGGATGGAAGGGTTTTTGGTCATTGATAATACTGCTTTGGGTTCTGGTAAAGGCGGGATTAGGATGACTACCAATGTAAACGAAAAAGAGGTGAGACGACTTGCTCGTACAATGACTTGGAAAAATGCCCTAGCGGATATTCCTTTTGGTGGGGCAAAAGCGGGAATTATTTGGCCCGGAGGATCGGAAGAATTAAAAAAGCAATACATTCAAAGTTTTGCTCGGTTAATCAAGATATTTACTCCTAAAAAATACATTGCCGGACCTGATGTCAATACCGGCGAGAAAGAAATGGCTTGGTTTGTGGAAGCAACAGGCGACTGGCGTTCGGCAACGGGGAAGCCTGCTGATTTGTGCATGAAAATTTTTGGCAAGCTCGGTGAGAAATGTGGCATTCCTCACGAATTTGGCAGTACCGGATTTGGGGTGGCACATGCAGCAGTCGTTGCCCTACAGCTGCTTAATCTCGATATTAAAAAGTCTACTGTTGCTATTCATGGTTTTGGAAATGTGGGAACTTTCACCTATAAGTATTTGGCCTCAATGGGCGCTCGGATTGTGGCTCTTACCGATAGTAGTGGAGCAATTTACGACAAGGGTGGTTTTGAAAATAAAACAGTTGAGCGGTGGATTGAGGAGAGAAGGAAGCTTAAAGATTACCCATCGGGTGATAAAATTGATCCTTTGGATTTTTGGGGCTTGCCGGTGGATGTTCTAATCCCTGCCTCTGTGACAGATGTCATCAACAAGAGTAATAAAGATAGCATCAAAGCAAAAATAATTGTAGAGGCAGCCAATATTCCAATGAGCGAAGACATTGAAAACGAACTTTTCAAAAGAGGGATTCTAATTATCCCCGACTTTATCGCCAATGCAGGCGGTGTTATCTCCTCATATGCAGAGTATCGGGGATACAATCCAAAAAAGATGTTTGAACTGGTTGAGAAAAAGATCAAAAGAAATGTTAAACTGGTTTTAGAAGAAAGTATAAAAAAACATCGGAATTCTCGTGTCGTCGCGTTAGCATTAGCAAAATCAAGGATTATAAAAGAAATGAATAGGTCAAGGTAAAAATATGGAAGAATATGACTTGATTATTATCGGTGGAGGAGCGGGATCGTTTGCGGCTGCTATCAAGGCTAATGAGCTTGGCGCTAAAACCTTACTAATTAACAAAGTGTTACCGCTAGGCGGAACTTGCGTTAATGTTGGCTGTGTTCCTTCTAAAACGCTTTTGTGGGCAGGAGAAGTGATGCACCTTGCCAAAAACCATAATATTCCGGGGATTGATATAGAAGTTAAAAACTTTAATTTTGGCCAAGTCGTTCAGCATGAACTTGATCTAGTAGCAAAGTTAAGAGCTGAAAAATATGAGAAAGTCTTAAATGGTTTAGAAAATGTTACCCACATAGAAGGTAGAGCTAGTTTTGTTTCCCCTAATGAAATTGAGGTTAATCCTTCGGCAAACTCAGGACAGGGTGGACAGAAATACACTTCTAAGAAATTTGTTATTGCCGCCGGATCAACAACTACAGTTCCACCGATTGAAGGTATTAAAGAGGTAGGATTTATAACTCATATTGAAGCCTTAAAATTTAAAGAACAGCCAAAAGAACTTATTATAGTTGGTGCAGGCCCTTTAGGCTTGGAATTTGCTCAAATGTATTCCAGATTTGGAACTAAAGTAACTATACTGCATAGAGGATCATCTATTTTTCGGGGAGAAGAAGAACTAATCGCAAGACTTGCAGAAATACTAACACAAGAGGGAATTACTATTAAATTGAATGCTCGGGTAAAAAAGGCTTACAAAGAGGGAAATAAGAAAGTCTTAGTTTATAAGGAAGGAGACTTGTCCGCCGAAGCTTTAGCGAAGGCGGATGAAATACTACTCGCAACAGGTAAAACTCCAAATACTCAAGAACTTAATCTTAACAAAGCAGGAGTAAATGTTGACGAAAAGCAAGCTATTAAAGTGACTTCGCAACTTCAAACTTCTCAACCACACATTTATGCAGTAGGTGATGTAATAAACTTACCTATAAGACAAGAACCAACAGCAGGCAGAGAAGGAACACTTGCTACAGAGAACGCCTTAAGTAATGCGCAAAATAGCATTGACTATAATACTGTTCCCTGGACTATCTTTACTGACCCGCAGCTTGCAGGAGTAGGGTTTACTGAAGAAGAGCAAATGAAAAGGTTCGACACTTGTATGTGTAAAACAGTATCGTTTAAAGATATTCCCAAAGCCATAATCATCAATCGAACCGAAGGACTGATTAAAATGGCAATTCATCCTGAAACTAAACAGATTATGGGAGTGCATATCTTAGCTCCCAATGCAGGGGAACTAATTGCTCAAGCGATGGTACTTGTTAAAAATAAGAACACCATTGATGACGTCATAAATTCCTTACCGATGTTTCCCACACTCTCAGAAGCAATAAAAATTGTGGCCTTATCCTTCACTAAAGATATATCCAAGTTGAGCTGTTGTGTATAAAAAATGACCTGTTCGTAACCTGTGTCGTAACCTGGAAGGTTGAACAGCTTCGCATCCTCCATATCCTCAAGAAAATCTGTATGGAGCTCCTGACGTGATCTTAGCCAGACTGCCAGAATTTTTCAAATTGTTCCATGAGAACGCTCTAACCTCTGATTTTATCTACTGTCTAGGCCTAAAAAATGTATAAGTATGCATATCAGATTTTGGAACTTTTAGCTACCGAATTCACCCCTAGTTAAAATTATACCTTCAACAGTTTTTATTCTGTTAAAATCAGCTAACGGTAAAGTTTTTATCCATTTTCTACTAAAACCAAACTCTCTAAAGGTCGCGTCTGAGCCAATATGGATTTTTTGATCAGAATTAAGATCGTGAACGTATATCCAATCTAAATTATCACTTGAATTAATTAACTTAAAGTTTTTATCATGGAAGGTTGGATCATAAATAGATTTCCAGTGTCTTATTTTTCTCTCATATTGTAATTTTCTGGCATACTCAGATAGAATCTTAATTCCTCCAATTCCTGCAAGAATCGCACCAATACCAAGGCTAAAATTATAAAAAATTTGAGAGTAATTTATAATATTTTGAGAAGAAAATATTTGCATAATAAGTATTAAAATTAATAGATATAGCAATATTATTTCAATGACTGCTCTATATGTCATGCATGCACAAGTCTATTTTAAGTTGCATTTTTGCCTATAGATCCCATGGATTAATTGGTTGTCTGTGCGAATCTCTCTGAATTACAATTCCCGCTAATCCTTTTTGAGTGAAAGTTAATTGGTTATCTTCAGTAATTTTTTCTCGCCATAAACAGTCGGTAATATCTCCTTCGAGTAAAGTAAATTCATATCTTTTATTGCCTTCCGCATATTCTTTTGGTCCTCTAAACGGCATTTCAGGAGTAACTTGTCTTAAAGCTGTCTTTAAGAATTCGTAGGTCTGCTTTGCTTTGTCTTCGTAACCTTCCGTTTGCCCATGCCCACCATATTGCATAGTCCAAGCTGGTTGACCTTTGTAATAGACAGTAGTCATACCAGGCGCTCTAAAATAACCAGTGTAACTATCTCTTAAAAGCCAATCTTCCCAGCCTTTGTATGCTTTAGAATCTTCCTCTGTCATATTTGGATATGGCCACTGTAATTCCTTGTATCCCGGTCTTTGAGGATCAACTTCTGCGCCATCAGAAGCCCATGTTTTCCCATTAGCAATGACGATAAAATCAGCAAGATTTTTTAGCCAAGCTTCTTTTTTAGCTTCTTGTTCTGGTGTTAATTGTACTTCTTTACTCATAGTATTTACATCTTCCATAGTTCATTCTGGTTTACGCACGTATGGTTAGGTCTGGAGCGGGATAGGGGAGTCGAACCCCTCTTTTTTGCTTGGAAAGCAAATGTTGAACCGATCAACTAATCCCGCCTTTAATCATTTTATCACCTTATTCTCCTCATCTCAACTCTATAAAAAAGAATAAAACCTACCAAAAGCACCACTACTGTTACCCAAAACGGAAAAGAATACCCAAGTCTTCCGATTGTAAATCCGGCAATAACAGGACCAAATATCCTGCCCATACTTTCAAAAGAAAAAGCCAAACCCATTGTAGTCCCCTGACCTTCTTTTGTAGCTTTGGACAAAACCGCATTAACTGTTGGTCTTTTAAATCCGCTTCCAATAATTGAAAATATAAAGAATACATAAAAAAGCGTTAACGACAAAGTCAAAGGAGCTAACAACTGCCCAAAAACCATAAGACCGATTCCCAACAGAATTGTTTTTAATTCTCCGATTTTTCTGATAACAATAGGCAGCAAAAACCACTGGGCAATTGCTGATGCCAGACCTGTCATTGAGAAAAATATTCCAATGTCCATTTGCTTCATGGCGAATTTGGCCTCGGTTAAAAGCGGGATGGCTACTTGAAAATTAGAAATATAAAAAGACCAAGCAAAAAGAAGATAGAATAATACTCCAAAATCCCCTCTTAGTCCTGAGTAAATTGCTTTAAGATTCAGAAAACCTTCCCGAAGCACGAAATGTTTTGCTTTCTTCGTGAGCGATTCCGGAAGAAATATCCAGACCAACACCAAATTTACCAAAGTAATTAATGCCGCTGCTATAAAAGCCAACGAAAATCCCAAGCTTCCCAGAAATCCTCCAATAGCCGGACCGAATACAAACCCCAGCGCAAAAAGGGCAGCTACTTTACCCATATACTCAGTTCTTTTTTCTTTGGAGACAATATCTGCGATATACGCTTGGGCTATAGGAAAATTTCCAGCTGTTGCTACACCATGCAATACCCTGGACAGAAAAATAAGAGTTAAGTTATTAGCAAATCCAATCAAGAAAAATGCCAGAGCAGATCCGATAATTGAAGCTGCCAATATGGGTTTCCTGCCATATTTATCAGACAAACGGCCGAAAATCGGAGCCGCAACAAACTGCCCTACCGAAAAACTCGCAGCCAAAATGCCTATGTCAAATGGGGTTGCTTTAAAAGTTTCAGCAAATAACGGAAGGAGCGGAAAAACCATTCCAAACCCTGTTATATTGACAAAAACAGTGATATAAAGCCAAAAAATCTTTTTCTGCATAAGTACAAAAATAAATTATAACAAGTTTTGTAAAAAGTTGT
This sequence comes from Candidatus Levyibacteriota bacterium, assembly GCA_016186645.1. Taxonomy (GTDB): domain Bacteria; phylum Patescibacteriota; class Microgenomatia; order Levybacterales; family UBA12049; genus GWB1-37-8. Next base: position 44,907 of record JACPLF010000005.1, read on the forward strand.
TTTAGTATTTCACTATCCTAGCTTCATGTGTTACAATATCTTCAATATTCAAGCTGCGGTGGTGGAATGGTATACACGGAGGCCTTAAGAGCCTCTATCCGTAAGGGTGTGTGGGTTCGACTCCCTCCCGCAGCACTCGGGGGTTAGCTCAGCTGGCTAGAGCGCGCGGTTTGGGACCGTGAGGTCGGAGGTTCAAATCCTCTACCCCCGACAAACGATCTTGTATATAATTGAATCGCTATTGGTGGGGAGGAGGAGTGATACCTTGAATTTTCAAACCATAATCTAGCAAATCTTTCATTTCCTGCCTTCTATTGTCACTTCCCAAAAGAATACCAATAATTTCGTGACCCTTGTAATTGAGATAAGTAACTAAGCAAAGTCCTGCTTCTGGAGTGTATCCATCTTTTACGCCAAAAACTCCGGGATAACTAGAAATAAGATTAGTTTGGTTTTCCAAATAAAATGCTTTGTGATTTTGCGAATAGGGAATATTGTGAATAAAAGTTCCCGCAACTTTTTTAAAAATAGGGAACTGCAAAGCATATTTTGTTATTACCAATAAATCATATGCAGTTGCATATTGTCTTCCTTCTCCTTCAAGGCCTGTTGGATTTGTAAAATGAGTATTCTTAAGTCCCAGGGATTTTGCTTTATTATTCATAGCCTCAATAAATTTATCTCGTCCCTCAGGAAAATTTCCTGCCAGTGTTTCCGCCGCATCGTTGCCGGAAGTCAGAATCAAACCATAAAGCAATTCTTTCAATGTTAATTTTTCACCTACTGAAAGCCCCATTGAATTTTCACCAACAAGGTCTTGCGGAAAAACTAAATACTTGTCATCCGGAGTTGCCGACTCTATTGCCACAATTGCAGTCATTATTTTTGTAAGAGAAGCCATTGGAAGCTTTTTAGATGCATCTTTTGAAAACAAAATCTTGTTATCGGTTAGGTCATAAACCAAAGCAGATTTTGCGCTTAGACTTGGAATTTTATTTTTATCCTCTTCGAACATTTCAAAAAAAGGCGACCACAAATTAAGAGTAGACACCTGGTTATTTGCGAAAGATGTTAGAAAATTTGGAAGAGGAGAAACAATAATTTGTTTAAATTTAAAGATTTTCTGATACGCAAAAACGCAGATCCCCAAAAATAAAACGATCAATAACAAAATATAAATCCTGTAAATGTTTTTATTCACTCAAATTATTTTATCATAGAAGGGTATTGACATACTTTTGGATATATGTCTATACTAGTTTAGAGACCCGCCTTCGTCCGCCTCTGGCGGACTTCGGCGAGGCGAAGAAGGAGGTGATATAAATGAAAGGACTTCAACAAGCAGCAAACGTTCTCGTAATCGTTGGTGCACTTAACTGGGGATTGGTCGGACTTCTCGACCTTAACGTTGTAAATATGGTCTTGGGTTCAATGGCCGGACTTGAAAAAATTGTATATATCTTGGTCGGTTTGTCCGGAGTATTGGCACTGACTAACATGAACAAGAAATAATCTTTGTTCTGCAATGCAGAACTGGATAGGTTTTATATTCATCCCGGGATGAGCTAGTAGCATTAAACAGGAAAAGGGTGGTATAATATAAAAAAGACGGATTTCTTTTGTCTTTTTTTTTGTTTCTAGGGGTAAAAAAGACGACAGAATGATTGAACAAGTTATGATTAAGGATAATGGCATGAAAATCTCTGCTGAGAATATTCCAAATCTTGATCAAACAGTAATGCAGGCTTTGGTTTTTTTTATCGAAAATCCGCCTCCCCGCATTGATATTTCTCAATTCAAATCTCCATTTGTATTTGGATCTGGGAATGCTATAAATGCAGGACTTATTATTTTCTCAGACACAGGTGCCACTTTTGGGGACGAAAGTAATTACAAGTCTGTATTCTCATCTTCAAACAAAAAGACTCAGCAAGGGGAATTAAGGGATGTCATTGTCATATCTGCTTCCGGAGCTAAGGATGCGCCTTCAGAAATTGAGTTTGCAAAACAAAACGGACTTAAAACCACGCTTTTAACAACTAAATCAGAATCTGATGCTGCAAAGATTGCAGATAAAGTTATAACCTATAAATCGATTGCAGAACCATACACCTACAATACTTCAACATACATGGGAATGATTCTGTCGGCAACGGGAGAAAATCCAGCTAGAATCAAACAGCTTATAGAAGGCCTTAAGCTACCTGAAAATTTCGCAGAGCATAAGTATTTTGCTTTTGTTGTGCCGGATGAATTTATGCAGATTTGCCCAATGCTTGATATTAAAGACAATGAGCTGTTCGGACCTCACAGTACTATTAGAGCCTACAGCCAAGGTCACGCAAGACATGCTAAATTTGTTATAAGAGACGAAAACGAGCTGGTTATGACGGTGGGGAGCAAGAATGAACATTTTGGCGATCCTAATCATAGATGGGACATAGATATTCCCAATGATATTAAGTACGGTGGTATTATGGCTTTAACTTATTATATTGTCGGCAAAATTCAGGCTTCAAAGCCTCCGTATTTTAAAGAAAATATAGCCAGATACGCAAAAGAGGATGGTCCTGCTGCATATGGAGAGGGAACAAAACCTTTTGAAGTGATAGTTCCGGGATCTGAAGACTAACGCAGAATCTTTTTCTTATTTAGCCTCATTTTGGTCTTAATACGAGCTTTTTTCGCTGAATCCTGTTCTTTTTGGAGTTTGATTCTGGCTTTGGTTCTTTTGTCGATTCCTGCCTGGCACTCTTTATCAGGACATCTGTAAATTGTGGTAATTATCTTGGAAAAGCTGTCTTTTGTTTCGGTTTTACCCACGAAGATAAGCTTTCTTCCACACTGGCTACACTGGGGCTGTTTTGTTGTTGGGTTAGATATTATCAAAGAACTGCTATTATACCATATTTGTGCATATTTTGCTTTTTGTTTTAATGGTCTATAGATAAAACATTGCAAAAAAGTGGCAAATACTACCCCCTAGAACAAACAGATGCCATACTGCGTGATTGAAGTAAATTTGCTTCAGGGAATAAAAAATTATCCCGCTTGTATACAGTATCCCTCCCAACGTCAAAAGATATATCGCATTAATAGATAAAGACTCCAAAAGTGGTTTTATACCAATAATGGCAAACCAACCCATGAAAATATAAAGAATTAGAGATAATTTCTTAAACTTATGCACATAGAATATCTTGAGAAATATACCTACAATCGTGATAATCCATATTAAGGTCAATAGTGTTAATCCGAATTGCCCTTTTAAGGCTACCAGCATAAAAGGAGTATATGTGCCTGCAATTAACAAAAATATACAGGAATGGTCCAAAATTCTAAGTACTTTTTGGGCTTTAGTAAAACTCAAACTATGATAAAGAGTAGAAACTAAGTAGGAAAATATAATTACAATGCCAAAGGCACTAAAACCAATGATTTTATTTTTATTCTCTCCGGCTAAGTTTAAAAGTATCAGCCAGCCAACAATGCTCAAAACTATTCCCAATCCATGAGTAACTGCATTAAAAATTTCTTCTATTATGGATGTGTTATTGTGACGGACCATAGACTTAAAACATTATATAATAAAAAAGTGATAACGCTTGACTTCTTTCCCGTAAAAAGGCTATTATTTAACTTATGGCAACAGACGTCTGTCCTAAATGCGGGAGTTCACTTTCCGATATCACAACCACAAAAACAGGCAAAAAATTGCAAAGATGCTCAACTGGCTCATGGGATCCGGAAACAAGGTCTAATGTTGGATGCGACTTCGTAAAATGGATTGAAGTAGAACCCCAAACATTGGACGAGAAATGCCCAAAATGCGGCGCTAATCTTATTCTTGCAGTGACCAGATTTGGAAAGAAGATGAAAAAATGCTCAAAGGGATCTTGGGATAAAGAGGCCAAAAAAGCAATCGGGTGTGATTATGTTGAATGGATCAATGGCACAAAAGAACCGCTTGATGAAGACTGTCCGCAGTGCGGAAGTAAACTCGTGCTATTCACGACAAATGCGGGGAAGAAAATGAAAAAATGCTCAACGAGTGGATGGGATCCAAAAGAGAGGGCTGCGACCGGATGCACGTATATTCAATGGCTCAAGCCAAGCGATTATCCAACTGCGGAAAATACCGGAGAGGAATTCCTCCCGCCAGAACCCCAGAATTAGATCTCCGTCAAGTTCACGTTTGTGATATAATTTTGTAGATTGCGGCACGTAAAGTTTCGATGTCTCAATACCACGTGCCAGCAACGTGATTTGCCAGACGCAAATTTTACGTTGCGGGATCGTTTAATGGTAGGACGGAGGACTTTGGATCCTCTAATCTAGGTCCGATTCCTAGTCCCGCAGCTCTGAATACTAATATTATTGAATAGAATAGGATATCCTTCGGTTTGAACCTAAACAACCCCGGGATTGATTAGCTTTGAGCATCTTTCTCTGTCTTTGCTTAATAATTGGATTAAGCAGACAAATTTATCCGATCGGCAAATTTTGTCAAGAGATTCTAATTAATTTTACCATCCGCAGCTGAATCTACTACCAAACAGCTTGCTCTTTTCGTTCTTTATTTAACTAAATATTTTGTAATCCACCTTACAGAGAAAACTATAGGTGAGAAAAATGATACAGCAACAATGGGATCAACATGTAGACCATTTAAGGGATCACATTAGTTGGCCCGCAAGCAAAGCGCAAATCATGGCAGCGTGCATGGGGGAGGATGTTGAAAAGAGCTATCGAAATGAAGGGGAAATAAAAAAAGCCCTGGTGAATTAAGTTTTCAATCACTTTCTCCGTACAAACCAATTAATTGTGTTTTATCTATTATATGACCCTGCATTACTTCCCCAATCTGAGTTTTTGTTGATTCTTGGGGCAAATCTAACAAACTATCCAAAGCATACAATTTGAAAAAGTAGCGATGGACTCCACTTGGAGGACAAGGTCCGCCGTAACCCGGCTTTCCAAAATCTGTAATGCCTAAAACAGCACCTTTTGGAACGCTGTTTTCTAAAATTTCCTTTGTTTTTGGATCAATATTGTAAACAACCCAATGAACCCAGGTTTTGGAAGGCGCATCCGGATCATCCATAATTAAAACTAAACTTTTTGCATCCCGAGGAACATCGAAGAAAGAAAGTGGAGGATTGATATTCTCTCCATCGCAAGTATATTTAGCCGGAATTTTTGCATTATTCTCAAAAGCAGAACTGACAATTTTCATGTGAGCTCCTGACGTACTGTTACACAGACTGCCAGGATTCATCAGATTGTTTCTATCTGACGGTCTTTTACCTAATTTAGTCTATGCTTTAGGTTAAAAATGTATAAGTATGCATATTAGGAACTCGATCCTAGTGACAGAGATGAATTATCAATTATGATATCAATATTCGCCCCCTAACGGTAAGGCCTGTCCCGCCGAAGCCGTAAGGCGAAGGAGGATACTGTGAAAAGATTATAGCACAAATTTTCTGTTAATTTATGTTGTATAATCAAAGCAGTCAAAAGTTAAAACATTATGATATATAAGGGCGTTATTATTGAAGAAAGTCTAAGCAATACTCCTATCTTAAAGGACGTTAGTATTTTAGAAACTAAAGTTGAAACGGTCACTCCTGAACATCAAACTCCTTGGTTGAAGCAATGGACTCTTCATACAGTGGAAGTACCAGAAGATAAAGCAGAGGATATAGCTGAAAAATTAAGTAAGTCCTTGGATTATTCCCACAATAGTAGCTGGTATGCTGATTTTAAAAATGATGAGTACCACTTTATTATTTTTAAGGATAAAATTTTTAAGGTCGGACTTGATGACGCTGAAGGGTTTAAAGAAGAAAAACAATATGGTATTTCTTTAGGAATTCCAGAGTACCAAGTTGATTTTGCACCAGAAGATAAAGTTTGGGAGCGATAAATATGGATATGACAGACCAGCAACAGAAAAACTTAATAACAGCAGCGCTAGAAGGAATGAAAAATGCTTTTACTGGTACTAATAAACCAGAAGACATGAGATTTGGCGCAGCAGTTTTAACAAAGAAAGGCAACATTTATTCTTCTGGACAATATTATTCTGACACTTATTCTTTGACGCTACACGCGGAACAATCGGCCTTAGCTCACGCAGCTGCTCACGGAGAGTACGACATTGTCGCTATTGCCATTACTGGAAATGAACCGGTGGGTCCGAATGATTCAATTTATCCATGCCATATGTGTAAACAGCTTCTTTGGGAAAATCACTTGCGTTCAAAAGAAAACACAGAGCTCATTTTATTGAATGAGAAGGGCAAAATATTAGAAAAATTGAAACTGCTCGATATTATAAATTATCCTTGGCCTAAAGGATGATGATTATGTATGAAGATAATCCATTTATGTTAAAAAGCAAAGGTCATTCCTTAGAATCAAGTGAAAATCAAGTATTGAAGCAATTACAACTTATGTTTAGGGAAAGAAATGATATCGCAGCCGTCATTATTGAACCAGTTATGGTGAATGCGGGCGGTTTTATTTTTAGCAAAAGGTTCCTGAAGGAATTAAGAAATATATGCTCGAAATACAATGTATCATTAATTTTTGATGAAATTCAAACAGCGTTTGGTTGGCTTGGAACTTTTTTTGCTTCTGATTTCTTTGGTGTCACTCCGGATATTGTTACTCTCGGTAAAGGTTTAAGTAGTGGTTTTCCGCTCGCAGCGATCATCATGAAAGAGGAGTACGACGTAATTAACTATGGTGAAGATGAGTACACATACGGTGGTCATCCCATTTCCTGCGCAGTTGCACTAGAAACTATCAGGTTTCTGGAAAATTCAAACATTTTTTCTGAAGTTATGGAAAGAAGTAATTTACTTAAAAAACTATTGCTAGAAATGGCAAAAACAAATAAAGAATATATTAAAGAGGTAAGAATATGCGGTCTTATCGCCTCTTTAGAATTTTACCAAAATAAACACAAAGATTTTGCAAATTATGTATATAAAACCGCATTATATAATGGGCTAGTGTTAAGAAAGTCATCTAACGGTTTTAGGCCGAGCCTCGTATTAAAACCTCCTCTCATTGTTTCAATAACAGAGACTGAGAGAGCCATGGATTTATTATCAGAAAGTATTCATGAGGCAGCTGAAGCATTGCGGTAAAAACAATGATCAAACTCATCATTTTCGATTACGATGGTCTTCTTGTTGAAAGCGAGAAATTGGCATTTCGTGCAGAGGAAAAGATTTTACGGAGATATGGAAAACCACTAACGAAAGATTTGTTCGATAAATATTTAGGTTATTCTGTAATTGATACGCTGAAAGGATATATTGGATATCATAATTTATCTATTTCTATTGATGACTTTTATGCACAGAGAGAGGCTACGATAAATACTTCTTTGGAAACAAACCTTATATTAAAGCGCGGAGCAAAGATACTACTAGAGTATCTGCATAAAAAAAGGATAACAATGGTTATTGGCTCTTCAGGGGAGCGTTCATATATTGAAACCGGGTTGAAGATTTTAGGTGTTGAAAAATATTTCAAAAATATTACTTGCGTCAGCGAAGTCAAAAGAGGAAAACCAAACCCTGATTTATTCCTTGAAGCTTTAAGGAAAAATAATACAAAGGCAAAAGAAGCAATTGTTCTTGAAGATGCTATCTCAGGAATTAAAGCAGCAAAAGCTGCCAATATATTTTGCATCACCGTTCCACCGCTTGATATGAATATACAAGGCCATAGAATCGCTGATATTGTTGTTGATAATTTAGAAAAAGTAAAAGATATATTTGAAAATTTTCAAACATTCTCGTAACTTTTGCCTGATGTGTATGCTATTGAGAGAAATTGAAGAGTACAGCAAACAACAAGAGAGTTTATTACCGAGACATAACCCTGAAGTATTAATATTTGATACACCAGAAACAGTTGACACTTTTGCAGCATTGAGGGTTATTGAGCAAGTTCGGACAAAACCAGACTCCATTTTAACCCTTCCTACTGGTAATACGCCTATTGCTATGCATCAACATATCGTAGAAAGTCACAAGCAAGGTAGAGTAGATTTTAGTAGAGTAACAATATTTAATCTGGATGAATATTGTCCAATTCAACAGACCCATCCAAGCAGTTATACAGCATTTATGAGAAGATGCCTTATTGATCATGTGCCGGTATTAGCTCGGCATATTCCAAACGGTGAAGCACCCGGTCTTGAAGCGGAAACAGAACGATACAGATATCTTTTAGAACAACATCAGCCAATCGACCTTGCGATATTGGGAATTGGTCCATCAACAACATGCCACATAGGTTTTAACGAAAGGGGTTCTGCAATTGACTCTGTAGTAAGATACGTATCCTTGCATCCAGAGACTAAGCAGGAAAATGCAAAGGCTTTTGCCAATCCTGAAGAAATTCCAAAGGGGGCTCTAACGCGGGAATTGCAGATATATTGAGAGCAGAAAACATTCTTGTTATTGCTAAGGGTATGTCAAAAGCATGGGGCATAAATAGAACATTAAGAGGAATAATCTCTTCTGGAGCACCATCTTCATTTTTACGTCTTCATCCAAATGTAACATTTGCTCTCGATCAAGAAGCAGCAATGTATATAAAATAATAATGGGTCAAAGCGGATGGGAGATTTTGAAGAAATAGATTTTGATGAGAAATAACAAACTTAAGGCTAGTTCAATTCCCCTTAGGGTATTAGATTATAGGATTATTTTAGATAGAATTTTCCTTAACTGTCTACGTCCCCAGGCAGTTTTGAAATGTTGTTCGCGTTTGAAAGCCTCATACTTATCCACGTATTCTTCTTTATACCAAAGCACAAATGGAATCCTGCCTTTTGTAGATTTCACTTCGCCTGTGTTATGTTCTTTAATCCTGTTTTCTAACTCCTTAGTGCAACCAATATATGTCCTGCCATCTTTTAAACTTTTAAGAACATAAACTACATGCATTATTACTGTTTTAATGCGCCCGCCTCTTTTGTGAAACAAAAGGGCGAGGCGATGAGCGGGGTACGAGAATTGAACTCGCTTCTCTACCTTGGCAAGGTAGCATACTACCGGTGTACTAACCCCGCGCTGAGCTTGCTGAAGGGTGCCGAGAGCAGGAATCGAACCCGCATAACGTGTTCTTCAGACACGCGCCATGACCGCCTAGGCTATCTCGGCAGATTACGTATTGAATGATAACAATTTAAATATTCTTTGTCAAAGCGAATGTGCATCCTGATGTTTAAAGTCAAACAACACCAAGCGTTACTTACATTCTCGTACATTGCTACGCTATAGCGTAAGGTTGTACGGGAAACAAGAGGTAAATAAAGCAAGAGACTTATAAAGCTTTGATGTTTGATAGAAAGTATAATTTTGTCAGGAGGTTTTTAAGATTTTCGCGGGTTTTTTCCGCTAAATATTTGGAAATCGACTTTTTGGGATCAGCTTTTAATGCGTCTAAATTTAGACCTGCGGCTGCTCGTTCAAGAAGTGCTAGGTTTAAAAGTTTTTTATCTGAGTCGGTTTTTGCCAAGCTATTTATTTTCGAAAGCCAAAGATTTCTTTGTTCTTCAATAAGTTCAATCGTTGGATTTTTCAGTCGGTCGCGGGCAAGTTGATAAATAAACCAATGGTATCCAAAAATTGCATCATAAAAAGGAGACTTCCAAAACTCCTTTTTCCCGATCATGCAAATCAGAACCAGACAGAAAGAGGTATGAAATTTTATTTTGACCGAGTTCGACTCGGTTTTGACTTTGCACAATCCTATTATACAATAGAAAATGTGGAGATTTTCTTATACAATTTCAACTTTATCTGGTTCAATACATTCTTGGCTTTGATTGCAGTATTCTTTGGATGGCGTATGTTAAAAGCCCGTTCCAAATTTGCGATATACGTGCATGGATTTATCTGGTTTATCTTTCTTCCTAATACTATTTATATATTGACTGATATCGCACATCTTTTTGAAGATTGGACAAAAGTAAATGATTTTTTCAGAACGATACTTGTAGCCCAGTACACGCTTTTTGCTATTGTGGGGATCATCTCTTTTACTGTTGCCGTTAATTATTTTCGAAAACTACTTGACCGGAATAGCAAAAAAATGAAAATCTCTACCATACTTACGATATGTCTTTTGAATTTCATAGTGGGTTTCGGGGTTGTTTTAGGCGGGATCGAGAGAACCAATTCCTGGTATGTTATCACAGATCCGTCAAGAGTCTTGGAGGATGCGCTAGATCTAATTTATACTGAAGAATTATTAATGCTCTCTATAGGAGTCGGACTTTTCAATAACGCTGTGTACTTTATTATGACTGAAACTGTTGCAACGTGGGATAAAAAATTCTTCAAAAAGTAAGCTAATTTTCTTGTCAAGCTCTCCACCTTCTGGTAGAATCAAGAAGGCAAATGCCCAGGTGATGAAATGGTAGACATGCAGTGTTCAGAACGCTGTGTCCGCAAGGATTTGGGAGTTCGAGTCTCCCCCTGGGCACACATATGCTAGAATAGGTAAGTTTGGGCTCGTGGCGGAACTGGTATACGCGTACGCTTGAGGTGCGTATTCCGCAAGGAGTGGAGGTTCAAGTCCTCTCGAGCCCACCCTGGACTCTTGGCTCAGCTGGTAGAGCGTCTCATTTACACTGAGAAGGTCAGAGGTTCGAATCCTCTAGAGTCACAGCGCAATTACGCACACTTCCGATAACAGAGTCGCATTTGCCGCACTTCCATCAAGTGAAAATGTATTGGGAGACAATATTTTCTTCAAAGACGCCAGAATTGAAATAGTCAGACAGTTTTTCGAGAAATACAAATCGCCACTCGTTCCTTTTGCTGAAAATATCGTCGAGGATGCGGATAAATACGGTCTTGATTACAAGCTTCTTCCCGCTATTGCGATGCAAGAATCAAATCTGTGCCAGAAAATCATAACTGACTCCTACAACTGCTGGGGATTTGGAATATATGGAAAAAAAGTCACCAGATTTGAAAGCTATCCTGAGGCTATTGATACTGTAACCAGAACCCTTGTTAATAACTATGTTGCCGGAGGATTGACTACTCCGCAGGAAATTATGAAAAAGTACACTCCCTCCAACAATGGATCCTGGGCGTACAGCGTAAGTTACTTCATGAACCTCCTTCAATAAACCTATAAGAAAGTACCCGCCCGACTTCGCCTGCGACACCCGCTCGTTTCGATGACCTAATCGATTGGACAAAGTCACTGGCGGGCGGGCTTGACAAACCTATAGTTCTGTGGTATAATGTAAGTTAGATCCTAAGGTATGCCTTTCCAAATGCATACGTTAGGATTTTTTTATTGTGTCGCAACACAATAACCCGCCGATTCAGCGCTCTTTGCAGCGTGTATGAATAATACTGAAAAGCTACAAAGTAAGCTTAGGCGGGTAATCATTATGAAGAATTTATTTTATCTAATAATTTTTATAATTACTATAACCGCTATAAACGTTAAACCTTCTTATGCTGCGGAAATTTCTGCAGGGTCTTCTGCCGCGCTCTTAAAACCTGTTGCGAAAGAACCCGATAGTCGTGTAAAAATTCTTAGGGAATATCTTGGCCAATATGATTCCCCGCTGCAGCCTTATGCGCAGGATTTTGTGGAGATTGCTGACAAATATGGGCTGGACTGGAAACTTGTTGCTGCTATTTCAGGCGTGGAATCTACTTTTGGGAAGCAAATCCCATATCAATCATTTAACGGATGGGGATGGGGAATTTATGGCACCAATATGATCAGATTTTCATCTTGGACACAGGGTATTGAAACCGTGTCCGAAGGATTGAGAACTAATTATCTTAATAAGTGGGAAGCAAGAGATGTTTATGAAATCGGAAGATTTTATGCTGCTTCTCCAACATGGGCACAAAGGGTTGATTATTTTATGAGAAAAATTGATGAGCTTAAAAATCAAAAACTAGCCCAAAACCTATCTATTTCGCTGTAACTTGTGTATAATAATCTTCAATCACCAGCGGACGTTACACGCGGACGTAGCGAAAATGCCCGCCCGCAACGACTTCGCAAGCTCGTCTTGCGTGTCGGGCGGGGCAGACCTGCCCGACAGTGCCAATGCCAGGGTGGCGAAATGGTAGACGCGCATGGTTTAGGACCATGTGGGGAAACCTTTGGAGGTTCGAGTCCTCTCCCTGGCACAGTCTTTGGCAGGCGGGCGCGCATGGTTTAGGACCATGTCCTTAAAGGGATGGAGGTTCAACTCCTCTCCGACCCACTATAGTTCTAATTTGAATAATATACGTATGAACCAAAAAGGAAATGTAAATAACGCACTAATTATCACAATAGTTATTCTGTTAATCGGTATTGGCGTATATTTTGCGTTCTTCAAAAAACAAAATTCCTTTCCGCCGTATTCCGTTACTGCCAATAATACTCTTTCGACCAATATTGATGGCTATTTTGAGACTTGCATGAATAATACATCTGTCTATAAAAAGAAAAATAGTTCATGGGAAAAAGTTTCGAATGAATTACCAAGAAAAGGACTTTACTACTTGGATGACAAATTTTTCGGGTATGGGATGTGCGATGTTGTTTATTGCGACAAGCTGCCAATGCCCTACACAATGAAACTTGTTGAATACAAAAAAGTAGGTGAAAAAACTCCACCTCCAGATAGCGGTAGCAGCGCAAATGTTTTACCCATGTATCAAACTGTTTCATTGAATGATGATATTAAAATTAATATAGAATACTTCAGCGACAATAATTGTCAAAACAAAAAAACAATCTCTACTGTCATAAAAAAATAATTTGAATAATATACGCATGAACCAAAAAGGAAATGTAAATATCATACTGGTTATAATTATTGTCGCACTCGTTGGCGCAGGGGCTTATTTTATTTTGAATCGTCAAGCTCAACCAACACCTAGACTAATTACGGTCAGCGGTGAAATTACATGCTTGCCTAAAAAAGGGCAAGGTGGAAGCGAGGAATGCGCCATAGGACTTAGGGGAACAAATGGTCAACATTATGGCTTGAAAAACGTCTTCAAGCTTGACCCAGAAAATAAATTTTCTGTAACAGGATTGCGTGTCGAAATCTCTGGTACATTTAACCCTGAAGAAATGAAAGGACCTTATGGCAGTAAATATGATGCGGTAGGCACAATTGACGTCATTTCAATAAAAAAAGTTGAAGGAAGTACCCAATCCAATTTTGAAAAAATAATTAGAACAGTGGGTGAAAAAGAAAGTTCTTTCTTAATTCAAAAAATCAATCCTAATAACGTTGATGGCCGTTGGTATGAAATATATCCAATTGAGATACCGAATGATCCTGGCATTCCAAAAACTTTGCATATCGGGGATGACATAGGTTATGTCTGCGAAGGCGTATCAGAAAAACTTACAAGCATTAATTTTTCTGGTCAGACAATAACTTTTACTAAAGCTAAAGTCATTCCATCCTACGGCGGATGTCCGATTTGTCTTGACGGTAACACGCTGATAGACACGCCTTCAGGATTAGTACCAGTAAAAAATTTACAAGTTGGCATGTCGGTTTGGACAACGGACAAAACTGGTCAACGTGTATCCGGTGTTATAACCAAAACTTCAAAAGTACCGGTACCGTTAACCCACCAGATGATCCATTTGGTTCTTGCCAACGGACGAGGACTATTTGTTTCTCCTGGACATCCAACCATTGATGAACGTATCGTTTGGGATCTTTCAGTTGGTGACATCTACGATGGCTCTACTGTTGCGAGCGTAGAACGTGTTTCTTACGATCAAGAAGCAACGTACGATATATTGCCATCAGGTGAGACCGGATTCTATTGGGCTAATGGCATACTACTTAACAGTACACTTAACTATGAATAAAAATATCGCTGCTTTACAAAAAGAGCCAAACGGAACAATCAGACTTACAGTCACAATTCCCTCTTCCGATGTTAAAAAAACATGGGAGGAAGTTTTCGCGGATGCTGTAAAAAATATAGAAGTTCCCGGATTTCGAAAAGGCAAAGCTCCAAGAAACTTGACTGAGGGAAAAATTGATAAAGAAAAAATCCGTGAAGAAGTTCTGAAAAAGCTTTTGCCAATAGCGTACACGCAGGCAATAAAAACCCACGGAATAAAACCAATTATAAATCCCAAGATTCATGTAGAAAAATTGGAAGACCCTTCGACAAGCTCAGGGCAAGTCCGGGACTGGCAATTCACTGCATTAACTTGCGAAGCGCCAATTGTTAACCTAAATAATTATAAAGATAATATAAAAAGTTTAACTGCAAAAGCAAAAATAGTTATTCCCGGCAAAGACAAACAGGAAGTAAAGTTTGAGGAAATTGTAAAAGCCTTACTTGAAAGTGTGAAAGCTGAAATTCCGACAATTTTAATTGACAATGAAACAGATAGGCTTTTGTCCCAGACTCTTGAAGATGTTAAAAAATTGGGGCTGACGCTCGATCAATATTTATCTTCCACTGGGAAAAAGCCCGAAGATTTAAGAGCGGAGTATAGAGCAAAAGCGGAAAACGATATCAAGCTTGAGTTCGCGCTTTTGAAAATTGCAGAGGAGGAAAAGATTGTGGTTGAAGAAAAAGAAATTAACGAAGCTATACTGGCTGCCAAAACTGAAGATGAGAAAAAGAACCTGGAAGCCAACCGTTATCTTCTGGCAAGTATTTTGAGGCAGCAAAAAACCCTTGATTTTCTCAAGAATTTGTGATAATGTGAGTGCGCTATGACAAAAATAAAAACTAAAACAAAACAATTTGTCAATAATAAAAACCCCATTGAGCAGTTTCTTGGCATTGGAGGAGGCGCAGTTCAATCCGGCGCAGATTTGGCAGAAAGGCAAGAGAAACAAAAAAAGCATCAAGCTAGCGGAGATCTTCATGAAGGAGAGGAATTAAACCTTGAAGATTTGAAAAAAGAAAATAAAGAAAAACTTCATATCGAAGGCGGAATTGATTATGCCAGAGAAATAGTTCATGTTGGAGAAAAAGCTGTTAATCGCGAAAATAGAGAATTGGAAAACCAGCTTAGAGAAATAATGGCTGAGATCAAAAAATTGGCAGACAGTTCCAGGGAATTGCAAACTCAATTCAAAGAAATCGCTGTTGAGCAGCATATTGCAAAACCAGGAAAATATCACAAGTCATTTTTCACCTGGATGCTTTCTATGATTTCTGCAGCACGTCAAAAGGTCGAAGATTCAGGCGCATGGTTAACTGCTATGCAAAGCAAGAAAAAATCAAGAGAATATGGCGCGATGGCGAAAAAGCATGGCACTACATTCAGTCTTTCCAACGAGCGCGTTGTCGCCACCCAAGTCGGATAATTCCTCATTTACCTTATTCAAACCTAGATAGAGTCCAAATTGTAAATACATATGCTATAATTTATGGACGTGGGCTCATAGCTCAGTTGGTTAGAGCGTTACATTGACATTGTAAAGGTCAGAGGTTCGACTCCTCTTGGGCCCACCAAACTTAAACTAGAGTCATAGAAAGATCCAGTTGACAAATGCGATATTGTCTTTGCTATACTAATTATCCTTCATGAAAAAAACTACGAAACAAAAACCACAAGAAGAAAAATCCGTAGATATCCTTAATAAGGTTGCTAAAAGAATTGAGGAAGCGACAATTGATATTCACGACATCAGATTTGATTTAAAGTCAGTAAAGCTTAGATTAAGCAATGTTGAACATAACACTGAAATCATGAAGATTGATATCGAAAAGATGAAGAATGAAATAGGAGATATGAAAAAAGATATTAAGGAAGTTAAGAGAAATACTGAGGGCATTATAGAAACAACAGGTCACATTCTTAAAGAAGCAGTTACTCATGACGAATACAATGCTCTTTCCCAACGTGTCACCGTCCTTGAACAAAGCTGAACCACCTGCTAGAATAATTTAAATGGATAAAGCAAATTTAAAAGACCACCGCCAGATAGGTCAAGAGCTTGAAATATTCATGGTTAATGAATTAGCCCCAGGAACCATCTTTTGGCTACCAAAAGGCATGACAATAGTCAAGCAACTCGAAAAGTTCATTCGTAGTCAAAATGAAATTCATGGCTTTCAAGAAGTACAAACTCCAATATTAGTAAAAAGCGATATTTTCCAACAATCAGGTCACTTTAAATATTATGAACACAGCATGTACAACATGGAAATTGAACATGAAAGGTATAGTCTAAAACCCATGAATTGTCCAGAAACAGCACTAATTTATAAATCCAAAACACGGAGCTACAAAGATTTACCTTTAAGATATTCTGAATATGGAAGGTTACATCGACGAGAACTTTCTGGAGTGGTTGGCGGTTTACTACGAGTAATTGAATTCACACAAGATGATGGACATGTTTTTTTGAAAAGTGATCAACTGGAAAATGAGGTTTTAAGTATTCTAAAATGGGTAAGTCAATTCCACGCTTTAATGGGTTTCCCATCAAAATTTTATCTAGGAACAAAACCTGATAAAGCTCTTGGAGATGCTAAAATCTGGCAAATGGCAGAAGCATCTCTTAAAAATGCGCTCAAGAAAAGTGGTGTTAATTTTGAAATTCGCGAAAAAGATGGCGTTTTCTATGGACCGAAGATCGACATTGATATTACCGACATTCAAAATCGAACATGGACAGTATCTACAATCCAAACTGATTTTAATATTCCTAAACAATTCGATCTTGAATATGTAGATGAAGATGGTAAGTCGCAAAAACCTGTTATGATACACAGATCAATTATCGGTAGCTTTGAACGCTTTATAGGAATTCTACTAGAGCATTATCAGGGGGCGTTTCCGGTGTGGCTTGCTCCAGTTCAAGTTGTAATAATGCCGATTACCGACAGGCAAGAAGAACATGCAAAAAAAATTGTAGAAGAATTGAAAGAAAATGGAATTCGGGCGGAATTGGATAATCGGGCGGAAAGACTTCAGGCAAAAATAAGAGATGGCTCTTTACAAAAAGTGCCGTATTTGGGTATAATAGGAGACAAGGAAGTTCAAAGTTACGAAGAAAGTTTAATTTCAGTAAGAAAAAGAAATGGAGAAGATCTTGGGCAATTAAAATTGTCTGATTTTATAAAAAGGTTAAAAGAAGAAATTGATAAGAAGATTTAGCAAAAAAAGACAAGACACGAGGCGCTTTTACCGGATCAATGAGCGTATTTTTGCAAGCAACCTTCGCGTTTTGGATCAAGAAGGAAAGCAAATTGGAGTATTAACCCGATTTGAAGCTTTGCAAAAAGCAAAAGACTTAGGAGTTGATTTGGTTGAAATTGCGCCAATGGCAAGCCCTCCTGTTGTTAAAATAATTGATTTTAAGAAATTTTTATATCAGGAGTCCAAGAAGAAAAACGAAGAAAAGAAAAGAAGTAAGGTCTCGGAAACAAAGGAAATTAGGCTTGGGCCTTTCATGAACGACCACGACCTGAATACGATGATACGACGGGGAACCGGGTTTTTGCAAGACAATGACAAAGTAAGATTGATAGTCAAATTCATGGGACGCCAGATTGCGCATCCGGAGTTTGGACAGCAAATAATGCAAAAGGTGATTAGTGCGTTATCTGATATTTCCAAGCCTGAAAGAGAACCGCATTTTGAAGGAAAACAATTAATAGCGATTTTATCGCCGGAAAGGAAAGGAAGTTTGACTTCCAAAAAAATAAATGAAAAAGAAGATAAAAAACTCAGTAAGTAAAAGGTTTAAAGTCACCAAAAATGGTAAAGTGATGTTTTCTCATCAATATAAGTCCCATTTGAAAATAAATAAGTCGGGGAGTAGACTTCGAAGACAAAAAGAGCCGGGTGTTTTAAGAGGAAAATTCGCTCACAAAATTAAACAAATGTTAGGAGCAGCATAATATGAGAATTAAACGCGGGATGGTATCCCGAAGAAAACATAGAAAACTTCTAGGCCTTGCGAAAGGATACCGCCAGAATAGAAGCAGAAACGTAAAGCAAGCAAAAGAAGCGGTTCTCCATGCCGGCTCTTACGCTTTCCATGGCAGAAAACTCAAAAAAAGAGATTTTAGAGCACTCTGGAATATAAGAATTGGCGAAGCTGCAAAATTGAATGGCTTGTCCTACAGCATTTTTATGCACAAATTAAAAAAAACCAATATTGAGCTAGATAGAAAAACACTTAGTGAAATTGCAGTTAATGATGCTGCAGTCTTTAAGTCTATTGTCGATAGCGTGAAAAATGCTTAATACCTTTCCCCAAAAACCCCAATATGTTATTCTTAAACTATGGAAGAAGAGTTGATGCAGATTAAAAATTCAGCGGTTTCAATGATAATTGAGGCCACGGATCAAAAAGAACTGGAAGAAATAAAACTTCAATTTTTGGGAAGATCAGGAAAATTAACTTCACTGTTTAAAGAAATTACGAAAGTTCCCATAGAAAGAAGGCGAGAAGTTGGTCAACTCGCCAATGACGTTAAAAATATAATTGAAGAAACCCTTCGGCTAGCTCAGGACAAGGTATCTGATCAAGAATCACAATCCCGAAAAGAAAGTATAGACGTAACAGCGCCGGGAATAAAACCTCCAATCGGACACATACACCCTATGACACAAGTACTCTATGATGTGGTTGACATATTCAAAAAGATAGGATTCCAAGTCGCAGACGGACCCGAAATAGAAAGTGACTATTACAATTTTGAAGCACTTAATATCGCAAAAGATCATCCTGCCCGGGATACTCAACAAACTCTTTATTTAGATACAAGAAATAGTAAAATAAATCCTGGCGAAATAATTTTGAGGACTCAGACTTCTGCAATGCAAGGACGCGTAATGGAAAAAGTAAAACCTCCGGTTCGTGTGATTGTTCCCGGAAAAAATTTTAGATATGAACAAGTCGATGCTTCTCATGGATTTGAATTTTGGCAGGTTGAAGGATTTATGGTTGACGAAAACGTAAGACTAACAGATTTATTCGGAACAATTGATTATGTTCTGAAGAAGTTGATGGGAGAAAGTACCAAATTAAAATTTGCAACAACTAACTTTCCTTTTGTTGAGCCGGGAGTTGATACATATATTGAGTGTACTGTTTGTAAGGGTAAAGCCCGCCTGCCGGACGGGCAGGGGTGCAGTTTCTGCAAACATAGCGGATGGAGCGAAATCATGCCGGCTGGAATGATTCATCCAAATGTCTTAAAAGCTGTTGGGTATGATAGTCAAAAAGTTTCAGGATTTGCTTTCGCAATAGGCCTTTCCCGTCTCGTAACACTTCGCTATCAAATGGACGATTTGCGTTTGCTTACAAACCCGGATTTAAGAATCCTAAATCAATTTTAAATTGAAAAAGGTAAATTGTAAAAACACATTGTAAATTTCAAATTTAATATGAATATTTACTATTTAATATTTACTATTTAATATTTTATGCTGGCACCTTTGTCTTGGTTAAAAGAATATGTAGACATAAAATTAACTCCCAAAGAATTGGGAGAAAAACTTACCGAAGTTGGACTTGGCGTTGAAAAAATTACCAAAACTTCAGATGACACTATTTTTGAATTGGAAATAACTCCAAACCGCCCTGACTTACTTTCAATTATTGGAATTACTCGCGAAATTGCAGCAATTGAAAACCAGCCTGCCGGCAAGGCAGGTAAAAATATTAAATATCCCAAATTCAAAACCCAACTCAAACCAACTGCAAAAGTACTTCCACTAACTATCAAAACTGATTCAAAAATTAACCCAAGATTTACAGGAATTATTATTTCGGGAGTAAAAGTAGGGGAATCCCCAAAATGGCTAAAAGACCGCTTAGAAAAAATGGGGCAGAGACCCATCAATAATATTGTTGATATTACCAATTATGTAATGCTGGAATTGGGCAATCCTATTCATGCTTTTGATTACGACAAAATTGCTGAACATATAATGATAGTTTCTCAAACAAAAGGCGGGGAAAAATTTGAAAGCGTAGACGGAGTAACTTATCACCTTCCCAAAGATACGGTCGTAATATCTGACAAAGAAAAAATTATAGATCTTTGCGGGATAAAAGGGGGAAGAAATACAGGAACTTATGAGGATACAAAAACTATTTTTATCCGTGTTCCTGTTGAAATCTCAAATTTAATAAGAAGAACATCTCTATCTCTTGGATTGAGAAGTGAGGCATCAAGTATTTTTGAGAGAGGAGTTAATGCCGGCGGTACAATTGATGCTTTGAAAAGAACAGTTGATTTGGTTTTGGAATTGGCAGGCGGAGAAGTCGCAAGCGAACTTTATGATATAAAAAAAGAATATTTTAAACCTTGGAAATTAGAACTAAGAGTAAAAAGATTAAACCAAATTTTAGGCATTGAAATTCCAACAAAAAAAATTCTGGAGATTTTAGGATCACTCAATCTTTCACCCATACACCTTCCAGGTGAACGGAAACGACACCTGGAAGGTGAAACGGTTATTGAATGTGCCATTCCAACCTACAGAAATGATTTAAAAATCGAAGAAGATTTGATTGAAGAAATTGCCCGAATTTATGGTTATAATAATTTTCCCAAAACAATGCCGGGAGGTACAATCCCAACAAAACAAATTCCATATTTCAAAGATTACAGACTTGATGAGAAAGTAAAAAATATTTTAAAAGCAAGCGGTTTTTCAGAAATTTATACCTACAGCTTGATAAGCGAAAAAGATTTAATAGAGGCGGGCATTAATTCTCAAAATGTTCTCCGCGTTGATAATCCGGTAAGTCGTGACTTCGAATATCTGCGTCCAACACTTAAAACTAATTTATTGAAAGCTCTGTCTCAAAATAAGTCTAACTTTGAAAAAATTAATCTTTTTGAATTAGGAAAAGTTTACAACGGAAAAAATTTAGATGAGGCAGAAGAAAATTATTTTCTCTCTGGGATTTCAAACTCTAAATCATATTTTGAAGTTAAAGGAATGCTTGAAAAAATCTTTGAAGACTTAGGAATCAAAGAAGATCCAACAAGATATATTGAGATCTTGAACGAAAGAATTTTCTTTGAATTAAATTATTCAGAGCTTATTAAGAAAATAAATCCTGATAAAAAATTTATTCCTCTACCAAAATATCCGCCTATCGTAGAAGATTTATCAATAATTTCAGACGCAAAAACTAGTGAGATTATTGATGAAATAAAAAAACAAAGTTCTATTATTGTTAATGTTTCACTTTTGGATCAGTTTGAAGATTCAAGAACTTTTCATATTGTCTACCAAGATGAAAATAAAAACTTAACAGGAGAAGAAGTTGCTAAAATCCGCGAAAAACTCCTCAAGAGTCTTAAAGAAAAGTTCACCGCCAGACTAAGGGAATAGGCAAGAGATAATTTCCTCTAATTTAAGACGTAGAGATTACATTTCTCATGAGATGAGTGCTTGAAATTAAACTTTGGAATCTAGCTTGATTTACCTTGCCATTTATCTAAGAAACCTATGGTCTGCTCTATGGTTATTTCACGTCTAGCCCTATTTTCTCTTAAATTCAAGATACTGCGACTTATTCCTACAATTCTTCTTGTATTTTCAACGTTTACGGGAAATTCAGGATTAACATTTAAAGCGGGTAATAATGATAATGGTACAGCATAAAATTTCAGCAACCTGTTATCTTTCGCTCCCGCACGCCTAACAATCAACAGTAATTTATCATCTGCGTCCCATCCCCTAAATATAGGCCATACTGTAACAACTTCCAACTGTCCTTCATCGGAATCAACTGTTCCAAAAGACAAAACAGCCCTTTTTTCTTTATTCTCTCCTAAAGTATTTATTAGATATTCAGCATGTGTTCTACCATAAAAATTCCTCACGTCTTCAAATAAACCCATCAAATTCTCCCTGGCTTCCTCAATGATTTTTTCCTTTTCATCTGGAGAAAGACTTTGCCCTATGTATTCGTTCATTTAAGCGATTTTAACACACGGAAAAATCAATTGCAAAAATTTATACCCCCCGATTACACCCCGCCCTCCGATTACACCCCGAGGGTGTTTGCCGTTGACACCTGAGGAAATTTGTGATTTACTGACCATATGCCTTCAAGAATAATTCCTTTTGTAAACGGTGAATATTACCACATTTTTAATAGAGGCGTAGCCAAAATGCAGATATTTAATAATTTCTATGATTACAATCGTTTCGTAAAAACGATGATTTATTATTCAATTGAAGGACCCAAGCCAAGATTTTCAGTTTTCACCCCAACCATATCAATATTGAACATAAATAAGAAAATCGTCGATATTATTTGTTATTGCCTCATGCCTAATCATTTCCATTTCCTCTTGCGTCAGGTCAAAAAAGGCGGCATTACAGAATTCGTAAGCAGACTCAGTAATAGTTATACAAAATATATCAACATTAAAAATAAAAGAGTTGGTCCTTTATTGCAAGGGAATTTTAAGGCTGTTCACGTAGAGACAAACGAACAGCTCCTGCATCTTTCACGATATATTCATCTAAACCCTCTTGTAAGCTATGTCGTAAAAGATTTAGATATCTATAAATGGTCATCCTATCTTGAATATATCGATCTAATTAATAATGGGATCTGCGATAAAAAAATAATACTGGATCAATTTAAGTCTCCTAAAGAATATAGGCAATTCGTTTTAGATCAAGAGAGTTATGGAAAAAAACTAGAAGCGATAAAGCATCAGCTTTTGGATTTGGAGGCGTAATTCCTATGTGCAATCGTAAGACACCCCGAGGGTGTAAACGGAAGGTGTAAACGGAAAATTTAAGGTGTAGGCGTGATTGTTAACGTAGGCATTGGGGTAGGAATAGGTGTTTGAGTTGGAGTCGGAGTGTCGGTTACAATTCTAGTTGACAGCTCAGTTGGCGGATGGTACGAAGGATCGTCTTTATAAGTTTCGTTTACCCACTTATCAATTCCCTCTTGCCAGCGATTTTTTCCATCCCCTGATGTCGGATCGTCTTCGCGAAACACAATAAATTTACGGGTATCATATTCATTTTTATCAAGCTCGGATGCACTTGCAATTTTATTGCCATCTGCCTTTGAAACTTTGATTGTTTTGTAAATTGGGCTTGGCCCCTGCGGTTCGGTTCCTTTTATAAAATACTCAGAACGAGTTGATTGTCCGTCTACTGGCAGCCCTCCGCCCAAAGAATCAATTGTAACGGCAATAACATTGTCAGGTTTTATAAATTCTTCAGATGGTTTATTTTTCAAAGCCTCCAAAATGATTCTTCTCCAAATCGGCGTTGCTCCTGTCACTCCGGACGCAACATTACCCATAGGTGAATTGTCGTTATTTCCAACCCATGTCGCAACCAAAATACTCGGCGTCCAGCCGATTGTCCAGTTATCTCTTTTATCATCTGTTGTTCCTGTTTTTACAGCAATCGCTCGGCTGCCCATATTCAAATAGCTATTTACTCCGAAAGTAATAAGTCTCGCATTATTGTCCAAGAGTATATGGGAAATTATGAATGCCACTTCCGGACTTAACACTCTTTTCTTATCTGTTTCTTTTTGCTCAAACAAAACCTTACCTTTTGGATCTGTAACTTTGAGAATTGCAATTGGATCAGATCTATATCCCTCATTTGCGAATGCTGTATATGCAGCAGCCAGCTCAAGAGGCTTTACGTCTCCTCCTCCCAATGTCAGAGACAGCCCAAAACGATTTACATTATCCTGAGTCGGCGCAAACGTGCTAATTCCCATATTGTATGCTGTTGACAGCATGTTTTTAACTCCGACCAAAGCCAAAAGTTTTACAGCAGGAATATTAATTGATGAACCTAAAGCGAATCTTAGCTGGAGAGGTCCGTGGAATTTACCGTCGTAATTTTTCGGCTCATAATCTTTTTCTTCTCCGGGATTTGGAAAAACTGTTGGCGTATCCATTATTAAAGATGCCGCTGTATATCCTCTTTCCAAAGCCGTAGCATATGCAACTGGTTTTATGGAAGAACCGGGCTGGCGAAGTGCCTGGGTTATTACATTAAATTGCCCGCCCTTTGAGGGAGTATCTTTTTCATCCTCGCCCTCAGCAGATTCATCGAAAAAATCTCTGCTTCCAACCATTGCCAGGATTTCTCCGTTTTTTGAATCCAAGACAATACTTGCCCCATTTCCAACATTTAGACTCTCTGCATTCTCTACTTCTTCTTTCACAATTTCTTCCGCTTTTTCTTGTAATTTATAATCCAAAGTCGTTGTAACCTGCAGTCCGCCTTGCTCAACAACATTTTCTCCAAATTGCTTAATCAACAAATCTTTAACATAAAAAGAGAAATGGGGAGCTTTTATCGCGTGCGTTTCTTTGAGAAACTCGACATTGGGTAATTTTTTTATCGTATCTAATTCCTGCTTTTTAGTAATGTAATTGTCTTCCTGCATTCTTCGCAATACCTCTTTGCCTCTATCTATATATGCTTTTGGATTCTGCCCGTAAGGAGAAAAAAAGGAAGGTCTTTGGGGAAGTCCTGCTAAAATTACTGACTCTGTCAGATCCAGATCTTTGGCTTTTTTTCCAAAATATCTTTCTGATGCTGCTTCAATTCCAACTGTTGTTCCGCCATAGGGAGTGGCATTAAAGTAGAGCTCCAAAACTTGGTCCTTTGTGTATTTTCTGTCAACCTGAATTGCCAGAATAAATTCTTTGATTTTACGAGTTACTGTCTGTTCGGATGTTAATAGGGTATTTTTAACTAATTGCTGTGTAATGGTAGAACCTCCTCCTGATATCCTTCCTCGTAAAATTGCGTTTCTAAACGCTCTGAGATAACCTGTTATTGAAAATCCCTGGTTCTGATAAAAATCTTTATCTTCTATGGCAAGTGTTGCCTGCTGTAAAATTTTGGGAATTTGATCTAAAGTTATGTACGTACGATTTTCATCCCGATATATATCGTAAAGAAGAAGTTCCTGCCTATCGAAAATTTTTGTGGACTGAGGAAAATTGCTGGCAGAGAGTTTTTCAGGAGTAGGTAGCTCCCGGCTAAACCACACAAACATTACAAACATGATTACAAAAAGACCAATTAGTCCAAAAAAGGCAAGTTTTGCAATTTTGCTATAAAGAAAAATGCTTGAGGAATGTCGTTGCAATCTGCTGCGTCTGCCAAACAAAGCCATAAAAACATTATATACCACTCCGCTTTAAGTTTGCAAAAGCTGGTATATGCCTCCGTAGCTTTCAACAAACCCTTGTGTTTTAATATTGAGCAAAAACTTTAGCTTCGTTAGGTATATGAATTATAAAAAGCGAAGGGGCATACAACTTTTGGCCTCTTTTGTGCTATACTTTTGCTATGGACAAGACTGAGGAATTATTAACAAGGGGAGTGGCAAACATCATTCCAAACAAAGATGAACTAAGGAAGGTTTTGGTATCCGTAAAGAAATTAAACGTTTATCTGGGGATTGATCCCACAGCCACAAAAATTCACCTAGGGCATGCTGCAGTTCTCCGAAAACTTAACGAATTCGCTAAATTAGGGCACAACGTAACTTTTCTAATCGGCGATTTCACAGCATTAATAGGCGACACCTCTGATAAAGATACTGAACGCCCGGTTTTAACTCCGGAACAAATCCAGGAAAATTTCAAAACCTATAAAAAACAAGCAGAAAAAATATTAGATTTTTCAAAAATTAAAGTTCGTCATAACAGTGAATGGTTAAATAAATTAACATCTCGCGAGCTTATAAAGCTTGTGCAGCAATTTTCGTTTGGCGATTTTGGCTCTAGAGAACTTATTAAGAAACGCCTTGAAGAAGGTAAGAGGGTTGGAATGCACGAAGGTTTATATCCTGCTTTACAAGGATATGACAGCTATTTTCTTGATACGGATATTCAATTGGGCGGAACAGATCAAACATTTAACATGCAGGCAGGCAGGACATTGTTAAAAAGATGGAAGAATAAAGATTCTTTTGTTTTAGCAACTGAATTTTTGATGGGAACTGACGGAAGAAAAATGAGCAAAAGTTGGGGAAATGCAATTTGGCTTGACGATAATCCGCAAGATATGTTCACCAAAGTTATGGCAATTCAAGACAATTTGATTGATTCATATTTTATATTAGGGACTAACAAAGATTTAAAAACAATCGAAGAAATTAAATCCGGAAAAAGTCCAATGGATGTAAAAAAAGAATTAGCAAAAATTATTGTTACAGAATTACATAATGAAAAAGATGCGATGTCAGCCAAAGGAAATTTTGAACAGACAGTTCAGGGAGAAAAATTACCGGATGATATACCTGTTTTCAAATGGGTAAATTCAAATGCATCTGGTCCTTCAATTGCCCATGCTTTATTCGATACGGGCTTAGTGAAAACAATATCTGAAGGGAAAAGAGTAACTGTACAGGGTGGCACTGCAATTAATGATACTATTATTAATAACCCTAATAGCCCTTATATTCCTAATGAAGGAGATATCTTAAGAGTCGGGAAAAGAAAATTTGTAAAAATAAAGATTATTAGATAAGATATATTTTATGGAAACATTTAGAAAGCATAAATGGATCGCGAAAATTATAGTAGCAATAGCAGCTTTGGGTCTTATTGCGACCTCTGTCCTTCCGTTCTTATCACTTTAGTTATTTTTTATGAACCTTCAGATGCCAGTTGAGAAAGCCGGAAGGATATATAAAATGTATGCACGGCGCCTTGAAAAATTGGGCATAAAAACTTTTGAAGATTTCTTGTATCACATCCCAAGCCGCTATGATGATTTTTCTTTAATCTCAAAAATCAACAGAGTCCAGCCCGGCGAAGTGGTTACTATTCAGGGTACTGTTTCTGAAATAAATAATGAATTTACAAAAAATTTCAAAAAACTGCAAAGAGCAGAGATTGCAGATGACACCGGCACTATCGAAGTTGTGTGGTTTAATCAGCCTTATCTAACAAAAGTTATTAACAAAAACGACAAAATTTCTCTATCTGGAACTGTAGATTGGTTTTCAAGAAAATTAGTCATGCAGTCTCCGGAATATGAGATATTAAACGACTCACCAACAATTCACACCGGAAGATTAGTGCCTGTATATCCTGAAACTCGGGGAATAACATCCAAATGGCTTAGAAGACAGGTATATAAATTGATTAAAGAAAACCTTCAAACATTTGTCGAATATCTTCCCGATCAAATTATTAACGAGCATTCCCTGATAAAATTTGACGCCGCAATTAAACATATTCACTTCCCGCAAAATAAAGAATTGGCTGAAAAGTCAAAAAAAAGACTGTCATTTGATGAACTTTTCCTTTTACAGCTCTCTAGCCTGGAGAGAAAATTAAACTGGAATAAAACTTTGGTGAGCAATCCATTTTCTGTAGATAAATTTAAAAATGAAACTGAAAATTTTTTAAACAGATTACCATTCAAATTAACAAGCGCTCAAAAAAGAGTAGTTGAAGAAATATTTAAAGATTTATCGAAATCCAAACCTATGAATAGGCTATTGGAAGGAGATGTCGGATCGGGAAAAACAGTTGTATCAGCAATAGGGATGTATTTGGCTTTTTTAAACGGCTTTCAATCTGTTCTTATGGCTCCTACAGAAATTCTGGCTCAGCAGCATTACAAAACAATCTCAAAATTACTAGAACCTTTTGGAATTAAAATTGGATTTGCAACCGGAAGTACAAAAACTAAATTAAAAAAATTTGATGTCATGGTCGGAACTCATGCTGTTTTAGAAAAGGGAATTAACTTTGAAAAATTAGGACTTGTTGTCATTGACGAACAGCAAAGATTTGGGGTCGAGCAAAGAGCGATAATACGAAGCCGAGGTAAAAACCCTCACCTCCTTACTATGACAGCAACACCAATCCCCCGAACAATTGCATTAACTTTGTATGGAGATTTGGATCTTTCGATTCTGGATGAAATGCCTATTGGAAGAAAACAAATCAAAACCTGGCTTGTGCCCCCGGAAAAACGTCTTAATGCTTATGCATGGATTGAAAAAGAAATTAAAACAACAAAAAGCCAGGTATTTATAGTTTGCCCTTTTATTGAAGAATCGGAAACTATGCAGACTGTGAAAGCGGCAAACAAAGAATTTGAATATTTGCAAAAAAATGTCTTCAAAAACCCGCCTGCCGGCGAGGCAAGCCTAAAACTTGGACTTTTGCACGGAAAAATGAAAGCAAAAGAAAAAGAAGAGGTTTTGACTAAGTTTAGGGATGGAAAAATTGATATTTTGGTTGCAACTCCTGTTGTTGAGGTTGGAATTGACATTCCAAATGCAGCAATTATTGTGATTGAAGCAGCAGAGCGTTTTGGTCTTGCGCAATTACATCAACTTCGAGGAAGAGTAGGAAGAGGAGATAAACAATCTTATTGCCTATTATTTACAGAGTCAAAGAATCCGCAGACTCTTGAACGATTAAAAGCCATGGAAAAGCATAATTTTGGCGCAGAATTAGCAGAACTGGATTTAAAGCTTAGAGGACCTGGGGAAATTTATGGAACCATGCAGCATGGCCGAAAATTCCTCAAAATCGCAAGTTTTTACGATCTGGATTTGATAAAGAGAGTTAGATTGGCTGCTGAAAAAATATTTCCAGACCTAAATAGATATCCTAAGCTTTCAGAAAAATTAAAAACCATAAATCTCAAAAAAGTCTCTCCCGATTAGATTAAAATCCTGGGGTGCAGATACAAATCCACCCTAGGGTGGATTAGGATTGTTTTTCAAAATGAAATTCTAAGACGTTGTAAAAAAAGAGGTGTTGCAATTTGAGGGAAAAGGCGTAAGATAGACAAGAGGGGGTGAGTAATATCATGGGGTGGAATTATGGGGATATGATGGGAGGATTTGGTGTAGTCGGAATTATAGTGCTTATTGATTTAATTCTTTTAGGCGTCTGGCTTTGGAAACAAATAACTAAAAAATAAACAATGAAAATTTATATTTTTCTTCTTCGTATATCATTGGGGATATTATTTTTTTACGCTGGGCTAACAAAAATATTGAATCCTAACTGGTCCGCCTCTGGTTATCTAAAAGGTGCACAAACATTCTCTGAATTTTACAATTTTCTTTTGCAGCCTGCTATATTGCCAATTATTAATTTTATAAATACATGGGGATTAACTCTTTTAGGAGTGTCATTATTATTGGGAGTAGCTGTTCGTTTAAGTTCAAGGCTTGGCGCATTACTTATGCTGCTTTATTATATTCCTATCCTAAAATTTCCGTATGCAGGAACCAATTCATTTTTGGTTGATCAACATATAATTTATATTATTTCTTTGCTTTTGTTAGGCTCAGCAAAAGCCGGAAGATTCTGGGGTCTTGAAAAATGGTGTTCAAGTCTTCCAATTTGCTCCAAATATCCAAAACTTCGTGAACTGTTGGGATAGATACATAATCCCTCAAGATATTTGGAAATCCTTCATCATTTGCTGCCTGATGTTAGAATTGAAAAGGATGTAGTCAGAGAACATATCCGCGACAAAGAGACAAACTTGCATTAATTATTTTTCTTTGTAATAATATCCCTAGGAGGGGGATATGGCATACAGACCAAAAGACACACAAGAAAGAATTCTCCATAGGCTAAAGATTGCTCATGGGCATCTCAAAAAAGTTATTCAAATGGTTGAGGAAGATGTATACTGTATTGATGTACTTCATCAATCTCAAGCTGTACAAAAGGCACTTAGGGAAACCGATAACGTTATGCTTGAAAACCACTTAAAAACTTGCGCAAGCGATGCTATTGGAAAAGGAAAGAAAAAGGAAGCAATAGGAGAAATTATGCAAGTTTTTAGCAAAATGTCCTAAGGGAGGTGAGCTATATGTGTCCAAATTGTGGTTAGTAATAAATATGACTGTAGATAAAATCATTGTTGCCTTACTCAGTATAGGAGGTATTATTTTCACTTATTGGTTTTTTTTGATGAAAAAAGAAGATAAAGCGTTTACTGTCAATAAAAATAGCGTAGACATAACAGTAAAAGGCGGATATTCGCCGGAAACTATTTCTATTCCAAAAGGAAAAACTACAACGTTTCATTTTATCCGCCGCGACTCAAGTTCGTGTCTTGAAGAAGTTATAATTCCAGATTTTAAAATACGCAAATATTTGCCGATGGACAAAGAAGTTTCGATTCCAATAACTCCTCAAAAAGAAGGAAAGTACGAAATCTCCTGCGGCATGAATATGTTCCATGGAAAGATTATTGTCAAAGATCCTGAGCAAGTCGAAGGATAAAATAGTATGACAACAGAAAATAAAATATTTATCGGAATTGGTTTAGTAACAGTTCTTATTATGGGGGTAGGAATATTCTTTCTTTCAAAACAAGATGAACGATTAAATAAACCCCTTATGGGTCAAGAGGTTAAGGTTGAAAACAGTAACCATGTACCAGAAGGAACATCTATTGAATATGAATCAAATCCGCCAGCAGCAGGTTCTCATTATGCTAAAACATCGCATGCAGGAATGTATGATAAAGCACCGGCTGATGGAAATCTTGTTCATAGCCTAGAACATGGAGCAGTAATACTTTGGTATAGAGAGAATTTACCAAAAGAAGATATTGAAAAATTGAAAAAAATTTTCAGTCAAACACCTGGAAGATCAATTATGACACCACGAAAAAGTTTAGATGTACCAGTTGCAGTATCGTCTTGGGGGAGAGTATTGAGACTGCAGGCAATTGATGAGAAGCAAATTAAAGCATTTTTTGAAACAAATCATGATCGAGCGCCTGAGCAAGCCCCAATTTAGAACGTATGAACGAAGTAAAGAAAACACTCCCGATAAAAGGCATGCATTGTGCGTCCTGTGTCAGGACGATTGAAAGATCATTAATAAAAATTAAAGGCATAAGAAATGCTGTTGTAAATTTGGCAACTGAAAAAGCAACGGTAACTTACGATTCTGATATTTGCTCTGAAGATCAGATTGCATCCGCAGTATCAAATGTCGGATACAAAGTAATTATTGAAGATGAGTCCGCCGACGCGCAAGCTATGGCGGATAAAGAGAAAATCGAAAAGGCAAAAGAACTGAAAGACCTAAAGAATAAAGTATTGGTAAGTTTGTTTTTAGGATTATTAGTTTTGTGGGGAAGTTTTCCGGGTCTTATGAATACTGCGCCAGCATTTCTACAAAATTTCTTTGTTCAACTCCTTCTTGCGACACCTGTACAATTTTGGGCTGGGAGTATGTTCTATAAAGCAACAATTCCTGCTTTAAAACATAGGACTGCCAACATGGATACTCTTGTTGCTTTGGGCACAACTGTTGCTTATGCATATTCTGCATTCGTAACAATATTTCCTCAAATTCCTAAATCAATTGGCATTGAGCCAGTTCCATATTTTGATGTTGCAACAATTATTATCGGACTTATTCTCTTAGGCCGCTATCTCGAAGCAAAGGCAAAAGCCGGAACATCAGAGGCGATTAAAAAATTAATTGGTTTACAGGCAAAAACAGCACGAGTTGTAAAAAACAATAAAGAAGTCGATATTCCAGTTGGCGAGGTCCAAATTGGTGATATTATCCGAGTACGGCCAGGAGAGAAAATTCCTGTTGATGGCGTAATAGCCGAAGGCGAATCTTCAATTGACGAATCAATGGTTACCGGAGAAAGTATTCCTGTTGATAAAATAAAAGGAGATACGGTCATTGGGGCGACGATGAATAAATCGGGAACGTTTATGTTTAAAGCAAGCAAAGTTGGACAAGATACAATGTTAGCGCAAATTATAAAGCTTGTTGAAGAAGCGCAAGGCTCAAAAGCTCCAATCCAACGGATTGCAGATATTATTTCCTCCTATTTTGTTCCAATTGTTATCATGCTTGCATTTATAACTTTTGGAATGTGGTATGTTCTTGGACCGCAGCCGGCATTTCTTTTTGCAATGCTGAATACTGTAGCTGTTTTAATTATTGCTTGTCCTTGCGCAATGGGACTGGCTACTCCGACAGCTATTATGGTTGGTACAGGCATTGGCGCAGAACACGGAATCTTGATCCGCGATGCGGAAAGTTTGGAAACTGCTCACAAAATCAACACGGTTATCTTTGACAAAACAGGAACTCTCACTAATGGAAAACCCGAAGTAACAGATATTGTCCCCTTAAATAACACAAGGAAAGATGAGATATTACGACTTGCTGCTTCGATAGAAAAGGGATCGGAACATTCCTTGGCAGAAGCGATTATTAAAAAGTCTGAACAAGAAAAAGTAAAGCTAGATTCTACGACTAAATTCAAAGCAGTTGCAGGACATGGGGTGGAAGGAGTAATTAATAATAAAAAGATTGTATTTGGTAATAAAAAATTAATGGAAAAAGAAGAGATTAATTTTAGTTCAACAGTTCAAACTGCTGAACTACTAGAAAAAGAGGGAAAGACAGTAATGATGTTAGGAGTAGACGGTAAATTAGCGGGATTCATTGCAGTTGCAGATACTATTAAAGAGTCTGCAAAAGATGGCATAAAAGCGCTTGAAAAAAAAGGAATAGAAGTTATAATGATTACAGGTGATAATCAAAGAACAGCGCAGGCGATTGCAAAACAGGTCGGTATTAAGAAAGTTTTTGCTGAAGTATTACCGCAAGAAAAAGAAAAGATTCTGAAATCCATTCGGCAAGCTCAGGATCCTGAGTTAACCGAAGGACAAGTTCAGAATGACAACCTAGGAGGAAAAGTTGCTATGGTTGGAGACGGAATTAATGATGCGCCTGCATTGGCCGCTTCTGATATTGGTATTGCGATGGGAACGGGAACTGATGTGGCAATTGAAGCAGCAGACATAACGTTACTAAATAAAGACTTGCGATCTGTAGCATCTGCCATAGAGCTTTCCAAAAAAACCATGAGAACAATAAAGCTAAATCTTTTTTGGGCTTTTGGATATAATATAATTCTCATTCCGGTTGCTATGGGAATTCTTTATCCATTTTTCAATATTCTTTTAAATCCTATTTTTGCATCTGTTGCAATGGCAACAAGCTCAATTTCAGTTGTAATGAACTCTTTATTATTAAAAAAAACTAAAATATAATTATGAATTTGTGGGTGGTGTTTATAACCGGATTAACTGTTGGAGGATTGACTTGCCTTGCTGTTCAGGGCGGGCTTTTGGCTTCAGTTATAGCAGCTAAAGAAGAGGATGAAATTAAAAAAGGAGTTAATCGCAAGAACACAGTTCTTCCAACGCTCGCTTTTCTACTCGCAAAGCTCATTGCTTATGCAGTATTAGGTTTTATTCTTGGCGCTTTCGGGGGCGCAATCGGCATAAGTCAGGAAGTTCAAATAATAATGCAATTGTTAGCTGGAATTTATATGGTTGCCGTTGCTTTTGACCTTTTGAATGTGCATCCAATTTTTAGGTACGCGGTTATTCAGCCGCCAAAATTTTTGACAAGGCGGGTCAGAAATCAATCCAGAAGTAAAGATTTATTCGCACCCGCTTTCTTGGGAGCTATGACTATTTTTATTCCCTGCGGTACGACACTTGCCATGGAAGCTTTGGCAATTAGTAGTGGTAATGCTTTTGCGGGGGCTGCTATTTTGTCTGTTTTTGTCTTGGGAACAATGCCTTTATTTTTTGGAATAGGAATTATAACAAGTTTTCTGGGAGACAATTTCAGAGAAAAGTTTTTAAGAATTGCTGCTATAACTGTATTATATCTTGGGTTTTCATCTATAAATGGAGCGCTTGTTGCAGGCGGTTCACCTATAAGCATACAATCTGTGACAGAAGACGTTTTAATCGCATTTGGTGGCAATAATAGTAAAAAAGAAAATATAGCCATAACTTCCAACCAGCAAATTCTTGTTACTTCTTCTGGTTATTCTCCAAATTATATAAAGGTTAAAAAAGGAACTCCCGTAACAATTCAACTTAGAAGTCAAGATGCGTATAGCTGCGCTTCTGCATTTAGAATTCCATCACTTGGAATAAGCAAAAATCTACAGCCAAATGAAATACAAACCATAACATTTGCTCCAGAAAAAACCGGACAGATTCCATTTTCTTGCTCAATGGGAATGTACAGAGGGGTAATTGAAGTTTTATGATTATTAAGAGAAAATTAAAAATTGAAGGAATGCATTGTACGAGTTGCGCTATGAATATTGATTTTGATTTGGAAGACTTAGGAGGAATAAAGTCCGTTAACACCAATTATGCTAAAAGTGAAACCGAAGTGGAATTTGATGAAGAAAAAATAAGTGTTGAGCAAATTGTTAAATCCATAGAAAACACCGGCTACAAAGCCCAACCATAAGCCTCAAAAAAGTCTCCTAGAACTAAAGCTTTTTATTTGCTTTTATCCTTGACTTCAAATATAATTATTTCATGCGTTATCCTTGGGTTTGTTTGTCTATCTGTGGAGTGTGGCTTGCGACATTACTAGTAACAGGATTCAATATTGTCGATCCCACAGTTTTGTATATTTATGCCTCTGTTACGGTATTAATTCTTTTCTTCCTGGGCTTTGCCAGAAATTAAGCTTAAATCATGTTTCGATTTTTATATATCATCAGTCTCCTGACTAAGTATTTTTTCATCTATTCTTTACTAAGGTTAAACTTATACAAGAAGCCAAAGCAAAAAATCCTTAGAAATTTTTTTGAAGAAGCAGGAGGATCTTTTATCAAATTCGGTCAGCTTTTAGCCTTGAGAGTCGATGTTTTACCTAAGGAATATGCACTTGAAATGATTGGTCTGTTTGATAACGTCAAACCTTTCCCCTATGAAGACGTAGAGAGAATTTTTTTGCAGGAATTAGGAGCAACACCGCAAAAGATATTTAAAGATTTCCAAAAAATTCCTTTTGCATCAGCTTCTTTTGGCCAAGTTCACGGCGCAAAATTGGAAAATGACCATATAGTTGCGGTGAAGGTTATGCGCCCGGGAATAGAAGAAAAAGTTCTCGCAGATTTTTTATTGATTGATATTCTTGCATTTTTTGCAGATCTATTTTTCAAAATCGAAGCGCTTCCTTGGATGGAATTTGCCAAAGAATTTAAAAGGTGGACAAAAATCGAATTAAATTATGAAATAGAAGCGGAAAATATGCGGAGAATGTACAAAAATGCTTCTGTAAATAAGAATATTGTTATTCCAAAAGTTTACCCTCAAATTTCAACGAAAAAGATTTTGGTTGAAGATTATATTGAAGGCATTCCGTTAAGTAGAGTGTTACTGGGACTTAAAGACGGCAGATTAACGCCGGAAAAACTTGAAAAAATGGGTATAGACATAAAAAAGGTTCCAAGTGTATTTACACAAGAGTTTCTTAGGGAATTTTTCATGGATGACATATTTCATGCTGATCCCCATCCCGGTAATATTTTGATCCTGAAAGACAACAAGTTGGCTCTTTTGGACTTTGGAATCATTGGAAAAACCATCACATATAATAAGGCATCATTTGTAAAATCAATTACAAGCTCTCTTAAAGACAAAGAATTTAGAGACTTACGCGAAACGATATTTCATTTTGCAAATTTTTCCAGCGAAGAATTAAAAAGTATTATAGGAAGCGCTTTGCCTGCAAATACTTCGCAAAAAAGATTGGAAGAAATTCTCAATTTGCTGTCTGAACATTTCTCTGAAACCGTTTATAAGATGAATTCTACTGGCAGAAAAGAACTAGAACTAATGAAAAAAGATTATGCCGTATACTATTTAGAGATTATGAAAGCAGGGCAGAAATACAAAGTTAAACTTCCTGCAGAATCCGTATTGTTTATTAGAGTATTAAGTATAACAGGATTTTTATCAAAACATCTAAATTATAACTATAAATTAGCCGAGGAAATGAGAGAGTTTCTTAAAATTCATCCTGAAGAAACGTTATTGGACGAAAATGACTACGCGCCTTTATTTAAAAGAATAAACAGAGAACAAGCCATAGAAAAATTGAATAATTGGCTGGCATATTTAATCGAGATAGATCCGCCTTTATATAAACTTGTCAAAGAGAAATTTAAGGAATATAATTCAATTGACAGCTAAATTATGGATAAGTTTTTAAACTTTTACAGCAAGTATCCGTGGGTGGCAATAGTTATAGTTATTCAGTGGCTGGCAACTGCTTTTGTTATTATTTATTCCGATGTAAATGTAACTAATGTGATGGGCACTGCATTTCTTGCAACAGTTATTTTTGCTTATTTTGGCTTCAAAATCCCCAAAGGATAAAATACGCTTGAGAATACCTCTGAAAACTGGTATAATTATTTGGATTAAGAGCTAAAAAAATATGCCGCATGAACCGAAAAAAAGACATTCACGGGCAAGACAGGGAAAAAGAAGAGCTTCGATCAAACTTGAAGTCCCTGGCTTTACCGTATGTCCAAATTGCAAGGAGATGACTTTACCGCATACTGTTTGTAAAAAATGCGGATTTTATAATGGAAGACAAGTTTTGACTATAAAAGCGAAAGAAAAGAATCCCGACGCTTCGGGAAAATCCGCCTAATTTATGACCCATTCGACTTTGCTCAGGGTCATAGTGAGTGTAATCGAACTATGAAGACTCCTTTGGATCCTCGGCACAAAAGACGACAGAAGATTGTCGAAAACCTATTCAAAATAGATTTTCATAAACAAAGAATAGACGACAATGCGAAGACGATATTGTCTCATAAAGATTTTATTGATAAAAAGATAGAATCTGCAGCTCCTGAATTTTCAATTGATAAAATCAACAAAGCAGATCTTGCGATATTAAGACTTGCGGTTTATGAACTTTTGGTTGAAAAGAAACAACCCCCAAAGGTAATCATTGATGAAGCAATTGAACTGGCAAAGGAATACGGAGGAGATTCCAGTCCCTCTTTTGTTAATGGAGCGCTGGGAAATATTAAGTTATGACCCGTTCGACTAACGCTCAGGGTCATATTGAGTAAAAATCGAAATATGAGTTTTCCAAAATTTAAAAATCCTAAACTTTT
The DNA here is from genome assembly GCA_016186645.1 of Candidatus Levyibacteriota bacterium. Lineage (GTDB taxonomy): Bacteria > Patescibacteriota > Microgenomatia > Levybacterales > UBA12049 > GWB1-37-8. The sequence goes on from JACPLF010000005.1 coordinate 81,891, forward strand.
TGAAGAGGCTTTTACACACAGGTCTTATTTGAATGAAGCAAAACTTAAGGTGACATCCAATGAGCGTCTTGAATTTTTGGGAGACAGCATTCTTTCTTTTGTAGTTTCTGATCATCTTTTTACTAAATTTCCTGATTTTGAAGAGGGAACTCTTACCAACTTAAGATCTCTATTAGTCAATACAAAAAATTTGTCGGAAATCGCAAGAGAACTTAAGATGGGTAAGCTTTTAAAACTCTCCCGCGGAGAAGAAGAATCCAAGGGACGGGAAAACGCAACTCTTCTTGAGAATAGCTTTGAAGCCTATATTGGAGCGCTTTTCTTAGATCAAGGAATTGCCTCCGTAGTCAAATTTTTAGAAGATGTGCTCTTTCCAAGAATACAGAACTTTGTCGCCAAAAAAGCCTTCAAGGATCCTAAAAGCTTGCTTCAGGAAAAAGTGCAAGCTAAAAAACAAAACTCACCCTTATATAGAGTCTTATGCGAGAGCGGCCCTGCACATGCAAAAACGTTCAAGGTTGGTGTGTACGTTGATGGAAAATTATTGGGAGAAGGATCAGGAAAATCCAAACAAATAGCAGAGGAGTCTGCTGCCAGAGTTGCCCTTGAGAGTAAAAGTTAAAACTGGTATAATTTAAATCTATGTCAGTTGTAATTAGACTATCAAAAACGGGAAAACGCGGTGAAGGAAGATATCGTGTCGTTGTAACAGAAAAAAGATATAGACGCGATGGAGAACCAATAGAGACTCTTGGGTGGTACGAAAAAAGGGAAAAGGAACAGAAAAAGGAAATAGATAAAAAAAGATACGATTATTGGATTTCAAAAGGCGCAAAACCAAGTCCGACCGTTGAAAAAATTATAAACCTGTAGTGAGCGAAGCCGCGTTTGACGCGGCGAAGCCGAATCTATGAAAAAAGCATTAGAATACATTGTCACTCAAATCGTTGATGACCCCGAGAAGGTAGAAATTTTTGAAACAGAAGATAACGGCATGATAAATTTCGCTATTTCTGTCGCTCCTTCCGACATGGGTAAGATTATTGGCAAAAATGGTAAGATAATAAGAGCCATAAGAAATGTTGTTAAAATAGCTGCAATAAAACAAAACAAGAAAATAAATATCGCGCTGACCGAAACCACGTCTTCCCAGCTTCTATGAATATCTCGATCCTGACTCTTTTCCCCGAAATGTTCCAAGGTCCTTTTGACTATTCCATTATAAAAAACGCGAAAGTGCAAAAGAAAGTTGATATTGAATTTATAAATATTCGGGATTTCGGTATCGGAAAACATAAAGTTGTTGACGATAAACCTTATGGAGGAGGAATTGGTATGATATTAAGAGTTGATGTCCTGGAGAAAGCAATTTCTGAAACAAAAGACCTGCCCGCCATCAGCTCGCGCCGAAGGCAAGCGCAGGCGGGCAAAAGACCCGCTTCGCCCGCCCAGACCCGGCGAGGCTGGCCGCGAGGCGAGCTAACGACTAAAGACCAAAGGGTAATTCTTCTAAGTCCCCATGGGAAAACTTTTAATCAGAAAAAAGCCTTGGAGCTTTCCCGCCTCAAACATCTTATTCTTGTATGCGGACGTTATGAGGGAATTGATGAAAGAGCAAAAGAATTTATAGACGAAGAACTGTCCATTGGAGACTTCGTGGTTACTGGCGGAGAAATTCCGGCAATGCTGGTCGTAGATGCTGTGGTAAGACTTATTGATGGCGTCCTAAAGAAAGGCGTGACAACTTCGGAGTCTTTTTCGCCAATTCTAGAATACCCACAATACACCAAGCCCAATGCTTTCAAAAACTTAGACGTTCCTCCTATTCTCCTCAGCGGAGATCATAAGAAAATAAAAGATTGGAGAGATAATGAAGCGCTCATTATAACTAATAAACTTCGCCCTGATCTACTTAGCCGGAAAAAATCTTAAAAGGGAGTTGTACTTTCTTGCGCAGAAGAGGTAGAAATAGGAATTTGTTGGAAAACAGCTACATTCTCAAAGAGACTCAGCTTATTTATTATTTCCAGTCCTTTTTGGGAAATTGGCTGTATAGGTGAATCCTCTTTGTACTCCGAGGAACCTAAGGGTTTATAGTAAAAAGATATTTTTACACTGGATGCTGCATTTTTTACTTTTATTATGGTTACTTCTGATAGGGGAACTGTTTTGGCTAAAGTTTCAACAAAACTATTTACTCCTGAAGCATTCGCATTAATCGGTACAAGTAAACTTATTGATGGAAAATCCTCCTGTTTCTTAGTATCTTCTAAATCTCCTATTTGGAGCGAAAAATTACCAAGGATGATACCTTTTTTTTGAGATGCAAAGTAAATAGCATTTAAGATTCCGCTAAAATCTTTATTTAATGGTAACGCAAGGTTCAAAGTCTTAAGTCTTGCATCAAGAGCTTTCTCATCAGTATTTGTAAGCACGTTCAAATTTTCTTTCAATGTTTGGAGCTTCAAGGATGCTTGTTTGGCTTCTTCCTGCGCTGCTAACAAAAGCCCAAATTGCGGAATCACAAACTGGAAAAAAAGAACAATGCAAGCTAATATAATGACTGATGGCAAAATGAAATTTTTGTTGCGTTCAAAAATGAATTTTAAAGATTTAAAATCGGCGTTTATTTTTTCGTTCATATTTATAACTCCGCTTCTACTGAAACTTGATAAGAATTTTTGCTTTCATCAAAAAGTAAGGTGCTAAGGGTTAAAGATTTTATTATTTCTTTTTTCCTAACCATGTCTGTTAAATTATTTATTAATTCCCCAATTGCTGAGAGAGAAGTTGATTGAGCTGTCATAACAACAGCTTTGTCGTCAATTTCCAAATCTTCAATAAATAGTCTGCCGGGTATCTTTGCCAATAAGGAATTATTCACATAAGACAGATCAATTCTCCTTTGCAGAATCTTTTCAATATTATTTATTCTATTATTCAAAACAAAAAGTTTTGCCTGCCTATCCTGAAGCTTCGATATTTTTTCTCTAATTTCATTTTGCTGTGTTCTTACAGAGGAGGGGTTGATAATTTGAATTAGTAAAAACAGGAGAAGAGATAAGCTGCCAACTCCTATCAAAGACGTGATTGCAATAAAATTAAATCTTTTGACGCGCCTTAATCTTTTTAACGTCTCTTCATCTGCACGCAGTAGAAGGTTTATATTTGTATTCATATATCTCTCATTGCTAGCCCTAGTGCAATAGTATAATCAGTTGCGCCGTTGAGTATTTCGGGGGAAATCTGTTGATTTGCAAAAATTTTCCAAGGATTTGCAATTACTGTCTCTATACCCAAATTCTCTGCGAAAAAAATATCTATGCCTGGAAGCCTTGCGGTCCCTCCGGATAACAACACTTGCTGAATTATTTCGCCGTCCTTATATTTCTGGGAATAAAAGGCCAGCGCTTTTCTTATTTCCAAAAGAATTGAAGACAGAATTGGCTCTGTAGATTTACCGATTTTTTTTCCGGCTCCTTCTTTTGTAAAACCGTATGTTTTTTTATACTCTTCTCCTTGAGATGGGGTTAAGCCAAAGTCTGCTTCGATAGATCTACTTATTGCATTGCCACCTGTTTGTATTGAATAAGTTAAAACCAAAATTCCATCTTTAATTATCGCCAAAGAAGTATTGATTGCGCCAATGCTCACAATTATTGTTGGGGGGAAATTTGGCGTAACCAAAGCTCGAACAATTGCTAAAGTTTCTGTTTCTATGGAATTTAAATTAAGACCTCCCATCTGAAGTACTTTTTGATATTTGTTAATAAGATTTGTTGGCGCTCCTACCATCAAAACCTGCATTTTTTCCTCGTTCGTTGGACTTGATGGACGCTTCAAAACGTTCCAGACTAAAGTTATTGTTGATAGCGCGACTGGAATATGACGCTCTGCTTCCCAATAAATTGCCAAAGATAGCTCTTTGTCCGTGAGGGGCGGCATTTCTATAACCTTTGTATACACCTGATTATCAGGGAGAGCAATATTTACACTTTTGCTATTTACTTTCAAATCGTCTACAGTTTTCCCCAAGGCTTGAGCCATTTCACCCTCATCCAGAGGAGACTCTGAAAGCATGCCCTTTGCAGGCGTCGGTGCAACCTGAAAGGCATCAAGAACGTAGTTATTGTTTTGGCGGGAGAGAGAGATTGCCTTGATTTTTGTCAAGCCAATATCTAGACCGATAGACTTATTAAATACCATATTTTTTTTGAAAACTAATTGGCCACAAAAAGGCCATACGATAGATAAGGCAGATAAGTCTGTGAATATCCCTCAAATGCAACTATCTTAATGGTTGACGATCCGGATGTTCCGGTTGAAGTGATCATATATCCCTGAGAAGGCAAAGATGTGCAATTGTTTCCCGCATGATTACAAGCATATACTCCGACCACAGCGTCTTTATAAATCGGAATCACTCTCATAAAAACAATGTCATTAACTCCTTTTGCAAGATCGCTGTTTGCTCCTGTTTCCGGTGTCCTATTTCCAAAAGTGAAGTTTGAAATTCCTGTGACGGTAAAACTTCCTGAATCAGCTTGAGTAAAATTGTTTACTGAGATTCGTGCGGGACAGCTATCATAGGCATAACGATAAGATTTTATTTCTCCTGTATTTTTATTTCTTAGAATTACTATTGCCTGAATCGCAGCAGGAGCTGTTGACGTACCGCATGCCTCCTGGGGAGTACCCCAATATAAATGCAGAAAATTGGGAGACAGAGCAGAAGAATAATCCGGGGTACCATCTGCATTATGATTGACAAACCAAACATCGGCTCCCTCGTCTTTTGGGACAGCATTGCCTCCGTTTATTAAAAAACTGGAGCTTTGAATCTGCGTGAATTGAGTGGCATAACTAGAGTTATTGCTTGGATTATTTCCCTGTACTGCTATAGGAACAGAACCCTGTATTGCTCGCTCTATTCCTGCTTCTGCGGCAGCCAAAGCTTTTTGAGATTCTGCTTCTTCGGTTGAAGTCCTAAGGCTCGTAATGCTTCTTGAGGCAAGAGTAAGACCTATAGTTGATGCTATTATAATAACCAGAATAACTATCAAAAGAATCTGCCCGCCTTGACTCTCGCATCGCGCTCGCCTCGATTCGGCGAAGCGGGGCGAAGCGGGCGGCGAGGCAGGGCTCTTTTCTTTCCGCTCAGACATACATATTTAGCATAACAAGTGCTTTATATTATTGTCAACCTCATGGTTCTTGCCCCGTAACATCGCCCTTGCGACGCGTGCACGTAGAGCACGGGAGCAAGTAAGATTGTTATGGGGCTACGTTCTGCCAGGCTCTTGGGATATATCCGGACAAAGAAGGATAATGAAGCATGAAATCAGGTCTTTCAATAAAGCTGACAGAAGGGTAGGAAGAGTTGTTTGCGCAAAGGGTTCTGTTGTTTATGAAAGTTCCGGTTGGCCCGCCGATTCCTCTTCCCGCATTTGCAACAACTGTACCTGCAATGTTAAGCCTTAGATCAACAGTCGGACAGGAATTTGCGCCATCAGCTATGAAATTAACATCTGCGGAATAAAGTCCTTGTATTGTTGGGTTTGCTGAAGAAGCCTGCTCTCCAATACTTCTATCAACAGTTATGTTTCCTTTAGCTGAAAATATAACAGTAGAAGTATTGGGAACTGAAATTTTTTCATTGATATTTAAATTTCCATTTATTAAAATTACATAGTTTTGGTTTGGGGGAAAGGCATATCCGCTGCCATTAAGATTAAGATCGCTGTTTATCCAATAAACTCCATGTTCAACATTTGCGTTCCAAGCGCAATTAAAAGCATCTCCATTACTGCAAAGACTCTCTGCTCCTTTTTTGGCAATTGCAGATGCATTCACGGTATCTAGTAAGAATCTGTAGGAAGTGTAAATCAGATTATGGGTATCTGTAAAAACATCAGGATATGAAAAACTCCCAACTTGCCAGTTAAATGGATTGGGGCTTGCTTGTCCATTCCCAAAGAAAGGAGCAGTTTTCCCTGAGAATATTACACCTGGCATTCCGCCAGTGCCGGGAATTGAAGCGTATTTCCCTGAAGGCAGAATATTTGTAAATCCTGCGTCCCATCTCATGTCAGAACCTGCGGACTGGAACCAGGCAGAAGCAAGATTTGTCACTCCGCTATTTAGATTAATAATGTTCCCGCTGGAACAGCTTGCCTCACTTGTTATGGGGACAGAACACCCTGCTCCGACATTAACAATAAGGGAGTTTCCTGGAGTTGTCGGATATGTGAAGCTATATCCTGCAGGCAGTCCTGAATAAGTAATTGCATACTGGCCCGAAGGAAGACTGTTAAAAGAATAATTTCCTGTCCCAACAGGACTTGAATAAGAGCCTGAAGCAGGAAGCCTGGTTATTGCAATAGCGCCTGTGTAATTGGAGTCTCCAATGCTTTTTGTATCGCTATTGACATCATTGAAAATCTTTCCTGATATGGAATAAGTGGGGATAGGGGTTGGAGTGGGAGTTGAGGTTGGAGCCGGGGTGGGAATGGCGCAGGAACAGGAACCTGTGATAATGCAATTAGTATTCTGCATAGAGTTACTGCCGTTTGGCTGGCAGCTGAGATCTACGCTTGCTGCGCAAAAGGTAGAGGTGTTTGAGAGGGAAAAAACACTACAGGAAGGACCATTATAGAAATTCAGAGTGCATGAATAACTGTTGCATCCTGCCGCAGGGGGGAAGGACAATAAATAGAATAGTTAACAGTTGCATCCGAAATCATAAGACGATTGGCAGGATTAGCGCTGGTAACTGTGCAGCCGGCAGGAGGAGATGTAGTAAGTGTTACATTAACTGAGTGCTGATCCGGCCAGATGCGGGGAGTCTGGTAAACCCCAAATGAATCTGTAATGTAGGGACCTAAAAGATTGTCTGCAGTTACATCCTTTACTAGAATGTGGGCTCCGCTACCATAGTCATCATCGCCTGCATTCCTATCAAATACACCATTATTGTCATTATCGTAATATACAGTGCCCTTTATCAGCCAGAGGGTTGGGGTGGGGGTGGGGGTTGGTGTATTAGTCGGGGTTGGAGTGGGGGTGGGGAGATTATTGCAACAGCGAAATTCATAAAGGGGAGTAATGCCGCGTGGTCGATTTTCACAATAGTCGTATCCTAATCCTCCTTGAGCAATTGGAGTAGTGCAACATTGAGTGCCTGTAAATCCACCAGATCCAGTACAGTCTTGCTGAAAGAGATTGCTACTGCAAGAAGGCAGACTAGATTGTGTCGCCCACCAAGAAGTACAAGTCTGAGCAAATATTTTTTGAGGAATTATTAGAACAAAGATAACTACAGAAAGGAAAATTACAAGCGACTTAACTATAGACGAGAATAAATTCTTTTGCACTAATTAATTGTAGCATGATTTAATTTTTCTGCAAAAGCATGAAGACATGATCTTGTCCCAGAGAATCTTTGGTTGTAAAGAATTGAGGAGTTAATAAATATAAAGCTTTATCAGTTATCGTAGCTTCTGGCCCTATTCTTTCTCCCTCGTATGCCTCCACAGACACTCTTACTTGCTGATTATCGTTCTGAGTTTGTATAAGGGGGGTAGCCCGATCGATCATTGGAAGATCTTTCCATCCCGTATCTCTAAAGTATTGTTTATCATCAAATCGTGGAATATTTATGATTGGTTCAAATGGGGTCTGGTCTAAAGAAAATATCTTTATTAAGTAAGTTTTGTTAGCTGACTTATCATGGAAAACAATTGCCGCTCCATATGCCTTAGTTGCATCCTGTCCAGACTCGGAAGTCCCAAAACCAATAGCTCCGTTGCCATTTACTGGAGATACTATGACTGTGCCTTTTGGCAAAACGAAATCTATATTGTTCTTGTCATTTTCTGCTTGTGCCTGTTTCTGTAATTCTTCTGTTGGAAGTCTATCAGACAGACTTTTTATATAGCTTGCTGTCGTTCCCTCTGGAAGAATAAATGGCAAAATAAGACTAATCGTATTACCTTTTTCAATAATCTGTTCTGGAAATTGACTTTGAACCTCAGACAAATTACCATGATTAATGTTATTTTCTCCAATTAATCCTTCGTCTCTGGTATTATCAAATGTATTTGGTACATCTCTTGCAGATACTATTCCCAATAAATTATTTACAGTTCTGTGGACGGCAGGGACTTCCAATTGGTAAGCAATGCCTCCCGCACTAGCAAGACCCAGTCCTGCGAGAGTCCACCTTAGAGCAAGGTTATTCAGTAGTCTTTGAATCAATGATCGTTTTGTTTTTTTGGGTTCAGGTTCACCCGAGGGTTCAAGCACTGGTTGAGGCTTGGGAGGAACAATAACTCCAACTCTCTCTTGTGCAGGAGTTGATCTAAAAAATATGCCTCGTCTGTGACCACCTTCTGGACCCACCATATCTTTTGCCTCCATTTAAACCGATTGTAATGCTATGCTGCGGGTTTGTCAAATTTTAAATTCCTGTATCAGCGAATTCGGCCGTACAGCTTTTCCAACTGTAAATAGTTGCAGCGCTTTTACCGTGCTGACAGAAGCTAACAATTGAGCCTGCTGTTCCATTTAGAATAGTAAATGGTCCATACATACTTATTCCTCTTCTTATTCCATCATTCTCTTCCCAAAAATTTTCACAGTAAGTTCTGTCATAAAGAGGCTTACATCCCCATTTTCCATTAGGTTGAATAACAAATAATGAACTGGTTGTTGCTTCAGCAGACTGTATGGAAGGCGAAGAAGCTTGTGTTGTAGGAAGTTGGATATTAAGTGATGAGATTTCTTCCGGATTTGCAGGTAATATAAATACTGCGCTTATTGTTCCTTCTTTCTTTTCCCAGGATATAGTAAAACTATCTTTAGTAATTTTGTCTTGAGTAACTATCATGTCTGATTTTGAAGGAATTAAGGACGCATTAAGAATTTTTGGCAGAAAGTTTGCTAAAGTGTCTTTTGCATTTTTTTCAAGGGAGATAACAGGAGTTGGTGAAAATACAATATTCTGCTGGTTTAATGAGATATTTTTTGTTTGAGTTGTTTGTCTTGGCAGCCAGCTGAGATATTTGGGGAATGCGTCTGAGACAGAAAGAATGTTGAAATAGTTAAGTGTTCCGAAGAGTAAAAAGAGAACAATCCCTACAAAAACAATCTCAAAAACTCCTATTTCCAAAAAAGCAAGAGCTTTAAGATTCCATTTTCGTTTCTCCATTGGGTATCGCAGAGGAGTTTCTTCCATAGTTTTATATTAAACTCTTATTGAAGATTTAGTCAAGCAAACGATTATACTGCTTGGGGAGCTTTTTCAAGGATTTTAATTCTCTTCTCGTGGTTTTCAACTTCTTCACGCAGTTGTGAGGTCTGGTGAATAGATAAAACTATATCTTGTTGTAAGTCCTCGAGCTGACCCGATATGTCATCAAGTTTGGTCAATACTTCATCCTTGTATTGCTTATGTTCTCCGCGCATTTCCTGTATTTCTATTTTTAGTTCTCCTTTTAGCTCCTGCATTTCTCCCCTTAAAGATTGCCCTAGAAGTTTTAAGTCCTTTTTCGTGGCAAGTTCTTCTGCTTTGGTTTTTTGTTTCACGTTTTAAGTATACTAGAATTTTGAAAAGCAATTCAATAGGACAAAATAGATCAAATAGTTGGAGCGGGAGAGTTGCCGTCTATAATTTGTGTTAAAATGTCATTGTGAAAAAGCTTATATTAATCGACGGCAACGCTATCTTGCACAGGGCGTATCATGCCCTGCCTCCTTTGACTAACAAAAATGGAATTGTGGTTAACGCTGTTTATGGGTTTTTCTCAATGTTTCTTAAGATTCTGGAGGATCAAAAGCCTGATTTTATAATAGTCTGTTTTGACAAAAAAGCCCCGACTTTCCGCAAAGAATTATTTGTCGGTTATCAGGCAAAACGTCCTAAGATGTCAGATGAGCTAATTCCGCAAATCAAATTTGTCCATGATATTTTGGAAAGGGCAAAAGTTGAAATTTTTGAAATTGACGGATATGAAGCAGATGACATGATAGGTACGATAGCCTATCAAACTCAAAACTCAAAACTCAAAACTCAAAACATAGAAACGTTGATTGTTTCAGGAGATCGGGATTTGCTGCAGCTTGTTAATCATCATGTCAAAATGATCGCGCCGATTACAGGTTTGACCAACATGATTGTTTATGATGAAGCTTTGGTTTTTCAAAAATATGGGATTAAACCTTCCCAAATGGTTGATTACAAAGCGCTGGTTGGAGATCCGTCAGATAATTATCCTGGCGTAGCAGGAATTGGTCCCAAAACCGCGTCGACCCTTATTAATCAATACAAAAACCTGGAAAATATATATAAAAATTTGGAAAAAATCAAAGCCAAAAATCCAAATCTTGCTTTAAAACTTGCAGAAGGTGCGGAAGCTGCAGGACTTGCGCAAAAACTGGCGGGAGTTGTTTTGGACGCCCCGATAACTTTGGATATTGAAAAATCAAGCATAAAATTTTTTGATAAAGAAGGTCTGAAGAAGGAATTTGAGAAATTCGGCTTCAAAAGCTTGTTAAAGCGATTAAGCGACCCGCGACCCGCCTTCGCCAAGGCTTCTGCGGGCAAAGAAAAACCAGAAGCAGAACAGATGGGACTATTATGAATATAGCCTTAGCGCATGATTACATCAAGGAGTATGGTGGTGCCGAGCGTGTTTTGGAAGCGCTGCATGAGATTTGGCCGGACGCGCCAGTTTTTACATCTGTTTATTTACCGGAATTTTTGGGTCCGCATAAAGAGAGATTTAAAAATTGGAATATCAGAACATCATGGTTACAGTTTTTGCCTTTTAAAAATAAGCTAATAAGCCCGATTCGGCTTATAGCACCTTTTGTGTTCAAAAGTTTTGATTTTTCTAAATTCGATGTGGTAATTGTTTCCGCCACTGGCGCATATGTTAAGCAATTTAAAATTAAAAATTTAAAATTAAAAATTGTGGAATATTGCCACACGCCGCCAAGGTATCTTTATGGTTATGCAACTGCAAGAGAATGGAAAAATAATTTAATTTTTAGAGTTTTTGGAGAAATTGCGAATCATTTTTTGCGCCTTGTGGATTTTAAGTCTAGCCAAAATGTAGATTTTTTCATCGCAAATTCCCACAATGTAGCGGGAAGAATTAAAAAGTTTTACAGGAAAGATTCAAGTGTGATTTACCCACCCGCCATGCAAGACAGCTTGCTGGCGTTACGGGCAGGTCCGCCATCTACTCCTTACTTCCTCGCAGGAGGAAGAATTGCGAGGCCAAAACACATTGATTTGATAATTAAAACTTTTGGAAAATTAGATTTACCACTTAAGGTTTTTGGAAGAGGGTTTGCAGGGGCAGATTTAAGTTCCAAAAATTCCAACATAGAATTTCTCGGGGAAGTGAGCGATGAAGAGAAAATAAAGTTAATGAGAAATGCGAAGGCTTTTGTTTTTGCCGCCGAAGATGAAGATTTTGGAATAACTCCGGTTGAGGCAATGTCAGTTGGCACGCCAGTTATCGCCTTTGCGTCAGGAGGAATTTTGGAAACGATAATTGACGGGCAGACGGGAGTTCTTTATTACTTTAATGATTTAAACCTGCCTGCCGGCAAGGCAGGTCATTTAAGTGAAGCAATCCGTAAGTTTGAGAAAATGAAATTTGACAGAGAGTTAATAATAAAACACGCGCAAAAATTTTCAAAAGAAAGATTCAGAAATGAGATTTTTGAATTCGTAAACTCAAAGTTTAAAAAGTAAAATATACCAGAATTACCTGAGGCGGAAACAATTCGTCTTGGATTGCAAAAATATATTGTTGGCGTAAAGCCACGTGGTGGCCACGCCACTATACGTGGAAAAACAATCGAAGATATTGAGGTAAGACTTAGGAAAATTTTCGAGGGCAATGATAAAAATAACTCTTGGCTGGCCGCGGGCACTTATTTTTGCCCCGCCTTCCGGAGATAAAGCTGTTTGTTTCTTCTTGCTTGTTTTTTATTTCTGTGTTACTATTGACAATTAGAAAATAGCAGAGGGAATTTATGGGAAGTGGCTATAAAGATAAGGTTATTATCTCGGTAGGCGGATCCCTGGTTGTTCCCAACGGAGGGATCGACACTACTTTCCTTTCAAAATTTAATAGCTTTATCAGAAAGCAGCTGGCGAAAAATCCAAATCGCCAGTTTTTTTTGGTTATAGGAGGCGGAACAACAGCGCGCCACTATAGAGACGCAGGCCGCACAGTTTTGGGCCACGAACTTACTCATGATGATTTGGACTGGATTGGGATTCATGCAACAAAATTAAATGCCCACTTGGTTAGGACTGTTTTTAGAGACATTGCCCATCCATATATACTCAAACATTATGAAATTATAAGGAAAGTCACAGAGCCGGTTGTTGTTGCGGCTGGATGGAAGCCGGGATGGTCTACGGATTATGACGCAGTTTTGCTTTGTGAGGATTATGGGGCAAAAACAGTTATTAATTTGAGTAATATTGACAAAGTTTACAATAAAGATCCAAGAAAATTTAAAGACGCAAAATCTTATGACAAAATTTCATGGCCTGATTTTAGAAAAATAGTTGGAGACAAATGGATTCCCGGAATAAATGCGCCTTTTGATCCTGTTGCAGCCAAAAAAGCTCAGGATTTAGGGGTCAAAGTTATTGTTATGGATGGAGCTCATTTGAAAAATCTGGAAAACTTCCTTAACGGAAAAAAATTTGTCGGCACAGTCATAGGATAATCTCAGAACTCAAATCGCAAAACTCAAAACCACAACTAAAATCTAAAATCTTTAGATGACGAAGTTTTGAGATTTACAGATGTAGATTTGACATTTGAGATCTAAGATTTGAGATTTCATGCATTTAAAACACTTGAGCCTTCAAAACTTCAGAAACTACAAAAGAACAAGTTTTAATTTCTCTGAAAATACCACTTTAGTTGTTGGTCCAAATACGGCTGGTAAATCCAATTTAATTGAAGCTATTTTTTTTATGGCAAGGGGGGGAAGTTTTAGAATTGATAAAGATGAGCAATTGGTAAAATTTGGTGAAGAAGTTGCCAGAATCAAAGGAAAACTTGGAGATAAAGACTTAGAAGTTCTAATAGCGAAGGAGGGCGTAGGGGGGAGAATTACTCCTTTTAAAAAATATTTGGTCAATGGAGTAAATAAGCGAAAAGTGGATTTTGTCGGAAATTTTTTTGCAGTTCTTTTTGCGCCAAATGATCTTGAAATTATCGTAGGCAGTCCCGGGGAAAGGCGAGGCTTTATAAACAATATATTAATTCAGACAGATCGCGATTATCGCTTGGCAATGACATTTTATGAAAAGGGATTAAGAATGCGGAATGCGCTTTTGCATAGAGCACAAGAAACAGGCGCAAGATCGGAAAAAGAATTTGCGTATTGGGACAATCTCTTGATAGTTCAAGGCCAAAAAATTACAAAAAAAAGAGAAGAATTTATTGATTATTTAAGAATCTCAAGAAAAGAAATTCTGAATTTTGAAATATTTTATGACAAAAGCATTATTTCAAAAGATCGGCTTTTGCAATATAAAGATGCGGAAGTTGGAGCCGGTGTAACCTTGGTTGGGCCTCACAGAGACGACCTTATTATACGAATTTATCCAAATAAAATTAATGCGAATGAATCCGAATCAGTGGACATTAGGTATTTTGGTTCTAGGGGACAGCAAAGACTTGCGGTTTTACAGTTGAAAATTTTAGAATTGGCTTATGTCGAAAAGACAACAGGTGAGCGGCCAGTTCTTCTTTTGGATGATATTTTTTCAGAACTGGATGAAAAGCATATAAGTTTGGTTTTAGACCAGACCCTCCAACGCCTTGGCTACGGCGGGCAAGCAATTATTACCACAACACACAGGGAATTTGTAGGCAAGGAGCTTCTAAAAGATCTAAATGTGATAGAATTGAAGAAATAAATGGAGAAATTTGACCCTGAAATTTTTAAAAAACTTTATATTCCGCCGCCCAATTCGCACAAAGGGCAAAATGGAAAGTTAATGATTATTGGAGGGTCCCAGCTTTTTCACGCAGCCTCTCTCTGGTCTTTGAAAGTCGCGTCTCGAATTGTTGATATGGTTTTTTATTCCTCGGTTCCGCAAAATAGTCAGATTGTTGCAAAAGCCAAGCAAGAGTTTAGAGACGGAATTGTGGTGCCAAGAAATAAGATTGGGGATTATATTGTAGAATCCGATTGTATTTTGATCGGTCCCGGTCTGCCGCGAAAAAATGGAGAAGAGGTCGGAGATGACGACACTAAGGATTTGACGGAAAATTTATTGAAAAAGTATCCGGACAAAAAATGGGTGGTAGATGGAGGTAGTCTTCAGACCAGTGCCCCATCTTTTATTCCCTCCAACAGCATACTTACGCCCCATGTAAAAGAGTTTGAAAAGATCTTTGATTTAAGATTTAAGATTAAAGATTTAAGAATGATTAGGGAAATGGCGAAGAAGTATAATTGCACGATTTTATTAAAAGGGCCGGTGGATGTTGTTTGCTCGCCGCATAAATGCGTAAGGATTTCGGGGGGAAATGCGGGGATGACCAAAGGCGGGACAGGAGATGTTTTGGCAGGATTAGTTGCTGGGCTTTACTGTAAAAATGACGACCCATTTTTGGTCGCAAGTGCAGCAAGTTTTATCAATAAGAAAGCAGGAGAAAGTTTATTTGCAAAAGTCGGCTACTACTTCAACGCTTCGGACCTAGCGGATGAGATTCCTAGGGTGATGAAGGATTTAGTAGTTTAACTTTTGAGTTTTTTCTGGTTTTTGTTTATAATGGTTACTCTTATATGCGGATAAATATTTTAGGTAATGGGGTATGGGGTACTGCTTTAAGCAAACTTCTTTCTTCAAATGGTCATGAAGTCAGTTGTTGGGACAAGAAAAGTCAAATAGAGCCTTTAGATTGTGTAGTTATTGCAATTCCAACACGAGCGATAAGAGGAGTAATGAAGAATTACGGCCGCAATTTGAAAAAAGCAGTAATTGTAAATTCTGCAAAAGGCATAGAAAAGTCTTCTCAAAAAACTCCATCACAAATAGTAAAAGAGATGTTGGGAACGGAAATTGAATATTTTACTTTGATAGGACCGAGTTTCGCACAAGAAGTAAGTAACAAATTGCCGACCCTAGTTAATTTAGGAGGATACAACGGAAAAATACAGGAAATATGCAATCTTTTTGAGACTGATTATTTTAGAGTAAGACCTACGAAATCAGTTGAAGCACTCGAATTGGCAGGAGCTTTGAAAAATGTATATGCAATTGCATGCGGAATAGCAGATGGCTTAGGATTTAAAGAAAATACCAGAGCAAAATTAATAACAATTGCCTATGAAGAATTTAGAAAGTTAGCTGAAAACCTTCATTATGAAATGGATGAAGCAGCAAGGCCTGGAATCTTGGGAGATCTAGTACTGACCTGCAGTAGTACTGAAAGCCGAAATTTCAGTTTTGGGAGAAATCTAGTTCACTTTTCAGTAAAAGATAGTATTAAAAAGGTTGCCAGTACCATTGAAGGTTACGATACTGCGTTTTCAATACTTTACTTTTCAGAAAAATCGCCAATGCCGCTAGGTGAATTTGTCTTAAGAATTATTGAGGAGAATAGTCCTAGAGGTGTTGTAAGTAAATTCTCCGACCTCGTCAAAAAGATCTAGGAACTTTGTTTTGTTGCATTTTTTCGGGAAATATGAGGTAATTAATGGTGTGTACACGCCGCAATTTCTAATTTCCAACAAGATTTTAAAAAATATTGGGATCATTGAGGCCTCAAAAGAAGTCATAGACCATGCTCCGCTTTTGCCGTATTACGAAAGGCAGTTTCGGGAAGATGCATTGATCCGAACTGTGCATTATGGAACCCACATCGAGGGAAATGAATTAAATCTAACCCAGGCCGAGAAAGTTTTGGCAGGACAAGATGTCGTAGCGCGGGAACGGGATATTCAGGAGGTAATTAATTATAGAAAAACAATGGATTTTATTAATGACAAAGGATTAATGATTAATGATGAATTAATTAAAAAATTGCATAGGATAACAATTAACAAGATTTTGCCGCCGGAAAAATGCGGGGAATACAGAAAAACTCAGGTTGTTATCAAAAATAATCAGACGGGACAAGTGTCTTTTCGTCCTCCTGAAGCAGACCTTGTTGCAGAACAAGTTAAAGATTTACTGGCATTCATTTCTGCAAAGCAGAATCAGGATATTCATCCAGTTTTGGAATCAGGAATTGTTCACTATGAGTTAGTAAGAATTCACCCTTTTACGGATGGAAATGGCCGGGTTGCCCGGGCTTTGTCAACCCTAATTTTATTTATGCAAGGGTACGATATAAGAAAATTCTTTTCTTTGGAAGAGTACTTTGATAGAAATGCGAGCAACTATTATACAGCTTTGCAAAGTGTTGCAAAAGAAAACGGCGACTTAACAAAATGGCTGGAATATTTTACAGAAGGTCTTGCGATTGAGCTTTCCAAAATAAAAGAAAAAGTTGAAAAAATATCAGTGGATGGAAAATTAAGAGAAAAATTAGGAGGAAAACCGCTTCTACTTTCAGATCGCCAGCTTAGGATAATCGAATACATTCAGAAAACCGGTTTTTTGCAAAACCAAGCATTTGAGGAACTTTTCCCAATGGTTTCCGAGGACACGATTTTGAATGAATTGAAAGTTTTGGTAAAAAATGGTATTATAAAAAAACAAGGAGTTACCAAAGGCGCAAAATACATAATGAAATAAATATTATGAGTCAGGATTCAAACGCAGAACAGTTAGAATCACCGGAGAAAGAACAGAAAAAATTAAATATATTGGTAGTTGAAGATGAACGAGGCATTCGTATGATGATGGGGGGTTTTATTGAAACAAGTACCGTTCCATCGCAAGTTGGCTTGATTGAAACAGCTGCAGATGGGCAGGAGGCTCTTGAAATTTTAAAAAACAACAAAGGCAAATTTAATGTTGTTATAACAGATGGACAGATGCCTAAAATGGGAGGATTAGAGCTTGCTAAAAAAATAAAAGAAAGCGGATGGGATATAACAGTTGGGCTGATGAGCGGAGACTTGGGCAGATTAGGTTTAAGTAATCCTGAAACGCAAGCATCCGTAATGGAAGACTATGGAATAGCAGCTCTTTTGTCTAAACCTTTTAACCTGTCGCAATTTGGAGAGTTTATGCAACAGATAATAACCGTTAGAGCAGAGAATTCTGCGGCTTCACAATCCCAAACTCCCCAGTAAGTTTGGTATAATATAGAAAATTTCACTCAACCCAAATGACATTTTCGCAACTTTCGGAATATTTTGAAAAATTGGAGGCAACGTCTTCAAGACTAGCCCTAATTGATATTTTGTCAGATCTTTTCAAACATTCAGGTAAAGAGGAGATTGAAAAAATTATTTATTTAACCCAAGGAAGAATTGCGCCGTTTTTTCAAGCTTTGGAAATCGGCATGGCGGAAAAAACAGTTGCTGCCTCTATTGCCAATGCGATTGGAATTTCAAAAGAAGAAGTTTTGAAATTGTATTCAAAGCTTGGAGACATGGGGGCAGCTGCGCAGCAGCTGAACTCAAAACTCAAAACTCAAAACTCAAAACTGACAGTAGGAGAAGTTTGCGAAGTATTATTTAAAATTGCAAAAACATCAGGGGAGGGGACGGTTGGGAAAAGACAGACTCTTCTGTCAGATCTTCTTAAAAAAATGGATTCTGTTTCCGCAAAATATTTGGTGAGAATTCCTTTGGGAAATCTTCGGCTCGGAATCGGGGACCCGACAATTTTGGATGGGTTAGCCTTGGCAAAATTAGGAGATAAAGGTAAAAGGAAATTTTTGGAAGGCGCTTATAACAGGACTTCTGATCTGGGTTTAATTGCCAAGACTTTGTGGACTTCCGGTTTATCCGCAGTCGAGAAATTGAAAGTTCAGGTTGGTAAGCCAATCCGTTCAGAAAGATGCGAAAGACTTCCAAATGTCACAAAAGTATTTGAGAAAATGCTTCCTGAGGAGACAGATGGGACAAAGGGGACAACGGAGACAAAGGGAGTACATGCGACGCCAAAATTTGATGGATTTAGGGTTCAGATTCACAAAGATGTAGACAAAGTCTCTATGTTTTCAAGAAATCTAGAAAATATGACACACATGTTTCCGGAATTAATTGAAGGAACGCTAAAACAAGTGAAAGCAAAAACAGCAATTTTAGATACGGAAGCTTTGGCTTATCAAAAAGAGTCCGAAGAATTTCTGCCGTTTCAAGAAACTACCAAAAGACGGAGAAAGTATGACATTGCGGAAATGGCAAAGAGCCTGCCTCTTAAGGCATTTGTTTTTGACATGCTTTATAAAGATGGAGAATCCTTGATAGATAAGCCTTTGAAAGAGCGGTCAAAAATTTTAAAAGAAACAATTAATGGTGATGATATTTTGATTCCGGCGCCAGGAGAAATTATTGATGATTCCAAAAAACTTCAGGCCATGCTGGATGATTCGATTTCCAAAGGTCTTGAGGGAGTGGTTGTGAAGAAATTGGACAGCAAGTATGAGGCCGGAGCAAGAAATTTCAATTGGGTAAAATTGAAAAGAAACTCATCCGGAGAGTTGCAGGACACAATTGATTGCGTAATCTTAGGTTATATCTCGGGCAAAGGAAAAAGAACTGCTTTTGGAGCAGGAGCACTTTTGGTTGGAATTTATGATGACAAAAAAGATGAATTTGTAACTGTTTCCAGAATCGGAACAGGACTAACAGACGAGGAGTGGCGGGAGATAAAAGTGAAAAGTGAAAAGTTAAAAGTTAAAAGCAAACCGGCAAGAGTTAATTCACTCATTACTCCAAGCGTTTGGGTTATGCCCAAAATAGTTATTGAGGTTTTGGCAGATGAGATAACTCGATCTCCAATTCACACAGCAGGCAAAATTGGTGAGGATCCGGGTTATGCGTTGAGATTTCCTCGTTTAGTTTCTTTTCGAACCTCAGACAAGAAGCCCGAAGACGCAACTTCGGTAAAAGAACTTATAGAGATGTATAATCAACAAGGGAAAAAATAGTTTATGGAATTTGTGGCGGATTTACATCTTCACTCCAAATACTCCCGAGCGGTTTCCCAAAATATGGTTCTTCCTGAAATGGCAAGATGGGCTATAAAGAAAGGAATTAATTTATTAACCACCTCTGATTTTACCCATCCTTTGTGGTTTAGGGAAATAAAAAACCAATTGGATGAAGCGGGGGAAGGGGTTTACAAAATGAGAGATGAGAAGTTAGAAATGAGAAATGACGTAAGATTTATCTTAACGACCGAGATTGCGAGTATTTATAAGCAAGGGGATAAATTGCGGAGGATTCATAATTTAGTTTTTTCGCCCGGTATTGAAACTGCTGAAAAAATAAATAAAGCGCTTCTTGCAAGAGGATGCAATTTGTCATCAGACGGCCGGCCGATTATCGGACTTTCTTCAAAAAATCTGCTTGAGCTGCTTTTAAATATTGATAAGAAAATTATTTTGATCCCATGCCATGCTTGGACTCCTCATTTTGGTGTTTTCGGATCGGCATCGGGATTTGACTCAATTAAAGAAAGCTTTGAAGATTTATCAAATTATATTTATGGAATTGAAACAGGAATTTCATCAGACCCTTGGATGAATTGGCAGATTCCGGAACTTGAAAATCGCTCAATTCTTTCTTTTTCCGACGCGCACTCGTTGCCTAAAATGGGAAGAGAAGCAACTGTGTTTAAAATAGACAAAACATTAGACACATTAACTTATGACGATGTTGGTAAGGCAATTGTCTCCCAGATGAAAATGAAAGATGAGAAATGGAAGATGAAAAATGATGCGAGGATTGCTTATACGATTGAGTTTTACCCGGAAGAGGGGAAATATCATTACACAGGGCATAGGAATTGCAAAGTCATCAAAAGTCCACAACAAATTAAGCGGGATGGAAATATATGTCCTGTGTGCAGCAGGCGTCTTACAGAAGGCGTTATGTATCGCGTGCAACAAGTTGCACGAAGTTCAAAGTTCAAAATTCAAAATTCAAAGTTGAACGAAAATGGAGTTTTTTGGATCGAAGACCCAGAAGGAATTCATCCGCCTTTTGTAAAATTGGTTCCCCTAAATGAGATTATTGCCGAAAGCATGGAAGCAACTGTCCAGAGTGAGAAAGTTAAAATTAAATTTGACGAAATGTGTCTGGATTTTGGTTCGGAACTTAATATTCTTCTCAAAACTCCTCTTTCTGATATCTCTTTAAAGTTTGGAGAAAAAGTTGCGCAAGGAGTTGAAAAGGTAAGACGCGGAGATATTTTTATCGACCCGGGATATGATGGAGAATATGGAAAAGTAAAGATCTGGCAGGAAAAAGTTGCGAATAATGTAAAGATTGTTAACTCAGAAGCGCAATTAGGACTTAAATTTTGAAAAGAAAGTTCTAATTA
The DNA here is from genome assembly GCA_016186645.1 of Candidatus Levyibacteriota bacterium. Classification (GTDB taxonomy): domain Bacteria; phylum Patescibacteriota; class Microgenomatia; order Levybacterales; family UBA12049; genus GWB1-37-8. The sequence goes on from JACPLF010000005.1 coordinate 102,391, forward strand.
CTAATTGACCTAATTTCTAAGTTGGGATTTGGGAATTGGGATTTATTTAGAAATTAGTAATTGGTGGATATGTTTGAAGACAGAGAAGATGCGGGCAATAAATTAGCATCAAAGCTTAAAAAAGTAATAACGAATGGTTTTGTGGTTGTCGCACTTCTTCGCGGAGGAATAGTTTTGGGAAAAAAAGTTTCTGACCACTTTAAAATTCCGCTAATGCCACTTTCAGTTAAAAAAATAGGCGCGCCTTTCAATTCGGAACTGGCAATTGGAGCTGTAACTTTTGACAAAACTTCTTACTTTGACCAAGACTTGATCAAGCATTTAAACGTGAATGAGGAATATATTAAAAACGCACAAAATATTAAATGGAAAGAAGCAAGGGGGTTGCAAAAACAACTTAAAAACAAAATTTCTTTGAAGAATAAAAAAGTTCTGATCGTTGACGATGGGATTGCAACAGGAGCAACAGCAATTTGCGCCGAAATTTACGTCAAAAAACAGAAAGCAGAAGAGATTATCCTGGCTACGCCTGTGATAGCAAAAGATTCATTAAGAAATATTAAAAAATACTTTGACAGAGTAGTTTCTTTGAAAATTCCAAGCGCTCTTACGTCTGTTAGCCAATTTTACAGATATTTTCCGCAAGTAAGCGATGAAGAAGTCATTGAAATTTTAAATAGGAAATAGTAAATTGTAAATACACATTGCAAACTTTAAATTTGAAATGTAAATTTACTATTTAAGATTTTCAATTTACTATGAAGTTGATTGTGGGGCTCGGAAATCCAGGAGAGAAATATATAAATACCAGACATAACTTGGGTTTTAAGGTAATCGAGCATTTTCTTAAGGACTTCCAAAGCGCAAAAAATACTGTTTGGGAAGATGCAAGGAAATTCAAAAGTGAAATTTCCCAAATCGAATGGCAGCGCCGTTCGTCGCGTCGCTCCTCAGGCCAAGCTTCTTTTGAAAAAGTGATTCTTGCAAAACCCCAAACTTACATGAATAACTCAGGGCTTGCAATAAAGATTATCACAGATTTTTACAAGATTTCCGCGGACAGTGTTTGGATTATTCATGATGATATTGATTTGCCTTTGGGGTCAATGAAGATTAGATTTGGAGGAGCATCAGGAGGCCACCACGGGGTTGAATCGGTATTGGAAAATCTTGCAACTGACAAATTTTGGAGATTTAGGATGGGAATCGGAACCAGAGTTCAGAATTCTCACCTCGCGGCGAAGCGGGCAGAGTTCAGAATTCAGAATAAGAATGTTGAAGATTATGTTTTGGGAAATTTTGTGGGGCAAGAACGAGGGAAATTAAAAGACCTTATAAAAAGAGGAGTAAATGCAATTGAAACTTCTTTGGAAGACAGTCTTGAAAAAGCCATGAACAGATTTAATAACAAATAGAATTTTTGAAGTGGGAAGTTGGATATCCTTGATTTTGAATCGCGTTTGACGCGATGAATACTTGAAAAATAGGATTCTTGATTTCAAGATGTCAAAAGATCAAAAACGTCAAGGTCAAGAGCGTCAAAAGAATCCAACTTCAAAACATCTAATCTAATATGCAGAAGGTTGGGCAAATTCTGAAGAATTTCAAGCCGGTTGAAGACAAATATATTTCCCGCGAGTTCCAGTCCTTCGGGATTTATTTGTCAGAAGAGCTTGATGATTACAAACATAGGGGACTTTATATAAAATTGGCAAAAACAATTCACAGGTCAATTCTTGAAAAAGCTCTTTCTTTTGTCTCTGACAGCAATGCCAAAAATAAAGGAGCGCTTTTTATGTGGAAACTAAAGCAGCTGCGTAATGATAAGGGATTAATGATTAAGGATAAAGCGAGTCGGGAGGCAAAAAAAAGTGAGAAGTAAATTTTTCGCTGTAATAATATTTGCTTCATCTATTCTTCTGTCGTTGGGATTTTATGTTTTTAGAGATTTTTTCAAAGATGCTTCATCTCTTGGAATTATAGGTATTTTTATAATTAATCTAGTTTCCAGCGCAGGCTTTTTTGTTTCGGGACCGGCATTTTTGACAATCATAAGCGGCGGGAACTTGTATTCTCCGATTCTTGTCGCCATAGTTGCCGCCATAGGCGCATCTTTGGGGGATATGATCGGCTTTCTGCTTGGACACTCAGGCCGAAGATTGGCGAAGAAAAAATTAGACAAACATAAAGCAATAAGGATTTTGGAAAAACACTTTCATAGGCATGGAGCATTGATAACTTTTATATTTGCAATTGTTCCGAATCCGTTTTTTGATGCCATAGGTATTGTAGCCGGAGTATTAAATTATCCTCCTGTCAAGTTTTTTGTAATTATGTTTGTCGGCCGCTTTATTAGATACTGGGCATTAGCTCAATTTGGTTCAAGCTTATGACCGCACGCGTTTTTATCTCAGGGTTTGTTCAGGGAGTAGGCTTCAGGGGATTCGTAGAACACCACGCTTCAAAACTGGGGTTGACAGGATGGGTTAAAAATCTAGAAGACAATAGAGTAGAGGTTTTATTTCAGGGTTCAAAAGAGCAAATCGAAAAAGCTATTTCTCTTTGCAAAAAAGGCCCATTTTTATCAGAAGTAAAAGATGTTGTGGTGGAGTGGGAAGATTCAACGACAGAAACTTTTAAAAACTTCGAGATCGCCTATTGATCATTATATCTTAATATTCGCCTTTTCAAGCTACATCGGATATAATTAGTATTGATAATGTCAACTTTAGGAAATATTTTATTATTCACGTTTATAGGTTCGATTGGAACCCTTATCGGAGGGGTAATTCTCTTGTCCAGAGAAAAGCTGATGGTTAAAATTTCCCACTTTCTGGCCTCATTCGCAGCCGGAATATTACTTGGTACTGCTTTTTTCGATCTTTTGCCTGAGGCAGTTCATGAAGGAGAAGAAGCAGGCACTAATATTTTCCCTTGGGCGCTTTTCGGCATTGTATTATTTTTTCTTATAGAGCGATTCATCCATTGGTTCCATCACCATGAAGAATTTCACAAAGATGTAGAATCAAAGTCTACTCTCCCGTTAATTATATTTGGCGATACAGTTCATAATTTTATCGATGGGGTAGTAATAGCGGCTACTTTTATGGTTAGCGTGCCGCTTGGAATTGCTACCAGCATATCTGTTTTTGCTCATGAGGTACCTCAGGAAATTGGAGATTTTGGTCTAATGCTTCATAAAGGACTAAGGCCAAAAAAGATTATTTTAGTAAACATTCTAAGCGCTGCTGTTGCTTTCATCGGAGCAATAATTACTTATCTTTTGGGTAATATTTTGGAAGCCTATATCCCTATGCTTCTTGCAGTAACAGCAGGATTTTTTATATATATTGCTTCCTCAGATTTAATACCTGAGATACATCATGAGAAAAGAAAAGGCTTTGCTCTTATTGAAAGCACACTTCTGGTTATTGGTGTTGTAGTTATGGCAATTTCTGTTTCACTTCTAGAGCACAGCCAATAATTTTTTTCTGTACTTTTTTCCGCAAAAAGTACCAAAAGCTCTTTGCGAAGTGAAAGTCGAGCTATTTTTGCTCGCTCACTTATCGGGTGATTTGCACCCCCTCTTCAATCAAGCTAAAGCTCGCTGAGGAATCCCCCTGATGCGTTCGCTCACAAAAATTTAACGCTCTTTGTTTCAATCGCAAAATGAGACTTGAGGATAGCTTTGTTTTAACGCTCGCCCAAAATCAGTAGCGGATTATTTCAAAGCAGAATCGATTGCGGTTTTGAAAGCATCAATTGGTTGTGCGCCTACTATTAATTTGCTTTCTCCTTTGGAGTTAATTATAAAAATCGATGGGGTTCCGTTTACGCCAGCTGCAGTTCCTTCTGCAAGTTGATCTTTAACTAATTGCTCATACTTTCCAGAGTCTAAACAGCTTTGGAATTGAACCTGATTTACTCCGAGTTCAGAAGCGAGTGGTCCCAATTTGTCCAATGCAAAACCAGTGCCGTTTGCTGTGGTTCTTTCAAATATAGCATCAACAAAGCTCCAAAATTTATCATTTCCTCCCAATTCCGCAATACATTCTGAAGCCTCAGCTTCTTTTTGCGCATTTGCATGGAAAGACAGAGGGAAATGTCTATAGACCAATCTTATTTTGTCGCCATATATTTTCAACAGTTCTTGTGTAACCGGATGGAATCTTTGACAGAAAGGACATTCAAAATCAGAATACTCTACCAGGGTTATCTTAGCGTTTTTATTTCCTCTAATATGATCTGAATCAGTTACCGCTTTTGCTTTTGCCTGTTGTGTTGGTGGTTGCTGCGGAGCATCGGTTGGAACTAATGCTGCCCCCCGCACGTTAGAACTGGAAGTACCATTTCTCTCCAGAGTAGCAACTTTATTGGTTAAAGATCCTAGAAAAAAAGATGCAATAATAAGAGCAACTATCAAAAACTTATTTGTCGACATTGACACATTGTACAGATAATCTAAAATAGTTGTCAACTACTAAATTAATAGGATGTTGAAAACAGATTTAAAAAATAGGAAAAAGGGGATAATTGTCTTACCTTACCTTTAGCTTTACTTCTTAGAGCTTTTTTCTTAAAACTAAAGCATTCTCTTAAGCTGTCACTGGATAATGGTGTTGGCCAAGATGTAAATAGCGGCTCTTTGTATATGTCGTTCATAGTTTGTTTCTCCTCTCAAAAAAAAATATACATCTTGCAAAGTATGTATGCAGTAACACAATTTACACAAAACTTGTGAGATTGCTTACTGACTTTTGCTGTGATATACTCTCCGCGTGATTAATATGTCTCCCATAGAAAAACTTGAGAAGTTTTTTTCCCAGTTTAGAACAATTCACTACAGAAAAGGAGAGACATTTCTTCGTCCCGGGGAAATACCTCAGGGAATAAATTTTCTCAAAAAAGGATATGTAAGATTGTATTCTCTTTCTTACGAAGGTAAAGATTTAACTCTACTTATCTATAAGCCTGGAGATTTTTTTCCTGTAGTTTGGAGTTTTACAGGCACCCCAAGCGTTTATTATTTTGAGGCATTAACCCCAGTTGAGATAGAAAGAGCAAGTAAGGAAGAGTTTGGTAAATTTATAAACGACAATATTGATGTTTTCAAAGAAGTCAATAATCATATTATCCACCGTTTCCAAATGGCTCTTAAAAGAATGGAATATCTTGTTTTTGGTAACGCAAGTTCAAAACTTGCTTCAATTCTTCTTATTTGCAGTAGAGATTTTGGTATAGATACATCCAAAGGGAAAGAGATTCAAATCCCCTTTACTCATAAAGATATAGCTGCTATTATTGGAGTAACTCGAGAAACAGTAAGTATCGAGCTTAAAAAGTTTGAGAAAATGCGACTTATAGGATATAATAGTCGGCATATTGTTATCAAAGACGAAAAGGCGCTAGAAAAAGAAGCAATCCTGTCCTAAAACCTATTTACTTTTATGCGTGAAAGACCTAGTTTTCCTAATAGGATAGGTATGGCTTGGCCTAAAGAAAGACTTGCAGAAGAAAAATTGAAGCAAGGCAGAGATATTCTAGATTTTTCAAGAAGAGGCGCAGACAACTTTGTAGGTATCATCGAAGCGTATCTAACCATCAAGAATCAGAAATCGACTAAAGAAGAAAGAATAAAAGCAGGGGAAAATTGGAGAAATGGAATCATGCTGCATGTTATAGCTTCAATAGACCCTATTTCCAAAGGAAAGAAAAAAAAGCATATACCTGTCTATGTAGAAAACATTGAAATAGCAGCCAGGCAAGCAATACACGATATAACCATAGAAAAAGGCGGAACCGAAGAGCAGGCACAATATCTGGAAGAGAGATTAACACGTATGACTAAATTTTTCCAAATAAAAAGCGGAGTGCGAGATAATACTGGATTGCCGGTTCGTTGTAAGTAAGAACATTTACTCAAAGATCAGTTAATCTTTACATTCCACGTCAAACACTATAAAATAAAAACGCATGGATAGCCAGAATTTATCAAGATTTACAAATCTTCTTATAACATCTTTTGAAAAAGAAGAGATCAAAAACCAGACCAAAACTGGAATCAATGTTAATCGTTTTGTCTCCGAAATTGCCACTTGGTATGAAAAATTCCGAAACGCAATGGATTATCGGGAAGAAGAAGTAGTGCGCCGTGCTGCAATAGAAAGAATTCTTAAAAGGAGATTGATTTTTGGAGGGAATGGCGAAAAAACTGCGCCTCCTTTGATGAGAGAACTTTTGTGGGCTAGGTATTTCCCGGATTCAAGTATTTCTGAGGAGGAAGTAAAAAAAGTTGCGCACAAAATCGATCTTTATCTTACTTTGCGGAGGCAACTTCTCCCAAAACAAAGTGAGCTAAAAATAAATGTAGACGCTCTTATTTACCATCTTCTTTCCTCTGACTTGGAAATAATGCTTAACAAAAACAAGGACGTAGAATTAATTTCAAATTTTATTTTCCATCTTCTTCGTGAACGCATTACAATTAAAGATGATACGAGTGAAACGCGTGATATACAGATATTTATTGCAGTCAGACGCGCTTTTGCCAAGGACGACATCGCATTTTTAAGATTCCATTTGTTTGAGCAGTATTTTGGCAAGGTGTCGGAAGATAATATCCAAAAAATTGCTGAAAATTTTGCAAAAGGATACAGAGAGCTGGAGAGACAAATTAATTATCCTCTGAAAGAAAGAATTATCTCTTATGTTAAAAAACAGCTTCCGCCTTTTTTGATCTTTGCCGAAATATTGCGAAAACAAAGGGGAGGCATACGGACTCTTATTGCGAATACTCAAGAATTTCAAAACAGTGTTTTTGGAACAGCAGAGTCCCGTTACAAAACCATTTCCAAAAAAGTCAGAACCGCAATTATTAGATCCGTAATTTTCATTTTACTTACAAAATTTATATTTGCATTTACTGTGGAAACAGCATACGACAATATTTTTATAGGTCATATAGCATGGGACTCTTTAGTCATTAATATTGTTGTTCCGCCGCTTCTCATGGTTATAGCAAGTCTTTTTATACGTACTCCGGATAGAAATAACACAAAAAGAATTTACGACAAAATAATGGGCATTTTGTTTGTTGACAAGCCACAGCTTGATAGGCCATTGATGATAAGTCTTAAGCCTGAAAAGAAAAATCCAATACTGAATTTTATTTTTACTGTTCTTTGGTGGGTAGGTTTTATTGTTAGCTTTGGTCTAATAATCAATGTTTTAAATAGGCTAGAATTTAACATCGCATCTCAAGGAGTTTTCATTTTCTTTGTGGCAATTATTTCATTTTTGACTTATAGAATTACTCAAACCGCTCATAGTTACACTATTCCTGCCCGTCAGAGCTTTTTATCACCTATTTTGGACTTTTTCTTTATGCCGATTATCAGAGTCGGACGCCGTTTTACCGAAGGCTTGTCGCAAATAAATATTTTTCTTTATGTTTTTGATTATCTGATTGAGACGCCATTTAAAGAAGTTTTCGGATTCCTGGAACAATGGTTTTTTTTTCTCCAGACGAAAAGGGAAGAGATGGGGTAAGTATGGAATATATTCAAAGGACAATAGCTGCTTATGATCAAAGTCCGCAGAAGTTTATAGATAGCACAAAGGAGATGTCTCCTCTTACGGAGATTAATAGGCTTGCAGAATCTTTGCCAGCAGGAGGTTTGGTATTAGATGCGGGTTGCGCTTTTGGGAGAGACACAAAGCTATTTATGGACAGGGGATTTAGGGCTGTTGGAATTGATTTATCTCAACAACGAAGATCTAAAGAAAGCATTGGAAGAATTTCATAGGGTCATAAAAGAAAAGGGTATCTTATTTGTTTCTTTTAAAGAAGGAGAAGGAAGCGAAGAATTAATAGAATCCTTTAGTAGTGACCATCCAAGATTTTATAATTATCAAACTGCAAATAGCGTAAGGAGTTTCCTTGAAAAATCGGGTTTTAAGCCAACTGAAGTTTTCGTTGTTAATGAAAAAGAAAGATTTGGAAAAGACAAAAGAGATCTAAATTGGGTCTATGCCTTTGCCAGAAAATAATTTTAGTCGCGTTAAAATACTCTGTATTCATGCAATCGCAGCAATATACGGGAAATAATAAATTAACTAGTGAGTCTAGGGGCATCAGCCTCGTGGCCTATTGAAATTGTAAATCATCACAAATTTTACAATTGCTCAAATTGTGATGATTATTTCCACGTAGCTGAAATGATAAATGTTGGTTTTAAATTCTGAATTAGTTTCAATGTTTCAAAACATTTAAGTAAGTTCAGATTTAGTCTTCCCTAAAGGCTAATAACTTGACGGCACAAGTTTTTTTCAGACCAAAAGGGAAGAGATGGGGTAGGTTTGGATCTTTTGAAATGGGAGCTTCTTAATCTCTTGAGCTTGACGTTTTGAATTCTTGAAATCAAGATATCAAAAAGTCAAAATCAAAGACGTCCCACTTCCAACTTCAAGGATTCTAACTTTTACTTCTTGACATTGGTGTATACAAAGTATACACTAAGTGTATATGAATACAGCGGTGATTAATATTAAAACTGATCCCAAAGTTAAAGCACAGGCAAAAAAAATCGCTCGAAAATTAGGTTTTAGTTTAAGTTCCATAATCAATGCTTTTCTAAAACAGCTTATTAAAACTAGGCGGGTAACTTTTAGTTTGGATGAAGAGCAAAATTGCCGTTGACAGATTAAGGATTATTTTAGTTTGCGGTCAGATCGTCTATTCTTGATTTCCCTCGTAGCTCTCTTAAGAGCTGGTTTCAAAATTCCGTCTAAAGCTACTAGAAGTCCAAAAGCCCCTGTCGCAACAAGAAATCCGTGTTTTAAGGCATCGATGTTTTCTGCATGGCCTATTATTTTGTCAGCTGCTGTAAAACTAACACCAAAACTTATGGTATACAGACCATACTTTTCAACCTCGTTTACTAAAAATTTTTTTGCTTCTTGTGTTCTTCCTATAATACGTTCTTTCATTTCGAGAGTATCGTACTCTACTATAAGATTATTGTCAATAACGTATTGCATAAAGAAAAGGAATTTGATATTCTTAATAAGTTTTGTGAGCGATCTAAATTTTACCGATCAAACATTTAAGAGCGAAGTTTTGGAAAGCTCTGAGCCTGTTATTGTGGATTTTTGGGCGCCATGGTGCGGTCCATGTAGAATTGTTTCTCCAATTATTGATGAATTAGCAGCGGAATACGCGGGAAAAATAAAAGTTGGAAAACTTAATGTGGATGAAAATCCCCAAACATCAGGACAATATGGAATAATGAGTATTCCAAGTATTGTATTTTTCAAAAACGGACAGCCGATTAGGACAATGATCGGCGCGCAGAGTAAGGAGAATTATAAAAAGGAAATAGAGGAGATATTAGGAAACTGATATTCTTGAAGTTAGATCTTCTTGACGCTCTTGAATTTGACTCCTTGATATTCTTGATTTCTTGAATTCAAGATTTCAAATATTCAAGATCAAAAATCTCTAACTTCCAACTTCAAAAATTCTATTTGTTTATGTACGACGTTATAATAATTGGTTCCGGACCTGCAGGACTAACTGCTGCGATTTATACGACTCGAGCGAATTTGAAAACTCTTCTTATTGCAGGAGTTAAATGGGGCGGACAACTTCAGCTTACAACTCTTGTTGAAAATTATCCTGGATTTGCGGAAGGAATCCAAGGCCCGGACTTAATGACTGCAATGAGAAAACAGGCAGAAAGATTCGGAGCGGAAATAAAAGATGTGGATTTTAAAACTGCGGATTTCTCCAAACCTCCCTTTAAAGTCTCAGCAGATATCGAAAGCTTTGAGGGAAAATCAGTCATTATCGCAACAGGAGCAGATACAAAATGGCTTGATGTGCCTGGAGAAAAAGAAAAAATCGGACGGGGAGTGTCATCTTGCGCTCCATGCGATGCATTTTTCTTCAAGGGAAAAAATGTAATTGTTGTCGGAGGAGGAGATAGCGCGATGGAGGAGGCATTGGTTTTGACTAAATTCGCAAAAGAAATAACGATTATTCATCGCAGAGATGAGTTTAAAGCAAGTCAAATAATGCTTGATCGGGCAAAAAAGAATCCAAAAATAAAATTTATTCTAAACTCGGAAGTAATTGAGGTATTAGGACAAGATAAGGTTTCGGGAGTAAAGATTAAAAATAATAAAACCAATCAAGTATCTGAAATGCCAGTTGATGGAATTTTTGTGGCAATTGGCCATATACCGAATTCATCTGCATTCAAAGGAATTGATGTTGACGAGAAAGGATTTATCAAAGTTTCGGATCATTACAAAACAAATATTGATGGAGTTTTTGTGGCAGGAGATGTTCACGATAACCATTACAAACAAGCAGTCACCGCGGCAGGGTTTGGATGCTCGGCTGCCCTAGAGGCTGAAAGATGGTTAAGCAATAATGAAGGTTAATTTACTTTCGGCACCAATCTCTGCCGCGTTTGACGCGGTGTCGATGTTGCGCGGCAAGCCGCAGCAGGGTTTGGTTGCATGGCAGCATTGGAAGCTGAAAGGTGGCTTCAAGGACCACCATAAAATATGTGGGTTTTTTATAGCCTTTTCTTTGCCGAATTTTAATTTCTCGGTCATGCTCTTTGGCGCAATTCTACTGGCAATGTGAAATAGCTATTTAACTAAACTAAGCGGTCGCTGCATGTAGTTAAATGTCTGAACTTCATTCCATTGACTTTCTGATTTAAAGAGTATAAAAATAATTTGTAATTTTATTCAGTCAATATGGGAAAAAACATCGGTTCTGCTTTGAAAAATAGTAAGACGCTCCATCATGTGAAACATAGTTTGGTTAGATTATTCAAAGACACGAAAAAGAAAAATAGCATTGAGAAGATAGGTTATGTTGCGGGAATAATTACTTCAGGTGGACCTGAATATTTCAAAGCAAATAGAAGACGACTGGCTGATTATGTAGGGAAATTACGTAAAATCCACAACTTTCCAATGTTTTCTGCAATAGACGTATTTACGAGCGAGGTTTACGAAAGATTAGAGGAGTGGAAACTTCCATTTAGTGAAAGAGAAGTTAAAGCCAGATCTTTTTGGAGAAAAATATTAAAAAGCGGACACGTGACAGATATTTTTATGACACCCCGCTTCAAAAAATCAAAAGGAGCAAGTGATGAACACAAAACAGCAAAAGAAATTGGCCTAACGATACATTATATGAATGAAGATAAAAAAACAAAAAACAAATAGCCATTGACACGGCAAAATGGCTATGATAATATTGCAAATGGAATCACCCCGCCTAGGCGGGGGTTTATTCGTTTATGATAAGAAACTTTCAAGCAATAAAAGTAGTAAATAATACTCAGGTTCTTTTATTGTCTTCGTAAAAAGGGTTCTTCATAAATAGATTTACGCGATCCCGTATTGCCTGCCTGACGGCAGACAGGTCTGACATTGGGGGCCGTTAGTTCATCTGGTAGAATACTTCATTTGCAATGAAGAGGTAGGGAGTTCGAGTCTCCCACGGTCCACCAGTAAATTAACGGCAAAGATAACGGGATCATGATTTAGTAGCTGGTTCTTGGTCTTTCGTTTCAGAAGTTCTCTGACAAAGACCAGAAACTAGCGACTAAATATTCTGGCTCTTTGACCCTCCTGCGCTAAAAGCTACGGAAGGGTCAATAAGCAAAAACAAACCGTTAAGGTTAGAGACGGCATCGCCACTCGAAGCTTTAGCGAAGTGTGGCTCTTTGACAAGTGAGGAGAAGCCCTATACAAAGCTTGCTTCGCGTCGGAGGCTTACAGTCTCGCGCCCGCGAAGTGCGCTTGTACAGGGTAAATTTTTTAATTTTAAAATCTACTCATAATGCCGATAATGAATGCCTAGGAGATTTTGGCCGAGGAAGGACGCAGACGGCGGCGATACTCGTTGGGGAGGTGCCATCAACCTTTGATCCAGCGGTTTCCGAATGGAGCAATCCACTCGTCTTTGACGAGGAGCCACTCATAAAAATATTACCGCAAGGTTTTATATAGTGTTTGGCAGGGTACGGCGCGAACCGAAACATCCAAGTAGCGCCAGGAAAATAAATCATAGACCCCGTTAGAACTTTGGTAGTAAAACTTGTTACGTTAAGAAAGATTTTGCTAACTTAACTTGAGAAGAGACTTTATTTCCAGAGTTCTAACGGGGTAGAGATTCCGTTAGTAGCGGCGAGCGAAAGCGGAACAGTCTAAAGCGTGCGTAGCACGCAACAGTCAACCAACAACACTTCGCCTTTGGCGAATTTCAACAAACAACAAAAATTGTTGTGAGTTGTTTGTTGTAAGTTGAAGGTTGCATGCTGCGCATGCGGTTGCAGGGCAGACGATATTCGATGTATTTTTTGTAGCAGAAGGACCCGGAATGGTCCCCCAAAGAAAGTGAAAGGCTCGTACGCAAAACAAAAAATACCGATAGTTTGTTCCTAAGTACCATGGAGCACGATAAAACTCTGTGGGAATCTGGGGCGTCCACGCTCCAAGACTAAATACCAGAATCTACCGATAGTGAACTAGTACCGTGAGGGAAAGGTGAAAAGCACCCCGGAAGGGGAATGAAATAGAACTGAAATTGTCGGCTGACAAGCAGGCAGAGGAACGTAACGCGCAAGCGTGTACGTTCTGATGCCGTGCCTATTGAAGAATGAACCGGTGAGTTATTCCCTCACTTTCGTCTAAGCCATTAAGTGGCGCAGGCAAAGTGAAAGCAAGCTCTAATTGAGCATTTTTAAAGTGTGGGATTAGACCCGAAGCTGGGTGAGCTAACCTTGGGCAGGGTGAATCCCGATGAAAATCGGGAGGAGGCCCGAACTCGTGACTGTAGCAATAGTCTGAGATGACCTGAGGTTAGGGGCAATATGCCAATCGAACCCAGAGATAGCTGGTTCTCCCCGAAATATATTTAGGTATAGCGGTCGCCATGTAGTTGCCTGGGGTAGAGCACTAAATGGTTCGCGGCAACGCAAGTTGTCGTAACCAATTAAACTCCGAATACAGAGCAACATTGGGCGACTAGTCAGACTGGTCGGGCTAAGCCGATGGGTCAAAAGGGAAACAACCCAGACTCCCAATTAAGGTCTCTAAATAAAAGCTAAGTTTAGAAGGAAGTCAAGTTCCATAGACAACCAGGAGGTTGGCTTAGAAGCAGCCATCCTTTAAAGAAAGCGTAACAGCTCACTGGCGGATTGGAATTTGGCGCCCAAAATTTAACGAGGATTAAGCTTTTTACCGAAGTTGGAGGAACGTACACTTTTGCTTTGCAAAATGTTACGTTCGGTAGGGGAGCGTTCTAAGTGCAGCGAAGTCGTGGTGTAAACCATGGTGGAGTGCTTAGAAGTGAGAATGCCGGTATGAGTAGCGAGTGTCTGGTGAGAAACCAGGCCGCCGAAAACCCAAGGTTTCCTCCGCAATGTAAATCAGCGGAGGGTTAGTCGGTCCTAAGGGTGTTCCTCTTTGGTCCTAAGGGTGTTCCTCTTTTGGGGAGTAGCCCGATGGGCAAGTCGTTGAGATTCGACTACAAATTATACATATTCTAAGGGGAAGTCGAAGATAGAAGAATCAAGGCCAGCTAAGCTGGCTTTAAGTAGTGAAATAGGATGAAATGGTAAATACGTTCATCTGTTTAATTAAGCTACGATGAAAACCCTGAGAGCAATCGAAGGGTATTTGATCGCTTTTAACTTCCGAGAAATATCCCATTAGTTCCATTCATTTGTGAAAAAATGTATATTTTACCGTACCGACATCCGACACAGGTGGGTTGGTCGAGAAGACTAAGGCGAACGGGAGAAAGATGGTCAAGGAACTCGGCAATAAATCTGGGCGTAACTTTTGGAGATGCCCTACCAGCTACCATGCGGTACCTGGTTGCAACAAAAGATTATTAAGCGACTGTTTATCTAAAACACAGGTCCATGCAAAACTGAAAAGTTAAGTATATGGGCTGAAGCCTGCCCAGTGCTGGTAAGTCAAAAGTTGAGAATCAGGCTCGCAAGAGTCAAAGTTTTTAACTTAAGCTCCAGTAAACGGCAGCAGTAACTATAAGAAATTGTAGTTGTAAAAGTCGACTAAATGCTGGAAAATCCGTACCGTGATTCTGCTTTACAGAACAAACGGTTGCAGTATCTGACGCTACCATGTATTATGGTAATAATGCGATCAGTGCGGACAATCAGCAGGAAAGACTTGACGAAGAAAGAGCTAGGATTTTTCCTTGCTGGGTTTGTTGAAGGAGAAGGAAGTTTTAATGTCTCGTTACGGCGCAAGCCTGACTATAGACTCAAATGGCAAGCGGTAATGAGTTTTAATGTTTCGCAAAAAGACCCTACCTTATTAAAAATTTTAAAGGAGGAGCTAAAATGCGGAATTATTAAAACACGTAAAAGAGACAATCTATATTCCTTTGATGCAACAAATCCTAAGGATCTAATCCAGAAAGTCATTCCATATTTCAAAAAATATCCAGTTCAATCTGATTCTAAAAAGAATAATTTTTCTATTTTTTGCAAGATAGCAAAATTAATGGAAAAAGGGGAACACAGAAATTTGGCTGGATTAAGGTTAATCCTAAAACTTCGAGAGAAAATAAACATTGGAGCAGGAAGAACAAGGAAATATGATATAGATGATGTTTTTTCTAAGTCAGGAATCCTCAGAGACTATACGTCGACGTCCCGCTCAGCGGGACATGATATAGTCCGACCTCATGAACGATCATGAGACTCTGTAATCAATCAGAGTACCGCGATTAGCGGGATAACAATGTGAACTGTTCTAAGGTAGCGAAGCCCCTTGTCGGGTGATGGAAAAAGCCCGAAAACTGGCTTAAAACGGTGAAGCCCTACCATGTTGCATCGTACAAGACGATGTGTAAAAATAGAGGGTGATACCGTGGGTAAGACTTTCTTTTAAAAGAGAGAACCTGTAACGACTTGTCCCGCCAAAGGCGGGACAGAGACATAATTTTTATGTCTAATACGCCAGCATTTAGTATAGATTTCATTGGACATTATCTTTCAGGAGATGCCGAAGCCCTATAAAAATCGGGCAGAAGGACAATGTCTGGTGGGCAGTTTAACTGGGACGGTTGACTCCTACAATGCAACGGAGTCGTACAAAGGTTGGCTAGCTCCGGATGGAAATCGGAGTGATAGTGCAAAGGCATAAGCCAGCTTGACTGCGAGACTTACAAGTCGAGCAGGGACGAAAGTCGGTCTTAGTGATCCTCAGTAGCATAGTGGTATGCTCTGAGCTTAACGGATAAAAGCTACCCTGGGGATAACAGGCTTATCGCATCCAAGCGTTCACAGCGACGATGCGGTTTGGCACCTCGATGTCGGCTTAACACAAATAGTGTTTGGGCCCTTCAGTAAATAATTACTGTTGTAAATTTGGCTAATAACGGTGGACTCCTAATTGACTAAGTAAAGTTTCTCAAGTTATGATAAAGTCAATGGACAATACCGTGGGAAGTCGCATTTTTCAGAACACTCGGAAGACTCGGTTTTCCAGGAACATCAGAATATCTGGCTATCAGATTGTCTGAGCCTCTGGTTTACTGAGTAATAATCTGAGTTTTCTGAAATATTGTTGACCCCGTAACGACTGATTCTTTAGCAAACTAAATTGAACCCTTAGTTTGTAATAGATGAGATTCCAGTTTTTGGAATCATACGCCGAACCCCTCTCTTTTTTCAAAAAAGTGGGGGTGATGATATAGTCTACACTTCTAGTAACAGAAGATTCATGTGCATCGCATCCTGGGGGTGGAGAAGCTCCCAAGGGTCGGGCTGTTCGCCCGTTAAAGCGGTACGCGAGCTGGGTTCAGAACGTCGTAAGACAGTAGACCTATAGCGTTAATTACGCTATTAAATGAGCTGTCTATAAATCTAGCTATTTGCTGGAAACTCCGAGTATCTTCAACTACTTGACAAATGACTTATCGTAGAGATACGATATCTCTATGTCTAGTGATAATGTTGGAAGTGCGGACAATCAGCAGGCAGCTGGGAAAGAAATTTCTAATGAGTATTTAGCAGGATTCACCGATGGTGAAGGGTGTTTCTATGTGGGATTTGGTAAGAGAAAAGACCTGCCGCTTAAATGGCAAGTAATTACCGAATTTCATGTAAGTCAAAATCCAGGCGGGAAAAATGTTTTGGAAGAGTTCAGAGAAAGGCTTGGTTGTGGCTATTTAAAGCCCAATCATGCAAAGAGCTTGAAAGACAAAACTTGGATTTTAATTGTGAAAGATAGAAAGGATTTAAAAGAAAAACTTATTCCTTTTTTTCAGCAACACAGATTGCACACAAGCAAACAAAAAGATTTTGAAATCTTTGTAAAAGTGCTTGAAAAAATTGAAACGGGAAAGCATTTAACTAAAGATGGTTTTAAACAAATCGTTGAATTAGTTTTTGCCACTACCAGGGTAACAAATAAAAGATATTCAAAAGAATCACTTCTTT
This sequence comes from Candidatus Levyibacteriota bacterium, assembly GCA_016186645.1. Taxonomy (GTDB): domain Bacteria; phylum Patescibacteriota; class Microgenomatia; order Levybacterales; family UBA12049; genus GWB1-37-8. The sequence continues at coordinate 118,896 of JACPLF010000005.1, forward strand.
CCTAGAGCCTCAGAGACTACATGCTAGATGATGCATTGAATAGTGCGTCAAAGATATAGTCCGAACTGCATGGCGACATGTAGAGCGTATCAGAAATGCTACGTCATTCGTAAGAATGTAACATATTGTCGGTCTCTATCCAGGACAACCGATTGAGATTTGAGGAGATTCGCCCCTAGTACGAGAGGACTGGGATGAGGAAATCCCTGGTGTGCCAGTTGTTCTTACAAGAGCATCGCTGGGTAACTATATTTCCAACGGATAACCGCTGAAAGCATCTAAGTGGGAAGCCGTCTCCAATATTAGATCTCTAGCGTGCGTAGCACGCAACAGTCAACAATCAACACAGCCGATTCAATCGGCTTTTCAACAGACAACAAAATTGTTGTAAGTTGTTTGTGGTAAGTTGAAAGTTGCATGCTGCGCATGCATAAGCCCCTTGTAGATCACGAGGTTGATAGGCAGGCAGTGGAAGAACCGCAAGGTTTTAAGCTTACCTGTACTAATGGTTGAACGAGTAGATTTAAAAATTACCGTGCCCCGCAAAAAGTGCTCTTCGAGCCCGCTACGAATAGTAGCTAAGGCGAAAAGTAAACTTTGTGGGGTATTCTCCTCACATGTCAGAGAGTCAATTGTACATTGATTTTTGAAGAAAGTAATTCTCTGGTAATTAGAGCGACGTGGAACTACCCTTTCCCATTCCGAACAGGGAAGTAAAACGCGTCAGCGCTTACGATACTTTTTGCGTATTGCAGAAGGGACAATAGGTCATTGCCAGGGGATTTCTTTCTTCAAAGGAAAATTTAAATAAGAATCCACTCCTCACTTTTCTCTAAAAATCTTCGTCTTCGTTATTTATTTTTGGCGTATCAATATTACATTGCATGCACATTCCGTTGGATTCAGTAGCGGCTCTTTGGCATTGTTTTCCTTCGTGGTCATGTCTATTAAAGCAACTACACATAATTTTTCCTCCTTTTAGCATAAATATACATCAAGTAATAAATTTGTCAACCCACAGACCTTACCTATTGCAAGCAGAGATTTTTTTGTGCTGAAAATATCTTTAATAAATTCATCTTTGCATTTTATTAATTGAGGATATAAACTCTAAATGAGGATAAGTTTTTAATGAAAGGCTTTTTCGGAGGCTTCTTGCTAATGTCTGGATTAGGGGGTTTGATTATATATTTACCAAAACATGACTTTGATTGGTTAACGCTCCTATTTATTGCGCTTTTCTTTATTGGCTTGAATTATGTAATAGATGACAAAATCGATGACAAGTTGGGTAAGCATTAAAGTTAAAATTTAACAGAGACCCCGAAATAGTGAAGTACAAAGATAATTCCTGCTAAGCCTAAAATAAAGCAGATAATGCCGATGAGTCGTATTAGGACATATTTAAGAATTGCTTCTATTGAAATACTTTCTGCTGATTTTAGATCTTTCATATCAACAGCTATGCTATCTCTAATATCTTTTAAGTTCATAAATCTCTTTTCAACATTTTCCCAGTTATTTGCAAAAACACAAGTGTACACGTTTTAGCCTCAAAATATTAAGAAACCTTCAATCAACCTTTGATTTTTTCTCAATTTTTCACTGTTTTCAAGTCTAAAGACGGTTTTTATTTCCTGTCAACCCCCAAAAACGCAAAAAACCGATCACCGTGGCCACCATATCGTTGGCCTTCTGATCGGTCTCTGAGGTATATCCTCTTTAGACCTGACTATCTATATATTTTAGTCACTTCTTTTATGAAAGTCAATATGATTCTATTGCGGGGCAAATTATTTTGTGGTACAATGGCGAGACTGTTAAATCAGGTGCCGAATGGTACCTGAAAAGAAAGGTGAATTTAATGAATGCAAACTCAATTAACAAGTAACAAGTCACAAGTAGCAAGTAGCTCCAAGAAGGCTACTTCCATGGCGGATTTAATGAAGAAAGTGGCAGCCGCTAAAACTCCGTTTATCTCTCCTCACAAAGGCGATATGCTCATGGGAACCATTACCAAATTAACATCTGGTGAAATTTTGGTGGATATAAATGCCAAGACAGAAGCTGTTGTTTTGGAAAAAGAAAGGCAGATTCTTAATAAAATTCTTTCCTCTTTCAAAGTAGGGGACAAGATTCAAGTTCAGGTTCTCAATCCTGAATCGGATTTTGGTTATCCGGTTGTATCTCTCAGACGATCAGTCGGAGATATTACTTGGGATAGGCTTAGCAAATTACAAAAAGCTCAGGAGGCAGTTGAAGTAACTTTGGATATGGCAACCAAAGGCGGATTTTTAGCAACCACAACAGATGGAATTTCCGGATTTTTGCCAAATTCCCACACCTCAAGTCTTGAAAATCCCCAAGGATTGATTGGTAAAAAAATAAAAGTTGTAGTTCTGGAAACAAATCGCGAACTTAACAAGATTATCTTTTCCCAAAAACAAGTCATGGGTCCGGCAGACTTTCAGAAGCTAATTAAGAATCTAAAGGTTGGACAAAAAATTGATGCAGTTGTATCCAATGTGGCCCCATTTGGTGTGTTTCTTTCTATCCCAGTTGACCCCGAAGGATCTTCCCGTTCGCCTTCAGGTACTATTCGTACACGGCTCACGGAGCGATCTAACGGGGCAGGCTCAGGAAAATTGGCAGAGGGATTTATTCATATTTCTGAAACATCATGGGGAAATGTAGAAAATATTTCAAACCTTTTCAAAATCGGAGACAAAATTACCGGAGTTGTTTTAGGTTTTGACAAAGATTCGAGACGCGTAAATCTTTCTATAAAAAGAACAGTGGCTGATCCTCTTGAGAAGAAATTTGATGAATTTACAATTGACAAAAAACTCAAAGCAACAATTATCAAAGTTATCTCAACAGGTGTGATTTTGGACCTCGGAGACAATGTAAATGGATTTATTAAAAAAGAAAAAATTCCGGTTAAAATAACTTACAAAGACGGACAAGAGATTGACGTTACAGTATCCTCAGTTGATAAGAAAAGACATAGAGTTGAAGTCTCCCCAGTCCTCACGGCGAAGCCGATTGGATATAGATAGAATAGACGGTAGATGATAGAATGTAGAAGATAGTAATTGAAGATGGAAAATAGAAAGTAGAAAACTATCCTCTAACTTCTATTTTCAAAATTCTACCATCAATCTTCTATTTTCTATCGTCATATGAAATCAAAGGTTTCATTTGTCTGTCAGGAATGCGGTTATGATTCTCCCCAGTGGCTTGGAAAATGTCCTGAATGCGGAATGTGGAACAGTTTAAAAGAAATTTCCCACTTCGTTGAAACTTCGCGGGACAAGCAAAATTCAATAGGAAATATCAATAAAAATATAACGCCGAAAAGACTTTCGGAAATAAAGTTTGAGAGAAAACAAAGATTATTAACAGGGTTTTCGGAATTGGATACTGTTTTGGGCGGGGGAATTGTGAAGGGAAGCGCAGTTTTACTTGCCGGTGATCCGGGCATTGGTAAGTCAACTCTGTTATTGCAGCTGGCGTTAAATTTAGCATCAACCTCTTCTCAGAAAACTCAGAATACTCAGCATATCAGAAAATCTGATAATCAGAAGCTCAGACAGTCTGGCTTACTGAGTTTTCCGAGTGTTCCGAATGTTTTATATATTTCCGGGGAAGAGTCTGAAGAACAAGTCAAATTAAGAGCAGATAGAATTAATCCTTCGGCTCGCTCAGGATCCAAAACTCATTCAAATTTATTACTTCTCTCAAATACAAATACTGATTTGGTTTGTGGAATAATTGTTAAAGTTAAACCAATGCTTGTGATTATAGATTCAATCCAAACAATGGAATCGGAAAATGTTTCCGGTCTTTCCGGGTCTGTTGGGCAGGTTCGTTATTCTGCTTTTCAATTTATAAAAATCGCCAAAACATTTGGGATTCCAATTATTATGGTAGGTCATGTAACAAAAGAAGGAATGGTTGCCGGACCTATGGTTTTATCCCACATGGTTGACACTGTTTTATTTTTGGAGGGAGAAAAATTTACCGCAACCAGAATTTTGAGAAGTCTGAAAAATAGATTTGGTCCGGTTGACGAAGTTGGAATTTTTGCAATGGAAGGTGTTGGGGTAAAAGAATTAAACAGTCCCGAACAACTTTTTTTATCAAAACACAATGATAAGACTATTTCAGGAAGTATTTTATCTGTCACCATGGAAGGTACAAGAGCATTCTTAATTGAAATTCAAGCACTTGTTTTGTCATCGAAAATTCCAATTCCAAGAAGAGTTGCATCCGGCATTGATTACAAAAGATTGGAACTTTTATTGGCGGTTTTGCAAAAACATTGTAATATCCCGCTTTCGGGAATGGATGTTTTTGTAAATGTGATAGGTGGAATAAAACTTTCAGATCCGGCAACTGATTTGGCAATTTGCCTTGCGATTATATCGAGTTTCAAAAATATTAATTTATCCCAAAAAGTTGGGATTGGAGAAGTAGGGCTTTTGGGAGAGCTTCGTAAAGCCAGTTCTTTGGAAAAACGCATAAAAGACGCGCGAAAATTGGGGTTTCGCGATATAATAAGTTCGGACAAATTCAAGACTTTAAAACAAGTTGTTAATAGTTTAAGCAATGACCCTCCTTCATTAAAATTACGGAAGGGTCATGCCTCGAAGCTTGAGAAAGAGGCAGAAGGTAATTAAACTATGTCAAAAGTACTATTGAAAGAAAGGATAAGCGAAGTGGCATGAAAGATAAAACAAAAAATCCTTCGCCAAGATTTCCGAAGAATTTTGTCAGTAATCTGGCTGAGGAAGTAGCAAAAACTCTTGCCACAAGATTCCGACGCCTGCCGAATAAAAAAAACAAAAAGCAAAAGAAGAAGAAAATAGAGAGCCCAATATTTTTGGATACCTCCGCAATTATTGACGGAAGAGTATTTGATGTTGCTAATTTGGGCCTATTTACGGGCACATTCGTCATTCTGGAAAGTATACTTTTGGAGTTAAAGCATATCGCCGATTCTCAGGATATGGTCAAAAGAGTAAGGGGCAGAAAAGGACTTGATCTTTTGGAAAAACTTAAAAAAAGTAGGAGAAATAAAGTTATTGTTCTTCCGGATAACGAAGATTTTAAAAATAAAGAAGTCGATGAAAAATTAATCGATGCAAGCCGTAATTACAAAGGAAGAATTATAACATGTGATTATAATCTGGAAAAAAAAGCTGCAATCAGCGGAGTTTTGCCTATAAATATTAATACTTTGGCAAATCACCTTAAAATAACTGCAGTTCCGGGAGAAGCTCTGCATATAAGCATTTTGCATAAAGGCAAAGAAATAACACAGGGCGTTGGGTATTTGGATGATGGCACCATGCTCGTTGTAGAGAATGCTAGCGATGATTTGGGGAAGACAGTGGATGTAGTTGTCTCCCGAGTTATCCAGACAACCGCAGGACGTATCCTGTTTGCTAAGAAGATCTGATCATGTTGTCATCCTGAACGAAGTGAAGGATCTAGGTTTATTCCAAGAGATTCTTCGCGTTGCTCAGAATGACATTGGGATAAAACTGAGAAGAGATAGGAATCCCTGCCCAAGACTCCTATCTCATCTCAATTAACAAAACTTTTTTTGTATAAAAAAATCAAATCAAATCAATGCAAACGATTAAGTTTAGCCTCATTCACTTTTCTTGACAACAATTATTAATTTTGCTATTAACTAGTTGACAATTAGTTTTATCCTGCCTGAAAGACTAACTGTCGAATTTCATAAGAGCATTGCTTATCGTACCTGAACTTATATACTGAGTAACGAAAGCGATGCTCTTTTTTACAAAAGTGCTACCGGGATATTTATTCCTTTTTCAATTAATTTCTTGAATTGATCCCGTCCCTGTTTTACAAGTATTTCCATCTTGTAATCTGAAACTGTCTTCTGAGATACCTTTTTCTTCCGCCAGCTGGCGGATTTAAATCCGAATATCATACCTAAGGGGATTTTACCATACGTTGTCAAGTGTGTCAAACCTATAGCATTCTGCAGAGCAGAATTGGCATAACCTAGAGTAAAAAATGTTATGTTTGGATTGCAAAATCAATATAATTTTTTTAAAGAAAAAAATGTGGATAACTCGGGGAAATTAAAATTGACCTAATTAACCTAATTGCCCACGTCAAACGTGGCAGGTCTAATTTCTAAGTTGGGACTTAGCCCGCCTTGCCCGTTTCGATTCAACGAGGCGAGCCGGCGAGGCAGAGATTTGATTAGGTTAATTAGAAATTAGGAATTAGAAATTTATCTGGTAGATACTTTTGTGAAAGGGATGAGAAGTGAGATTAATGAGGGTTTGTAATTATAATTGCTTTTTGAAAGGAGCCAAAGTTTTATGAAGGAAATAATGTTATTTCTCAAATCATAGAAATATTCTTTCGGATTTTTCCTGTGATAATGAAGATATTCATCCAAATTCGCAAATTTACCATAGGGAAGAAGCTTTATAAATAAATCGGAATAGATGAAAGGCTCAGTTGAATCGCTAAATTTCAATAAATCTTTAGGCATTAGATTTTTGTTGACCATGAGAGTTTCAAATTGCATTGTTATGCCATGAAGAGGGGATTTGTAGACGAATTGATTTTCTTTTGGAAAGAAACTTTTTCCAATCAACCTTCCTTTATCGTTAATAAATCTGCATTGGGCGCCAACTGCTACAACTCCGGGATTCCCCGAAATAAACTCAACTTGCTTTTTGATTCTTTGACGGGAGCTTATATCTTTCGCATCCATAAAGGCAATGTAGTCTCCTTTGGCTCGTCTTAAAAGCCTGTTTAGGGTTATAACTATTCCATATCTTTTTATATTTCTATAAACCCTAACTTTTTTGCCCCGCCCTGAGCCGGTCGTTGGGTATTTTTTAGCAAAGGACTTAAGGATTTTGAGGGATGAATCGGTTGAGAAGTCATCAATCGCAATGATTTCGATCTGCCGATAGCTTTGTCCAACAAGACTTTTTAGGCAATCTGCAAGAAAGCGTTCGCAATTATGGACTGGCAATAAAATAGAAACTAATGGTTTGTGATTAATCATAGGGAAGCTAAAAGCTTAGCATACTTGACAAAATAATGCAAACAATGCCACTATATATAATAGTATGAATCCAAATGCAGGAGAACCGGCTAATCCGAGCGGAGGAGTAGCTTTAGCACCAGAACCTTCAATTACTATACCTTCTACCAATATTGGGTCTTCAGATCAGGTAGCTAATTTGCAAGATGTAGTAGATGCTGCGAGAGAGGAAGCTGCTGCCAACCCGATAGATCAGTTTAATGCTCAATTTGGCTCCGGGGCAACACCACCTGCTGCTGAAGTTCCAGAATTAAAGCCAGAAGAAAATCCGCAGGCGACTTTTGTGAAAGATATTAAAGCCGCTGTTGAAAAGTTAGAAAAAGCAACTAAAGAGAAAGTGGCTGCTTAGATTTTTTTCGAAGTATCCAACCCAAAATTCCTGTTGGAATTAGAGAAAATAATATCAAAGATTCAGGACCTGTTGGAGGAGCGGTTTTTATGGGAACCGGGGAGAGGACAGGAAATCCTTGTTTGATGATTTTAGCTGGAGTTGTACTCTTTTTTTCTATGCAAAATTGACTGTTGTCTTGCCCGACAGCAGGATCAGGCACGAAAGCTTTTACTTGATTTACTAAACAAATAACATTTTCTGAAAAGGAAAGTTGATTCGTATCAACAATTCTTCCAAAGATATTAAAAGTTCTTGTTTCCGAAGGCATTAGATTGTCAGCGTCAAAGGCTAACGTTCTAGTGGTGCTGTCAAAACTACCGGGTCCCGAACTAAAACTAACGAACTGAGGGAATATGTCTTGTATATGGGCCTTTTCAATAACAGTTTTTCTATTATTTGTAATTAGAACTTGAAATGTTACGATAAAATCAGATTGATATTTTGCATCATTTGGGCCTAAATTGTCAACCATCTTATTTGTGTCAGGATTTAGCACTTTGCTGTCAACAGTTATGTCTTGGGTTTTTATACAAGTTGTCCCGCCGCCGTATATGGCTTGACAAGGCTCTTCCGCAAACGCCTTTTTTGAAAATTGAAAATTGCTCGCCTCGCTGCGAAGCGGGAAAATTGAAAATTGAAAATTGAAAAAAATAATTACTAATACTGTAAATAGCGTTTTCATATCCTGCCTTTAAGAATAGGAGTGTATCATAAATTATACCCCTTGACAACGATAGTAATATATGATGTAATACGGATGGATTTAGTCGCCTTCGGAGAAATTTTCCACAAGATGTTTCAATCTAACTATTAACTATTCACAATTAACTTAACTTATGGTAAGCAAAAAAACCACGCCTCAAAAGGATGAGACTCCGGCAAAATCTGTTGATGAGATAATTGGTTCTCCAAAGGAGAATGTTTCTGTAAAACCAGAGCCCTCTGTTATTCCGGCACAAGCTTTACCTATTCAACCAGCGCCAATTTATCCTCAGCCTGTGTCTTCTTTCGGTTATCGACAAGAACCTACGGTTACTGTTGATGTTTCGGGAATTTTGGATATTCAGCCCGAAGGCCATGGATTTTTAAGACCCAAATTTATCCCATCCCAAAGAGATGTTTATATTTCTCAATCCCAAATAAGAAGATTCATGCTTCGTCCTGGAGATTTGATTAAGGGTGTGGGAAGACCTCCAAAAGACACAGAGCGATATTTTGGGCTTTTGAAAGTTGAAACAGTTAATGACATGCCAGCGGACAGCTCTCTAAATAGACCATATTTTGATGATCTGACTGCTGTTTATCCCAAAAAACAAATAACTCTTTCAACCGGTAAGCTGCCTTTGTCAACCCGCATGATTGATCTTATCTCGCCGATTGGATTTGGGCAAAGAGGAATGATCGTGTCGCCTCCAAAAGCCGGGAAAACAACAATTCTTAAAGAAATTGCAGCAGGAATTGCGCAAAATTATCCCAAAGCGCATCTCATGGCAGCATTAATTGGAGAACGACCTGAAGAAGTCACAGATATTGCGCAATCTGTAAAAGGAGATGTGGTCGCATCGCACTTCGACGAACCGCCAGATGCCCAGACAAGAGTTGCGGAAATTACTTTGGAGAGGGCAAGAAGACTTGTTGAGATGGGGACAGACGTTATTATTCTTCTTGATTCAATAACACGTTTGGCAAGAGCTTATAATTTGTCGGTCGCCCCTTCGGGTCGAACCCTATCGGGAGGATTTGACCCGGCAGCATTGTGGCCTGCGAAAAAATTCTTCGGAGCGGCGAGAAACTGCCAGGAGGGCGGATCTCTGACAATTATTGGAACCGCTTTGGTTGATACAGGTTCCAGAATGGATGATTTGATCTACGAGGAGTTTAAAGGAACCGGTAATTTGGAATTGCATTTGGACAGAAGATTGGCAGACCGAAGAATATTCCCCTCGATTGATATTGCACGTTCAGGGACTCGTCAGGAAGAATTATTATTATCTGAAAAAGATTTGAAAAAGGTTTCTACAATGAGAAGGATGATTGATATGCTTGGACCTGAAGAACGAACAAGTATATTTGTGGAAAGGCTTTCAAAAACCGCTACCAACGAAGAATTCCTAGAGAGTTTGGGAAAGGGATAATCTTTTAAGGTGTCATGCTGAACTAGTTTCAGCATCTCAAATTAAGGCTTGACTGGCGGTCTTGAGAGTTTCGGTGGTGGGTTTTCAATTACTTCGACTAATTTTTCTCTTGGTGGTGGATTAACTTTGCCTCCTGATCCAGAAAATGGATGCAAGCCTTCTGGGTTAAAGTTTGTATGTGGTTCTGTGACCGTTAGAGGCTTTTTGTCACGAAGACGTTCTATTTCTTTGTCTCTTCTTCTTCTGGCTTCTGCAGCTCTGTCAGCTCTTTCTGCCCTTTCTCTTTCTTCTCTTCTTGCAATTTCTGCAACTTTGTCGCTTCTAAGCGTGTATTCTGACATATCTTAACTTTATTATAAACTTTTTTGTCTTTTTGTCAAGCAATGAATTTTTTAGGCCATTTACATTTGTAGGCATTTAACCATTAACAGCGATCGCAGTGTCCAGTTAAATGGCTGGAGAGACTGGTGGAGAAATAAACAAAAAAACTACTATACTTTTTGCAGCCATGCTGCATAATACAATTATGAAGAAACAAACAGCGCATTTTCAAGTTATCAATAGGGGAATTGTTTTTTATTTTACAAAAGAGCCTAAAGGAGGATATGCAGTAGTTGTTCCTTCCTTACCAGGATGTGTTTCATATGGTAAAAATTTTGAGGAGGCAATGAGAATGATAAAAGATGCTATGCAAGGCTATTTGGCAATCGTAAAAGAAGAAGGACTTTTAATTCCCCAAGAAATAGAAGAAAATAAAGGAAATGCGGGCTTTGGTCTTGCCTTCTAATGCCAAACTTACCATCTTTAAAACCACGGGAGATTGCTAAACTTCGAGCAATTATTCGCGAAGCGCAATTAACACTGGATGACATAGCGAAGTTTTTGAAAAATTAATCAAATTTATCTCCCAAACAACTCTTCTTACCAAAAGAACTTTTGCCGAGAAACTAGGCATTTGCAGAGTTTACCTAGATGCTAAGGAAATTGTAGATTGATTTATATCAAACGAAGAATTCCTCGAGAGTCTGGGAAAAGGCTAATTACAGAGAATTAAGATTTACGATTTAAGAATTAAGAATAGATTTTGTCTTCTGAATAAACCCTTGTAATAATTGATGAGTAAAATTTGCCTGTTTAACTAGATCATCTAAGTCTTTTTTGTTGAGATATCCCACACCTCTAGCAATAAGAATAAAATTCTTAAGTTCTGTTAATGATCCTTGAGCAGTAAAATAAAATTGAAGTTTTTCTTTATATGAATGTCTGCCAAAACCCTCTGCGATATTTGCTGTTATTGATGCCGCCGATCTTCTCATCTGATCGATCAAAGAATACATCTCTTGTTTCGGAAAGCCTTGTGTAATTTTATAAACAAGCAGTACTAATTTATGGCCTTCCTGCCAGACTTTCAAGTCTGTAAAAGACTTAATAGTGCTCATTCTTAAATCTTACATCATAATTCTTAAATCTCCAAAAAGTTGCTTTTTGGATCCCTTTTTGCTACCATTTTTTCTCAACCATGATTAAACCCTCCCTTAGTTTTTTAGGCGCAAGTATCACAGATTTCTCTAAATTCTGTCAGTTTTTCTTCTCATATTTAAAGAAAAAAGTCATTATATTATCGCGAATTTTCGAGTCATACAAAAATACTCTAGTTAAATTATTTACCATCAAAAGAGGCCGATACAACAGGCCATTTATGCATGTTGCGGCAATGGGAGTTTTGGGAATCGGCGTTATTTTATCTCCGTTTTTGGCAGATACTTACCCAATATTTTCAGGGGATAAGGCAAATGCTTTACAAATCAGTTCTCCATCAGGTCCTGAATCGATTGCAGTAGATAGCGATGTTTTCCAAACAAGTATTTCTCTAAAACCAAGAGACAAAATTCTAGATTATACTGTTGAAAGGGGAGACACTCTTTCAACAATTGCGGAGAAATTTGGAATTTCGGTTGAGACCATCCGTTGGGCAAATGATTTGACCAATGACAACATTGCTGTTGGAGACAGTCTCAAAATCCTTCCGGTCACAGGTATTGCACACAAAGTTGCCAAAGGGGAATCGGTCTATTCTATCGCGAAAAAATTGGATTCGGATGCCCAAAAAATAGTTGACTTTCCATTCAATGATTTTGCAAATCCTGAAACATTTTCTTTGGTGGAAGGACAGATATTAATAGTACCAGACGGTGTGAAGCCTGCAGAACAGCCGACCTTCAGGCGTCAAGTCTTTATTGCTTCAGGTCCGGTTTCAATTTCGGGTCTAGGTTTCACATGGCCGGCTCACGGAATCGTGAGTCAGTTTGCTGCTTGGTACCACATGGCTATAGATATTGCTGCGTCAATTGGCACACCTATTGTGGCAGCCCAAAATGGAGTGGTGGAAAGCGTAAATGTTGGGACATGGGATGGCGGTTATGGAACAAGCGTCTATGTTAGGAATGGAGATGTTCAGACCCACTACGCTCATCTTGGGGGAATAAATGTATCTGTTGGGCAATCGGTTTCTGCCGGAGCAACAGTCTTAGGATGGATTGGAATGACAGGAAGAACCACAGGTCCTCATGTTCATTTTGAGATTATCAAAAACGGCGTTCTGGTTAACCCACTACCGTATCTTCAGTAGAATATAACAATTATTATTGTTATAATGTTTATAATTTTCGGGCCGTTCGCACAGTGGTAATGCACTGCATTCGCACCTGCCCGACTTTGACTGGGCTCGTAGTTAAGTGGCAAAACGATGCATTCGCATTGCATAGGCGAGGGTTCGATTCCCTCCGAGTCCACCAAGGAAAATGAAAAGTTCAAAATGCAAAATTAAAAATTGCAATTCAAAACTTAAAATTTTGGACTATAGCTTTTCACTTTTAATTTTGAATTTTAAATTTATTCTGGGCCCGTAGCGTAACGGCTATCGCGTTTTCATGGCATGAAAAAGATTAGGGGTTCGATTCCCCTCGGGTCCACAAAGGGTAAAGCTTCAATAGAAGAATTTTATTATTGTTGCTCCAACAAAAATCAGGCTTAATATAGAGATTATAGTAATGGCAAAAAGGATTTTTTCAGAAATACCAGGCAGGGGAATTCTGAGTTCGCCTGTAGTTTTTTTAAGGTCTTTCCTGTAGAGCCAGCTATAAATAGCTATGATAATAAGTACAAAAAATGCTACTATGTATAAAATTAAAATTATTCTTGCATATTCCATAAAATTAGGCTAATCTTACTGACTCTCCGGGAAATATCTCCTCTATAAACCTAAGACGATTGTCTTTATCTTTTGTTCGAACCCACACAGGGGATTCTATATTGTCAATTCTTGCTTGGTCTAATTGTTCTGTCAATAAAAATCCTACAGATTTTGGGTCTTTTATGCTATGCATGTAAAACTCCTGTTGATGTGTGGGTCTGTCAAAAGTTACTATAACAGATCCAATGTCTAGTAATTGAGCAAGCATGCCTTCCATCTCTACGTCTATCTCGGTTGATTTTACTTGATTTATAATTACGTTATTCATATTTTTTGAAAATAAAGGTTTGTACGTAATTTCCATAATTCTTCGTGATGTGAGTACGTAAAAATGACAATACCAATCAGCTAGAAATTTAATAACAGTATTGATATATACCATTAAAACTATCAAAAGCGTTATGATAAACAATAATAAATCGTTAAAAATCTGAAAGAAAAAATAGCTAATGAAAAATATGGCGGCAAAGAAAATAAGAGTAGCAAAACTTAATGGCTGAACAAGAAGATACCAATGATTTCTTTTTCTCAGTAATAGAGTTTCTTTTGGTAATACTTTAGATGGATCATTGACCCATCGAGTAAGCGCTCTAGTTTTCTGCATTTTTACCCTCCCCATTTAATAAAAATTATAAATGCGAGCTGCCTTGGGCATGCATAAACTATGCTTTTGCGAGTTCACAATATAGCTTATTTTAAGCGTATGCAGTAATCTATGTTACAAAATTTGCCTCTTGCTATTTTGTTTTTGACTGCGTATAATTGCAATATATTAATCCATCCTCCTTTCTCTAGATCCCCCAGTACCAGTCGGTACCGGGCTACGTAGAAAATGGTAGGGGGAATTTAGAGATTCTAATGATAAGCAAAGTTTCAACAATCAAATCGAAAACAGATTGTTTTTCCTGTAGAAAATTATATATGGCGAACCCTACTTCGCCAAGGCTTCGTAGGGCGAGGGGGGGTGAAAAATAAAATGGCAAATTTTCAAGATCAAAACTTAACATGCCGCGATTGCGGTAAACCTTTTACCTGGACAGCTTCAGAGCAAGAATTCTATCAGAGTAAAGGCTTTCAAAATGCACCAGTTAGATGCCCAGCATGCCGTGCATTGAAAAAGGCTCGTATGGATGGAAATCGAGGAGCGTCTTCCGGACAATCCTTTCCGATAACTTGCGCAAACTGCGGCAAGAGCGATACAGTGCCTTTCGAACCGAAAGGAGACAGACCAGTCCTTTGTAAAGACTGTTTTAGAAAACAAAGACAATCTGCATAAGATATCTTTGGTATCGAAAGTATCACGCGGATATCTTGTCTTTTGTGATACTTTTGGTATTCCTTGAATTATCTGGAAGATTCGGTTGCAACATTGGGCGGGGGAATTTTAACGGGCGGATTTTGTGGAGGCAGCTGTGCTTGCGGTTCCTCTATATTGAGTGCCTGTTGATCAACATTAGCCGAACTTCCGCCAGCTTGAAGAGCTGATATCTCTTTCTCTATTTGTTCCAGGCTTGCCTTGTCCTGAGCAACCAGACTTCTTACTATCTGATATTGCACCAAAGCATTTTCTTTGTCACCCTTTTGTTCCAAGACATGGCCTAGATTGTAATGTGAATTAGCATAATCTGGTTTGAGAGCTATGGCGATCTGGAACTGACTTTGAGCATTATCCCATTGCCCAAGTTGATAATGAATTCCTCCCAAACTTATATATTGCTGTGGATTATTTGGGTCAAGATTTATGCTTTGCTGGGCTGTTGTGATTGCAAAACTTTCCGCATTTTGTCCAAAACCAATAAGACCCCTATAAATGGATGACAAGTTCTGCCAGTTAAGATATGTTTGAGGAGCAATGGTTGTTGCAGTCCGTGCGGAGTTGATAGACTGCTGTATTAAAGTAGTTATGTTCTGCTGGATTTGCGCGCTTGGAGAAGCCCCTCTTGGTTGTTGAGAAGCCAATGTGTTTGCCAATGCCAAATTCGTTTGAGAAAAGACTCGATAGAACCCATCTCTATATGGGAATGTTGAAATGGCTTGTGCTTGTTTCTCATAAGTTAGAGATCCATTATTTTGGCTTGCTGCAACAAGAGATTTTTGGAAAGTAATATCCGAAATTGCGTACTGCATGCCTAAATATCCTATCCATGCAGCAATCAAGATTATTAGCGTAGCAATTGCGGATGGCAAGATCAAGCTTTTTTCATTTTTAGAATGAGGCGCTTCCATTGCAATAAGTCCTTTTTTGAGCGCAACCAGCTGAAGTTCAATGTCAAAGAATCTGTCCTGAGCCTTGGTTATCAGACCTTGATTTGCTGCAAAAAGTCCCAGGATAATGAGAAATAATGTTTGCGTAACAAAGCCCAAAGGCAAAAGTAAAGACAATATCAATAGGGAGACAAGAGAGACAAGCATCTTATTTTGAGGAACAGAACGAATTTCTTTTGTTGCTCTAATTAATAAGAATATGAATGCACACAAACCTAGCACTCCTGTTGTCGCCAAAAGCTCAAGGGCGAAGTTGCTGCTTCTAAAGAAAGTCAGATTCCATAAGTCATTATTTTGATTAAACGCTGCCTGTTTCCATCTGGAAAAATCAACAGCATATGTTCCGAATCCCGATCCCAAAAGAAAACCTTGTACTATTCGGCCTGAATCCAAAGATATTTCTGAGAAAGCAGTCTGAAATCCCGTTTCAATAGGAAGAATAGGAGGCTTATCCAATGTGAAAAGCGCATAAGTGGTTACAATTATGCCCAAAAGAATAATAAAAGATGCTGCTCCAAAACTAACAGCTTTTGCCGTTGCTTGATTAGTTGTTTTATTTGCTTCCAAAGAATAATCTTGTTCTTGTACGCGAGCTTTTGATCTAAAAAATCTCCATAAATAATAAAAAGATATACTAAAGGCAGCTATAAGGTAAATTTCCTGTTCCAATTCCGAGCCTAAAGGAGTAAAAGTTTGGCTATGGGTTGCCGGAAAGGGCAATATATATATCTTAAAAAACGACAATACGCTTAATAAAGAAAGTAAAACTGCGCCGATCATAAGAGAAAACATCAGAAAAAGAAGTGAGTTTTTGTCTTTTACTATATTTACAATAAGAAAAAATCCCAATATTCCCAAAAAGTAGGGAACAAATGCTGTTAGGGAATCAGCTCTATTTATAGCAAAAATGCCTGATAGGAAAGAAAAAATCGTCAGCAAAACAATTGGAATATCAAAAGATGTTCTTCTCAATTTTACTGATTTTTCCGTGAGCATTTTTATTACCTGAAGGATAAGAAGAACGATTACGACTGCGCCTAACAACATTTGCTTGGGAAGAACAATCGGGTTGGTGGTAATTGTTGTGAAGATAACAGGAAACGCCATGAAAAGAACTCCAAGCAAAAAAAGAGAAAGGTTTTGGATGTAACTGAGGATTTCGTTTTTCTGTTCCATTAACTTAGGTTAACAAGCTCTATGGATAATGTCAACCCCTCAATTTTATTCGGGGTTAACCCTGAGTGTTCCTCTTGGTACCTACGGCTTGCCGAATGGGTCAAGGAGAAAAAATTGAAATTTTAGGGTCAATTTTTTCGACGAAGACCCCGCCTAAGCGCTCTTCGAGCCGTATTCGAATAGAATTGAAAAGGCGAGAAGTAAGCTTGTGTGGGGTCAAGGAGAAAAATCCTTATTAGTTCACAATAAGCCAGTTGAAAGGGATTGGGTTTTTGTTGGGGGATTGGACGCCGACAGTAAACTCCGCAGGTAATTGGCGCATTAAAAATGGCGATTGAGCGCTGGGCGTTCCCACAGGAGTTATATAAATGACTGACTCGTTGGTTACAAGAGCGTTTTTGATAGTAAGTTCTGCGTAATAGGGAGCGATATTAGCAACCCCTGCTGAAGAACTTGCTATTGCCTCTGTTGCAGAAACAGCCAATACAGGCTGGACAAGGCTGAAGTTAAGTTTTGCAAAAGTACCGGAACCTGAGGAAATTAAATCGCCCTTTTGATTTATAGATAAAACACCAGACCCGCTTGCATTATTTACAACCAGATCTGAAGTCGGGAGAGGAGAAATAATATTTACAGCAAGTTTGCCTAAAACAGTTAAATCTCCTTGAGTCGAAATATTTCCGTGGGTATCAATATAAACAAGTCCTCCCATAATTGAAAGTCCGCCTTGCCTTAAGCTTTGCAAAGATAAATCAGTTCCTAATGTTTCTATAGAATTTTGCGTAATAAACATTGTTCCTCCTATTGAAATATTTCCTACGACTGAAAGATCGGATAGAGATGTTGATCCAAATACCATAAGTCCTTGATTGAAAAGTGCCTGTTCTGCTTGAAGATTAGGTACATAAGCAATTTGAGCCGAGAAAGATGCGACATCTATGTAGTTAGATGAGAGATGAGATGTTAGAAATGAAAAAGCTCTTAATGTGCCGCTTATTGATGCATTTTCAAACTGACCGTCAAGAGCTGATAACTGACCGCTGAATGATGCATCGCCTTCATTATTAATAGTAGTGATTGCAGAGCCGCTTGAGTTTTGAATTATGAATTGTGAATCATGAATCTCTGCCGATGGTGTTGCCAATTTGACGATTAATGATTTACCTAGAGGTGAAATAATATTGGCTGAGACCTGATCAGTTCTTATAATCGGAGAAATTATTCCTGCTTGCCCCCCGAAGTCTTGACGAAGGGGGGATTCTTGAATCACGTCAACAATATAATCCCTTAGATTCTGGCCGTTAACTATTATATTATCCGAGGTAACAATCAGTGAGTTTGCAATTATTTCTTGAGCGTTAAGAAGGCCGGTTTTAATATTAGCAGCTACAACTTTAAAAAATCCTCCGACATTACTTAAAGTTTCATTTTGAGAATCAACAGAATAGCCATTGGATCCTGTTTTATGAATAATCAGGTCGCCATTATTAGCTAAATACGCGCCCGGATCAAACCAGGAGATATTTGCAAAAGTATTGATCTTTACAATCTTAATGATGTTTGGTTTTAACGGAACATTAGGAAAGCCATCCTTGCTTCTATACTCTTTGCTATCAGGATCATAGAAGCCTACTACTTTTCCCTCATCTATAATGTCTAAATTTTCCAAAGCCTTTCCGACAATTTGTCCTGCTTTTGTTGCTTTTACTGCTACTCCGGGGATATCAGATGATGCTAACGCATCGCCGGCTTTAATCGTTCCGTTAGAGATAGAGACGAGAGTATCAACTTGTCCGATAAGACCAACTGCTATTGAGCTATCACCAAGATTTTCTCCTCCCAGAAATGCTGGTCGCTCGGATGCAATACCCAAAATTTTACCATTATTATTATCACATGGAACAACAAAGCCATTATTTAGACAGACAACAGAGCCAAATTCTATTTTTAGATATTTATCTTTTTTGAAGTATTCAGCAAAGTCAGCGACACCGGATGTTGCATAAGTCACGCCTTTCCCGCCACTTCCTTGAATAGATCCGACAATTCCAATTCCTGCTGTTTGAAAGCTCACAAAGTGATTTGTGCTGGCAACTGCGGTAGTTGAAGTATTGCCCAGTTTTATAACAAGACCATCCGCATCTGTTCCAGAACTTGTATTGTAAATTTGAGCAGCAGCGGTTGCTGATTGAGAATCTTGAATGTCTAGTTTTGATAATGGTGTCGTTGTTCCAATTCCTACGTTTCCCGTATTGATCCATGAATTATTTCCGCTAGTTCCGCTAAACTTAATCAAAGCAGAAGAAGTAGCAGTTGCTCCTAGTAGGATATCATCTGATATATTGGTTGGGCTGAGCGCAGCCGAAGCCCTTTGCCACGGTCCAAATGTTCCTGTTGAGGCAGAATATATGTTGTCAATATAAGCATTGTCCCAAGGCAGAGAAGCAGACCCTAGATTATTGGTTCCGCTTGTTCCGATCGGAACAAGACTTGAATCTTGTGCGACTCGACCGGTGAAGGTAATAGTGTCAGTGGCTGCATCTCCCAGCGTAACGCTTCCCTGTATATTGGCTGTTGCATTTCTTATAGTTATGGTGCCTGTTGACGCTCCAAGAACGAGTGTTGTTGCTGCTCCTCCAACATTTAAGGTAGTAACAGTTGAATTCAGAAGGTTGAAAGTTGTGGCTGTACTTGTCATATCTCCGCCGTTTATTCCAAGATCTCCGGCAAACAATCCAGCCCCATCGCTTTCAACACCAAATTTGGCAATACCGGATGTACTGGCGCTAATCAGACTCCCTATTGAATTCTGATTGATATGAAAGGCTGATTGTGCACTTGTTGTTGCCAGTATAGCCACGTTATCATCGAACTCTACCGCCCCTTTCATAAATGATACGTTGCTATTGTTTGTGCTATTCTGAATGGGTTTTGAAAGATCTATTTTTCCGACACCATCAGGCACGATTTCCACCCTGCTATTACTGCCTGGGACTGTTGTCAAAGACAATATGCTTCCGGAAAGCACGAATTGGCCGCCGATGGTCTGAAAAGTGTGCGCTTTTGAGCCTGCAATGCTAAGATTGCCCGAGGAATCCAAAGCCAAGACGACATTACTTACTTTGGTTGAATTTGTGATGGGTTCAAGTCCTTGTAATGTTTCAGCATTACTTGCAAAAGGCACTGTAGCCAACTCTTGACGCGGACTAAGCTCTGGACCGCTCCCAATAGTAATTCCCAAGAAAAGCTGCGAATTCTGGCTAAAAAGAGTATCAGGAATAGGGGTAGTCTTGCCAAGAAACACTGAGAATATCCCATCTGAATCAGGTTCTATCGAGTTGCTTTCCTGCCAAAGAAAGGCCGCACCTGAAGCATTTTGGTCATTATAGATAGAAAAGAGAATATTTGTCGCATTGGTTATAGGATTATCAGATGAGTCGGTCAGTTTTCCCTGAAAAGAAAGAATTCGGGGGGGAGCAAATGAAGCTGCAGCAAGTGTCGCTCCTTCTTTTTGGCTTTGTGCAAAAAGACTATCATATGTTCCAAAACCAAGCGCTGCAGCTACGATAATAAGGATCGCAAAATGGAAATAATGGGTAAATGAGTATGAGTGATACTTTTTGTACCAGTTGGGTCGTACATGCCGAATATAATGCCAGACTCTTTTGTGGTTTGGTAAATAGCGTGTTGAAACGGTGAGGGGGGCATAAAACTCCTTCTTAATATTTGAAACCGGAATTAATGACTCAGAGTCAAATTTGGATTTCTTGAATACTCTTTTTCCCGATGCTTTCCAAAATAAATACTGTGTACTCTCAACAGTTTTGACAAGCGGCAATATAAAGATGGCATCAAAGAGGAAATCAGCGCCATTTATGAGCTTTTGCGTTAATCTCAGAGGTGGAAAAGAAGATCTGTTCGGAATACTCGGAAGACTCGGTGCGTCAGATTGCTCGCCTCGCTCAAGCTTCGGCGAAGAGGGTCTTATTATCTGATAGTCAGAATTTCTGATGGTCTGGATTTCGGAGTCTTCTGAGTTTTCTGAAATTAATTTCTGGTTTTTTGCCCAAGCAATATAATTCCTTAAAGACGAAAGTTTTCTATTGATAGTCCTGGGAGAAAATTTAGCCGCAATTAGTCTTTGCTTGTATTCTTCAATGGTTGTGTAATTGACTTTGTCTAGTAAATTTCTTTCCGTGACAACCCATGCGTATTTGATAAGCGTTACTTCCTCAAGCCACACGAAGAAACTTTTGATATCGTTGATGTAGTTTTTTATAGTAAGATTAGATTTTTTATACTCGTAAAGATAGCTTTTGAAATTCCTAAGCATCCATGGATCCGCCTCCGCCAAGGCTTCGGCGGACACAGTCCTTTTTTCAAGTGGATCTTGTGAGATTATTTTGTTTGTTTGGAGCAACTTAAAAAACTTACGCAAAGAGGAAAAATGTCTCTCCATGGAGCTTGGAGAAAGACTCCTTGCTTTTTTGTACTGATCTAAGATGACAAGGTTAACTTTTGATGGATCAAAAGGGGAATTAAATTCTTTTTCGAACCAGTTTATAAATTGTCCGATATCAGCTTTATAATTTTTGAAAGTAGAAAGAGATGGTGTATCTTTTTGATTTATCAGGAAATTAAGGAATTGTTGTAATAAATTCATCTAGATACGAAATTATACAGATTATACAAATTATTTCTCTATACAATTAGAATAGACAATAGTTTGAATCTTGTCAATAGGTAAATTAAAGAAAAATTGATATTTTACGATATGCTTTGATACGCTTAGAAGAAAACATTATTTCTGTGAAATGTTAGTGAAAACAATTTTCTAGCCGTGAAAACACTGAGATTGGAAAAATACCCGTATACCCAGTGAATATCTGGCAAGAATGAGTATATCAAAGAGTCTCAATCTTATTTATTGATTAGTTCAAATTTTGTTAAAATTTTAGCCTCTCTCTTACAATTTTATTCCAAAACAAAATTACTAATTAGCAGATGATTCCAATTAGTGATAGGCAATCCAAGGTTTTTATTTGGCCTTTAAATAAAGCGCAAATTTTTAAGAGATAATTGATTATTAAGATTATCCATGATTGTTCCTGAGAAAAAACAGGCTGTTTTAAGTTGTGAGTATTTCTCGTTATTCGCCCAAAAGATATCTCTAAAACTAAAAATTGACTTTTCACAACAAGTTTAAAGAAACAGGCGTTTTTCACAGAGCTGACTGGGGAAAATTGTGCTTTTAGGAGGAATTGAGCTGAAAGCGATTTATACCTACGATTATACAAGCGTTCGACTTTTTTCCGAGAGTCTAAGATTCACTTCTTTATATGAGCACGTACTCTATTTACAACTACAATAGCACCAATCAGTACAATCACAATCACTATCATTCCCATGAGGGGAAAAGCAAAGAAATGAATAGTTTTAGTAAAGCTTGGCCCTTCATCGGAAAGGCTGATATTAAGAGTTGCGGTATAAAATCCCAAAAGAAAGTCTTCGTTCCATAAAAGCTTAGGGTTTTGGAAACTAAGATTAGAATTTTTCTCGGTATCCTCAGATATCAGCTCCTGGATATAAGCTGTATTCGGAATAGCACGAACACTTTCAGATAGAATGTTCACCTTCATTAGGTCTAGCCTGCCAATGTTTTGACCAAACATATTTTTTATCAAAATTTCACCCTTTGGTTTTATAATTTGCTTGCCATTATTCTTAATTCTGAGAGTAAAAGGCACAGGGCCGCTCTCGTAGAAAAGTCCTGATGAGAATTCTTCAATAACCCCATCAGGTATTTCTTTTGCTCCAATTGACAATAGAATATTAGACGCAATTCCGAGCTGGCCTAAAGAGCTGGTTGAGACAGGAGTCGCTGTATTTTGAGAAACGAATATAATGGAGAAATAATGGTCTCGCCCGACTTCGCCTGCGACACCTGCTTGATTTGCTTGTGATTGATTGGACGAAGTCGCTGGCGGGCGGGTTGATGCTGGAGTACCTTGCGAAGTATTTACGTTCAAGGTTAAATCTTTTTTCTGTTTTGGACCTAGTGCTATACCTTCAATAGGAATTCCGCTATCCAGAAGCTGGATATTTTGTGTTAGAAAAGGACTTGGCGAGCTTAAATATTGTAGCTCTCCGTTCTCAGATTTTGCCTTGAAGGGGACAAGTAATATTTGGAGTTCTACCAGGTTTTCGCTTTTGTTTTGGATTGATAAAGTGCTTGTGGCAACTGATGGGGGCAGGGCATTAATTTCTATAACAGAAGGATCCAGGCTCAGCGATAAAGCCGAAGCCTCGGCTTTAGAAATAAGAAGTGAGAAATGAGAAATGAGAAACAAGACAATCAAAAGTCTAATGCAATCTCTACTAATATTTTTCATCTTTCACCTCTCATCTTTCATTTAGAAATTGGGAACTGCAATATAGGTAATAATATTGGTGTAAATTCCTTCTGCCTGATTGCCGGGGATGTTTACTTTGTAGGAAATTCTAACGTCTTTATTTTTTGAGCCTATTCCTGACATCATAGACTGCTCTGATTGCCCATTGGAATGATCTGCGAAGTGTTTGTAGAAATTGGGTTTTGCAAATGAACTATTGCAATCAAAGCCAATTACATTGTCACAGCGATATCCCAATCCATAAGTCAGAGTATTTGTCCATTCTCGCGCATTTTCTTCACTACACTGGCCATCATCGCAGGTTGTATTGGGAATAGTTGTATTCTCACTTTGAAGCGGATGGTTCTCAAAAGCCAAAACAGAATACCCATATGCAGGAAGGCTGTAAATATTAAGATTTGCTGTGCGAACGATTGGATTAGTTGGGCTTAAAGAGCCAAAATCAATTAAATCTGATGACAGGGAAATAGAAAAGGCGAGTGTTGAATCAATATTTTCAATTCCCGATCTTATTTTGAAATTTACACCTTCTGAAACAACAGGACTGAGGTCTCCGACCGTAGATCGCACTTTGTAATCTGTATTAGTTGTAGTGCCGGAGATTGAATTAAACCCCTGCATCTTAACTTTGTAGTCCTTGTTGGACATTGTCTGCGCGCTCGCGGTCGGCAAAAATAAGCCAATAAACAAATAAACAAATAACCCAATAGCCATGTAGCCAATTTTAAACCTGCCCGTCCGGCAGGCGGGTCTTAAATCATTTATCATAAATCAATCGTAGATAATCTTGGGTAAAAACGCAATATCTCGGCAGCTTGACAAAGACCTATTTTGGAAATAAGATATATCTTGTAGGAGTAGATTATTATGGCTGAAATTAGTGGAAGTCCAGACTTTGAGCAGCGACCAACGCCCAGCAGGGAAAGTGAATTATTAGGAGCGATCAAAGAAATCGAAGTTCCGTTTATGGAAGCCTTGAAGCGTGATTACGGAGAGGAACGTGGTTGGAGAATGTGTGCTCCTGCGTCAATTGCTCTTTCAAGGATTCTTTCTGCTCGTACTGGCGTACCGATTGGGAGAGATATTCCAGGAGAGCACGTTGAGCTTACTGTGGGCATATTTGATCCTAAAACTGCCCCTGACAGACTCAGCAGGATTGAGGAACAGACTTATATCCGTTACTTTACAGGGGATGGAAACGTCTACTATATAGACCCAATATACGGATTATTGATGCAAACTAGACAACAGCTTAGTGAGGCAATTCAAGTTGAAAAGTATCCAGTAACGGAAGTAGATCAAGCCCTGATTCGGGAACATCACTTATATCCATTTGACCCAAATCACGACGGATTGGACACTTCAGAAGCCTTTGCGCCACATGGAACTTCTGCTGAGGAAAGGAAATCATACATAGCTGAAGTTATTCCTGCTCTCAATGATGAGAGAGCGACTATGTCAGAATTTGTCGCAGATTCAGGTCGAGTTATGATTACTGATTGGCAGAAAACTGAGGCAATAATCAAAGAGTTTGCTCCCAGCTGGAAACCAGAGCGATTAGTCAGAATGGAAAGATTTATTGCTGCAATTCAAGCAATGAATCGTGGAAAGCAATACCCAACCACCCTTTTAAGATTTGCAAAAAGAGGTGCGGGCCCAAATCCAGATGTTAATAATTTTAAGAAGGTATTGAGGGGGTAAAAAACAGAAATTATCACCCTAACACCTAGAACATCTTAGAAATACTACTGGGACGGTCTTCGGTTTTATAATTAAGTTTTTCACCATTTTACCTTCGGATACATTTAAATCCCAAAAGAACTGTGTTATACTAAATAAAATTTCTAATTACTAATTTCTAATTTCTAAATAAATCCAAATGACCAAAAACTCAAAGGTAAGAATTAATCAATATAATCCTTCAGAGATTGAAAAAAAATGGCCCCGCAAGAATCTTACCTCGAGACTGAGGCTTCCAGCCTCGCGCTCTCGAGGGGCGATCTCACGGGGTAAACAAGAGTACAGTCCAAGTTTGATTGAATCAAAATGGCAATCTATTTGGAAGAAAGAGAAGATTTATTCTCCTAATTTGGATAAGGCGAAGAAGCCGTTTTACAACCTCATGATGTTCCCATATCCCAGTGCCGAGGGAATGCACGTTGGAAATATGTATGCTTTTACTGGTGCTGATGTATACGGCAGGTTTCAGCGGATGCAGGGTAAGGATGTTTTTGAGCCGATTGGCTTGGACGGATTCGGAATTCACAGCGAAAACTACGCTATAAAAACAGACAAGCATCCTGCCAAACAAGCTGAAATTTCAGAGAAAAACTTTTACAGGCAGTTGAAAAGTATTGGAAATGGTTTTGATTGGTCAAGAACTGTTGAGACTTACGACACTTCCTATTACAAATGGACACAGTGGCTTTTTATCCAATTGTTCAGGGCGGGTTTGGCATATCGAAAGAAGGCGCCGGTTAATTTTTGCCCATCATGCAAAACAGTTTTGGCAGACGAACAAGTCTTGGATACCCGATGCGAGCGCTGCAATTCACTAGTTGAGAAAAGAGATTTGGAACAGTGGTTTTTTGCAATCACGAAATACGCGGATCCTTTGCTAGCTAATATTGATAAATTAGATTGGTCGGAAAAAGTCAAAATCGCACAGCGCCAATGGATCGGGCGATCAGAGGGAACTCTAATTAGATTTAAGATTAAAGATTTAAGAATTAAGAATGAAATTGAGGTGTTTACGACTCGTGCAGATACATTATACGGAGCCACATTTATCGTTCTTGCTCCCGAGCACCCCGTTTCAGCAGCTATTAAGGATTCCAAGATCAGAGCTTATATAGAAAAGGCAAAAGAGATTCAAAAAAGCTTAGAAAAAGATAAAGAAAAAACCGGAGTTTTTACGGGTTTGTACGCAATCAATCCTCTTAATGGCGAGGAGATTCCTGTTTGGATTGCGGATTATGCATTAATGGATTTTGGAACAGGCGCTTTGTTTGGAGATGCGCATGATGAGCGCGATGTAAAATTTGCCAAGAAATATAAAATTCCATTAACGCCAACTCTAATCACCGGAGATAAAGAGTTTGATAAAAAAATCTTAAGTCTTGAAGAGTGTTTTACAGGATACGGAACATTAATCGATTCAGGTCCCTTTACAGGATTGGACTCAAAGCAAGCAATGAAAAGAGTTGCTGAATGGCTCAAGAAGCATAATGCTGGAGATTTTGAAGCCACTTATCATCTTCGGGATTGGTTGATTTCAAGACAAAGGTATTGGGGACCTCCGATTCCTATGGTGTACTGTAAAAACTGTGCAGATCAAAAACTTTCTTGGTTTTCCATGGCCGAAGAGAACGAGCATAAAGTATCAAGTAGCAAGCATAAAGTATTAAGCAAAGACGAAAATATACTTGATACTAAATACTTAATACATAATACAGATATGGTTGGTTGGTGGCCGGTTCCGGAGAAAGATTTGCCGGTTGAATTACCGTTTATCAAAGATTACAAGCCTTTGGGAATCCATTCGGCAAGCTCAGGACAGGCAGTCAAAGCACCTCTTGCAAGCCACCCTGAATTTTACAGAACAAAATGCCCAAAATGCGGAATGAATGCAAGAAGAGAAACAGATGTTTCAGACACATTTTTGGACTCTGCATGGTATTTCTTAAGATATGTTTCGACAGAGTTTGATTCTGTTCCTTTTGATGAGGCAAGAGTGAAAAAGTGGCTTCCGGTAAACATGTATATTGGCGGTGCAGAACATTCGGTTTTGCATCTTTTATACTCTAGATTTATCACAATGGTTTTAAAAGACTTAGGGTTTATTGACTTTGAAGAGCCATTCGCAAGGTTCCGCGCGCATGGCTTAATCGTCAAAGATGGCGCAAAAATGAGTAAGAGCCGCGGAAATGTGGTTGTCCCGGATCAATATGTTAAAAAATTTGGCGCAGACAGTCTTCGTACCTATCTAATGTTCATGGGCCCTTTCAGTCAAGGTGGAGATTTTAGAGATACAGGAATAGAGGGAACGCACAGATTTTTGCGCAGAGTTTGGGCTTTAGCGCAAAAATCAATTTCCAATTCAAAACTTCTAATTTCTAATGAGGGAAAAAGAGCGGTTAATAAAACAATTAAGAAGGTGACTGAAGATGTTTCAAATCTGTCCTACAACACTGCGATTGCGGGCTTGATGGAATATTATAATTTCCTCTCAGTGCAAAAAGAGGTTTCAAAAGAAGAAATTGAAGTGTTCTTAAAATTAATTTCCCCATTTGCTCCGCATATTGCCGAAGAATTATGGTCTATCTTGGGTAACAAAACATCTATTCACAAATCTCAGTGGCCTACATACGATGAAAAATATCTAGTTTCCGACGAAGTAATTATTGCAGTTCAGATAAATGGAAAATTAAGAGAGGTATTAAAAATTAAAAATGAAAAATTAAAAATGAAAAATGATATCGAGCAATTGGCTAAAGAGAGTGCTAAGATAAAAAAATACCTGGAAGGCAAACAAATTAAAAAAGTTATTTATGTCGAGGGAAAAATCATTAACTTTGTGATTGTTTAATGACTATACCAATATGCTAATCCATACTAATAATACGAATTAGTGTAATTAGCATGAATTCGTATATTAGAATCGTTTATGGATTTTACTGGCCTGCTTGATAAGTATCTGCCTCTCCTTAAAAAGCATTGGCTTCCTCTGAGCTTGGCATCCTTGGGAATGATATTCTTTGCATATGGTTTGATAGGGTTATTCTTTGTTAACCAATCAGCCTCGGAAGATATAGTTTTTGAGTCCTCTGAAGAACAGAGTTCTAAGGAAGCAAAAACTATTTTTATAGACATAGAAGGGGCTGTGGTGAGGCCGGGATTATATAAATTGCCTCAGGATTCAAGGATTCAAGATGCTCTTGTTGCGGCTGGCGGTTTGGCTGCTTCTGCTGACAGAAATTTCGTTGCTAAAAATATTAATTTAGCAATCAAACTAACGGACGGCGCTAAAATATATATACCGAATGTTGGGGAAGCAGTCAGCGGGGCATCAGCGCTAAATGCTTCCTCTCAAGTTAATATTAATACTTCCTCGCAATCTGAGCTGGAGGCATTGCCGGGCATTGGTCCTGTAACTGCTCAGAAAATCATTGGGAATAGGCCCTACGGCTCTGCAGACGAGCTTCTAAAGAGGAAGATAGTAGGGAGTAAGGTATTTGATCAGATCAAAGATAAAATCACGGTATACTAATTGCTAAATTGTTAAATTGCTATATTGCTAATGAATTTAAAGCTGCTCGTGCTCCTTCTTATAATTCTTAGTTTCAGATTTTATTTTTTTTATTCAAATCAGCATCAGTTTGCGGATAAGCAGCAAGTCAGTTTCGAAACAACGATTTTGTCCCAGCCGCAGGTCTTTGGCAGTCGACAAGCATTTACTGCTAATTATCAAAATCAGAAAATCAGAATTACAACGTCACGCTTTCCAGAACTTAATTATGGAGATTTCGTGCGTATTTTCGGCAGAATAAGCAATCAAAACAACAGAGTGCTAATGTATTTTCCAAAAATAGAAATTCTGAAGGATAAATCTTTTCTCGGGGGAAGCTTAAAAGCTATAAATCGTCTTAGGGAAAAAATGATTTCTTTATTCTCAAAAACTCTTCCGACTCCTGCATCAAGTCTTTTATTAGGAATAATTTTCGGGATAAAAGAGCAGATGCCGAAAGATTTTTCTGACAATTTAAAAACTTCGGGCGTTTTTCATGTTATTGCCGCATCAGGAATGAACGTTACATTGGTTGGTGGATTCATCAGCACATTTTGCGCATTTTTTCTGAAGCGCCAAATTGCAATTGGGTTAAGCATTTTAGGAATTATATTCTATGCAGTTTTGGCCGGATTGGAAGCCTCAATTATTAGGGCGTCGATAATGGGGATTCTGGTTTTTTCCGCTCAGATTATAGGCAGACAGACTTTAGCAGTGAACGGATTATTTCTGGCAGGATTTATAATGCTTTTTATTGATCCAACTTTGATTTCCGACATTGGATTTCAGCTCTCGTTTGCCGCAACACTCGGACTTATTCTTATTCCAAAAATTAGGGCGATTGGGGAGATTAGGGTGATTGGCGATAGCATAAATACCACCATTGCGGCTCAGATTGCAACTTTGCCAATTCTTCTGGCTAATTTCGGAACTCATTCTATCTATTCTGTTTTGGTCAACGGCCTGGTTTTGTGGACTGTGCAAATTCTTATGGTTATTGGCGGAATAGGCGCTTTGATTGGCCTAGTTTTTATGCCTTTGGGACAATTTGTAATTTATATTTCTTATCCGCTTTTGATTTATTTTGAGACTATTGTACAAATTTTTGGGAAAATTGGGGGAATAATAACTTTACAAAGCGTTCCCTGGCAATTCATTGCAGGATATTATTGCTTACTGACTTCGATTCTTATTGTTTTCAAAAGAAAGAAATAAGCATGAAAAAATTTTTTTTGATTGGATCTTTGCTTTTATTTTTGTTGGGGTGTATTTTAATATATCAAAACATAACTTACAATGACAAAAAACTGCATGTTGTAATTTGCAATGTTGGTCAGGGAGATGCAATTTTCATAAGAACACCTCAGGGGTCGGATATTTTGATTGATGGCGGACCGGATGATTCGGTTTTAAATTGTTTGGGAAAACATATGCCGTTTTGGGATAGAACTTTGGAAATTATAATTTTAACTCATCCGGACGCCGATCATGTCACAGGCCTAATAGATGTTATAGAACGATATAAATTGATATTTTTTTACACTAGCAAAATAACCACAAAAACAGCAGTTTATAACCAATTTCTAAAAACTTTGGAAAAATATAAAATAAAACAAAATTATCTTTGGCAGGGAGACAGGTTTATTTTAAAAGACGGCTTGAGCTTTCAAGCTCTTTGGCCAGCGCATGAGTGGGAAGAAGAAACTGTTATAGCTGGCGGGGCAACCAATTCATTCTCAGTTATAGGACTCTTGACTTACAAGAAATTCAAAGCGCTTTTTACTGGAGATTCGGATGCAGAACAGATGGAAGAAGTTGAAGATTTCACGGGAAAAATAAATTTCCTCAAAGTTCCTCATCATGGATCGCGATTTGGTTTGACTGCCGAAATTTTAGATGTTTTAAACCCAAGACTTGCAGTAATTTCTGTTGGAAAAAATTCCTACGGCCACCCCACGCAATTCATTTTAGACTTATTAAAATCCAAAAATATCAAAACCTTGCGCACCGACCAAGTCAGCGACATCGAAATTGTTTCGGACGGTAAATCCTGGAAAGTCAATTAAGTAGCTTCGCAAGACCTAGCTTCGCAAGACCTGGTCTTGCGAAGCTGACTGGCCTTGCAAAGCTGAACAATAGTGAACCATAGTTTGAATTTTCATGTTATTGGAGATCATGTCACTAAGTACATGTGATACTCAATTAGATTTTTCTCAATTTCCGTAATTTCAATTTTCCCGTTTTAGGCCAGAAAGATGTCATTCTGAAGAACGAAGCGACTGCAGAATTTAAAGAAAATGATTCTGGACAAGCCAGAATGACAAAGTGATATGCAATTGAATCATCTGCGTTTAGGAAAAATCAGTGTCGTGTAACAAGTACACATAATTTGACAGCTTTTAGTTTTTAGCGTATTATGGTATAAGATGCTTTAATATGTCAGAATCACACTTCGAACAGGAACGGACGGAAAGAAAAGAAGGGGGAGATCAAGGGAACAGCTCTTTTCTTAGGCGAGTTAGAGGTTTTATAGATCCTAATCCTATAAGAGCTCTTGCTAGGCGAGAAGTTGCAAAAGCCCTGGAAGAACATCTCTTAGGACCAGAATGGCACA
Source organism: Candidatus Levyibacteriota bacterium (assembly GCA_016186645.1). Lineage (GTDB taxonomy): Bacteria > Patescibacteriota > Microgenomatia > Levybacterales > UBA12049 > GWB1-37-8. The sequence continues at coordinate 149,538 of JACPLF010000005.1, forward strand.
GACAATCTCAATATCTAGCAACCCTCTTTGCAAAAGAATTGAACTTAACACAAGAACAATACATTGCTTCTTTACCAAAATTTGGACCTCGACCGGAAAGTTGGAAAAAAAGATCTGGTATTCCAGTTATTGTTGAAACAAGAGTTCCTCTGGAAAGAATGCTAGAACTAGCAGGTATAAAAGTAGATTCTTTTAATGTAAATTCAATAATAGATTGGAAAAAAGGCAAATTCAGAACTCCTAAGTCTCCATATACCACATGGCTTAATGATGGAGAAGTTGATTTAAATACGTCAGTAAATCACGTTCGTAAATCTTTAAAACCTGATGAAAGAGGGGCAACTATATATGATGGTATAGCTCTTTGCATAAGAGATCGAAACCTCAATGTTCGGGAAAGAAGTCGCCTTTTAATTTCAAATCTTCCTGGATCGCAGATTGACTTTGGCTTCGCTCCCCGTCTTGCTCGTATGAGTGTAGATACTTGGGTATATAGGCATTTGGATGACGATGATGGTTCGAATTCTGGTTGTGTTCTCGTTGCGGGAAGAAAAATAAAAATTACAAATTGAATTCTTGATTTTTTTGAATCTCTGGATGCTACCGTTCTACAAGGTGGGAGTTGGATAAAAAACGTTACTGTAATATATTAATATTTTATTGCAAAAGAAAGGAGAACAACCGTTTTCCATATATATCCTGCACAAATTAGCCGCAGTCATTCCTCAAATTAGTTAATTGTTTGGGAGAGTTTGGAGAGGGGGGTTGTGGTTGGTTTTGGGGCCTCCAGAGAAGTTTTAGCATCATCCACAGCAGGGAGGGAGAAAGAGAAGGTTGTACCCACACCTTGCGCGGATTTGACCCATATTCTTCCCTCATGGGATTCAACAATTCCTTTGACCAAATAGAGTCCTAGTCCTGTGCCTTGAGTAGAAACTTGTTCTGATGTATTTTGGGCCTGAGTATATTTGGAGAAAAGTAATTTTTGCTGTTCCGGAGCAATGCCTACTCCTGTATCCGTGACGGAAACAACAATATATTTATCAAGACTCAAAAATTCTTCTGTTGGAGGAATTACTTTGTAATCAACTTCAACCTTTATGCGGCCATTCTCCGGTGTAAATTTAAGGCTGTTTGACAAAAGATTATCAATTACTTGACTTATTCTTATCTCATCAAAGGAAATTTCAGGAAGCGATTTTGCAATAGTTTCAAAGTTCAGAGAAATATTTTTGCGCTCTGCTTGTGGGGCGAAAGTTTGCATTTGTTCCTGAATCAGTTTTTCAATATCCCCTGGACTTTTTTGCAAAACCAATTTTCCTGCATCCAATTTGGCAGTATCCAAAATAGAGCCTATCTGTCCCAAAACTTTTTTTGCCTGGGTATGAATCATCTCCAAAAATTTCAATTTCCTTTCTTCTTCAAGAGTATTTGTTGAAAGGATAAGCTCAGCTGAGTCTTTGATAGTTGTAACAGGAGCACGAAGTTCATGAACCATGATGTGTGTCAAATCCTCTTTGAGCATTTCTTTTTTCTTATATTCTGTCATATCATGCAAAACTAAAGAAACCTTGTAATTTCCGATTGGATTTATGAAAAGGTCAGCTGTTTTGCTCCCTATATTAATCCCCTTTTCAATATATGGATTTTTGCTGAGTATGACCTCACTGATTTTGGGGGCCAAATTCATGTTTTGAGGGAAAACATTTGCAACATCAAAAAAGCTGGCATTCATGTTGGTTATTCCAAGCATTTTTTTTGCGAAGTCATTTATTGCCAGCAAATTATTTTTATCGTCAATCATAATTATCCCTTCATTCATGCTGTCAATTAGGGATGAAAATTTTTGCGTTTCAGAATCAATTGCCTGCTCAAAATGTGTTAAAGAAGAAGACGCCGCGTCTATTAATTCGTGAAGATCTTCCATGTTTTTGTAGGCATTCTGCGCAGCTGAAGACAAATGTATGAGTGCCAAGACTTTATTTTTGGCAATTAATGGAATATGAAAAGATGATGAATAGATTGATTTGACAGCATCATTCAATGGCACTCCATAGAATTTTTTGTCAATTATTTCAGGCATTTTCCCAACAAGTTTTTCAAAAGAAGAAATCATACTTTCTTCGACCCTTCTTATATATTCACCTCCAATATTGTCTTCTACGTATACTTGAAAAATAACGTGTCCATTTTTAATCACCATTGATGCGGCCGCGGAATAGCTGAAAAAGTTTCTCAAGTTCGCCATTATGACATCAACTACTTTTTCAGGATCTGTTGTATAAGCAATTTTTCCCTGGATTTCTTTAAGGACTGAGAGTTTGTAAATTCTATCCTCCTGAGTCTTTTTTTCTATTGCATCCTGAGCCTTAAGTCTGTCAAGATGCCAGGAAACTAAAACAGCAATTATTCCCAAGATTGACGCAGCGATCAAGGCAATTTCCATAGGTCTTAGGCGGATTTATGTTTCGATAATGCTTCAAGCTTTTCTCCCATGGACTTACTTCCTATAACGATAATATAAGTTCCGATTACAAAAAGAATTTGCCTGATAAAAAGTAAAATGTTAAGCGTTGGAGAATTACTTGAAACCTGAATATATATTGAGACTGCGTCTATAATTATGGCTAAAGCAACAATAAAAATTCCAAATCCAATCGTCTTAAATCCTGTTGCCAGAATTCCTGTAACAAATTTTTTCAAAAATCTTGCCATTATTATTGCGGCTGCAATAGCTGCAAAAGCAGATATGAAAGAAGATGCCTCAATTAAAATCGGTGAGAGCTTTGTAAAATCTATCATGGACAGTTACATTTTGAGAGCTTGTTTGACCTTGCTGACAAGGTCCGCAGGCTCGACTTGATACTTGAAGACGTAGTCCATAGCTCCATTATTTATCGCTTCTTTTACCAGTTCTTCCTGACTGAAGTTGGAAAGTATTATAACTGGAATATTTTGGGTTTGGGAATCGGTTTTGAGAGTTTTGAGGACTTCATTTCCTGAAATATCAGGCAAAACTTGATCAAGGAGTATAAGGTCGGGTTTTTCTGATCTGGCTTTGTCAATTCCGCCCTTTCCATTTAGGGAAAAAACGGTCTGTAAACCATTCTTTTGAAGCGCAGTTTCAAAAACTGCACTTATATTTTCATCATCATCGATGATAAGAACCTTCATATTAGCGTCTAGTTATCAGCGTCTAGCGTCTAGTTTTCGGCAACTGAACGCTGAAGGCTAGTTGCTGAACGCTAATTAAAGGCTATCAGTTGCGAAAGAAGTTGTCAATACTAAAAAATGAATTATTTTGCGGGATTTGCAGGAATCGGAACGTAGAAATCTTGATAATACCCGCGAAGCTCTCTTGGCATATTTTGCGCAATTTCAGCCATAGCATAATCAACAATATCTTGTTTATTGTTCTCTCTGCCAGGTGATGTTCCTAGAGCTTCTATAAATTCATTGTCAAGTAGAGTAAAGCTTAAATAGCAAGTATTTTCTCCAAACCACGCAGAGGTAGAGATAATGGGAATATTTTTTCGAGCGGCAAATAAAATAATACCGCCTGCTTTTGGATCGCCTCTTATTAGCTCTCTGTGTTCTTCTCCTTCTGGGTAAAGTCCAACACTTTCCTGATCTGAAAACGCTTTTAATATTAGTTTGATTCCTTTTGTCCCGTTTCCTTCTCCGACCGGAATAGAATTAGCGCTTTTTCCTATAGGATTTCCCCTGTTTAGAATAGCACGATGGCTTTCTATTATAGGATGTCGAAAAAATCTCTGCGTCGTACTCTTATTTTGTCCGGATATCCACCTTATTTCTTTTCCTGTCATCTTTTTAATCAAATAATTTGTAGCAAAAAGTTTCCATGACCCATTGATGGGACCTTGTATTGTGTGATTTTCTAAAAAAAGAGTTCCTGTTCCTTTTAATCCTTCTAGGAAACTTGATCCCTCTGAGGATAGTTTAAATCCATTAAGCACTCCAATATATTCCGACAATGGAGTCTGTTTTCCCTTCTTGATTCTCTCAGCCATTATTTGAAAATTAATTTCCCCTGAGGCTGTAAGTTGGTCTTCACAATCCAAGAGATAATCTGACCAAGAATCCAGAGCCCTTCTTTGTACCCATCCTGCGGCCAATTCTTTCATAGCCACAATTATAGGGTTTTGGATTAGATTATTCAATAATATGTGGTACAATTATTGCATGTTAAATGTTAGGCAGCAAGTTGCTTTTGATCTAAGAAGAGTACTTAAAAATCTGGTTTCGCCGGATCGAGATATTATTCCTCAGCTTGAGCATCCGATGGATGAGAAACATGGCGATTATGCGTCGAATATTGCCCTAGCAATATTCTCCAGTTCAAAGTTCCCCTCCTCGGTGGGCAGGCAAGTTCAAAGTTCAAAGTTTGGGTCGCCGATGGAATTGGCAGAGGAAATTGTAAAAAAACTCAATAGTTCAAGCGCAACTTTGCCAAATATTGCCAAAGTTGAAGCAGTAAAACCAGGCTTCATCAATTTCTATTTATCTCAAAATTATCTAATCACTCTAATGATACATATCATTAGAGTGTCGGAGGGGTATGGAGCCTCAGAAAAGCTGAAAAATAAGAAAATAATGGTTGAGTTTACGGATCCCAATCCATTTAAAGAATTTCATATCGGTCATTTGTACAGCAATACAGTGGGAGAATCCATAAGCCGAATGCTGGAAGCCTTGGGCGCAAATGTAAAAAGAGCAAATTATCAGGGAGATGTTGGAATGCATGTTGCAAAAGCAATTTATGGAATCCAAAATTTAGAAATAAAAATTGAAGATTTAGAAAAAAAATCTTTGAAAGAAAAAATTAAAATTTTGGGAGAGGCATATGCAAATGGTTCAAAAAAATATGAAGACGATGAAAATGTAAAGAAAGAAATCGAAGAATTGAACAAGAAAATATATGACAAAGAGCCTGATGTAACGGCACTTTACGAAAAAGGCAGGCAATGGAGTTTGGAATATTTCGAAGAGATATATAAACGCCTTGGAACCAAATTCGACTTCTATTATTTTGAGTCGGAAGTTGGAAGAGATGGATTAAAATTAGTAAAAGAATATTTAAAAAAAGGCATTTTTGAGGAAAGCCTTGGCGCAGTAATATTTCCTGGTGAAAAATATGGATTGCACGACAGGGTATTTATAAATTCGCTTGGACTTCCGACATATGAAGCAAAAGAGTTAGGTCTTGCATTAAAAAAATATCAAGATTTTAAGTTCGATCAATCAATAGTTGTAACGGGAAATGAAATTATTGGTTATTTCAAGGTCATACTTGTTGCTTTGGGAGAAATAAATCCTGAGCTGGCAACCAAAACGAAGCATCTATCTCATGGAATGGTCAGGCTTCCAACCGGAAAAATGTCTAGTAGGACTGGAAATATTTTAACAGGAGAATGGCTTTTGGATGAAGCAAAAAGCCTCTTAAAAGGGAAGTTTAATGAAATGGAAGAAGATATTTTGGAAAAAGTTACAGTTGGGTCTATAAAATACGCGCTTTTGAAAAGCAGTCTTGGTCGTGATATTGAGTTTGATTTTGAAGAATCAATAAATATTCAAGGCAATTCTGGGCCTTATTTGCAGTATACATTTGCTCGGACGCAAAGCGTCCTTGCTAAAGCAGAAAAAGATTTAAGATTTAAGATTAAAGATTTAAGAATAGAACCGGAAGAAATATCTCTGCTAAGAACATTGAGTCGTTTTCAGGAGATTGTAGAAGAGGCAGCTAATAAATTTGCGCCGAATCTTTTGTGCAATTATCTTTTTGATCTGGCCCAAAAGTTTAATTTATTCTACCAGAGGCGCAAGATTCTTGGGGAGATTGGAGATATTAGGGATTTTAGGATTGCCTTAACAAAAGCAGTGGGACAGGTTATCAAAAACGGTCTCCATTTGCTGGGGATTGACTCTCCGGAGAAGATGTAGGGGCGGGTTTTTCTTCTATGCGAAAAGCCCTAACTTTTTTGCCATTTACTTCAGCTTCATATTCAACTAATATGCAGTCATTTTTTCTTAGAATAATGTTAGCTCTTTTTACTACTAAATTTACGCTACTTTCACCATCTCGATTATTAAAAGGTGACACCCCTAATGCAGCGATCTCTCCGGCCAAATAGGGAGTTCCATTTTCCTGAGCCAAAAGAGCTCCCTTTATAGCTCTCGTTTCGAGTGTGTCTCTGTCTACTTTAATTATTCTCCCATTGGGAAGCAAAATATCTTTTTTTGCCAAAGCTTTCGTGTCTAAAGGATGGGCAAACTGCGGCTCATCTTTATGTCTAAACCAATATTGACGGCTTGTCCCTTCTTCAGAACCTTTAATAAGCGGAATTGCGTCGATTACCCAACCATGTGGTTTAATTTTTTTACGATAGCTTTCAATCTTAATATATACTTTTTTTCTGGCAGTTGCCTTGCTTTCTTTAGATCTTTTGGGAGTCGGATCCAAAGCCTGTGCTATTTGTTCTAAGGAAAAAGGCTGTTGTTCTTTTCTTGCTTGTGTTACGATTTCTGTGATTTGTCGTATGTGAGATGTTTTTGTTCCAGTTATTTGGTTGCCATCCGGAAGAATAGCCGACTCGAAATCTGCCCTAAGGGAATTATTTTCTGGCTCTTGCATAAATCCAACTAACCTGTCATGATCTGCTTGTGGATATAGCTCTCGTCCATTAGAATCGGTTTGAGGAGTAAGGCCAACATCACGATCAATTTCTCTTTTCAATCTGCCCATAGCTTTTGGATCATTAGATTTACCCGCATCATGAAGTATTTGTGCTCTTGTGAATAAAGATTCATCTACAGCATTTGATCGTTGTTCTATTCCCATAATAACTACGGATTATATAACAAAATACTGCTGATTGTCACTTTTTAACGGATTTGGTAGAATTGAAACATGCAGTTTCACAGAAAAGTTCTTCCAAACGGTCTTCGGGTCATTACAGTTCCAATGCCGTCTTTTGAATCCGCAACAGTCATGGTAATGGTTGGGGCAGGCTCAAGATACGAGACGCGACTTAACAACGGAATTTCCCACTTTCTGGAACACATGGCTTTCAAGGGAACTAAAAAGCGTCCAACAGCAATGGATATTTCAAGTCTTATTGACGGAATGGGAGGCCAGTTTAATGCCTCAACAGGAAAAGAAGTCACTGCGTATTACATAAAATCGGAAGTAAATAAAGTAGAAGTTTCTTTGGATGTTCTTTCAGACATGCTTTCGAATTCTCTTTTTGATGCAAAAGAAATTGAGAAAGAAAAAGGAGTAATTTTGGAAGAAATTAGCTACCACGACGATAATCCAACTCATAGAATCGGCGATGTTTATGAAAGACTTTTGTACGGAGACAGCCCAATGGGATGGAATATTGATGGAGAAAAAGAAATAATCAAAAAAGTAAAACGTGAGGATTTTATAAATTACATGAAAAGTCTTTACAGTCCTCACAATATGACTGTTGTTATTGCCGGGGGGATTGAGAGCAAAAAAGCAGAGCAATTAGCAGATAAATATTTGGGGAAAATGAGCCGTTTCGATACATTAAAGTATGGAAAATTTGAAGAAAATCAGACTAATTCTGCGGTTCTGATCAAAACCAAAAAGACAGAACAGACGCATTTGGCAATAGGATTTCGAACTGTAAAATTGGAGCATCCGGACAAATATTCCTTAGAACTTCTAGCTGCGATTTTGGGCGGGGGAATGAGTTCAAGACTTTTCCATGAAGTTAGGGAAAAAAGAGGACTGGGATATTATATCTCAACTTCTGCTGACAGTTATCAAGATGCGGGAAGTTTGGTTACGATGGCCGGAGTCGATTCCAAAAGAGTCAAAGAAGCGATTAAGGTTATTTTGGGAGAACACGAAAAAATCGCAAATCTCAAATCTCAAATCTCAAAAGAGGAATTAAAGAAGGCGAAGGAATATTTAAAGGGACATTTGGTTTTGAGCCTTGAGAATAGCCGGTCTGTTGCATATTATTACGCGGCTCAGGAACTTTTGGAAAGAGAAACTGAGAACCCAGCAGATGTAATTAAAAAAATAGATGCGGTGACAGTAGAGCAAATTGAGAAAGTTGCGAAAAAATATTTTGTTGAGAAGGGTTTGAACCTTGCAATCATAGGCAATTTTGAAGATAGACAAAGTTTTGAAAATCTGTTACATTTATAACTAGACGATAGAAAATAGAGGGTAGAAAATAGTAATTTGAAGATGGACAATAGAAGATAGATCCATTGTCAATCTTCTACCTTCAAAATTCTACTATCCAGTTTCTATCATCTATCGTCAAAAATTTATGGAACGTTCAGTTGTGTTGGTCAAGCCGGATGGGGTACAAAGAGGTCTTATTGGTGAAATAATCCATCGTTTTGAAAGAAAAGGTCTGAAGTTAGTCGGACTTAAAATGATTAGTCTGAATGACGCTGTTTTGGATGAATGGTATGTTCATCACAAAGACAAACCTTTCTTCGGAGGCTTAAAATCTTACATGAAATCTTATCCTGTCATCGCAATGCTTTTGGAAGGAAAAGATGTGGTTGCAACAGTTCGCAAAATGATTGGTATTACAAAAGCTCGTGACGCAGAGCCGGGAACCATCCGGGGAGATTTTGCCATGAGCCAGCAATACAACCTAATCCATGCTTCAGAAAGTATTGAGACAGCCAAAAAAGAACAAAGTCTAATTTTCAGCAAAGAAGAAATTTTCGACTGGGACAAAAAAGATATTGAGAGCATCTACCTCCAAGACGAACTTTTATAATTTAGGGTTTTATGGGCGTAAATAGATCGCCTAGGATTTTTGGCATTTTTTCCAAAGCACCAGCTCCTTCGCGTACGTCGAGGCTAGCATCTTGTACTCTTGCAGTGCCATCTGTAAATTGCGATATTTCTCCATGAGTTTCGTCAAATTCAGTGGTCAAATCAACATAAAGCAGGTTCCTGGGAAAGGCAACTGGGTTTTTAATAATGGACAAACTTATGGATACATGGGAGGAGGGGTCTCCTTTGGATACAGAATGAGACCGTTCAGCTTTATACGCTATGCCATAAATATAACCACCTTTTTGAAACCTAATCCTATCTATGTTTCTACCTTCAAAAGCAAGATTTGTGTTAAAAAAAGCATCGTAAAGAGCGTTCCTAAATTCAGGCACTTCTTGAAGTTTTGTCGCAACATTTATAATAATTGCATGAGTTTTCTTTCCAAGTTCAACTGGCGATAATACTTCTCCTGTTCTAAGTTGTTCTGCGCGTGTGGTCATTATGAGAACTATATCATAAATATACTATGTCTGTCAACCTATGGGTTACTTTTCAGCGTGGTGCAAAACTCGTTGTAGATTGATTTGACAATCAAAAAGGCAGTTGACACAATGAAAATGTTGAAGAAACAACGTTTTCTTTCCAAAAGGAGGTGTTAACTGCCCATGACTTTTGTACCAAAATTACCGCATAAAGTCCAGTATCTTTTTCATAGCTCATATCCTTTTGTTGCAAAACTTTGTGAGAAAACCAAGATTGAGAAATTTATCGGTGGAAGACCCGGCTATGATAAAGACTTTTTGTTCTCTCTTCTTTTAATGAAACGGGTAACCAATTGGAGTTTCAGAACTATTGCTGAAATGGGAGGAATCTCTCATTCAACCCTTGTCAGGGCAAATACATATTTCTTAACCCATCATGTATATGAAAAATTCTTCCTTTTCTTAGTTAAAAAAGCCTACGGGAAAGGATTAATTAAAGGTAAGTTTGTAGCCATGGATTCAAGTTTTGTTCAGACCTTTTCAGGCAAACAAGAAGAAGGAAGTGAAGGATGGAATGGTTTCAAAGAAGCCTATGGATTCAAGCTCCATTTACTTATTGATTGTGAAACAAAATTTCCCATTGCTTTAACAATAACCAATGGACTGGCAAGTGACAATACTTTAGCAATCCCATTGTTAAAAAGAGCAAAGAATTGGTTGAAAAAATGCGGTTATGTTCTTGCAGATAAAGGATACGATGATGGAGAAATTATTGATTTCATTGTAAAAGCTTTCTCCGCTAAAGCAGGAATACCAATCAGGAAACACAATAGAGGAAAGAACTATTCATGGAGAGGAGCAACAAAAAACTTTCAGTTGAAAGCCAAAGGAAGAACATTAAAAAAGAGTGTTTACAACAGAAGAACTGCTGTTGAGAGGGTTTTCTCTGTTCTTAAAAGGGTATTTCATTTAGGAAAAGAAGAGGTACGGGGAATTCTTTCTTTTGCCAAACAGGTCTATCTGACCTTAATTTGTTACATGCTTAAGCTCTTTGACATTGCTATATCAAGCTAATGGATGTTTTGCACCAGACTGGGTTACTTTTTCTGCGGCGACCCCTGCGGTTGACCGATAAACTTTGGAGAACTAATTTTTGCGATCGCCGGGAAAAGTGTCACAAAAGTTCAATACTACCAAGTATTAGACTTTTTTACGGAATTGCTAATTCTAACTATTTTCTCCTGAATTTTTCTTTTATTCTTTCCTGATCAAGCAGGTAGGCTTTTTTGTCTTCTTGGAGCTTCTTTTCTAAAGACTGTACCAAAACTCTAAGTAGATAATCCGTTTTATTAATCAACTCAATAAATATCTCGTAAGTTAAGTCTCGGGCTTTGATTTTAGATAGAGGAGAATAAAGGAGAGTTAGAGGACGGTAAAGGAAAAGACTATCTGAATCGGGAGGAGCTTTCTTACCCGGCATAACTTTTTCCTTTATATCTCCTTTAGTATCCTTTAATTGTCCTTTAGGTTTGAGCGCGGTATTCAAATCTTTAAGATTAATACCAATGCCTTGAAGACTTAATCCTGGTTTGCTGGGCAGAAATCCATCTTCAGTGAGCTCTCGGATATCTCCTTTGACTTCCTCTAAAGACCCCTGGCTAAAACTTATAAATTCTATATAAGCAGAGGTATTTGAGCGTTTATAGCCTTCCTCAATATTTCGGACAACACTTCGTCCGGCATCATCCAATTGAGCTTTTCTTCGATATTCTGATTTCGGAAGACTTGATGTGAATGTTCTTATTAAAAAACGAAGTAAAACAGTATTTGATCATTGGACAAGATATCTATAGCCTTGAGGGTGTTGCCAAACCCTAGAACTTTGTAAGGGCTTACTCGGAACTGAAAGTTCTGCCATTGTTTTGGCGATTAGATCTTTGGCGATATCAGTCATTCTTTATACCTAAAGCTCAGGATGAAAATTGCTAAGATGATTACCTCGGACAAAAGACAGTATTGGCAGAAGGCGTGGAGAATAAATGCTTGGGTGAAAAAGAAGTAAATAGAAGCAAGTACTCCTAAGAAAGCAAAGAATTTAAAATATCTGGGAAATTTACCGCTTAAAAGTACAAATATCAAAAAGAGAAAATAGAAAGCCCCCAGAAGAGCTACGGGAATGCCAAAAATCGTTGAAAATTGGCTGACCAGTACGGTTTCGCAGCCTTTGGCGATAGCGCATGGCGGAATAACGTTTTTATAGTGTAAGATGGTTAAATAGGAGCTGTCAAAAAATCCAGCGATTGAGAGAATTAGCAAAAAGGTTTTTTTAAACGTCATTTTTTGTTAATCCGCCTTCACGGAATTTTTTGCTTCGGCGGATTTCAGTGCGCTTCAATTTCATCTTGGATAATTCTCTTAAATCCCTGATAATCTGGTGGATTTGGAATATGCACCCCATTTACAAAAAATGTCGGAGTAGAGTTAATGCCGATTGAAATAGCATTGTTTGCGGCTTTACCCATAAACTCTTTTGTTGAATCTGCATCCGCGTCTTTTTTGAATTTGTCCAAGTCCAATCCTAATTTTTTTGCATAGTCAATAAATATATTTTTGGGATTTGTTGCGGACCAAGAATTTTGATTTTCATAGAGTATGTCATGCATCTCCCAAAATTTATTCTGCAACCCCGCTGCATAAGAGACTTGGGCCGCAAGCATTGCATTTTGGTGAATATTGGTGAGCGGAAAAAAGCGGTAAACAACTCTCAAGTTATTATTAAATTCTGCTTCGAGTTGTTTAATAAACGGATAATACGCCCCGCATGCAGGACATTGAAAATCTCCGTATTCAATAAGAGTAACTTTTGCGCTCGGAGTTCCTATTGCAAAATCATCTTTCGAGACATCGGGAATTTTTATTGCGGCAGGTGCAGAGGGTGATGGAGAATTATTAACTGCGCTAACCAATATCCACAATCCGCCGATTAATACTGCAATTACTCCTCCCCAAATTCCAAGTTCTTTAAATTTCATTTTATAATTCTGACACAAAATTTGGAAAAAATAAAGTCCTTCGACTCCTTCGATTTCGCTCAGGACAAGTCCGCTCAGGATTTTTGTCGGGGTGCTGGGAATTGGACCCAGTGTTTCTGCGTCCCGAACGCAGCGTGTTACCGATACACTACACCCCGATTCGTCTCATTTTACTTTCTTTTATGTTAAAATACAATGTCCTCTCAGAAGCTATATGAACAAACAATCCTTTACTAGATTGACAAGGAGGTTTTAATTTAGTAGGCTAAGATCAGGTGAGTAGGCTAAGTAGGAAAAAAATAGAAAAAATCAAATCTTTAAGAAGTAAGGGTTATAGTTTGCCTGAAATTGGTAAGGCTTTAGGTATAGGTAAAACTACTGTTTTCTATCATATTAAGAATGTAGAAATCTTGCCAGGCTTCATAAGCGAGTGGAGGGGGAAAAGGGGAGGAAGTAAAAAATTAAAATTAATTAAGGAAAAATTAGCATTTGAGGAAGGCAAAAAAACAATAGATAAGCTTTCAAATAAAGAAAAATTGCTATTTCTAGCTGCTCTATATTGGGCTGAGGGAAATAAAACAGATTTTATCCTCACTAATTCTGATCCTAACCTAATTATGGTTTTTATTGATGGGTTAAGAAAGATCCTAGAAGTATCAGACGATAGAATTCAAGTAACACTTAGGCTTTATGAAGATATTGACAAAGAAAAAAGTTTGTCTTTTTGGTCAGAAGTAGTTAAAATACCAAAAGAAAAGTTTTTAAACATACACATATTGCCAGGAAAGAAAAAAGGTAAATTAGAATATGGCATGTGTAGAGTTAGAGTAAAAAAGGGTGGAGATCTTCTTAAAAAGATTTTCGGAATTAATAAAGCTATTGTTAGTAGTTTGCTCTCGTAGCTCAACGGATAGAGTAGACGCGTCCTAAGCGCCCGATGGCCGTTCAATTCGGCCCGAGAGCACATGACAAGGAAAGAGACGATAAGATATATAATCATCCAGAGCATCGGGAATTTTTTGGTGCTTTTTGCTATTTTCGGAGTTCTTGCAACTTTTGGTCCGGCACTTTATTACGAAGCTCAATACAGAATTATTCAAATTCGAGGAGTTCATTTTAGCGTCGCTCTGTCGACGCAACAGACAACAGTTAACAAACAACAAACAACTAGCGTTTCTTCAGGAGGTTTTGCAGATGTTTTGTCCGGTCCGATAGAGCAAATTCTGACACCAATTGATCCATTGTTTAATATTTTGATACCCAAGATTGGGGCAAATGCAAGAGTTTTTCCCAATGTTGACCCAGCTAATCAAGATGCTTTTGTCCCTATTTTGCAAAAAGGAGTAGCGCATTCGCAAGGGACATTTTTCCCGGGACAAGCAGGCAATATTTATTTATTTGCTCATTCAACAGATAATTTTTGGGATGTCGGAAGATATAACGCAATATTTTATTTGTTAAAAGATTTAAGTAAGGGCGATGAGGTGGTGGTTTTCTTCCAAAATGTAAGACACAATTATCTCGTAACAGATTCCAAAATCATAAATCCTCAAGAAGTTTCATATATAACAAAGGCCGAGACGGGGAAAGAGCTGTTAGTGCTTCAGACGTGCTGGCCCCCCGGTACTACTTGGCAACGTCTCATGGTTTTTGCTGAGCCTAAATAACTTCGGAACACTCGGAAAACTCAGTGAATCAGAATTTCAGGAGGTCTGACTGTCTGATTATCTGATAGTCTGGCGTACTGAGTATTCTGAGTTTTCTGGAATTACTTTAGGCCAATGGTATATAGATTTGGGGAGATAGTGGGGTTGCCAAGATCAGTCAAAATCAAGATTTTTGATCCGTCAGGCCACGCAAATACATAGTTATCGATAAATGGTCCTGCATACACGGTCGTTCGATTTAGCCCGTCATAATCCATAATGCTTATCTTTTTGTCATTAACGTAGATCAAATGTTTGGAATCTGGGAACCAGCTTAAGGGGAGAGTTGGAGGCATTGAATCAAATATCTTAAAATTCTTGTCTTCTTTTATGTCATAAACATATATGGCATCTTTGGTGATATTTCTTTCTTGCGGAGTTGGATTTGTGCCTATCAATGGAGGATTGATGATTAAGGGCAGACCTGCAAATCGAGTGGCTGTATAAAGAATTTTTGTTTCATCTTCAGACCAGGACAAAATTTTGAAATTCTCTTTAATAAGACTTTGCAATTTTGCTTTAAATCCTAAAAGCTGAGATTTGTCTTGCTGTTCTTTTTGCTGAATCCATGAAGCATTGAGATTGTCCAAGGTTGCAGTTACATCCTGAGGATTTTCATTAAAGCTGGTTTTTAAAAGATAAGTTGTATGAAAATTTTGCGTTGCTGCTATTGTTGCGACAAGCTCTTTGGCATCAGGAGACCATGAAAGTGAAGCATTGGAAAAATTGTCAATTGTGTTGTCTGCTATTTGCGTTGAGGAGCTTTGCAAAGTTAGAATTGGCCGTAATCCCATGTCCAATATATAAACTCCATTCTTGCGCGGATCTTCGAGATCCGATACGGTATAGGCTATTTTGGTACGCGTTGGATCTAGAACGGGACTACTGATTCCTATGTCAGTAACATTGTCAAGCTTTGGAGCTGTTGGTATCAAAAGTGCGAAAGCGCTTGACACAACTTCTTTGTCAATTTTAATAATTTTGCGCCATGGAAAATAGCCTGATTTAGCAATCTTTACGTCATATTCCCCAGGGGAAAGGCTAACTGTGTTGTTAGTAGCAGAAGTTAAATGATTGTTAATATATATTCCGGCCCCATCTGGCTGAGATGTTGCTGCCAAAAGTCCTGTGCCAAGGATGCCTATTTTCCCGTCTCCAAAGCTGAAATTATATCCCTTGCCATACGAAATAACACCTATTGTTACGATGAGTAAAAAAAGAGAAGTGGCAATATAAGCTATCTTCTTTTTCATTGAGCCCATTATATATGTTTAAAATGGTCCTTGCAAGACAAAGAAGAGGGGGATATAATCAAAAATATAAGGCTAAAAGGCTTTTTGATCTACTAGTGATATAGTTTGATAGATTATTGGTGTCAGATGACACGGAGGAAAGTTTATGTTTTCATTATCAGGTAAGAGGATTGGGATAGACTTAGGTACTGCCAACACGTTAGTCTATTTGGTTGGACAGGGGATAGTTCTTAATGAACCTACAGTCGTAGCTGTGACTGCCGAAGAAAATAGGGTGGTGGCGGTAGGAAAAGAAGCAAAAGAAATGCTGGGCAGAACTCCGGGAAATATAGTAGCTTTGAGACCCCTTCGAGATGGAGTTATCGCAGACTACACCATAACTGAGGCCATGCTTTCTTATTTTATAGACAAAGCTGCAGGACGTTCCCGCTTTTTCAAACCCGAGGTAATGGTTTGTATTCCATCAGGAGTAACTCAGGTTGAAAGACGCGCTGTTCTGGATGCAACTATGGCAGCTGGGGCAAAAATCGCTTATTTAATAGAAGAGCCTCTAGCTGCTGCGATTGGTGCAAAAATTCCTATTGCTCAGGCAGCAGGGCATATGGTGGTTGATGTTGGAGGAGGTTCAACTGAATGTGCGGTTATATCTTTGGGAGGAGTAGTTGTGCACAATTCTGTTCGGGCTGGGGGGAACAAGATAGATGAGGCTATAGCAAATTATACCAAGAAGAAATTTAATCTTCTGGTTGGAGAAAGAACAGCTGAAGAAATAAAAATTGCCATAGGAAATGCCTACATCGAAGAAAACCCCACTGCGTCCGCCGCTGAACCAGGGAAAATGGAAATAAGAGGCCGTGATACCATAACCGGCTTGCCCCGGACAATTGAGCTAACCGAAGTACAGATAAATGAAGCAATTCACCCTGTTTTGCTCCAAATTGTAGGAGCAGTCAAGGGTGTTTTGGAGCAGACTCCGCCGGAATTGGCCAGCGATATCATAGATAAAGGGGTTGTGATGAGCGGGGGAACGTCTCTTATTAAAAATTTCGACAAACTTATGACCAAATTGACAGGAGTTCCATGCCATGTTGCTGAAGATGCGCTTTTGTGTGTTGCCAAAGGCACAGGAGTTGCCTTGGAAAACATAGAACTTTACAAAAGAAGTATTAGCAAGAAATAGTCTTATAATATTTTTAGGTAATATTTTTGAAGTTGTGAAAAGTTTAAAAATCAGATAATTTTCACAGAGCAGTAGAATTATAGTATTAGGTTTGTATAATAAGCAAAACTAGATAATTTTTAGCTTTACGATCTTAGTTATTAGATACAAGCATTGAGTATATTAAATATTCAAAATGGCCAAAAAGTAAAAACGCAAACCATCTATAGAATCTTATAGTCTTAAAAATATGATTGAGAAAAAAAATATCCTCGGAGTCGGCATTACAAATGCATCCAGAAAAGAAATCCTAGAGTATATTATAAAAAATCTCGAAAATTTCAAAAAAAAGCTCTTTTTTGTCACCCCCAATCCCGAATTTTTGGTACTTGCCTCCAAAAATCCTACATTCAAAAATGTCCTAAATAGAGCAAATTTAGCCTCAGCTGACGGCATTGGGGTAATAATTGCTGCCAAGTTTTTGGGTAAACCATTAAAAGGCAGATTTACCGGTGTAGACCTCGTTGAAAACCTATGTAAACAAGTTGCTGTAAAGCCTATAACAGTGGGCTTTTTAGGTGGTTGGCCTGGCGTAGCAGAGAGGACCGCCGAGTGCTTACGAAAAAAGTACCCGGGATTAAAAGTAAGTTTTGCTGGCGAAGAATGGCCAAATGATTTAAATACTCGGCAACCACGCGTTTCAGATGACTCTCGGCTGCAAAAATCTGAAAACCAATCGTTAAATTCGGCCTCGCTAAGTAAAAGTCGGCTCCCATCAGATGCTCAGCCGACTTTTAGTTCATCTAAAAGCGGATTGCCTCGCGATAACAATTTAACAATGAAACAATTTAACAATGAAACAATTGACATTCTTTTTGTTGCTTTTGGGGCGCCGAAGCAGGAATTTTGGATTTCGGAGTATTTAGAAAAGATTCCAGTCAAGATTGCTATTGGAGTTGGAGGAGCTTTTGATTATATCAGCGGAAAAACGCCAAGAGCGCCTTTGTTTTTACAAAACATAGGTCTTGAGTGGTTATTCCGTTTGATAATGCAACCCTGGCGTATCAAACGCCAACTTTCCCTTCTCCAATTTATTTGGCTTGTCATCAAAGAAAAATTAAGTAAAAATTGATCTATTAATTAATATTTAGATACATTCAGATACTTCTTGTTATATTAGCTAAATAAAACATTTTTCCCTACGGTTTCCAATTGTTTCTTATTTTAACCATTTAACTACATGCAGCGATCGCTGCGAATAGTTAAATGGCATTTTACAAAAAAATTGACACTATAAATATTATGTTATAATACCAACAATGCGAATTTTGTATTTACAAACTTTTCCACTGTTTGGTTCCGGATCGGGTACCTACGCAAGAGAGCTTGCGGAAGAAGTTGCCAAAAAGCATGAGGTTGCCATGGTTGCGCCTGAAGACAGGGTGTTATCCGGTGTAAAAATGTACAAAGTTGATCTGCCTGTAAAAATTGCATTTACGGGTCATCCCGAATGGCCGGATTGCAAAATGTATACAAAGGTCGGAGGGAAAGATTTATCTGCCAATTACCTTGCTTATTTCCAAAAGACAATTGAAGCTGTTAATGATTTTCAACCAAACATTATCCATGTTCATCATCTGATGCCTCTTACTTGGATTGCCCGATTTATCAAAATTGCATACGGACTTAATTTTATAGTTACTGTTCATGGTTCCGAATTACCGACATTGGAAAAAGATAAGAGATATCCTTTTTTAACATCTGAAGCCTTGCATAAAGCTGTGCGTATAATTCCGAATAGTTTTTGGACAAGAGATTGGATGAACAAAGTGCTCAAAGACGGATTTGGTGATCAGATAAGAGTAATTCCCGGTGGCGTTGACATTGATAAATTCAAAAAAGTTGACACAGAGGATATTGATAGGAAATTTAACCTTAAAGGGAAAAAGGTTGTTGTTTTTGCCGGGAAACTCACTCCCTATAAAGGAGTTAAGTATCTTGTCTATGCTGCCAAAAAGATAAAAGGGGAAGTTTTAATTCTGGGAGAGGGAAGTGAGCGAAAAAATTTGGAAGAAATTGTAAATAAAGAACAAATTAACAATGTTAGATTTATCGGCCATCTGGGAAACGATACGAAATTTCTGGTTAAGTTTTACAGCAGAGCAGATGTTTTTGTTGCCCCAAGCGTCTGGGATGAGCCTTTGGGACTTGTTATTCTTGAGGCAATGGCGTGCGAAACTCCGGTTGTTGTTACCAGAAAAGGGGGAATACCTTTGGCCGTGAAAGACGGCAAAAACGGTTTGTTTATCAGATCAAGAAATGCAAATGATATCGCGGAAAAAGTTAACTATCTCCTCTCCAATGACGAAAAGCGTTTCAAAATGGGCCAAAAAGCCCGCGAAATTGCGGTAGAAAGGTTCAGCTGGAAAATAATTGCGCAGAAATTTATTGACAAATACGAGAAATTCGCCACATATCCAAAGAAATAGTTCTCCTTTACTTAAAAACTGAATTCCACTATTATTAATTTAAGATGCGACTTGCAATATTAGGATCCGTTGCTCTTTCAGTTCCGCCTCCTGCTCAAGGGGGAACTGAGTGGATTGCTTACTATCAGGCGAAAGGATTGGGCGAACGCGGCCACAAAGTTTTATTACTTGCGTCTAAAGGAACAGCGGTAAATTTTCAAAACGTATCTAATATTGAGGTGATCGAAGTTGGCGGCGGAGATGTGGTTGCCGGCAGTTCAACGGAAAATAATTTCGATACGCATTCCGTAGAGTCTTCAAGAAGATTGCGCCTTGAAACAGTATATCTATCAGAGGCTTTAGAAAAACTTATTGAACGCAAAGACGATTATGATGTTGTTCTTAACAATATGCGTGGAGAAGCTGTGTTTTTGCCGATCGCAAAGCTTTTGAATAAGCCATTTGTCAACGTGATGCATCTTAACTTGTTTCCCGAGCTTGCCCAGCTTTTTTCAGAGTTCAACACAAGCATTATTACAATCAGTAACGCGCAGAGAAAAGAATTTCCAGATCTCAATTATTCTGCGACAGTTTACAACTGCGTTGATGTTGATAAATATTCATTCAATCCAACTCCAGAAGGTTATCTTTTGATGGTAGGTACAATTGGACGGCACAAAAATCAAGGAGAAGCGATTGCAGTTGCAAAAGAGCTTGGCTTAAAACTTATTCTTGCGGGAAAAATTAGAGACCAGGATTATTTTGAAGAGTTAAAGAAGAATATTGACGGAAAACAAATAAAATATCTTTCCGAAGTTGGGCTTGAGGAGAAAGTAAAACTTTATCAGAACGCAAGAGCCTTTCTTTTTCCCATTCTTTGGGAGGAACCTTTTGGTTTGGTTATGATTGAAGCAATGGCATGCGGAACGCCGGTTGTTGCTTTTAATCATGGAGCAGTTTCTGAAGTTGTACGAGATGGTTTGACAGGATACGTAGTAGAAAATCATAGTCAAATGGTTGAAGCAGTTAAAAAGATTGACGCTATTGATAGAACAGCTTGCCGAAAACACGTTGAAGAGAATTTTAGCATTTCGAAAATGATAGATGAATATGAAAAAGCTTTACAAAAATTAATTGCCATATGAAGGATTTAAAAGTTCTTATTACCGGTTATGAAGCGGCGCCGTTTTACAAGCGCGGAGGATTGGGGGATGTGATGGGGTCTTTGCCAAAAGCGCTTGTTGAGATTGGCGTTGATGCGAAAGTTGCCATTCCTTATTATAATGATATAAAAAATAAATATCATTTCGAAAAACAGGGAGAATTTGAGGTTATTTTTGGCGGCAGGACAGAACGTGTTAGTGTTTTTTTTGAGAAATCCGTAAACGTTCCTTTTTATTTTTTGGAAAACAAAAGCTATCTGTCTTTAAGTAAGGCAAAAGATAAGACTAAAAGAATGGGGCAATTTGCTTTCTTTGATCTGGCGATTGTTGAGTTTATCCGCTGGTTGGGAACACATCATAAGTGGCATGCGGATATTGTCCATTGCAACGATTGGCATACAGCTTTAATTCCTCTTATTCTAGACAAAGTGAAGCTAAAAACTTCGACTATTCTGACCATCCACAATCTTTTATACCAAGGCATAGGCTCTCTAAAAGTTTTGGATTTATTGGATATTAAAGACCAAGAGACAAAAGTGTTGAAAAGGGGAGTGCCTGCGTCAGAAATGAATGTTTTGGGAGAAGGAATTATCCATGCGACAAGAGTCTCAACAGTTTCCCCGTCTTATGCTAAGGAAATTGCAAAGATCGAGCACGATCATAACCCGATATCGCCGTTTCTTATAGAAAGAGAACACGAAGGTTTAGGAAGGCACGGAAAGATAATAGGAATTCTTAACGGGATTGATTATGATATTTGGAATCCTGCGAAGGATGAGTCTATTTTTCATAAGTTTGATGTTAGCAATTGGGAAGTTGGAAAAAAGGACAATAAGGATGATTTGCTGAAAAGTTTAGGTTTGGAAGACCGTCCTACTTTTTGTTTTGTCGGCAGAATGGCTGCTCAAAAAGGTCTGGATATTTTGATGAAAGCAATTAACAGAATTTCTCATCTTGATATTAACGTAATAATTTTAGGTTCGGGAGATCCAAGAATAGAACGCAGTGTTTTAACTGTAGCTAAGAAATTTTCTTGGGTCAAGGCAGAACTGGCTTACAGTGAAGACCTTGCTCATAAGATTTATGCGGGATCGGACTTTATAATTATTCCATCTCGATACGAACCCTGCGGATTGATACAGATGATTGCTATGAGATATGGTACGCTACCTATAGCAAGCAATACGGGAGGACTAAAGGATTCTATTGCGAATGGGAAGAACGGGCTTCTTTTTGAAAAAGGAAAATCAATTCGTCTTAAAAAAGCAATAAGACACGCATTAAATATTCAAAAAGATATAATTAGATATAGGAAAATGGTAGCGGCAGCAATGAGAAAAGATTTTTCTTGGGATAAAAGCGCGGTTTTATATAAAAAGTTGTATGGGGAAATGATCGGCAAAATATAATCGTTATAACTGTTATAATAATTATAAAAGTTATATTGTCCTATGGCTGATTTTGAATTTTTGCAGAACCCTCTTTCAAAAAAATGGGTTATTTTGTCCCCAAGACGCGCAAAAAGACCTGATATTGCCAATGGAATAGAGCCTGTATGTCCTTTCTGTCTCGGCAAAGAATCTAAGGAAAAAGAAATTTACCGAGTGGGAGGTAAGCAGGGCGATAATAACTGGCAGATCAGAGTGGTAAATAACAAATATCCTTTTGCGCCTATTCATGAGATTATAATTCATTCACCAGATCACCACAAAAATTTTGGGGAACTGAGTTTGGAGTCTACAGAATTAATACTGCAAACCTATAGACAGCGTTACAATACGCATCAAAAGAATGGGCAAGTGTACATTTTTCATAACAGGCAGGAAAAAGCAGGGGAGAGCTTACCTCATCCCCATACTCAGATTGCAGTTGTTCCTTTTGATGTGAAGCTGGATATCCCGCGGCTTGCAACACCAGAAGAAATGGCCTTAGCAACAGAGGGTCAACAGGTTCATGGAACTCACCGTTTCGTAATCTTTTGTCCCCGTACCTCTCAATGGCCTGATGAAGTTTGGATAGCCCCAAAAGAGCGGGGAAGAGCGTTTGGTGAAATAAAAGATATAGAAATTAAGGATTTAGCATTTGTTCTATCACGTTTAATTAAGATTTTTGATCTTCGTCATGGTTTGGAGTTTCCATTTAATTTTTACATTTATCCGGGAGGGGATTGGTATCTTAGAATTATTCCTAGGGTTAAAGTTTTGGGCGGATTTGAAATCGGAACAGGCGTTTTTATCAATACTCAGGATCCCCGCGAGACAATAGTGTTTATTAAAGAGCATTTTGATAAGCCGGATGAAGAAAAAATAAAAACAGTCCACCGCGCAAAATATCCCAAGAGAGTTTAACACAATTCAGAATCTAGAATTCAAAATCTACTCAAGCTAAAGAGATAAGTTTAGGCATTTAATCATTGACCGCGGCCGCTTGATATGGTTAAATAAATTTATTTTATTATGAAGAAATTATTAAGATCCCGCGATATATTGCTTTTGGGTTTGACTCATGCTTTAGATCTATTCGAAGAGATAAAAGATCCGTTGCATCTTGTAAGCAAAAGCTATGAGAACATGTATGGATGGGTACCCAAACAATACAAAAAACATCAGTTTAATCACTTGGTCTGGAGGACATTAAGAGCGGGTTATATAGAAAAAATAGAGAAGGAAGGCAAAATGTATATTCGGATAACATCCCAAGGAGCAAAAATGGCTCAAAGAGATTTCCCGCTATTGCATTTGCAAAATAAGAAGTGGGATGGCAAGTGGAGGATTGTTATGTTTGACATTGCAGAAATTCAGAAAAGGAAAAGAGATTATTTACCCCGTTACCCAATGCCCCATCCGTTAGGATGCGGGTTTCTAATGGCGTGAAACGAAAATTCAATAATGCCCCGACCATAAGGTCGTGGGTAACGGGGTTTACGAGAAAAACTGAAAGAGTTAGGGTTTGGCATGCTTCAAGAATCTGTTTTCATAACTCCTCATGATATTATCAGAGATTTTTCAGAGTATATAGAGAATGCTGGTTTGCAAAATTCGGTCGATATTCTTGAGGCTACATATATTTTAGGAGACTCAAAAGAGTTAGCAAAAAGAATATGGAAGATAGAAGAGCTGAACGAAAAGTATCTAGAAATTTTGCAAAAGGCACAAAAAATGAAAAATAGCCATTTAATCACAACACGCGGCCGCACGAAACAGTTAAATAGCTTAAATAGTAAAGTAAAGGAAATAAAAGAAAAATATGTGAAGGTGTTATTGGGTGATCCTTTTTTGCCCTCAGCGCTTCTTCCAAAAAATTACAGTCGTGATCAGGCAGGAAGGCTTATAAAAGAACTATTTTAAGCTTGTTACGATTTAAAGTTGACGTAGACGTACACCTTGTCTTTATATATCCGCACAATGCCATTCTCGATTTGAATCTCCTTATTCTCCCGTAAGGTTGGATGGATTATCACTTTTTCTTTTATAAGAGTAATAAAATTTTCGTGTCTGGGTAAAACATCAAAAACACCCTTTTCATTCACAGAGGTTATCGCAGCAGCCTGACCGCTATACAGAACTTTTTCTTTATTTCGTATTACAACAGTTAGATTAGTTGTAGAGTTAATCATTCTTGATTTCTTATCACTTGCTGCTTATTTCTTGTATGCTGCCGATAAAGCTGAATTTATCATCTGTTATGTCGTCATATTTTCCGGATAACAAATCATTTACATCATTGACAGTTGTCTCCCGAGGGACATAGGCGCCTTTTCTTCCCGTCTGATTTTCAGTAACGAAAAAATTTTGGGTCATAAAATTGCGAAGTTTTTTTGCTCTTTCATAAATAAGCTGATCCGCAGGAGAAAGTTCGGATTCTCCAACCAATGAGACAATTCTGTCTAAAGCTGTTGCCTGTTTTAATAAATTTAAAGCCTTTAGGGCAACATCATAATGAAGCTGTCCTACAGTTTCAGGATTTAAGTTGGCTGATGAAGAAGAAAGAAGATCTATCGCGGGAAGAAGACCCTCCTGATAAATACTTCTGGACAGCACAACAGATGAGTCAAGGTATGGGAAAATTGCCTGTACGCCTTGATCGAGAATATCGTCGTTGGGGATATAAATTGCCTCGATTGATGTTATTGAATTATCTTTGTTGGAAACTAATCTTTCATGGAAAGATGCCATTTCGGATGTTAAAGTTGCCTGATAGCCGTCTTCAGATGGAATTGTGTTCATCAAAACGGAGAGCTCGTTTCCGGCTTGGGCAAGCCTAAAAACATTGTCGATAAAGAATAATACATCCTTTTTAAGACTGTCTCTGAAATATTCTGCAAGAGCGACCGCAGTGTACCCGGTTAGAAACCTGACAGCCGGGTTTTCTCCCATTGTTCCTAAGACCAAAGAAACAGAAGACAAAACTTGTTTTTCGGCAAGTGTTTCATAAAGCTCATGACCTTCCCTAATTCTTTCCCCAACCCCTGCAAAAACAGAAACGCCCTTGCCTTTGTGCAAAACGACAACGTTATGAATAATTTCAGTAAGAAGAACTGTTTTTCCAACCCCTGCGCCTCCGAAAAGTCCAATTTTTCCTCCCCTAATCATCGGGGACAGAAAATCAATTGCCTTGATTCCTGTTTCCAAAATTTCGTTATGTTTTACAATCTCGCTGTAATCGAGCCCTTGCGCGTAAATAGGCATTTCCCCGTCTTTTTTTATTGGGGGAAGCCCGTCAATCGGCTCTCCAAATATATTAAGAGCCCGTCCCAAAACTCCGGTGCCTGTTGGAATCAAAATTGGTTTTTTTGTATTTATAACCTTAAGTCCTCTATGTAATCTTTCAGTTGTTGAAAGACTCAGACAGAAAAATGAGGAAGGACCTGATGGAAGAGCAACTTGCATTTTGATATTGGGATCATCCTGCAGCACCAAAAGATCATGAACGCTGGGTTCGTGATTTTTAAATTCAACTTCAATAATTTGCCCCTGAATTCCTATGATTTTTCCAGAGTTTTCCATATTTGTTTGGAATCCTTGATGTTAGATATCTTTGACATTCTTGACCTTGACGTTTTTGAAATCTTGATATTTTGAAATCTAAAATTCTATTTTTCAAATATTCAAAGTGTCAATCCACGATCAAAATCAA
Source organism: Candidatus Levyibacteriota bacterium (assembly GCA_016186645.1). Taxonomy (GTDB): domain Bacteria; phylum Patescibacteriota; class Microgenomatia; order Levybacterales; family UBA12049; genus GWB1-37-8. The sequence goes on from JACPLF010000005.1 coordinate 174,734, forward strand.
GAACATCAAGAACATCCCGCTTCAAGCATGCTAAATCCAACTTCAAAAATTCTATTTCCAGAGTTTCATGCTTGCGAATTTTTCCAATTGTCTTTTGTTTTCCTCCTGATGTTTTATTCTGTTTTTCTGCAGAGTCACCTGTTTTAGCCTCAATTTAGTATTGTCTGTTGCGTAGTCCAGAGACACCATACGGGCTGCGAATTTAGCGAGTTCAGATTCAAATATTGTCTGTTGGAAAATGGAGCCGAAGATTTCTTTTTCAAAAAATTCCATGATTTTTTCAAGGGACGGCTCAAAAAAGTATTTTGCTTCCGGTCCTCCTTTTTCCCAAGGCAGAGGATCTCCGGATATATTAGTAACAATAGGGGATTGATTGATAACTGTGTTGAACTGTTCGTAAAAAACAAGCACTTTCTCGTATTGAATAATGTGCTGTATAATTTTTTGTAAAATCGCATTGTCGATTTTATTATCCGGAAAGTCAAAATAAGTGTAGGGCAGGGTAACTTTGTCAGCTTTATAAATTTCAACTCCCAGTTTTCCTATGATCGCTACATCTCCAGGTGTTTTTTTGAGATTATCTATGAAAACGTCATACGTTTTCTTAATAATATCTCCATACAGCCCTGTATTTGCCGAAACAAAAACGTACAAAGTCCTGCCATTTCTTTTTACAAAGGTAAGTTTGGTTGGATCTTTTATTTTTTTCTTCTTCATTAATATCTCAATTTGGGCTCGGTAAGATGATTTAACCTGCTGAAAGATGGCGTTTATCTCCAAAAGAAAATCCCGGCTTCCCAAAACAGAAGTTCGGATACGGGCCATTCTGGTCGCTGCAATTTCTTCGTATGTTTCCAAAATAGTACGAAGAGTGTTAAGGAAATCTATTTCTTTGCTAATCTCTTTTTTAGTAATCATAATCCAAGATGAAAAATGAAAGATGAGAGATGAGAGATATTTTTATTTCTCATTTTTCAACTCTCATTTCTCATTTTTTATCAAGCCTTTAGGCTTGACAACAAGCTCTCTCCTTTCTCTCTCATAACTTTCAAAAGGTCGTTGAAAGATTTGGCATCAGCTATGGTTTGATCTATTGCTTTGCCTATTTCAGGTTTGGTCAGGTAGGTATTGATAATCTTATTTATATCTTTTCCAATTGGCTCAACATTTTTGTTCTGCAAAATGTTATCCCAAAGCATTCTAAAAAGAAGTATTTGGAGATTAATAGGCATTGTATTGGCAATTGCCTGATCCAGAAATTGAATTACTTTGTCGGCAACTGCCAGAGTTACCTTGGTGCTTTCAGTTAACTCTGCGCCAAAATGAGTAAAGTTCTGCATTTTCTCAGAAATCGTCAGGAAAGAAAGGATTTCCCGGTTGATATCTCTTTTCAGAGTCGATTGCGTCTGTCTTCCGACCCTGGTTACTGACAAAAAAGGATTTATTGCGGGCCTTCTTCCTTTTGCAAATAGATCCGAATCAAAATACAAATGTCCATCAGTCATAGACATGATGTTGGTCTGGATGTAGCCAGACAGATCTCCCTGTACAGTTTCAGCAACAGGCAGGCAGGTTATAGCTTTTTCGCCCTTTTGTGTTACGAAATTTCCAGCACGCTCCAAGAGTTTTGCATGAGTGTAAAAAATATCCCCGGGATATGAATTTCGGCCGGGGAACCTTTTGCCCAGAAGTGAAATTTCTCTATAAAATTTGGCATGAGTTGTTAAATCGTCCAGAACCAGCAAAACATCATACCCCTCGTCTCTAAAATGTTCGCTGATTGTCATGGCGGAAAATGGAACCAGAAAACTAAGTCCGATCGGATCGTCAAAACCAGTCGCAACCAGAATTACTTTATCCGCAATCCCCTGCTTTCGGAAAAATTCCTCAGCATCTTTAATGTCCAATCTTTTTTTTCCAATTGCCGCGTATATACATATGTGCTTTTGTTTGACTTGAGCCAAAATTGCCTGCATCAGAAAATTTGTTTTACCTGTTTTCCGGTCTCCTATAATGAGTTCTCTCTGACCAAAGCCAAGCGGCATGACCAGATCCACGATTGGAACCCCTGTTTCAAGCTGTCTTGTGATGGTTTTCCTGGAAAGGATTCCGCCGGCAACAGTATTTATTCCTCGCAAGGCTGCAGGTTTTTTATAAGCGTTCATTGCGGTCAAGGGATTTCCAAGAGGATCAATTATTCTTCCAAAAAGCTCTGCGCCCACTGGTATTTTGAGAAATTCATTCGTTCTGACCACTTTTGTGCCATGACTTATAGGTTCTTTGGAAAAGGTAAGCACCTCTACGATTTGCGGACTAAAGGATAAGACTATTCCTATTTTTCCTGTCTCAAACATAACGATTTCATCGGTTTTGATTTTTGGAAGTCCGCTCACGTACACGATCGCGTTACTTGCTTTCTCAACAAAGCCAATTTCCGAGATAGAATTTAAATAAAAATTAAAATCCCTCATAATTTCCCTTCTTTAAGTTGCCTAAGTTACTTAAGATACTTAAGTGACTTATTTCGGCGGGCAAGGAAAAGATTTTCTGTAAAACCTCCCTCTTGGATAAATTTCGCTTCCATTGCTTTTATCTGTTTATCCAAAAGATAAGTTATCTGATGACAGAGAGTAAGTAAAAAATTTGCAGCATCCTGCGGGCTGTCTGGAAGTCGGGGTTTCTCGATTAAGTTACCTAAGTCACTTAGGTTATTTAAGTTACTTAACCGAAAGGCGGTTTTCCGGAAAGCTGTCACTCGCGGATCATTTTTTGAATAGATTTCAAAATTATTTTGTCTTAAAAAATCTTCGAAGTCAGTTAAAAGCTCTTCGAAAGAGGCAAGAGCTACTCCGAGCAGTTTGATTTCTCCTTTTTTTGATGTCGTGCTTTGACCAACTCCTTCAACAATATTTTGTTTTCCGGATCTGGCAGCCTGATTCATTTGGTCGGCCTGACGATAGTCCGCTTTCCCTTTTAAGTTACTTAAGTTTCTTAAGATGCTTAAGTTACCTAAGAGGTAGGCCTTCGTGAATTGGACAGTTAAGTCGTGAATGATTTCAGAATAGCGATAAGTTAAAAGATATTTGACTTTATTCATAAGTTGCCTTTCTTTTTAAGTTACTCAAGTTACTCAAGTATCTTAAGTGACTTATTCGCAAATACCTCATCTAAAGACTTCTTTAAAGTAAAGTCCTTGTATTTTCCGTTAAACATAACTGCCGCGCCGGCCAAAATACTTTCGTCGATCTCAATATCTAAAATATATCCAATGCCAATATTTTCGGATATGAATTCATGAATTTTCTCAATGGTTTTTAGAGTTGGATCAAAAGCTAAAATGAGCTTAATAACTTTAAATTTCTTAAGTAAATCCTTCAAGGTATCCAGAAAATCTGAAACTATTTTTTTATCCTCAATATCAAACTTATTATTTGAGAATATCTCTTTTATCTTTTTAGCCGAATCCGAACTAATTGAGTCCAATGCTTTTTCCAAAGACATTTTTTCAGACCCGAAAAGTTCGGATGCCAAAGTGTCAATTTCCAAAGAGAGATCATCGACTTCGCGTGTGGTTTTCAAAGAAGTAATCAGATCAAAATATATTAAAACATCTCTCTTCATATAAATATTATTTATAACTTATTATTTATTATTTTGGATTGGGAAGTTTTTACAGACGATATAAAAATTTTTAGATATGATTCAGTCTCTTCAACTAGAGATTGTATTTCTCTTGAAAAACTAGTATTTAATCGTAGTAAAACCTCTAACCAATGGAGAGTTTCGGATGTTTCTTTCTTGCAAATGTTCAAGCAGTGAATGAAGTCCGCCCTAGTTAAGGCAAAAATTGCCTCTGCGTAATTTCCCCCTATTGAAGTAGATGAACGAATAATCTGATTAAAAATAATCATATTTTCCGACGTTTTAGGAAGTGTTTTCGTCAGTTTAATAATCTTAATCGCAAATTCGATAAGCTTTTTTCTAAATTCATGACTTTGTTTTGTCGCCATATAATGATAAATATTATTTATAGTTTATTATTTATTATTTGTTCGAGTTTCGATCAATATTATATTTAATAAATAATAATTAATAATCAATCAAATGTTCCTTCTTTTTTAGCTTTTTCCAGAGATTTTTCAATGAGATCCTCATGTTCCGAGAGGCTTAATGCTTTTCCCAGTGCCAGCTTAGATACCTTTTCCAAAAGTTCGTAAATTTGTTGATCTACTTTTTTCAGCTCTTCTTCTTTGTAGGTTTCGATTTCCTTTTTTACACTTAAATAATCAGCATCAATTTTCTTTTTAACCAATTTTTGTGAGGAGGCAGTTAGTTCTCCCATAGACTGAATAAAGTTTTTTATCTCTGTCATCGTATTTACTTCGATATCTTTTGATACATTTTGGAATACTTCTATGTTTTTTGATTTTAGGTCTTGAAGAATCTGGGTATATAATTTTAAGAAATCAGAAGTTGCTTTTTCGAATTCCTTGATCTGTAAAGAGGCAATACGTTTCACCTCCTGATTGAAATTATCACTCGCAATATTTGTCGATAAATTAGTCTTATTTATAATATCCATTGCCTTGCTGTTCGCATCATCGATAATTTTTACAGCTTTTTGGCGGGCTGAATCTACAGATTCGGAAGATTCCTGAGTGGAATGAAGTTTTTTTATAGTCCGAGTAAAAATAAAAACAACTCCCAAAAGAGCAATAGCAAAAACAACTATAATCGCAGCCATCTCAAAAAATATTATAGGCTCAATATTCATAATTTAAAGTTAAAACTCAAAAGTTAGAAGTCAAAATTTCAAGTTAAAAGTTAAAAGTTTGGTTACTTTTTAATTTTGAATTGCCCGCTTCGCCGAAGCTTCAGCGAGGCGAGTATTTTTTGAATTTTGCATTTTGACTTTTGAATTAGAGAATTAGGATCATATAGCCGATTCCGAGTCCCGCAATTATAATAACAATCATAAGAATCAGGTTAAAGACTAGCGACAGTTGGATAGTTCTTGAGGCCAGAGGATTTCTTCCCAATGCCTCAACTCCGCTTGATGTAACCCGGCCAAAGAAAATAAAGCCGATTCCGAATGCAGCCAGCACAATTCCCGCGGCTACAACGTAGCGTAGAGACGTGAGCTGAGTTAGGGTGGTAGGATCAGATGCATTTCTTAGGACCTCAAGCACGTTGGTTTTTGTGTCGGCGAAGGAAGCGTTGAAGTGGGGATTGACGGCTACTTCGATCTTGGCTGTCAGCTTTTGGTTGGAATTACTATAGTTTTCAAGCGCAGTTCCCAAAACCATGCCATTTCGGGTTGCTTTTTGTCCAACGCCTGCGATTGTTGAAGTAGTTATAAAGTCATTTATCTTTATGTTTCCATTGATTGAGGATACCAGAACAAGAACCTTCCCTGAGGCGGTAACAGGTTTTAAGTCCGGATTTGCAGTGTTTTCCAGATAGACAGAAGGAGATTGCGTGAAAACTCCATACATATTGGTATCGTAAGTGGTGGTACTCAAGGCAAATCCGGTAGGTGTTGAAACAATAATGTGGCCATCTTTCGCATTCTTATCACTTATGGGGACAGAGATGGCTGTGCCGGCACCCGTGCTTTGAGCGTAAACTGAGACAGGGGAGGCAAGACCACAGAGAAGACCGAATATAAATACAAAAAGGGCAGCATATTTCATATTAATTTATGTTTTATATGTACATTCAGTTTACGTTTCTTTTTCATCGAAGTCAAGCTATCCGCCAGCTTCTGCAAGGCGTCGCCTTGCAGAAGCTTGAGGAGGCGGGTGATTGTGGAGGGGGAGATTTTATAGCCCATTTCCCTTAAAATTTTAGCGATTCTTACCTTGCCAAGCCGTGGGTTTACGTCTTTTAATTTTTTGACAGTTTCAAGCTGAGCCTGCTGATGCTTTGAAAATCGGGTTTTGCGGGGCTTACGAGTACGAAAATCATCCTCAAGGCTTTTTAGATTCTCTGGATTAAATCTTCTTCTCCACAGATAAAAAGTATCAGGGGAGATGCCGAAGTGCCGGCAGGTTAACCGGGCATTGCGGAACTTGCCAAAATGTTCCATCCATTTGAGCCGTTGCTTGGCAGCCCGGGAAAGCGTCACAGCCCGCTTCGCCCGCCTAGCCGCGAGGCTGGCCAGAGCTCCAGCGAGGCGAGCCCGCTTCGCCCGCCTAGCCGCGAGGCTGGCCAGAGCTCCAGCGAGGCGAGCCCGCTTCGCCCGCGAAGCGAGGCGAGCCTCATGAGACAGTTGTGTACGCGATGTATCTGATCCATTTTTAGTACTCATAAAAACTTGTACAGATAGCCTAAAACTTGGACATCTAGCTTCACAATGTCATCCTGAGTGAAACGAAGGATCTGGTTTACTGTTAAGAATCCATGGGATCCTTCACTACGTTCAGGATGACACTATGTGTCAGATTTTAGTATAATAAACTGAGCGTCCTTTGCCATGAGAAAACAAAAAACCCAAATTTATAAGTTTTGCCAGGTCACGGGACGCTGTTATCTGGGATGTTTTGAAATGTTTGCGGATCTGACGATTTGTTATCGTAGCCTGGGGAGCATCGAGAAAACTAAGTATTGATTTTTGCCTTTCGTTTAATTCCCAGAAGGATTTGCGTAAATCCAGCGTGGCAGCTTTTGGTTTTTCTATCATCTGGGCAATAGTTTCAGCCTGCCGTAATATGCAGCCGGCAAAATACTCAAGCCACAGCGTCAGGCTGACACTTGCCAAAGCCCGATCGTGATTGTCTCTAAAGCTATTGCTATCTTCTATCCACTCTGTTTCGTAGGCCACAAAGCCTCTAAAATCATACCCGTGTTTGTAGAGAAAAACCAGCGAAGCAATGCATGATATTAATTTATTTTTTTCTTCAAAAAGCTGCATTTTTTCTATCTCGATAAATATGATTCCTGCTTGTATGATCGGATTTTCGGGGCGGGCCTGGAGATAATTCAGAAGATGCTGCAATCCTGCCTGAGGAACCCTAAGACGGCCGCTGCCGATTATCCGGCTAAGCTCGATAAGACCGGAAGCGTTTACAGCCGTATCTGCCCCCAGCCAGTTTTGGGATATATAATCCAAAGCAGATTTGAATTTAACAACTTCTTGCTGGTCAGATTCCATTCTTCGGTGGGCGATCTCAGTCAGAAGCTTGAGCATTTCTTGTTTTTTAAGGGGATTGTCTCCTAACTTCACGCAAGCATAGATTCGGTTAAAAGTTGCCTCCCATCGAAGCTTGAGTTCCTTTGCTGGAGGAATAGGGGTTAGGAGAATTTGCTTTCTCAAAGTCTCAATTTTGGTCAAATGTTCTTTTAGCCTCGGAGAAATTGTATAACTTATGTTTAGCATACCGATTTATCTCTTTTGTATCATAATCTTATCACTAAGTCAATAGGTGTCCAACTTTTGCTTTACTCTAAAAACGAGGCTAAATTGGACTTTTTTGATATGATTAAGATAAGATTAATCTACCCCTTGACAAGTGCTGTGAAATATGTCGTAATAATACTTGGACAATGTTGGACATTTAGATTCGGGATGTCTAACTTTTTGCCCCTTCGCCCATAAAGGGCTACGGAGGCACAAGTCTGCCCTGATGAATAATAGACTATATTCGATCCAGGATGCTGCAAACATTCTGGGAGTATCTACAAAAACACTCCGTCGTTGGGACCAACGGGGGCGTTTTGTGCCAACAAGAACAGCTGGAAACCAGCGCAGATATACACAAAGCCAAATCGAAGAATTCAAAGGTCAAAAGGCAAAAGTCAAAACTTCCTCTGAAAAAAACTTAGAATCTGCGAGAAACGCCGCGAAAGTCGCACCATTATTTTCAGAAAATGAAGCTCCAAAAGAGTTCAAAGCTACGCATTCTCTTCCGCCAGCTCTTACCGGCCTTCCTTCCGGCAGCTTTCTCAAAAATCATTTTCTCCTAAAACACAAAGATGAAATTATCAAAACCGAATCACAAGAAAATTTGGAAGGATCTGAGTCTGCAAGGCGACGCCTTGCAGACGTCGTAAAGCTAGATAGGGATAGATTTAAAGTTAATCCAGCCAAAATAGGGTTTGTCTTTGGGATACTTGTTTTATTTCTTAGCTTTGCGGGAGCTGTGATTTTGGTGAAATACAATGTCACGTCAAACGTGGCTGCGGTCGTTGCCGGACTGTCCGCGACAAAAGATCAGTTTGCAAAATTCATATCAAATCTGCCCCAGATAAGCCTTCAAATAGGTCCAAGAAAAACGGATTTAAGCTTTGTCCCCCAGGTGGATGCCGGAGCTGTTTTGGCAGCAACAACAGGACAGGACCTTCTTCTCAAAATCAATATCCCGGTAGTTGTAGGAGCGAAGGAACAGGATGCCTCCGCAATATTTGAAATTGCATCTGAGGATAAAGGTTTTCTTGCCCCAAGAATGACAGAGGCTCAGGTTAATGCAATAAACACTCCTGCAGCCGGTCTCTTTGTATATAACACTGATACAAACCATTACAATATGTATAATGGCACAGAGTGGCAGGGGGTTTTCACATCCATAGGAGATTCAACAACGGGCGAGGCATTTACAGAAACAGGAACCAGCGGAACATCAGTATTCTTTTACGATGCTGACGGCCGGGGACAGTTAACGATTGCAAATCTATCCGGTGTCAGAAAATATACTCTGCCAGACGCGTCGGGCGAAGTATCACTTTTGGGACAATCAATTTCCAATGATGAACTTGTCAACTCAAAAGTCACAGTGTCTGCCGGAACCAATATGACAGGGGGAGGAGCAGTATCGCTGGGGTCATCAGTCACATTGACGCTTAAAGATTCTATTGATCTATCGGGAACCTTGATTGCGGGAGGAGCGACAACCTTAAAGGGAGCATTAACTGTAACAGGAGCAACGCTCTTAAACGGCAACGTCGGACTGGGAGATGCAACATCTGATGCAATTACATTTACAGGAAGAGTTGCAGAAGGGTCCAGTCTTATTCCAATCGGAACAACCGGCGCAAATGACTTGGGAACTTCAGCTCTTCCTTGGGACAATGTTTACGCTGATAATGTGTTCGCAGCGTCAAGCGGGTTTTCAGGATATTGGCAGAGAAATTCTCAGGCTTTGAGTCCAACAAATATAACAGACGACATCTTACTGGGTGCAACTAGTACATCTTCTGCAAAAATTGCTTTCATAAATATTGCAGGCGGAACTCCAACAGCAACAATAAGTGCCAATTCCGGCAACAATGCAACTACGCTTACAGGCACAGGAGTTTTGGGCACAACAAACATGCAGACTTTGACGCTTGGGAATTCAACAACAGGAAATGTTGTTATTGATTCAGGATCCTCAGCAATAACTTTTTCCGATACAGCATCTCCAACTACAAGTGATGGAGCAGCACTTGGTACATCCGCTTTAATGTGGAGCGACTTGTTCCTGGCCTCAGGCTCGGTAGTTAACTTTAATAATGGGGATGTAACTTTAACACACGCCAGCAATGTTTTGACTTTTGCGGGAGGCAATGTTGGTTTTGGCGGCCAAACATCTCCATTAGCAGAACTAGACGTAACAGGCTCTGCATCTTTGTCTGCAAATCTTTCTTTAAGAGGTAGTGGAACAGCACACACATTTAATATTTTGGACAATGGAAGTCTCAATTTTCAAAGAAGTATTGGCGGAAATGCGGGTTTAGCTACTTCCTTATTTTTCCAAAACGACGGAAATGTGGGTATCGGGACAACTGCTCCTTTGGGAGGATTAGATTTAAGAAGTTCTGCAACTGTTTCCGGAGGATTAACATTTACCACAACGCCGACAATTCAGTCAACAGGACTTCAAACGTTGACAATCGGCGGAACTACAACCGGAGCAATTTCTCTTTCCCCAGCCTCAGCCACCCCATCGCTTTTTGTCATGAATGGCGGAAATGTGGGAATCGGAACTGTAACTCCGACTACCTTCAAGCTTGAAATAGCTGGAATTATAGGCCCAACCGTAGGCTCAACACATGATATTGGTTCATCTGCCAAACGTTTCGCAACTATTTATGCGGATACTGGTAATTTCACAAATATTGCCGGAACAGTAACCGGCGGATCAACATCAGCTGCCGATTGGTTAATTAACTCAGACAACGCAACAGCAGATACTGAAGATGCGACTCTGACTTTTGAAAGAGGAACTCCTGCTACAAATGTTCAATTCAAATGGAATTCCACAACCAAACAGTTGTCGACTAACACCCCGTCCTTTGCTATTCTGCCAGATGCGGGAATTGCATTTTCGGGCACTTCGGCATTGATAGTAAATCAAGTACAAGCGCAGGATATTCTGACCGCCTCCGCCTCAGGAACAACCAGATTTGTAATAAATAATAGCGGAAACGTTGGTATTCAAAATTCTACTCCTCTCACAGCTCTTGATGTAACAGGCTCTGCATCTCTCTCAGCAAACATATCTCTAAGAGGATCAGGAACTGCCCATACATTTAATATCCTTGACAATGGTTCACTTAACTTTAGGAAAAGTATTGGCGGAGACGCAGGAGTTTCC
>JACPLF010000006.1 GCA_016186645.1 Candidatus Levyibacteriota bacterium
TTGTCTTTTTGGGCTATAAAACCGCTATTTATTTCTGGTTTTTTTCCAATGCATGATGACACTCAAGTCGCCAGAGTATTTGAGATGGGAAAAGTGCTTAGGAATGGCGTTTTCCCTGTGAGGATTGTTCCTGATTTGGGGTATGGATTTGGGTATCCCATTTTCAATTTCTATGCGCCATTAGCTTATTACATCGGCGGAATTTTTATGCTTTTGGGGTTTGATGCACTTGTTGCAACGAAAATGACAATGGCTTTGGGAATTGTCCTAGCCAGTGTCTTCATGTATTTGTTGGCAAAGGAATTTTTCGGAAAGCTTGGCGGCATAATCTCAGGTCTATTTTATGTTTATGCACCCTACCACGCACTTGATATTTACGTTCGGGGAGATGTTGCGGAATTTTGGGCATACGCTTTTATTCCCTTAGCATTTCTGGGAATTTATAAAGTTTTTGAAAACTCAAAACTCAAAACTCAAAACTCAAAATTACTCGCCTCGCTGAAGCTTCGGCGAAGCGGGCAATTCAAAATTCAAAAGTTTGGGGTAGTTGGTGCGTTAGGCTTTGCGGGAATAATTCTTTCGCACAACCTCACAGCGCTAATGGTGGTTCCGTTTCTAATTGTTTTTGGTTTAATATTGATTATTTTTTCAAAAAAAGAAGTCCGCATACTTTATACTTTATACTTTATACTTTATACTTTTCTGGGCTTAACTCTTTCTGCTTTTTATTGGATTCCGGCAATTCTGGAGATGAAATATACAAACGTCTTATCTCAGATCGGAGGAGGAGCAGACTTCCGCGATCACTTTGTTTGCATTTCTCAGTTGTGGGATAGTCTGTGGGGTTTTGGAGGATCAGTTGCGGGATGTATTGATGGATTATCTTTTAAAATTGGCAAACTTCATATAATCGTATCTTTGATAGCTATAGCTTTGGTGTTCATCGCAACGAGGAATAAAAATTATAATAGTTATAAATATTATATTCTTTTAGCTTTTTCAGGATTTGTTATCTCTATTTTCTTTACCCTTGAGATATCTAAGCCTATTTGGGAAACAATTCCAGTTATGGCGTTTTTTCAATATCCTTGGAGATTTTTATTGCTTGCATCTTTCTTCTCATCTCTTATCGCTGGGTCACTTGTTTTATTATTAAGTCAATTTAAAGTTAAACCCTTTTTAATTGCATTACTTTTAGTATTCATACTTCTGTTTTTCAATATAAAACTTTTTAATCCGCAAACAATTCTTCATAAACCCGTAGCTGACTATACGAGTGAATACGCTCTAAAGTGGACTGCCTCGAAAATCTCAGATGAGTATCTTTCCCCAAATTTTAAAAAACCAAAAAATGAAAAAGGAATTGCTAAAGGAGAAGCAAATATTAAAGTAGATGAGACTAATATAGAAAAAATCTCAAACATGGTCTCTCTTATTGGTCTTTTAGCTATAGCTCTTGGAATCGTATCTAAGAGAAAGGCAAAAGATGAATAAGAAAAGTCTTGAAATAACAGTTCCTGTTTATAATGAGGAAAAAGAACTGGAGCAAAATACTCAAACACTTTATGAATTTTGCAGCAAAAATCTAAAATCCTATGAATGGAATATAACTATTGCAGATAACGCTTCAAAAGACAACACTCCTGTAATCGCATCAACTCTTACCAAAAAATATCCTAAAATTTCCTATTTCAGATTAGAACAGAAAGGAAGAGGCAGGGCGGTGAAGCGAATATGGAGTCAATCAAAACGCGATTATTGTGTTTATATGGATTTGGATCTTTCTACAGATCTAATTCACTTGCCAAATATTATTAAAAAACTCGAAAATGGATATGATATTGCAATTGGGTCAAGACTTGCTAAAGGAGCAAGGGTAGAGGGAAGAACTTTTATACGTGAATTAACTTCAAGAGCTCTGAACTTCCTTTTTATACGTTTTTTCTTTCAAACTCATTTTACTGATGCACAGTGTGGATTTAAGGGCGTAACTCGTAAAGTTGTAGAGGATTTGATCCCCAAAATAAAAGATAATGAATGGTTTTTTGATGGAGAGCTCTTGATAGTTGCCGAAAAAAGCGGATACAAAATCTATGAGGAGCCAGTTCATTGGGTTGACAACCCTGGTTCAACAGTTCGTTTGATATCCACAATATGGGGAGATATAATGTCTATAAAAAGATTGCTTTTAACAAAACCTTGGGAGAAAATCTAGTATGGAAAGAATTGATACGGAGTTGATAATCAAGAGATCAATGCGTGGTGTTGCAGCTTTAATTTCAAGGACTTTCTTTCTCAATATTATTTCTTTTGCTTCATTTCTTGTTATAACAAGCGTGCTTGCTGCTTCAGAAATAGGTATTTATACTGCAGTTATTGCAATACAAAGAGTTATTGCATTTTTTACTGATTTTGGTTTGGGAGCAGCCCTCGTACAGAAAAAAGAAGAACTAAGAAAAGAAGATATAACAACAACCTTTACAGTTCAGGCTTTAGTAACTATTGCTATATTCTTTTTAGTCGTAATCTTTCTAAATCAATTTGCAATTTTTTTCAAGCTAAATACAGATGCTCAAAACCTTCTTTTGGTTTTGGTTTTCACAATTTTCCTTTCTTCTTTCAAAACCATTCCATCTATTCTTCTAGAACGAACGCTAAATTTTGGTAAATTGGTTTTTCCTCAAATTATTGAATCTTTAACCTTTAATGTTATATTGATAGGACTAACTCTTGCAGGTTATGGAATATCTTCTTTCACTTGGGCGTTTTTGGTGTCAAGTTTGGTCGGGATCCCCTTTTATTACCTTGTAAATCCTTGGAAAATAAGTCTTGGTATAGATAAAAAATCTTTAAATTATTTGAAGTATGGAATACAGTTTCAAGCTAAAAATATCTTAGGTACTATTAAAGATGATCTTTTGATAGTTATTCTTCCTCTTTTTTTGTCATTTACGCAGATCGGGTACATAGGTTTTGCCCAGCGTCTGGCGTTTTATATCTTCCGCTACGTAGTAGATAGCGTTACCAAAGTAACCTTTTCAGCCTATTCAAGAGCTCAGCATGATTTAGTTTTTTTAAAAACGGCAATTGAAAAATCTTTGTTCTTCGTAAGCGCAAGTATGTTTCCCATTCTCTTTGGACTTATTGCAGTTGCGCCTTACTTAATCAAATTTTATCCAAACTGGAGTAATAAATGGGAGCCAGCTACTTTCAGCATCATATTTTTCTGTCTGAATGCAGCCGTTTCCTCTCTGTCAGGGATTCTTGTTAATGTGCTTGATTCGACGGGAAAAGTCAAGGTTACATTAAGGCTTATGGTGTTATGGACTATTTTAATATGGATACTTACCCCTCTTTTTATACATTTTTATGGATATAATGGGGTTTCGGTAGCATCATTTTTGGTCACAACAACGATCGTCTATACGGTTTTCTTGGTCAAGAAAATAGTTAATTTCAAATTTCTGCCAAGTATTATCAAACCTTTAATCGCATCAATTTTGATGACTGTAGCAGTATTTTCCCTTTCAAATCTATTTGCAAAGGATTTCCTATCTCTTATTTTTGTTATACTTACAGGTGGGGTACTCTATATAACTGGTCTATTTATTATGGCGAAAAAAGAGCTGCGAGATGGCCTAGTCAAATTTGGAATTAGATTATGAGTAAAAAAATTATATTGTCGGTCGTTGTATCTGCTTTTAATAGTGAGCAGGAGCTTGAAGATTGTCTTAAATCAGCAGTTTTCGCAGACGAGATTGTGGTTGTTGATAATTCATCAACCGACAAAACCGCAGAAATTGCGAAACAATACACAGATAAAATTTTTACAAGGCCAAATAATCCAATGCTCAATGTTAATAAAAACTTTGGTTTTTCAAAAGCAGGGGGTACCTGGATTTTTTGTCTTGACGCAGATGAGAGAATTACTCCCGATCTTGCCCAAGAGATTAAAAATTTAAAATTAGAAAACGAAAATTCAGTAAATGGCTATTGGATTCCCAGGAAAAATATCATTTTTGGTAAGTGGATTGAGCACACAGGCTGGTATCCGGACCATCAGTTGCGTTTATTTAGAAATGGAAAAGGGAGCTTCCCCGAAAAACACGTTCATGAAATGATCAAAATTACGGGTGAAACGGGGTATCTTAAAAATAATTTACTCCACTATAATTACAGAACAATTTCTCAATTCTTAAATAAATTAAATATTTACGTTTTCAATGAAGCGGAGCAGCTTATAAATAACGGATATAAATTTGAATGGCAAGATGCAATAAGAGCGCCTGTAAAAGAATTTTTAGGCAGATTCTTTGCGAGGGAAGGGTATAAAGATGGTTTTCATGGTTTAGTTTTGTCTCTCTTAATGTCTTTTTATCATCTTTTAGTCGTTGTTGTCCTGTGGGAAAAGCAAGGTTTTAAGGAAAATGAAATGGGCGATATTAATACAGAAATAAAAAAAGAATTCAAGAAATCATATAAAGATTTATTTTTTTGGATAAATAACGAAAAATTAAAAAATATAAAAAATCCATTGAAGAAAACAGCATACAAGATATTCAAAAAAATCCACACAAAATAACACTCACTTATGAAAAGTATTTTTGTTTCAATACTGAACTTCAACGGTAACAATGATACCCTAGAATGCCTGGAATCGTTAAAAAAAATAAATCATTCAAATTTCAAATTGACAGTTGCTATAATTGACAACGGATCTTCGGAAAATCTCAACCTGAAAAGTCAGTTGTTTGGGCAGATGAAAGTAGAGGTTATCAAGAATGAGAAAAATCTAGGCTTTTCGGGGGGGCACAATGTTGGAATTAATTATGCTTTAAAAAATAAAGCAGATTTTGTAATTATCTTAAACAACGATACATATGTAGATAGGAATTTTGTTGAAGAATTATTAAAAACTGCTGAAAAAGATAGTAAAATCGGAATTGTCTCTCCCAAAATATATTTTGCGCCGGGATTTGAATATCACAAGGATCGTTATTCAAAAGAAGAACGAGGACGCGTTTTTTGGTACGCGGGAGGAGAAATGGATTGGAAAAATGTTATTGGCCATCATAGAGGAGTAGATAGAATAGACAAAGGACAATTTGATGAAACAGTTGAAACTGAGCTTGGAACAGGCTGTTGTATGTTAATAAGAAGAGAAGTTTTTGACGAAGTTGGGACGTTTGATGACAGATACTTTTTGTACTATGAAGATGCGGATTTATGCATGAGGGCGAAGAAAAACAACTTTAAGATTATGTATGTTCCCAAATCTGTAATTTGGCACAAGAATGCAGGCTCGGCAGGGGGGTCGGGATCAAAACTTCAGGATTATTATATAACTCGAAACAGATTAATATTCGGAATGCGATACGCTCCGGTCAGAGCGAAATTTGCTCTTTTGAGAGAATCGCTGAAGCTGATTTTGGGTGGAAGATATTGGCAGAAAAGAGGGGTAGCAGATTTCTATTTGGGGAATTTAGGAAAAGGAAACTATAAAGTATGATTAAAATTTCCGCGATTGTAATTACAAAAAACGCAGAAAATCTGATTGCTGATTGTCTTGACTCATTATCTTTTGCAGATGAAATTGTAGTTGTTGATAATAAGTCCGAAGACAGGACGAGGGAAATATGCGAAAAAATGGGAGCTAAAGTCTTTGAGCATGAATCCCAAGATTTTTCGCAGGCGCGAAATTTTGGTTTAAAAAAAGCATTAGGGGAATGGATTTTGTATGTGGACGCTGATGAACGTGTCGATAAGAACCTAAAAAACGCAATTACCCATTTAACTAAAGACAGCGGTAGCGTGCAACAGTTCAATGCTTATTTTTTAAAGAGGAAGAATTTTTATTTTGGTAACCATGAGTGGCCATACATCGAGCATTTGGAAAGAATATTTAGGAGAGATAAATTAGAAGGGTGGCAGGGAAAGCTGCACGAGAGCCCAAAAATAAAGGGAGAAATTGGAGAACTGGGTGGATATCTTCTTCATTATACCCATAGAGATCTTTACTCAATGGTTAAAAAAACCATGGAATGGTCAAAAATAGAAGCAGAGCTTCGTTTTAGATCTGGTCATCCAAAGATGAGTTGGTGGAGGTTTCCACGCGTTATGTTAATAGCTTTTTTTGATTCATATGTAAAACAGGGGGGGTGGAAGGCCGGGACAATAGGATTAATAGAGAGCATGTATCAGTCGTTTAGCATATTTGTTACTTACGCAAGATTATGGGAAATGCAAAATAAATTAAAAATTAAAAATGAAAAATGAAAAATTAAGAAAATTTCTTCCATATAGCTTTCTCTGTGCTATATTCTTCTTAATCATAGTTTTCCAACCAGTATCGGTTTTGTTTAAGGAAAGCGAAACGTTTTTTTCAAGAGGATATGGTGAGCAGTACGAGGATTTTAAAAGAGCATATTCTACTTCTCAATATGTGCAGAAAGAAGAGCCTGGGGTTATCCCAGACCAGACTCTTGAATCTTTTGCGGGAGGTGCTTTCTTGAGAGGAATAAATCCGATTTCTATTATTCACGATCAGCCTCCAATGGGCAGATATATTATTTCTTTATCCATTCTCCTTTTTGATAATACCAATACTATTATGGCCTTACTTTATTTTCTCTCGGGTTTGGGAGTGTTTTTAATAGCCAGACTGGTTTTGAAAAATACTTTGCTTTCGTTTATTCCTCTTGCGATTTTTATTAATGAACCGCTATTTATAAATAAATTTTACAACACTCCGCTTCTTGAGCCGATACAGCTGCCATTTATAATTTTTTCATTATACTTTTTCATTTTGGGAGCGACTTCCAAAAAATATTTAAAGTGGTTTATTTTAACCTCAATTATGTTAGGTTTTGTAATAAGCATACGTTTTTTTGCCCTTGGAGCTTTTTTGATTCTTGTCATGATTTTATATTTTATTATCAAAAGGCAATTTAATAAAAGATTCTTTACATTTATATTAACTTTGCCGGTTAGCTTAGTTGTTCTTCTTATTTCGTATACCAGAACTATGCAATTAGGCAGCTCAATATTGAATATTTTTGCGATTCAAAAATATATCTATACTTATCATAAAGCACAGCTCACTTTGCCCTTTTCTTTTTGGGATTTGATTCTCTTTAATAGATGGCATACTTGGTGGGGAGCAAGAGAAATACTTTCCGATAGCCAATGGATAATCCTTTGGCCAATTTCTATGATTTCAGCTTTAGCTTTTACTTTGTTAGGAATTTTAAAAAAATTGGTCATTTCAGATGAAGAAAAAATAATCATTATTTGGATCCTTATATATAGTGTATTTTTATCTTTAGGTGATACTTCCACTCGCTATTTTGCGCCCGTGTTGCCATTTATTTATATTGTATCTACGTCTTTTCTAAAGAAAGCTTATGAGAAAATTTATAGATAAATTTTGGCCGGTAATTTTTCTATTTATAATTTGGTTTATTTTTGCTCACCCCTATTTTTTAAAAGACAAGGCGCCTTTTCCATCAACTTATCAAGTAAATAATTTTGCTCCATGGAGTGCTGATGACCGTTTTGCAGGGCCTGTAAAAAATGGAGCAATGCCGGACATCATTACTCAGATATATCCTTGGAGACATTTGGCAGTAGAAATATGGAAAAGTGGGGAAGTTCCCCTGTGGAATCCAAATAGTTTTTCGGGAACACCTCTTTTAGCCAACTATCAGTCTGCTGTCCTATCTCCATTTAACATCTTGTTTTTGCTAATTCCTTTCGCTGATGCCTGGAGTTTGTTGGTCCTAGTTCAGCCTTTGTTGGCTGGGCTGTTCATGTATTTATTCGTCAGGAGTCTTAATAGGGGTAAAGTTGCCAGTCTTATTTCATCAATCTCCTTTATGTTTTGCGGGTTTATTACAGTCTGGATGGGATATGCAACTCTTCCATTTGCATTTCTATTTCTACCCCTTGCACTTTTTTGTATAGAAAAATACTACCAAACGTCAAAATCTATGTTTTTATTATTGCTATCAGTTTGCGTACCCCTATCTTTTTTCAGCGGTCATTTCCAAATCAGTCTCTATTTTCTGCTTACAACCATTGCTTATATAGTCTATAAGTTTTTCATAACTAGAAACCTACTTAATACCTTATACTTAATACTTTATACTTCGTTTGGTTTGCTTTTGTCCATGCCTCAGCTTCTTCCGTCAATTGAATTTTATTCACAATCATTAAGGAGTTTGGTATTTGAAAAGAATGAAGTTATTCCTTGGGGTTACATAAGCACTTTTTTAGCGCCTGACTTTTTGGGAAATCCTGTCACCAGAAACGATTGGTTTGGTCATTACGCAGAATGGAATGCCTATATTGGAGTCTTGCCTTTAATTCTTGCAGTTTATTCAATCTTCGGAAAACAAAAATCAAAAACAATTTTCTTTTTCGCTTTAGCAATTCTAATTCTATCCTTAGCTTTTCCAACACCACTTCAAGATCTTTTCATTAATCTACGCATTCCTGTTCTTTCGACAAGTGCCGCAAGTAGAATAATTGTTATTTACAGTTTCTTATTTGCTGTCCTTTCGGGTTTTGGTTTTGATCAGCTTCTTGCAGATATTCAATCAAAAAAATATAGAAAAATTCTTATCTGGTTGTTAACTTTTGGTTCTGTTTTACTTGCTCTTTGGGCTGTTATTTATTTCAAACTTTTTATACCAGAAGAGAGAATAATTGTTGCCCGAAGCAATCTTATCCTGCCTTCTGTCATTTTTATGATTTCAGCATTCACGGTCTTTATAGCGAGTATGAATAAAAAATTACTTCTTTCCCTTTCCTGCGTCCTCTTACTAATAGTTTCTTTTGATATGCTTCGTTTTACCATAAAATGGATGCCATTTGATCCTAAAAATCTTGTTTTTATAGATACCCCAACAACCCAATCATTTTCCAAAATTGCAGGCTACAATAGAATATTTAGCAATTTGGGCGGAGAGGCCACAACATACTACAACTTGCCTTCTGTTGAAGGGTATGATTCTTTGTATATAAAAAGGTATGGAGAGTTTATTGGTTTTGTTAACAATGAAAATTCGAAAAATTTAAATAGATCTGTTGTTCTGTTTTCAAAGAACGGAAAATATGCTTCAAAAGCAATTAACCTCTTGGATATAAAATACATTATCCACAAAATCGCTGACGATCATGCTGTATGGACTTTTCCCTATTGGACTTATCCTGACGATCAATTCAAATTAATTTATAAAGATGATATGTATGAATTTTATGAGAATACGAAAATTTCTCCTCACGCATTTTTAGTTGGACAGTATAAAGTCGAAAAAAATGCAGATCAGACTTTGAGCTTAATGTTTAATGATAATCTGGATTTAAGAAGAAAAATAATATTGGAGAAAGATCCCAAAATAAGTCAATCAATTGGGGAGGTTGGAGAAGCTAAAATAATAAGCTACAAGCCAAACAATATAGAAATTTCAGTTGATGCTAAAGATAAATCTTTGCTTTTCCTTTCTGAGAATTATTATCCTGGTTGGAACGCAAGTGTAGACGGAAAAGAAACTCCGATTCTCAGGGCTAATTACACTTTTAGAGCTATACCAGTTGAAGCAGGCAAGCATACCATTCAATTTTCTTATATGCCGTGGAGTTTTAAGTTGGGATTATATTTGGCTAGTGGAGGATTAATTGGGGCAATATTTATGATTTTGGTTTCCAGAAGAACAAATCGCTCAAAACCATCTTCTTCTTAGCAAACGCAAAAAGATAAACAATCTCAAGAATCCCCAATGTATTTATTACCAAAATAGCTATAAACCAATTCTTCTGATCGTTTTTTGAAGCCCTCCATAGGGCGAACCCTTTCCAAGCTATAGACCACACAAGTAAAACATATTGCATGAGGGGCGGAATTGAAGGAAGCGTAGGTAAATCCATATTTTATAAGATTAACATAATCAAACGAGCTTTGCAAGAAGGTCAAAAATTGGTAGAATAAATTAATGAAGATTGGTATTTTCGATCCGTATCTAGATGATTTGGGTGGCGGAGAAAAGTACATGATTACGCTTGCTCAGTGTCTGTCTAATGACAACAACGTAACTATTTTTTGGGATAATAAAGAGGATTTAAAAAAGGTTGCCCAGAGGTTTTCTTTGGACATATCAAAAATAACATTGAGAAGTAACATTTTTTCTCCAAAGTACTCCTTTATCAAAAGATGTCTTGATAGCTTGGGTTATGATGCCATTGTTGTGTTAAGCGATGGGAGCATACCCTTTCTCCTATCCAAAAAATTGTTTATTCATTTTCAGCAGCCTTTTCCCGAGATTAAAATGTCTCTAAAGACTAATTTTAAAAGAATGAGGGTAAGTTCTTTTTTCTGCAACTCAATCTTTACTAAAACTTTTATAGACAAGGAATTCAAAATTGAAAGTCGAGTTATTTATCCTCCCGTCGGCACAAATTTTAAAGAAAATAAAAAGGAAAATATAATTCTTCATGCAGGAAGATTCAGGGCTGTTAATATAGGATTTCAAGATTACAAAAAGCAGGAATTAATGATTGATATTTTTAAGGAAATGGTAGACAAAGGAATAAAGAACTGGAAATTTATTTTGGCAGTGGGCGTTCATGAAACTGATAGATCGAAATTCAATCATCTACAGAAAAAAGCAGAAGGTTATCCAATAGAATTTTTGATTAACCTCAACTATGATGATCTTGGAAAAGTTTATTCCAAATCTAAAATTTATTGGCATGCAAGCGGATATGGTGAAAATCTAGATAAAAACCCGGAACTAGCAGAGCATTTCGGAATCTCAACTGTTGAGGCGATGGGAGCAGGAGTGGTTCCTGTTGTAATCAATGCTGGCGGCCAAAAAGAAATTGTAGAAAACGGAAAAAATGGTTACCTTTGGCAGACCCTTACAGATTTTGCAGAAAAAACAAATAGATTAATAAAAGACGTAAGTTTGTTAAATAAAATGTCTAAAGAGGCGATAATGAGATCAAAAATATTTACTGGAGATAGATTCTGCAGAGAGGTAAAAGATACAATTAAATAATGAAAAAGTTAATGTCGGTTTTATTTATAACATTAATTGCTGTTATCTTTTTTTGGCAGTATTTTGTTAAGGGCTTAGTTCCTATTCCTGCGGATACAATTATTGGACTTTACCATCCTTTTAGAGATTTATACGCTAAAAATTATCCCAATGGAGTTCCATTCAAAAACTTTCTGATCACAGATCCCGTACGCCAACAATATCCTTGGCGAGAACTTGCGGTTTCACTAGGGAAAAAAATGGAGCTTCCTTTATGGAATCCGTATAATCTTGCCGGAACACCTCTCCTGGCAAATTTCCAATCAGCCTCCTTTTATCCGCTCAATATTGTGTTCGTTATAATGCCATTTATTACAGCCTGGAGTTTAAATATTATTTTAGGTGTATTACTAAGCGGAATATTTTTATTTTTATATCTAAATAATCTCAGGCTTAATAAATGGGCGAGTATACTCGGAGCAATTACATTTTCTTTTTCAGGTTTTTCTATAGCTTGGCTGGAATGGGGAACCATAACGCATGTCGCACTTTGGCTACCTTTAATATTATTATCGATAGATAAATTAGTATTAAGTATTAAGTATCAAGTATTAAGTATCAAAGGTTTTAAGGTTTTTGTTTGGAGCGTTGTTTACTTATTTTCCTTAATGTCTTCATTTTTTGCAGGACACCTGCAGATATTTTTATACCTTCTTGTTTTTTCTTGGACTTATTTTTTAGCACGATGGTTTCAGTTTGGAAAGAAGAAAAATGCTTTTCTATTATTCATAATTCTTAATTCGTTATTCATAATTCTTACTGCTGTCCAGTGGATTCCTACTCTTCAATTCATTCAGTTATCGGCTCGTAACATTGATTTGGTAGATTTTAATACTCCTGGATGGTTTATTCCTTGGCAGCACGTCATCCAATTTATTGCCCCTGATTATTTCGGAAATCCTACGACTCTTAACTACTGGGGCGTATGGAATTATGGAGAATTTATTGGGTATGTAGGGATTGTTCCTTTAATTTTGGCGACATTCGCAATGTTTTTTCGCCGGGATAAAAAAACTTTGTTTTTTGGAACACTTTTTTTTCTGTCTCTTATTTTTTCTTTCCCAACATTTATTGCCAAAATTCCATATCTTTTGCAAATTCCTTTTCTAAGCACATCACAGCCAACACGCCTTATCTTCATAATTGATTTTGCTTTAGCAGTTTTAGTAGCTCTAGGTTTTGATTATTTGATAAGGATTAAGAAGAAAATTGCCATAATCTATCCTCTAATTTTTCTTTTGATTATTCTAGGAGCACTCTGGGTTTTCATTCCCGCCGAACATGCACAGGTTGTTAAAAGTAACCTAATGTTGCCTACCTTGCTTATTGTTTTTTCTCTAGTCTTATTCCTTGCTCAAATAATCTTTCAAAATAAAAAGAGATTCATTGTAATAGTATGTATTGCAGTAGTAGGGGTTACGATCTTTGATCTATTTCGGTTTGGTTGGAAATTTACCCCTTTCACCCAGAAATCCTATCTTTTTCCTTCAACAGCAACACTTGCCTTTTTGCAGAAAAATTTAGGAGAGTTTCGAATCATGACAACAGACTCAAGAATCTTGCCACCTAACTTTTCAACTATTTATAGATTGCAAAGCATTGACGGTTATGACCCCTTGTACCTTGTAAGATACGGCGAATTAATTGCCGCATCAGAAAGAAAAAGAGCAAATATTGATCCACCCCTTGGATTTAATAGAATTATTACGCCGCATAATTACGATTCGAGAATAATAGATCTATTGGGGGTTAAATTTATTTTAAGTCTTTCAGATTTAAAGTCAGATAAACTAGAAAAAGTTTTCCAAGAAGGAGAGACGCGTGTTTACGAAAACATAAATGTTGTTCCTCGAGCGTTTTTCGTAGAAAAAATAGTGCTAGTCGATAATAACAAGGATGCAATAAATAAAATGTTCGATAAGCAATTAGGTCTTAACAACTTAGCTATTGTTGAAGATTCGGATAACGAATTGCAAAACATTAAACATTTGTCAATTGGAAAGGTGAATGTAGATTATTATTCGGAAAATAAAGTAATTATACAAACCGATAATTCGGGAGAAGGATTTCTAGTTCTTACGGATAGCTTTTATCCGACATGGAAAGTAAAGATTAATTCAAGACAAGAAAATATTTACCGAACAGACTATAATTTTAGAGGAATTACTGTGTCAGCTGGGAAACATAAGATCGAGTTTTATAATTCTTTGTTCTAAATATGATCATAAGCGTAGTTATCCCAAATTATAATGGACAGGAAATTATAAAGAAAAATTTACCAAAAGTACTTGTTGCTGTGGAGGACGCAGAGGTGATTGTTGTTGATGACTTCTCTGCGGATGATTCTTTGAAGGTACTGGATGATTTTAAACATAGAATAAAGGTTATAAAAAATGAAAAGAATCTAGGTTTTTCTTCAACCGTAAACAAAGGAGTTAAGGAGGCAAAGGGAGAAATTGTTGTTCTTCTGAATACCGATGTTTCTCCGGAAAAAGATTTTTTAAGTCCTTTATTGTCTCATTTCAAAGACGAAAGAGTGTTCGCTGTGGGCTGCATGGATAAGAGTATAGAAAATGGAAAAACAGTTTTGCGGGGAAGAGGAATTGGTTCTTGGAAAAGGGGATTCCTCGTGCATTCCCGCGGGGGAGTTAATAAAACAGGCACGCTTTGGGTAAGCGGAGGAAGCGGGGCGTTCAGAAAAAGTATTTGGGATAGATTAAATGGCTTTAATTCCCTTTACAGCCCATTTTACTGGGAAGATATAGATTTATCTTATAGAGCTGTTAAATCCGGGTACAGAGTATTGTTTGAGCCAAAAAGCATTGTGGTTCATGAGCACGAGAAGGGGGCGATTAAAAAAAATCTTTATCCGTCTCAAATTAAAACGATTGCCTATAGAAACCAATTTATTTTTGTTTGGAAAAACATAACGGATTTAGACTTACAGCTCTCTCACATTTTTTGGCTCCCTTATTATTTCCTAAAGGCATTTATAAAAGTAGACATCGCATTTTTTCTAGGTTTTTTATCTGCACTTATTAGGATTCCAAAAATTGTACAAGCAAATGCCGAAGAGAAAAAGCTCTTTGTTTTAAGAGATAGTCAGGTTTTATCGTAATAATGAAATTATCTATTATTATTCCTGTTTTTAACGAAGAAAAAACTATTTCGGAAATACTAAAGAGAGTAATGGATATTAAAATTCCGAATGTTGAAAAGCAAATAATCGTAGTCAATGATGGATCAACTGACACTACTTCTTCCAAAATTCGAAATTCGAAATTCGAAATTCGAAACTTTACGATTATTAACCATGAAAAAAACTTGGGTAAAGGCGCTGCGGTCAGAACTGGTATAAAAAATGCAAGCGGGGATTATATAATAATTCAAGATGCAGATTTAGAGTACAATCCGAAAGACATAGAAAAGCTTTTAATCCCCATTCTAAATGGAATAACGCAAGTAGTTTACGGGAGTCGTCTTAAACGTCTGCCCAGTCTTTCCCGGGACGAAAGAACTCCTCGATTTTTACTTCATTATATAGGTAATAAATTCTTAAGCCTTCTAACTAGTATTCTTTATGGACAATGGCTTACGGATATGGAAACATGTTACAAACTTTTCTCAGCGAAATCAGTTAAAAATATGCAACTTAATGCAAAAGGTTTTGAATTTGAGCCGGAGATTACTTCTAAACTTTTGAAGAAAGGATATAAAATTTTGGAAGTTCCAATTTCTACTAATCCGAGAAGTTATAGTGAAGGAAAAAAATTGAACACATTCAGAGACGGATTTATTGCCCTTTGGAGTTTACTAAAATATCGTTTCGTAAATTAATATGAATTATTGGGGATTTATTAAGACTCATAAGTATGGCGTTTCTGTTTTTTTAATATTATTACTTGCTTTTATTTTAAGATTTTATAACTATGAAAACAGATGGGGTCTTGCTTATGACCAAGCTCGGGATGTTTTGGTAGCAAGAGAAGCTCTGAGATCGTTTAGTTTACCATTAATTGGTCCTTTCGCATCTGCCGGTCAATTCGTTTACGGACCTCAATGGTTTTGGATTCTGATCGTGATGGTTAGTGTGTATCCATATTCAGTTATTACCCCATGGGTTATATTGACGGTTCTATATGTGGGTGTAGTTTGGCTTATGATAGTGATAGGAAGGGACATTTATAATAGGAAGTTTGGTCTTGTTTTAGGTATTCTAACGGCAATATCCACAGCCCAGCTTTCTCACGCGACCAACCTCACTTCTCCTTCAATGGTTGGAATTTTCTCGATAGCTTCAATTTATTTTTTTGTCAGATATATTAAAACAGGATTTGTAAAAAATGCTTTTTGGATGGCTATCATGATTGATATTTCTATAAACATTCATTTTCAATCCATAGGACTCTTAGTTCTTATTCCCATATCATTCCTTTTGGATAGAAATAGAAGTTTTAAAAAGCTTTTTTATTTACTTGGTGGAATAGTCATTCCATTTATTCCTCTAATATTTTTTGATATCACCAATAATTTTTTTGAGAGTAAGAATTGGGTAGAGTACATACGTCATGGTCAGTATACGATTTATGTTCCAAATCGTTGGCTTACATATGCAGGGGTATATTGGCCTAATTCTTGGGCTAAGATTATTGGCGGAGAATTACTTCTGGGATATATAATTCCTGTATTTTTTGCGATATTTACAGTAATTGCTGTTGTCCGTAGAAAGTTTTCAAGGATTATATTCCTTCTTGTTCTTAGTTTTGGCTTTATTTTTTTAATGCTTAGGTATTATAGGGGAGAAAGAATAGATAGCAATATTGTTTTTTTGCATCCATTTATCCTTATTTTTACAGGGTGGGTTATTTTAACAACGCTTAAATTAAATCGTATTGCAGGATTAATTTTATTATCGGCGATTCTTATTTTTACTCTGAGGACTGATCTCTCCCTAATAAAAAATAGCGAAAACTTAACTGCAATCCAAATGAAAGAGTGGGGAACAATTCTGATGAATAAATTTCCCGATAAAAAGTTTGCCATATATGATTACCAATACAAGCATGTTCATAAAAGTTTGCCGGTGGTATTATTCTTGGAAAGCCAGAGAAGAATAGATGGCAAGGGATTGAAAGTTGGTATATATATTGCTACGAGCAAAACAGATTTTCGCTATTCGGGAATTATTGGAGGAAGTGGAGAATATCAATTTCTTAATCTAGACGCAACTAGCAGCGCACATTTGTCTAAAGAAGAATGGGCACCTGTCAATCCTAGTCAGGTTTACAAATCGACAGTGCAGTGGTATAAAAAAGATAAGCCATGAAGAATATTAAGCTGGATTCCGTATTGCTTTTCGCATTAGTCGTCCCTTTTGTAATGATGTATCGTATAGGTCCTAATGATACTCCGTATTGGCTTTTTGGTTTAATTTTCCTAGGCTTATTGTCATATTTATCTTTAGACATATTTAAATTAAAGGAAAATATTTATTTCAAACTCAAACAGCTTATCTTATGGATTTTAATATTTGGAGTAATTGGAAGTGCAATTTTTTCGGCAATTGTCGTAAGACATAGGACTCATCCTGTCTATATGATCCATGACATAATAATCCAGCAAGAGGCAGCAGTAAGATTTTTACTTCACGGAAGAAATCCATATGCAGCAACTTATTTTGATACGCCTTTAGCTGTCTGGAATTATTCGGATAAAGATACAAATCCTGCTATATATCACTTCGTAATGCAACCTTTCTATCTTATTTTTGCAATACCTTTTTATCTTGTTAGCAATCGATTATTTGGATTTTTTGATGGACGAATGCCTTTATTCTTCTTATTCTTTGCAATGCTTTTTTTAGCAGGAAAATTAATAAAAGATAAAAGTAAAAGATTATTATTTATAATTCTTCTCGCCTTTAATCCCGCAATGCTTGGATACACCCTGGAGGGGAGGTCAGACATTTTTATGTTTGCTTTTCTTTTTTTAGGTTTTTACCTAATGCAAGCTAAAAAACATTTTCTTGCAGGGATTCCAATCGCATTATCATTTGCTGTTAAACAATCGGTTTGGCCACTACTGCCTTTTTATATTGCTTTTTTATTTTTCAAAAATAAAAATATAAGGAAAACTCTAAAGGACTTGTCGCCTTTTATAATTACTTTTACAGCAATAATCTTGCCATTCTTTCTTTGGGACTCAAAAGCATTTTTAGATAGTACGGTATTTTATTTATCCGGCAATATAGCTCACGGATATCCGATATCGGGATATGGGTTGGGAATGATACTTTCTCAAATGGGAATTATCAAAGATGCAAATCAATACTATCCTTTTCAGATATGGCAAATTGCAGTTGGAATTCCTTTGGCCATAATTCTTATTAGAAACTTAAAAAACAATTTGACTGTGAATAGATTAATACTTGTTTATGGAATATTTCTTTTTGTATTTTGGTATTTCTCCCGTTATGTAAATAATAGTCATTTAGGATATTTATCTTTAGTATTTATAACCGCTTACTTTTGGCCCGATGCTGATGAGTAAAATATTAACATCTATCAAACGTCATTTTCGCTTTTTTATTATCGGGTTTTTCGTTCTCTATTTTTTCTTAGGGATTTTTATATTTCGGCATTATGGCATTTCTTGGGACGAATCTACCTCAAGAGACAATGGTTTAATCGTTTATCAATATATAACCGGACAGAACAGCAACCTGCTTACCTATAGAGACCGAGACTACGGAACAGCATTTGAACTTCCCCTTGTTATGATTGAGAAAGAAACAAATGTGACTTCTTCACTACAGATTTATTATCTTCGTCACCTTCTCACCTTTTTGTTTTTCTTTGTCGGTGTTGTGTTTTTTTACAAAATAGCTTTGGGAAGATTTGGTCCGGGCATTGCTTTTTTGGGTGTAATTTTTTTAGTTTTAAGTCCGCGGATCTTTGCTGACTCTTTTTATAACACCAAGGACATTGGACTTCTCTCCGGGATGATTATCGCCGTTTTTACCCTCCTTTCTTTTACCAAAAAACCTAGTTTTACGCATGTGGTTTTTCATTCCGTTGCTTGCGCTTTTGTCGTAGATATCCGTTTGTCAGCTCTGATTATTCTTCCTATCACTTGCGGTTTTTTTATTACGGATACATTTTTACTGTCGGCGCGGCATTTGTGGAGATTTCGTATTGTTATGCTTTCTCTTTTTCTTGTTCTCTTTTTCGGTTTTGCGGTTCTGTTTTGGCCTTATCTTTGGAATAATCCGATGGGCAACTTTATGATTGCATTTTCAAACTTCAGTCACTTTTTACGGCTAGGCGATACAGTCTTTTATCTGGGGAATTATATTCCCGACAAATACGTTCCTTGGCATTACCCACTTGTATGGATTGGTGTTTCGACACCTTTGCCTTATTTTACTCTTTTTTTATTGGGAGTCGGATTTACAGTTCACAAGCTCTCTCGTAACATTTTTGGTTTTTATAAAAAAAACCGAGAGGGTTTGATATTTTTGACTTGGTTTTTCGGACCGCTTATTATGGTTATCGGACTTAACTCAACTCTTTATGATGGTTGGAGGCAGCTTTATTTTATCTATCCTGCTTTTCTTTTGGTTGCTCTTATCGGACTTGAGGGGTTGCTTTCTTATACCAAGAAAAGATACCTGCTTAAGATCGTTGTTTTGGTGGTGGGGATTGTTAGTATTTTGAATGTTCTGCGGTTTATGACGCTTAACCATCCTTACCAAAATCTTTATTTTAACGAACTGGCGGGTGGTTTGGAGAACGCAAAACAACAGTTCGACTTAGATTATTGGGGACTTACTTTTCGTGAAGGCTTAGAGCATATTGCCTCAAACGACAATTCGAAAACGATACCTGTTTTTTTCGCCCACGGGCACAAAAGGAATATCGACATTTTACCCAATGATGATAAAAAACGCTTCGTAGTTGTTGACAGTCCACAGGATGCAAAATATATACTAAGTAATTATAGATGGTACAAAGATCGTAACAACTACCGATGGGACGAATATCTTTACACCACACCACATCCAAAGTTTTATAGTGTCACCGTTGACGGAGTTGAAGTCATGACTGTTTTCAAGCCTGCCGGTGGCACTTTATAGGGTACAATAATCCTATGCGTCTAGACCTTTACGGGGACTTATACTTACAAGAAGAGAGACATTGGTGGCATATTTCCAAAAGAAACGTTGTCAAGAAGATGCTTGGTGCAATTCTACACAATAAGAATATTAAGATTCTAGATATCGGTTGTGGAGCAGGGAAAACCATGGACATGCTTTCATACTTTGGGACTATCTGGGGGCTGGATAACAACAAAAGAGCTCTTTCTTTTTGCAAGAAAAGAGGTTTTAGGCATTTAGTCCTGGCAGATGCGGCGGACACGGGATTTGAAAATGATTTTTTTGATGTAATTACCATGCTTGATGTCTTGGAACACACTGAAAAAAATTCCACGCTACAGGAAACAAAGCGGATTCTGAAGCCCCGTGGTAGTATGATTATTACTGTGCCTGCATATCAATGGCTTTGGAGCGCTTGGGATGAGGTTTTGAAACATAAAAAGAGATATACCAAGCATGATCTTGAAGAAACAGTGAGGAAAAACGGGTTTACGGTTGTTCGATCTTCTTATATGTATTCGTTTTTGGTTTTGCCGATCTTTATTTTTCGAAAACTTAAATCACAGAAAAATTCTTACGAGTCTGATTTTTCCACTAATCCGTCTATTATAAACTTCCTATTTGCCTTGTTTTCAAACATTGAGCGGTATTTTGTTGTGAGAGGATGGATTCCTTTTGGGACTAGTCTTATTCTGGTCTGTAAAAAATGAAAATCAATAAACCGTTCTTATCGATTATCGTTCCCGTTTATAATGAAGAAAAACGTTTGAACCGCGGTATTAACCGGATCCTTGCGTTTATTGACGAGCAGGTCTTTAGTATTGAACTTATCGTTGTAAATGATGGCAGTACCGATGCGACAATTAAGCTTTTGAAAAAGCTAAAACACCCGAGCTTACGGCTCATTTCTTATGAGAAAAATCGGGGCAAAGGCTATGCAATTCGAGAAGGCATGAGAGACGCTGCAGGAGCTTGGCGGCTCTTTATGGACATTGACCTTTCCACACCCATTGAAGAATTTCAGAAGTTTTTACCGCATTTTAAGAATTTCGATGTTATTATTGGTTCACGGCGAACCAAAGACTCAACAGTTTTAGTTCATCAGCCAATTCTCCGTGAGTGGTTGGGATCGGTTTTTACCTGGCTTTCATCTACCATTTTAAACGTTGAAATATCGGATTTTACGTGCGGGTTTAAGTGTTTTTCAAAGAATGCGGCCAACAAGCTTTTCTCGCTCGCGCGTCTGCACGGTTGGGGATTCGACAGCGAAATCATGTTTCTTGCTCAAAAAAAGGGATTTTTGATAAAGGAAGCCCCTGTTGTCTGGAGCAATGACTCACAAACAAGGGTTAGGCTCATTAAAGACGTACTCATTTCTTTCACGGACATTATAAAAATTCGTGTTAATGATGTATTGGGAAAATACAGTGAATAAATGATGTTTTAGATTTAAAATGAAAAAGAGAATAATAGCTATTCTTATAGGAATTTTTATTGTTGGTATATTGCTGCGTTTTTATCGTCTCGGCGATGTTCCTTTTGGATTGCATAGAGATGAAGCATTTTTGGGTTACAATGCTTATTCAATACTTGAAACAGGAAAAGACATGAGTGGAAATTTTTTGCCGCTTCATCTAAAGTCATTTCTATTTAGTCCGGCTTTATATTCATATTTTTCTGCTCCATTTATTAAAATTTTTGATCTTAACGCTTTTTCAGTTCGTTTTGCATCTGCGTTATTTGGTAGTTTAACTATCTTAATTACTTATTTTTTGACACGCGAATTGATACGAATAAGTAAATTACGAATTAGTGCCAATGTACTAGCGCTTCTTAGCTCACTCCTTCTGGCAGTTTCTCCCTGGCATATTAATTTATCTCGTACTGCAACGGAAAATGCAATTGTAGTTTTCTTTATTGCGTTGGGAGTTTTAATATATTTCCTTTATTTAAATATAAATAAATGGTATTTGCTAATTCTTTCTTTCTTTTGTTTTTTCACAACAATTTTTCTATATCAGGCACCTCGGGCTTTTCTTCCTTTTTTTATTCCATTACTGATGCTTCTTTTCTTCAACAAGAATAAAAAAGATTTTATTTTAAAATTATTATTATTTTTTGCAATAATAATTCTTCCATTGTTTCTGATTTTTAACTCAAGAGATTTATCGTTAAGAATTAGGACCGTAAGTATATTCGCAACTTCAGGGACACAACTTATGATAGACGAGCAAATCCGAACGGATGGAGTCTTTCAAACGCCGGTTTTACTGACAAGAACTTTCCATAATAAGTTTACTATGTACACCCAACAATTTTTAGAGAACTATTTTTCTCATTTCTCCTACAGCTTTCTATTTTCGGATAAATCTTTTCCGGACAGATATCGTGTTCCTCTTGCAGGGATATTATATTTCTTGGAGTTACCTTTAATTATTGTCGGTATCTTTAGATTGACTTGGGAAAATAAAAAGCTATTAATTTTTCTGTTTGGTTGGATTCTGATTGTTCCTTTGGGAAGCGCTCTAACTTTCGACGATATTCCGAATATTCAGAGAACTCTTATTATTTTTCCAGCACTCTCCATAGTGGAGGTTTTCGGATTACTTCAAATAATAGACTTTTTTAGGAAAAATTATTGGCTAAAGATATTAGGTACTGGATTGACTCTAATTTTTATTTACAACATTTTCTTTTATATTCATCAATATTATATGCATGTTTCTAGATACAGACCTTGGTACAGACAAGACGGCTATAAAGAATTAGTCATCAAGGTTAATGCTCTACTGGGAGAAAACAAAAAAGCAGTAGTAACCGATAGAGAGTCCGCTCCAACTATTTTTTTCTTGTTCTATTCAAAGTATTCTCCTTCGAAATTCCAAAAAGAAACAAAAAATACAAAAATGAAAGATTTTGATAGAATTTCTTTTGGTCAATTTGAGTTTTCTCAGAGAGAATGTCCTCTCGGAGAAGATAAAGACGGAAAAATTAAGAAAGAAAATGGTATAATTTTTGTGAACAGCGGATTATGTAAGGAAATAATTGGCGTAAAAGAAACGCAAATAAAAAGGCAGGATGGATCTGTTGCTTTTCGAATTTATTAAATAGACCTATAACTCTTTTATTGACTCTACTATTTCATCCATCACTTTTAGGCTAAATAATAGTTCTGAATCTTTATAGTTTTTAAGCATCACTCCTATATCATTTTTACTTATATATCCGTAGGATATTAAGAAAGTTCTTGTATAAAATTGTATCGGTTTATAGAAAGTTCCGCACCACTTTTTATCCAAAGTTATGCATTCTGTTTTCTGTGTAGGAACATTTAGTATCTGTGCTTTTGTAGTTTTGTAGGTTGCATCTTCAAGGTTTTCTCCGGATGATGACTTATCAAAATTTCTTATATCAGCTTCTATTTCAACATAATAATCGGATGATCTTATCACAACTTTGTCGTCAATCTCCTCGCTATCCCAATGTTGTGGAAATTCAACCAGAAGTCTGAACCTTGGACTTTTACGAACCTCTTTTAGTTTATTCTGCAGATAAAATGCATAAATCTCATCGTATACTTTTGCGTACTCTTTTCTTTTGCGAGTTTTTTCTCTTAAGTATTCGACAGTTGATTCTTTTGGGGGAGTTATTGAATAGTATGAAACTAGTTGGTGTAAAACTCTTGGGTCCTGAGGTTTATCTTTGAGTTTTTGTTCAAGTGAAGGTATAATTTTTTCTGTTTTTTCATATGGATAAATCATTCTGGCAAAAGGAGAGGTACCGTGCATTATATATAAGGGAATATAGCTTGAGATTATAATTTGTTGATAATCGTGTCTATTTTTATATTTAGAATATTCATTTTCTTTAACTTCCTGGCTAAGATAAAATGGCAAGCCATAATCTCCATCCATATTGCCCCCGAACTGTCTTATAAATTTGAAAAAGGCGACATCGTAAGATGCAGAGTACAAAATTAGAAAGGAGAAATAAGATATGAATATTAATTTAATTAGAAAATTTTTAGACCTAATTAAAGTTGAAAAAAATGATCCCAAAAATAAGAATAAAAGTGGCGAGATTATTATAAGGTAATGCATTTGCGCTTCTATCCCAAATAGAAAATATAGAATAGGTAATCCTGCAGTAGCGTATAGGAAAAAGCGGAATTTCTTGTATTTTATCCAGAAGAGTACGGCTCCAATAGGAAGCAATAAGTACTCTGAATAAAAAAGTATTCTAAGATTGTATGCGAAAGGAAAATTATCAGCAAATACTATAGTATAGCTTCCTATGACAGATCTGAGGTTGCCTTGACTAAGAATCTGAAATGGCCTCGCGAATACCTCCAAATGTTTTGCCGAAAGCTTTTTTCCCAATGTCTGAACTAATAAACTGCATTCCTGACAATTATTTTGAAAAGAATAAATAAGATATGGGATTAGAGGGAGTACTCCAATTATAATTCCAAAAGAAATATATCGCATGTTTATTTTGGGTTTTTGAAGAAGCAATAATGCCCCGCCTAATAAAACAAAAAATCCGGATGCCATCTCAAGCTGTACGATGTATATAGCGGAAGCGATAGTTGGAATCCAAAATATAGTTTTCTTGTCCACGAGCAATTTGTGAATACCAAAAAATAAAATAACAAAGAAGGGAAAAATGAGATCAGGAGGCCAAATTTTACGGGAAAAGAGAATTGACCAGGGGGAAAAAGCAATAAGGAGTGTTGTAATAATGGCAAGGCCATTATTGTAATATCGCCTAATAATCAAATAAAAGAATCCATTAGCAAGTGAGTTTAATATAGCTATAAACAACACGACTACTTGAGGTTTTAGAGAAATTAGGAGTAGCGGAAATAAAATGTAATTGAACAGGGGTGAATTTAATATCCCTACGCTAGATACAATTCCTCCCGGAGCAAAGGGATGCCCGAATATTGGAAGGGATGCTAGAAATAAATTACTTGCTTCATCAATTTTAAATTCTATCAAATCAAGATTTGTTACTCGAAAAAGGGCGGAACAGAAGACGATAGATAAAAAAATAAAATTAGAACGAGATAATCTTTTTAAAATCATATTTATTGTTAGATATATTTTTTGCCTGCGATAAATGCCCCCATTAAAAAAATAAGAGAAACAATAGAAATTGCTGTTCCGATTTCGAATGATTCTGTTTTGTACTCAAATCTTACAATATGGTTTCCTTTGGGAACAGGAACTGCTCTAAAAGTATAATTGCTACGTAAAATTTTTCCCTGTTTTCCATCAATAAACACCCGGAATGCTTTTGAATAATTCTCGGAAAAATAAATAAGCGTTGGATTGTCTGTTGAAACTGCCATTGATATTTTGTTTGGAGAATAATTAGTAATTTTTAAATTTCCCTGATAATTTTTCGACTTAAATCCCGGGTCCTCTTCCAAAATTATTTTATTAGGGCTAAATAAATCGCTAAATAGTGAATTTAGAATTTTTTCTTTGTCGGATATTATCTCAAAATTACTTGTTGTGAAAAATCTATGCATAGATTTTCTATATTGATAGATCTGCCATTTTTCATTGTACCATACTAAATTGAAATTGCTTTTTTCAGGAACTACTTTTGATTCTTCAATGGATTTTTTATCAACTACAATGTATTTAACGCTTGTTAGTTCAAAAAATCTATTGAGCCTATTGTTTTTAGGGCGGAAAACTTCTTCCGGATAAATTTCCAGATCAAAAGCAATTTTATCCGGAATACCATAGCTTCCGCGTACCATATATCTAACAAGTTCTCCATAACGGCGGATATACATAGATCCTATGCCTTCCGGGGAATACAAGCCGAATTGCAAGGGAATACTTGGGACAATATGGCCGGAACCAATACTCATAAATCTATCCAGACCCTGATGCTCTTTTAAGTATGTAAATACCGGATGATTAGGATAAGCAAACTGGCGGTCGGAAAATGGAATATATTTTTGAGCGAACATATAATTTTGTAAAAAGAATGCGGCGATTAAAAATATAAAAAAAGCGTTTCTGGAATATCTATTCTTAAAAACAAAAAATAGAGTCACTGTTATCAAAAAGAAAAAAAGAGGAATTATAGAGTTTTTAAATCTGATCGCATCCTGACTTATATTAATTCCTGTTCTGTCAACTTGATTCAAAATAGAGTAATCTTTTAATATCGGTAATGTTATTAATAAAGTTAAAGCAATAATAATAGGGGTAAGGAAAATAAAAGTTTTTTTAATGATTATAAACGCGCGCTTTTTTTCTTTAAGAATATAATCCAACCCATAGGCTGATAAAACGGCAAAAGAAAAAGTGGTTATCAAAAATATTCTATTAGGCAGAAAAGAACTAAAAACTGGCAAAGGAGTTGAAATTATTAGTCTTGAAAGCGGATTGTCTATTGTTAGGACAAAAGAGATTATAATCGATAGTATAAAAAACAATTCTTCCTTCCTTTTTCGCTTAATGATTGAGATTATGGAAAAAACTAAAGGAACTATACCCATAAACATTATCGATTCCTTGTAATCGCTTCTTCCAAAATAATTGTAGACGGCAGGATTTCCCCAGAAATCAGGAATAATAAGTGTGAAGATATGCGAAAGGGGCATTAAATGGTAATGGGAAAATACTCTTCCCTCTAGCTCTAATCGAGGAGATTCTAAAAGTGCTTGAAAGGCTGGAATTGTGTGGAAAAAAGTAACTAAAGGCAGAAATAAAAAGGGAATTAATATTAAATAATTACTTTTTAGTTTATGATGTTTTGAGCAAAAGTGCAATTTGAATAATGCATAAATTAAAGCTAATACGAAAATGTAAAAGGTGTATTGGAACCAACCGGCCAAGAGAGAAAATGATAGGAAGAATAGTATTAACCATAGGAACTTTGTCTTTTTTGTTTGGAAAAATGATTCTATTCCCCAGAAAACATAGGGCATCCAAATTAATGTATGTCCAACGCTTAACCCTTCAACTGAGCGGACAATCACAACTCCGGAGAAAGCAAAAGTTAAAGCCCCGAAGATTGCTGATTTTTCCCTCAAAACCATTTTTTTTAAGAACAAATACATTCCAAATCCAGCAATGACTGGTTGAATAATTGTGAGGAATACCCAGACGTTAATTTGAGGAAAAATCAAAAACAAAAAATTCAATGGATAGAAAACAGCAGTTTCGGAAAGACCCAAGTGATAGTTTCCGGAAAAAGAATAAGGGTTCCAGAAGGGAATTTCCCAATTTTTAAGAACGTTTGTTGTAAAAGTTCTTTGCGGATAAAAAATCCAAAGATCATCTTTAGCAGTTGGTTTATTGGGTATTCCATGTTCCCATCCGTCAAATTTTTCTATTGCCCAGGGATTATAGAAAGACGCTAGGAGATTTGCATTAAATGGAATTTGGTTTTTGATAAAGACCTGCCAAAATATGACTGAAGTAAAAAAGGAAACAAGAATTAAAAAAAGTAATAACCCTTTATTTTTTCCAACATTTTTCATAATTGCGAAACTAATCTTGAGGCTTGAAATATGTTATCATAATAAAGATAATATTTTCAAAGTTTGCAAAGAGTAGTATATATGAATCGATTGTTTTATTTGGCTTTATTTTTGCTTACTTTGTTTAGCTTATATTTTTCTTCTTCTTTGGTCCGTCTTGGTGAAGTAAATCTTTTTAATGATGTTGCAAGAGATTTTCTTCTCCTCCAA
Organism: Candidatus Levyibacteriota bacterium; assembly: GCA_016186645.1. Classification (GTDB taxonomy): domain Bacteria; phylum Patescibacteriota; class Microgenomatia; order Levybacterales; family UBA12049; genus GWB1-37-8. The sequence goes on from JACPLF010000006.1 coordinate 26,972, forward strand.
GAGTTAGATGAAAAAAAAGTTGTCCTCATCGGTCCAAGATCCAATACCAATGGTCTTTTTCATGGACCCTTATGGACGTACATGAATTACCCCGCCTATCTTATTGGTAATGGGAATCCTGTTGTTGTTGCATGGTTTTGGGTTATCCTGGGAGGATTTTTTGTATTAAGCAGCTTTTATATGGTAAAAAAAATGTTTGGCGTACTTCCAGCTTTCACTTATATTGCTTTAACCTCAATTCAAATGGCTCCCCATATAAATGGAATATTCCATGCGGAAGCTACATTCTTTTTTATACCAATGTTGTTTTTCACAATATGCATGTATATGCAAAGTAAAAAGAAACTATATCTTGCGCTGCATTTTTTGGCATTGTCGATGCTTATTCAGCTTGAAGTTGGGGTGGGGATTCAATTTCTTATGCTTTCAACAGCGTTAGTTATTTGGTTTATCTATAGATATAAACTTTGGAAGCATATACTTGTTTTTTCTTTAATCCCAATTTTTTTGTCAAATTTAATCATTTTTGACCTACGTAATAATCTGAGAATGGCTAAAGCGATTTTCTCAACCGGGGGAACCCTACAGTTTTTCGTGCCGTTTGGATCTTGGATAGAAAATAGAGTTAACAATACTGTATCATTGCAGCTTTTTAATGGTCGTGAAAATAATATTTTTATTTATATAGTCTTTGCCGTTGTTATAGTAGCAACAATTTTATTGATTAAGAACAAAAATAAATATCGATATATATATTTCCTATTCGCTTTTTATTATTTTGGGTACATGATTCTTAGTTTTTTTAACAAAGGGACGATTCTTTTCCATTATGTATATCTTCTTATTCCGTTAACATCCCTATGGCTTGTCTCATTTCTTGCAACTAAATATAGAATTATATTTTTACCTCTTATTGTCGTTGTTGTTTATCTTAGTTTTATTTTTTCTACCGGATATATTGCCTCCCGCAGATCTTTTATTGGAACTAGCTATAATTCTTGGATATCCCTAAGCAATGTTGCGAAAAGCGTAATAGATTGGCAAAAAGAAGAAGAATTTGGCTATTTTGTTTTTGCCCCAGATGCATTTGCATATCAACCAAGATATGCCATGATTTACCATTTTAAGAAAGCGGATGCAAAGGCTTTCGAGTATACAAAAAAACCCATTACATATATTATCGCCGCTCCACCGCCGGGAGACGATCCTTATATGACCCATGTTTGGTGGCGCAAGACTCCGCTAAGAATTTCGTCTGAACCTGCCAAAGTTAAAAAATTTCCAAGCGGATTTACGATCGAAAAGCTTAATTTAAGCCTGGATGAGCAACGTATCCCACACGACAAGAATGTAGAGCTAAGGATTCATTTCCGCTAAAAGGATAAATATGGTACTATTAAGACATCTCTTTTTCCATCTATGCTTAAAAAGTATTCTTTTCTGCTTCTGATTTTTGTTCTTGCAATTTTTTTGAGATTTTGGCAGTTGGGAGATATTCCGCCGGGGGTTCATACGGATGAGGCAGACACAGGTTATTCTGCATATAGTATTTTAAAAACGGGATTAGACCCTCATGGTAATTTTAATTTATTAGCTCTTTCGGATAACAATACTGGGGGGACCCATCCTCCTTTGTACACTTATTTACTTCTTCCTTTGGTTAAATTTTTTGGTTTAAATATCTTCGTAGAGAGGATGCCTTCTGCGATTTTGGGTTCCCTAACAGTTTTACTGATCTTTTTTCTTGTTACCAAGCTTTTCAGGTCTAATACTCTTGCTAATCTTACTACGTTTTTGTTCGCAGTTAATCCGTGGGCTATACATATCTCAAGACAAGGGCTTTTGGAAGCGGAGTCTTTATTTTTTGTAATGTTTGGAATTGTTTTATTTCTATATAGCGATAAGAAGAAATATCTTTTAATATTTTCTGCTATCTCTTTTGGTTTATCTCTATATGCTTATGATGCACCGAAAATTTTCCTCCCTCCTTTCTTATTACTTCTTTTTTATTTTTGCAGATTGACACTTTTCAAAATAAAAAAAATTTTCATAGCTTTCATTTTAATTTTTTCTTTGTTTTATATTTCCGTTCTGCAGTTAACCTTTGTGCAGGGAGATATAGCCGATTACAATAGATCATCTATTTTTAATGATGTCGCGCAGAATGTTGATTCCGAAAGATTTCAAACCAATGCGCCATTATGGCTTAGCAGCATTTTTCATAACAAATTATCTGTTTCTCTAAAAAGACTTGAGACGAGTTACGCAAGCGTCTTTTCGCTCAATTGGCTCTTTGTTAACGGTTCTGGAAATCTTCAGCACGCGGTTGGTAGACATGGACAGTTTTTTTTATTTGAACTTCCATTCTTCTTTATTGGGACATATTTAGTATTTAAAAAGAATCCTAAGATTGGAATATTTCTTTTGGGATGGATGCTTATAGGCGCTCTTCCCGGAGGTTTAACAAATGGTAATTATGCATATCGGTCCATACATATGCTGCCTATCCCTATTGTTTTTTCAAGCGTAGGCGTTGTTTGGTTATGGGAATTATTAAGTAAGAAAAAAACTTTGCAAAGAGCAGCCGCTAAATTGTTACTTATAGGAATAATGGGAATATATATATCTTCTTACTTAGTCACATATTTCTTTGATTATCCTGTTTATGCATCAGAGCCTTGGAATAAAGAGCAGAATGATGTTATTCGTTTTGCAACCGAAGAAAAAGATAAATACAAAACAATTTTTATTGACGGAGGGGAGCCATGGGCCATTGAGTATGCTTTCTTCAATAAAATAGATCCACACGTATATCAGGACGCTTATAGAAATATTAAAACTTTTAATGGCAAGGAGGTAATACATATAGACAATATTTATTTTGGTATATTTCAGTTAGAATATGTGAGTACTCCTTCGGCATTTTTCCCCAAAAACTCAATGTTTATTACTAATGCTAATAATTTCCCAAAAATGCCCTACATAAAATCTTTCAAAGACCCTGGAAAGGTAAGGGATATTTTTAAAGTTTTCGAAGTTAGATGAAAAGGTATTTATTACTTTTAATAATTGCGTTGGCAATTGTTCTTAGGTTGTGGAATTTAGGAAATAATCCTCCTGCATTAACATGGGATGAAGCTGCCTGGGGTTATAACGCATATTCTTTGGGCGTCGACGGCAGAGACGAATTCGGCAGATTTTTGCCTTTAGATTACCTAGAATCTTTTGGTGATTTCAAACCAGTAATGTATGCATATCTGGATGTTATACCAATTAGGATCTTTGGTCTAAATGAATTTGCAGTAAGATTTCCTTCTGCATTGTTCGGAGCTTTGACAGTAATTATTACATATTTTTTAACAAAAAGAATTTTTTGGAATTCAAAGCAAAAAGAATTATATGCATTTCTGGCTACGCTTTTTTTAGCCATTTCTCCCTGGCATATTATGCTGTCTCGTGCAGCATTTGAAGCAAATATAGCAACATTTTTTTTGGCAGGGGGAGTTTGGTTATTCTTAAAGGGAGTACAGGAGAAAAAATGGTATTTGGCAGCATCAATCATTTTTTTTGTACTATCTTTATATACTTTTAATACCGCAAGAATTGTTGCTCCAATTTTAGTTTTACTTTTAAGCGTCTTATTTAGAAGAAAACTCATTGAAAATAAAAAGCAAGCATTGGTTGCATTTATTGTTGGAATTTTATTAATATTACCAACTTTTAGATTTCTACTTTCTCCCCAAGCAAGTCTTAGATTTAAAGAAGTAAACATATTTTCGGATGCAAGTGTTGTTGAAACGGCAAACCAAGAGATTGCCAATGACAATAGCTCTACGTGGTCAAAGGTTTTGCACAATCGACGATTTGCCTATACTATTTCTTTCTTAAGGCATTATTTTGATAATTTAAATCCGAACTTCCTTTTCATAAAAGGAGATGGGAATCCAAAGTTTTCTACCCAAGATGTAGGGGAAATGTATCTGTGGGACCTGCCATTCTTTGTAGCGGGAATATTGTTACTTATTAAAAAAAGGGAAGCCTTCTGGTGGGTAATTCCAAGCTGGTTACTATTGGCAATATTGCCGGCAGCAACAGCCCGAGAAACTCCTCATGCTTTAAGAATTGAAACTACACTTCCGACATTTCAGATAATTGTAGCTTATGGATTTTCACAGTTTTTACTAAAAATTAGGAGTGTCAGGCGTTTTAAGCTGATTGTTATTTTTTTAGGCATCTTACTTTTTGCTAATTTTTTCTATTTTTTCCGTAATTACAATGTGCATTATCCGCGGGAGTTTTCGGGTGAGTGGCAATACGGATATAAAGATTCAATAAATTATGTTAAATCAGTACAGAATAATTATGACAGCATATATATTACAAACGAATTGGGAAGACCCTATGTTTATTATGCTTTTTATTTAAAAACTGATCCGAAGAATTTCAGGGAAAATAGTATTGTTAGGCGAGACGTTTTTGGATTTGTAACAGTGGATGGGTTTGATAAATACAAGTTTTTAGATAATGTTACAGAAATCGAAGAGAATAAAAAAAATCTTTTTATAAATACTCCTAAAAATGTGCCGCCCGGTGCAAACATACTTAAAAATTTTTATTTTTTGAATAAAAATGTTTCTCTTGTTGCTTATGAATAAAAAAATATTTATTCTTCTAAGTTTTATAGTAATAATAGCTTCTTTATTGAGGTTCTGGGGGCTTGGCAAAGTTCCTGCTTCGCCGGATTGGGATGAGGTTGCCTTGGGATATAACGCATATTCAATCATGCAGACAGGAAAAGATGAATATGGAAAGGCAATGCCTATAATTCTCAGATCTTTTGATGACTACAAGCCTGCGCTTTATGCCTACTTAACGATCCCATCAATACAAGCATTTGGTTTAAATGTTTTTGCTGTGAGACTTCCTTCTGCAATCTTTGGAGTGTTGATGGTTATAGGGGTATTCTTCTTAGTTAAAGAACTTTTCAAAAAAGACAACTTTGCTCTTCTTTCTGCGTTTTTACTTGCTATTTCCCCTTGGCATATTCAGTTTTCAAGAGTTGCTTTCGAATCAGGTGTAGGTGCTGCTTTAAATGTCTTTTGGATTCTGTTTTTTATCAAAGGCCTTAAGAAAGCTGAATATTTAATATTAAGCGCATTAATAATGGGGCTGAATCTGTATATGTATCAAAGCGAAAAAGTTTTTATCCCACTTGTTTTAATGGCTCTTATTTATATTTTTAGAAAAGAATTTTTTGCCATTAACAGAAAATATATTGTTACATCTTTAGTGGTCTTGGTAATCATTTCATTGCCATTAATCCATTTCACCCTGACTAATAAGGAAGCGCTTGCAAGAGCCAGAGGGGTGAGTATATTTTCAGATAATACACTTGTTGAAAGAAACTCACAAAAATTAATACAAGATCATGAAAACAAAGATATATTGGGATTGGTCTTAGATAATCGTAGGGTCGAATATGCGAGAGGCGTGGTATCTGGTTATCTCTCCCATTTTGATTTCAATTGGCTATTTATTACCGGGGATCTCGCTCGCCATCATGCTCCGAATATGGGATTAATGTATTTGTGGGAGTTGCCATTTCTCTTAGTTGGAATTTACTCATTGGCAATTGGTAAATTTTCCCAAAATTTTGGTAAAAAAGAAAAATTATTCATTTTTGTATGGTTTTTGTTAGTTCCAATTCCCGCATCTATAACAAGCGGGGTTCCGCACGCAGTAAGAACGCTTAATTTCCTGCCTTTATTCCAAATTTTTACTGCAGTAGGAATTCTGGCTGCTATAAAAGAAGTATCAAGTATTAAGTATCAAGTATTAAGTATACGAATAAAATATCTGGCTTTTGGAGTTTCTTTTTTATTTTTAATATTTAATTTTTTGTATTACTTAAATCAATATTTTGTTCAGCAAAATTATTTTACTTCCGAAGAATGGCAATATGGTTATGAAAAAGCAATTCCGTTTATTCAAAACCAACAGGATAAATACGATAAGATAGTTGTTTCTAATTCAGCGCCTCTGGATCAGTCTTATATGTTTTTTCTTTTTTATCTTAAATATGATCCTTCTTTATACAAAGAAGAAACTAAGAATTCTTCCGGGGGATTTAGGGAGAATCATAAATTCGGAAAATACGAATTTCGCCCGATTGTTTGGGATAAGGAAAATAATGCTCAGAAAATTCTATATGTTGGACGGGACAAAGATTTTCCGCCACAAGCGAGAAGATTATTTCAGGTCAATTACCTTAATGGGTCACCTGCAATATCTATTGTTGAAAGATAATAAATATGAAAAGAGTACTTATTACAGGAGGGGTAGGTTTTGTTGGGGAACAACTCATTAAATACTTATTGAGTATTGGAGGAAATGAAATAGTAATCTTCGATAAGCTAGAGCACCATGACCCAAAAAACAATATTAAGGGAGTTGCGTACTTTAAAGGGAACATCTTATCTAGAGAAGATGTAGGCAAAGTTTTTAAAATAAATGGTCCTTTTTCAGCTGTTTATCATTTGGCCTCTGCAATGCCCAACAAGGAAGTTGCTGATGATCTTATGTGGGAGACAAACGTCTTGGGTACTTTGAATCTAGTATCAGAGGCAGTTAGAAACAAAGTGAATTCTTTTGTTTTCACTTCTAGTAATGTTACATATGGAATTCCAAAAAATCTTCCGGTAACCGAACAAACACCCTTAATTCCTCTTGAAATGTATGGAAAAAGTAAAGAGCAAGCGGAAAAAGAATTAGCTAAATTTAAGGGCAAAATAAATATACAAATATTCCGTTGTCCTGTCATTACAGGTATTGGAAGACTTGGTTTGCAGGCTATTTTGTATGAATTTATTTCCGAAAGTAAAAATGTATATATGTTGGGAGACGGATCAAACAAGTATCAATTTGCAGACGTCACAGATGTTGTTGTTGCTTTGGAAAAGGCAAGTCATATTGAGGGTTTCGATATTTATACAATAGGTGCTGATGAAGTAATAACATTGGCTGAAATTTACAAAAGAGTAATTAAATTTGCAAATAGCACATCTAAATTAGTTGCGCTGCCTATAGCTCCAGCGCTTTTCATTCTTTCTATTTTGGACAAGATTAATATGTCGCCACTTGGCGTATATCAATACACCATGATGGGCCGTTCAATTTATGCCGATACTACAAAAATAAAGAAAAAACTTAATTGGAAACCTAAGAAAACAAACGCAGATACGTTTATAGATAATTACAAATGGTATATAGAAAATAAAGGAAGTTTTACTCAGATTGGGTCCGGAGATTTTTCAGCGAATAGATCAGTTCCAAAAATGGGAATTCTGAAATTGATAAAAATGTTTTCATAGTGAGTAAATTTATTTCTACAAAATGGGTGCTAATTTTAATACTGATTCTTGCTGCTTTTTTACGTTTTTGGAATCTTGGACATGTTCCGCCTAGCGCATCATTGGACGAAGCATCAATTGGGTACAATGCCTATTCTGTAATCAAAACAGGAGCAGATGAATTTGGAGAGTTACCGCTTATTTCTCAGCGGGGCTATGACGATTGGAGAAGGTCAACATATCTTTTCTTGGTAGTTCCTTTTGTTGCCTTACTTGATTTAAATGTAGTAGCCGTTCGTCTTCCCGCTGTAATCCTGTCAGTTTTAACCGTCTTGGCTACTTACAATGTAGTTTTACTGCTTTTCTCAAAACGTTCATCCTTTTCACAAGCGACCGCTCTGATGAGTGCTTTTCTATTGGCAATTAGTCCTTGGCACATTTATATATCTCGTCTTGGTCATGAGTCCAATGCCTGTTTATCTTTTCTCGTCTTTGGTATTTTATTTTTCTTGCGGGGGCAAAAGAATAAAAAAGATTTCTTTCTTTCAATAGTGTTTTTCACTCTTTCGATGATCAGTTATTATTCTGGACAGGCTCTCATACCATTATTGGCAATAGGATTATTTTTTATTTTCAGAAAAAATACACTTTCAATAGTTGCTTCAAATATAAAAATATTTATTATTTTTATAATTCTAGTTATTCCTTTTGTTTGGTCAGTTTTTTCTCCTCAAGCTCTTATCCGTTTTCAGGGAACAAGCACATTTAAGCCTGAATCTCATTCTGAGATGTTCGATGAAGAAGTGAGATTGCGCAATAAGGCTGTCGAAAGCAACGATATATTTGGTACGTTATTTTACAATAGACGTGTTTTTCCAATTAAAGTTTTAATTCAGGGATACGTTTCTCATTTTAATCCGCAATGGCTATTCGCAAATTCTTCTAACGAGCCATTCAAGGCCCCAAATATGGGACTATTATATATATGGCAAATTCCATTTATCTTAATAGGATTTATTGTTCTTATTTTCACTAAGCTTTCGGATAGCAAGTCAAAAAAACTTGTCCTTCTTTGGTTTTTTCTAGGTGCTCTGCCTGCTTCTATTGCAACGCAAGCACCTCATGCAATGCGATCTTACAATATTCTCCCGACTTGGCAAATTTTTACTGCACTAGGGCTCGTCTATATACTCTTTAAATTTAAAAAAATTAATATCTTAACGTCTTTGAGCTTCTTATTTTTTGTTTCAATAAGCTTAGTCAGTTTCTATAAAAACTATTTCATTGTTTTTCCTAAAGAGCAGTCTGGTTCTTTTCAATACTCATTGCATAGTGTTGTGAAATTTGTATTGAGCAACGAAAAATCTTATGGAAAAATTGTCTTTTCAAATAAGGATAACCTTTATCAATCATATATGTTTTATTTGTTTGATAGTAAGTACGATCCTCATTTGTATCAATCACAAGGTGGAACTAAATCTGGGGGATTTGAAGAGGCGCACTCATTCGGAAAATATCAGTTCAGGCCTATTATTTGGAATAAAGATAAATCTCTAGAAAACACGTTATTAATAGGGAATGGTCAAGATTTTCCAGACGAAACGAATACCCTAGAATCATTTAAAAATTTAGACGGGAAAGGGGAGATTGAAATTGTTGAAATTAAATAAAATATTTATCTTTGTGCTGTTTATTTTCTCCCTTGGCTTTTTTTTAAGAGCTCAGGAATTAGTATCTCATAACTTTCTCTTTCTCTTAGATCAAGGTAGGGATATGATGGCTGTCAAAGGTATTCTTTATGATCACCACCAGACATTAATAGGGCCAGCCACGAGTTTGAGAGGGGTATTTCAGGGTCCTTTATGGTACTACTTGTTGGCGCTATCAACAGCAATTTTTGGAGGAGATCCTTGGGGAGGAATAGCCTTAATGTTTATCATCAGCATTTCAGTTTTGCTAGTCGTTTATTTTTGGATGAGAAATCTTTTTGGAGAAAAAGCAGCACTTATCTCATTATTTCTTTTCGCTGTTTCTCCGGAGGCAATTGCTGCCGCAACCTATGCATGGAATCCTCATCCCATGTGGCTTCTGATTGTAATTTATATTTTCACTTTTTATAGTGCAATTTATAAGTCTAATAAATTTAATATTGTATTATGGCCAACAATTGGCTTAATGTTCCATTTTCAGACAGCGCTAGCTGTCTTTATTCTGCTATCAACTATCATTTATATTTTTATTTTTCAAAGAAAAATTTTTCTGAACAAAAATTTATTGATAGGATTAGGAATTTTTTCCATTACATTTTTACCGCAAGTAATATTTGATTTAAGACATAACTTTTTAATGTCTAAATCCGCAATGAGTCTTTTTTCAGGATCAGAGCGGGGATTATTTGTCGGTGGGGAAAAGACAGGCTATTTGAAAATAGTAGCTGATCACATATTTGCTTTTTACAATAATTTTAAATCAGCTTTTATAAATGACGGAATTGCCAAGTACGTTCCAGATCTACTCATACTATTAATATTGTTAACAACATTAATTGTAATGAAAAAGAATAATTTCTTTTCGGATAAAGAATCTAGATTTTTTTCTCTCGTAATTAAATTATTATCAATTATTTTTCTTTTAAGTCTTGCTTATCCATTCCCCTTACGTTACTGGTTTTTAACAGGGTTCCAATCTTTTTACTTAATAGCTTTGGGACTTTTGTTAAGCAGGTTTTTAACTGACAGGTTAGGTAAAGTTATTTTAATCGCCCTATTTATTCTTCTGACTTCTTATTCTTTCCAAAGAATTAATATTCTATATTTCAGTCCTCCTGATGATGGCGGGGCAGAAAAAATAAAAGGAAAATTAGCTGCAATTGACCATGTCTATAAAGATGCAAAAGATAAAAATTTTAATCTTTTGGTTTTTACACCGGCTGTTTATACAGACGCCTATGATTATTTAATATGGTGGCATGGAGGAGAAAAGTATAATTATATCCCCGGTAAGGAAAAAACAAGAACATTTTACTTGTTAATCGAGAAAGATCGCTCAAAGCCCTGGAGCTATAATGGCTGGCTTGAAACCGTAATTAGAACTGGGAATATTGTTGAAACGATTACTTTGCCCAGTGGGCTTATCGTACAGAAAAGATCAATGTAGTAAAATAAATTATGTTCAAAAAATACTTATTTCCTCTTTTGATAGTTTTAATATCTGTTGTTCCCTTGATGGATTTACTAAAGCCAGGATTGCCTTTGACTCACGACGGGCAGGATCATGTGGCTAGAATAGCTAACTTTTACCAGAACCTTCTTGAGGGAAATATTATTCCAAGATGGGCAGGAAATCTTAATTGGGGATATGGCCATCCAATATTGGAGTTTCTTTACCCGCTGCCTTCCTATTTTGCTTCACTTTTTCACTTTGTAGGATTTACATTAGTTGACAGTGTAAAGCTTGTTTTTGGAGTGTCTTTTGTTTTAAGCGGTTTGGCAATGTATTTATTTGTCAAAGAATTACTAAATGACAAAAAAGCAGCATTATTGGCAAGTTTGTTATATATCATTGCTCCGTATAGATTTGTTGATTTGTATGTACGAGGTGCAATTGGCGAGCACGTTGCTTTCATTTTTCCTCCTCTTGTGTTTTATTTCCTCTGCAAGCTTAGCAAAGGCTATTCTTCAAGGTATTTAATAGGGGGAGCAATTTCTCTTGCCGGTCTTAATCTTGCGCATAATGCAATAAGCTTAATGTTCTTGCCCTTGATGTTTATATTTATTTTTTATCTATTTTTTTACTGTTCTAATAAGAAATACTTTATACTTAATACTTTATACGTAATGCTTCTTGGCTTTGGGTTGTCTGCTTTTTTCTGGATTCCTGCGTTTATGGAGGGAAAATATACATTACGAGATGTTGTTACCTCGGGCGGTGAATACCTAGTAAGTTTTGTTCCGTGGAAAGACTTTTTTATCTCCGAATGGAATTATGGAGGCACTTTAACTCTTAGTAAACAAATAGGATTAGCACATTGGATTGGCGTATTGGTTAGTATTGTTGGAACTTATTATCTATATATCAATAAAAATAAGCTATGGATTATTAGTTCGTTTACTTTACTTGCTTTTTGGACAACTCTTTTTTTAATGACATCTTCATCCAATTTCATCTGGCAATCAATTACTACGCTTCAAAAATTTCAATTCCCATGGAGATTTCTTTCTCTTACGGTTTTTTTAAGTGCGTTGTTGGCGTCCATAGCATTCCATATTGGCCCTAATAAGTTGAAAAAGATTTTATTATTAATATTGGTTGTAGGTTTATTAATTGTGAATAAAGACTATTGGCATGTTAATGATTTTTTGCAAAAAGAAGGTAATTTTTATACAGGAATTTACGAGAGTACTACTGATACAGGGGAAAGTGCTCCAATATGGTCCGTGAGATTTATGGAAAAAAGGCCAAAATTTAAAATGGAAGTAATAAGTGGGAATGCGAAAATAAAAGGAATTGAAAGGAAAGTTACTCTGCATAGTTATGAGGTTATAGCTTTGGAAAAGTCTAGGATATTAGAGAATACACTTTATTTTCCCGGATGGATTATTTTAGTTGATGGCAAAAATACCAATATCCAATTCCAAGACCCAAATCATAGAGGCCTTATGACTTTTTATTTGGATAAAGGGAAACATAAGATAGAAATAGTTTATAAAGAGACTAGGGTAAGGCAAGTATCCAATATTATAAGCCTTGTCAGTTTAATTATTATGGGAGCTTCATTTTTAAGCCTAATCAAGAAAAAGACTGTATAATATACATTAAAGATGCAAAAATTATCCGTGGTTCTCGCCACGTACAATGAAGAAGAGAATATAGCAAGTTGCTTAACTTCAATAAAAGATTTGGCAGATGAAATAATTGTTGTCGATGGGTCTTCCAAAGATAATACAGTTGAAATAGCTAAAAAATACAACGCAAAGATTGCCGTTGTTGAAAATAAGCCCAATTTTCATATTAATAAGCAAAAGGCTATAGAAATTGCTACCAAAGAGTGGGTTTTGCAATTAGATGCCGATGAGAGAGTAAGTGAGGAGTTGGCGCATGAAATTAAAAGTAAAATCAAAAATTCATCGAATGTAAAGGAAAATGGGTATTGGATTCCTAGAAAAAATTGGTTTCTGACGAGATTTCTTATGAAAGGCGGACAATACCCGGACTACACTTTGCGATTATACGCACGAGGTAAGGGGAGACTTCCTCAAAAAGACGTGCATGAGCAAGCAGTCGTTGAGGGAAATATTGGATACATGATATCTCCGCTTTTGCACTATCCATATCAAAACTTCTCAAGTTATATAAAAAAGTGGAATAGATACAATGAATTTTTTGCTGGGCAAATAGGAGAAAGATTAAAAAATAAGAACTTAATATGGCAGTTGATTTATGCTGTTGGATATTTAATTATAAAGCCTGGACACTGGTTTTTAACTAGTTACGTAAGACATAAAGGATTCATGGATTATCTAGATGGGTTTGTTTTTTCTTTATTCTCTGCTTTAAGATTCCCTATTTCTTATCTGAAATATCTTAAAATATTGTGATTAATTTCCTAAAAAAACAGAAATTAGAATTCTATATTTTCTTAGGGATACTTTTGCTGGGAATTTTTCTAAGATTTTATAACTATCCCTACAGGTATTCTCTGGGTGAGGAAACAGTTCGTGACGCGGTGATTGGGATAGAGGGAGCGAGAGAATTGCAGTTTCCGCTTACTGGTTCTTTTTCATCTCTTGGTCCTTTTACTTTTGGGCCTTGGTATGCTTATCAGCTTATTATTTTTCACCTCATTTTTCCTTTTGTTTATTCTCCGTGGATATATCTAAGTATTATTTCGGTATTTTATATTTTTATAATGTACAAAATCGGAAAAATTCTGGGCGGTAATATTTTTGCTTTGGTACTTTCTTTTTTGGTAGCCATTTCTCCAACGCAAATAATATCCGCAACTCATCTGACATCACATAATAATACAAATCTATTCGTGGTTTTATCTATTTGGATTTTTTTAATACTTTTATCCAAAAATAAATCTAAGTGGTGGCATTTCCTACTTGGGTTTGTTATAGGAGTTGGAATGAACCTGCATTTTCAAATGGGCGGATTGTTAATCCTTCCCCTAACACTTCTCATTAACAAAAGAAAATATTTGAACTTTGTGTTTAGCGGCTTGGGAGTTATTTGCAGTTTTATCCCAATGCTTATTTTTGAAGCTAATAATCATTGGTTTACAACAAGAAATATTTTTGATTATTTAATGCATGGCAAGAATGCAGTATACGTCCCAAATAGGTGGCTGTTTTATCTTCGTGATTTCTGGCCGTCCTTTTGGTCAGATGCCTTAGGGGTGCCAGTATGGTTTGGGACTATGATAATTATTCTATTTTTAATCTCTATAATGTGGTTGGTTTACAAAAAGAAATTATCTAAGAGCCTATTATTCCTAATAGTAGCTTTTGCACTTAATTTTATATTACTAAGATATTACTGGGGTCCAAGATTTTTTGGTTATTTAAATTTCTTAAGACCCTTTGTATTTATTTTTACTGCTCTCGCATTAATCAACCTAAGATACAAAAAGATTTACATTGGTTTGATATTGTTACCACTTATTGTCTTTTTTTCCTATCCCAGAATTGCTTCCGAAATGTCACCTGACCCTTTTAGTAAGACAATAGCTCAAGGAGTAATTGATCTTGAAAAGAAGCACCCGAATAAAAAATTCGCTTTATATAGCTGTTCAAAAGAATATGAATCTTCTTATAATGCATCAACCTTTACTACGCTTTTCTTTTTAGAGCTGAAAAATAAATTTGATAGCAAAGGCTTAAGCATTGGTGTTATAAACGACTGTGAATATCCTCAAGCAAAAAAGAATCACCCCTTGATAAGTGAGATGTTAGTTGATTTTTCTAACACGCCAAAATCTGATATATTAAAAGCAGGCTGGACACCTATTTCTTTCAAGAGTATTTATACATCTTACGCAAGATGGTGGTTTGAATTGCAGCCTTAAATATGAAGATTTTAATAACAGGCGGAGCTGGATATATAGGCAGCTTTATGGTCAAAGCAGCCTTGGATAAAGACTATGAAGTGGTGGTAGTTGATAGCTTAGAGAGGGGCCATAGGGATTATGTAGATAAAAAGGCGCAATTCATTCTGGGGGATCTTAAAGATAAAAAATTTGTAGATACAGTTTTCTTAGAGCATAAATTTGACTCTGTTGTGCATTTTGCAGGATTCATCTCAATGGCGGAGTCAGTTGATAACCCATATATTTATTTTGATAATAACGTAAATGGCTCTTTAAATTTAATCCAAAGCATGGCGAAAAATGGAGTAAATAATTTTATTTTTTCATCAACTGCCGGAGTTTATGGAGATCCTGTTAAGACTCCAATTGCTGAAGATCACCCAAAGAATCCAACTAATCCATATGGAGAGAGTAAATTAATGGTAGAGAGAATACTCTCGTGGTATGGAGATATTTATGGTCTTAATTTTGCATCTCTTAGATATTTTAATGCTGCCGGTGCATCATTGAATGGGGAAGTGGGAGAAAATCATTCTCCCGAAAGCCATCTTATTCCAAATGCAATAAATGCAATACTTAACAAAACCCAGTTCACGTTATATGGAAACGATTATCCAACTATGGACGGAACATGCGTACGAGACTATGTTCATGTAGTAGATTTGGTTGAGGCGCATATTTTGGCAATCTCCAAGCTGCAAAGCGGTGGCGGGAAATTTTTCTACAACGTTGGGACAGGCAATGGATATTCAAATAAACAAGTGCTAGACATGATCAAAAAAGTTAGCGGCTCAGAAATAAATATAAAGAATGCAGGAAGACGAGAGGGAGATGCAGACGTTTTAATCGCAGATCCCAATCTCATTAATAAGGATTTGGGATTTTCTCCAAAATATTCTGATTTAGAAACCATTATTAAGTCGGCATGGGAGTGGCATAAGAAAAATTCAAAATTCAAAATTCAAAATTCAAAATGATAAGAATCTGGATCGTTGCTTTTCTCCTGATCTTTTTTCTTGCAAACAGAGTTTATGCAAAGTCGGACTATGTTTTGCCTTATCCCTCAAATATGCCGGGGGGTTTATCTTATAAACTTCATCTTCTGTACGAAAATATATCTAAGTATTGGTATTTTGGTGATTTTGGGCAGTTTGATTACAATCTTAAAATGGCAGACAAATACTTAGTTGAAGCAAAAACTCTGTTTGATTATAAGCAGTATTTGCTAGGATTTAATGCGTTGCAAAAAACAGATTCGTATTCCACAAATATTCTGCCCCATTTAATAAAAGCAGAAAAAAACAGTAAGGACGTAGCACAGAAGAAGATGCTGCTTAAAGAAGCTATGCAAAAACATATAGAAGTTCTTGAAGAAATGAAAAATAGATTTCCTGCTACTTTTATTTGGGAACCTGAAAAATCCGCTCCTACAATACTTAATTTGGAAGAGGCCTTCAATAAATCCATACAACTTCGGGAAAAAATTCTATGAAGAAATTAATAGTTATTTTGTATGGTATTTTTCTGCTGCTTTTTTCTTTTTTCTCCTATACATTTGTAGACCCAAATTTGTCCTATTTAAAAAATCTTTATTCTGATTTTGCCTTTTCCCAAAAATTGCTAACGACAGTTTTTTATATATTCTTGGTCGTTATTTCTTTTATTTTCTACGGTATTTTTGTTTACTTGGGGATTAAGAAAAAGATAAATTTGAAAGAAGTAGCTTTACTTGTGGGTTTGACAATATTAATTCTAATTTTTTCTTATCCTGCTATGCTTTCTTATGATATTTTTAATTATGTTGCAACTTCAAAAGTATTATTTTTTTATCATGAGAATCCCTATGTTGTGATGCCTATTGAATTTGTTGGCGATTCACTTTTGGCATTCACACACGCAGCTAATAAGATTGCTTTGTATGGTCCATTATGGATATTTTTAACTGGAATTCCTTATTTGCTTGGAATTGGAAGTTTTATTGTTAATCTTTTTGCGCTTAAGCTTTTGGCTGGAGCTTTTTATTTAGCTACAGTATTTCTCGTTTGGAAAATTTCAAAAAATATAGTTCCCGTAATCTTATTTGCCCTGAATCCATTAATCATAATGGAAACATTAATAAGCGGTCACAATGACATTGTTATGATATTTCTTACTCTTCTTTCTTTTTTCCTTTTGATGCAAAAAAAGATATTTTTCGGAATTTTATTTTTTACCCTGTCCATTTTTATAAAATATACAACTATAATTTTAATACCTGTTTTGCTATTTGTTATTTGGAGAACTATCAGGAAAAAAGAGATCAATTGGGATAATATTTTTTTAAGCTCATCGCTGCTAATGCTTATTGCTTTCTTGCTAGCTCCAATTAGGGAAGAAATTTATCCTTGGTATGCTATGTGGTTTTTATCTTTTTCTTTTCTAATTCAAAAAAATAAAATATTACTTTATATTTCCCTTGCGTTCTCCTTTGGTCTTCCTTTTAGATATACTCCTTTTATACTTACAGGTACTCATGCTGGTCTAACTCCTGTTATTAAATCAATAGTTACTTTTTTACCACCTCTTGCTGTAGTAATTTATTTCCTGATAAATAAAAAATTATGGCAAAATTTTTATCGATAGCAGTTGTTGTTTTGTTTGCGGTAATTGCTGGATTTTCTCTTCTTCATAAAGGTCTGCCCCCAACGCATGATGGGGAATATCATGTAGTGAGATTTTTTCTCTTCGATGAAGCGTTAAGAGACGGCAATCTATATCCACGCTGGTCAGCTCATCTCAATAGCGGATTTGGAGTGCCTCTGTTTAATTTCGTATATCCTTTGCCCAATTATTTAGCAAGTTTTCTTCATCTATTCAGCTTTAGTTTCATAGATTCATTTAAGATAATAATGTTTGCAGCAACAATTATAGGGGCCATATTTTTCTATCTTTGGACTAAAGAATTTTGGGGTAGATTAGGGGGAATTGTTTCTTCAGTATTTTATACTTTTTCTCCCTATCATTTTGCAGATATTTATATCAGGGGGTCAATAGGGGAAGTCTTAGCGCTTGCTTTTTTCCCCGCTTTTCTCTGGTCGTATACTAAGTTTGCTCTATCAAAACAAAGATTATTTTTCATCTTATCTTCGCTTTTTCTGGCTCTCATAATCTTTTCCCACAATATTTTAGCTCTTATGTTTTTCTTTTTTTCTCTATCCTACATTACCCTTTTAATCTATAAAGAAAAGAATAAAAAATACTTAATGCTTAATACTTTCTACTTAATACTTCTTGGTCTCGGGTTGTCAGCTATCTTTTGGCTTCCGGCAATTTTTGAAACAAAGTTTGCAGCAGGGCTTCAAATTTTTGATATTGGGGCTCACTTTCCCGATTTATATCAGTTATTAATACCATCATGGGGATCAGGTTTTAGCGGAGCCGGTTTGCAAAACGCCTTATCATTTCAGATAGGCCTTGCTAATCTATTCGTTATCTTTTTGAGTTTGGTAGTAGCAGTTTGGCAGGTAATAAAAAGAGATAAAAAAAGTATCTACACAATTTTTTTTCTTATCTGGTTTATTTTGACCTTTTACTTAATGTTAAGTATATCTCTTCCAATATGGAACACAGTTCCTTTAATGAATTACTTTCAATTTCCATGGAGGCTCTTGAGTCTTGAAATACTTTTTGCATCTTTCCTGGCAGGTAGTATTTTTTCGCTGAAAATTAAAAATAAATCGGTCAAAATTGCATTAGCCATTTTCCTAGTATTTGCTGTCTTTACGCTGGGTGTTGGTTATGCAAGGCCAGCTTATTATCTTCTTAGGGATGATAATTATTATACAAGTCGATCTAATTTTATTGACGGTACAAATAGTCCGGGCAATGTGTTTAATACAATTTTCCTAAAAAACATCCCAAGCAAAGAGAAGGAGAGGATAGTTATCTTAAAAGGGGATGCTAAGATTTCTTCAAGGGAAACTAAGAGTAATCTATATAATTTTAGTGTAAATTCTAAAAATAATTCGGAAATCCTCATGAATGTAGCTTATTATCCTGGATGGAATGTTTACGTTAATAACGTAAAAACAAATGTAGAAGTGAAAAATGGCCGTTTTTCCTTCCTCGTCCCGGCTGGAGAGGGTCAAGTTAGAGTAGTTTTTGAAGAAACTCCAATAAGAATTGTTGCTGATCTTATTTCGGTCTTATCGCTTATTGCACTTTCCGCTTTGTTTATACAATACAAATCTAGTAAAATATGACAATGACTATTGCTATTGACGTTTCTCCTCTTGAGTCAGGGCATTATCTGCAGCATAGAGTTAGAGGTACGGGATTTTATCTGCAAAATCTAAAAACTATACTTCCAAAATACTACCCGGATAACCAATACGTCTTTTTTAACAGGGGTAACAAAATAGAAAATACAGACTTAGTCCATTATCCGTATTTTGAGCCGTTTTTCCTAACCTTGCCTGTATTTTCAAAAAATAAAAGGATCGTGACTGTTCATGATTTAACCCCATTGGTTTTTCCAAGTCATTTCAAAGTAGGTCTAAAAGGAATGCTCAAATGGCAGATCCAAAAAAAAGCACTTCAGAATACGGACGCAATAATTACAGATTCCAAATCTTCAAAAAAAGATATTGTTAAATTTGCAGGAATAAAAGATTCAAAAGTGAATGTTGTCTATTTGGCGGCAGGTGAACAGTTTAAAAAGAATAATGATACCCGCTTCGCCGCGAGGCGAGAAGGATTAATGATTAAAAAGATTAAAGAAAAATATAATCTGCCGGAAAAATTTGTATTGTATGTTGGGGATGTGACTTGGAATAAAAACCTACCACGATTGATTGAGGCTGTAGATAAGATAAATGTTCCGCTGGTTATGGTTGGAAAAGCACTTATTGATGAAAGTATCGATTTAGATAATCCCTGGAATAAAGACGTAGTGATTATAAGGGAGAAAATTAAATCAAACAAAAAAATTATTTGCCTGGGTTTTGTTTCCAACGAGGAGCTCGTAGCCTTATACAATGCTGCGACTGTTTTTGCTATGCCATCCCTGTACGAAGGATTTGGCTTGCCAATACTTGAGGCTATGAGCTGTGGCTGTCCTGTTGTGACATCCAAAGAAGGTTCAATTCCTGAAATCACTGGCGAGGCCACCCTGAGCGTAGACGCTTATCACGTTGGGAGCATTGCAAAGGGAATTAAAGACGTATTTGATGACAAAGACTTGCAAGCTACACTGTCTGAAGAAGGAATAGAACAGTCAAAGAAGTTCAGCTGGGAAAAGACAGCCATAGAGACAATGTCCGTATACAGAAAAGTCACCCGCAAGCCTTAGATTCTTTGCAAATGCAGGCCTTTTTTAATAGAATAATAGTATGGATTTTATTACGCTTAGCAATCTTAGTAGCACAAAATTAATCAAGGACACTTTGGTTCATCCTCTCAAAATCAACAGAGACGCATCAGGAATTCTGGTTGAGACGTTGAGAAAAGATTGGAAGAATATTTATGGTCCAGGCCGTGAATTTGCAATGCAATATTACTCTGTAACAGATAGCGGTGTAGCTCGGGATGAAGATGTTTGGCATTATCATCCGACAGTCCAAGAAGACAGATTCTTGGTGGTTCAAGGTGAGATTATTGTGGCCGTAGCAGATAAAAGGGAGGGTTCAAGTACGAATGGATTATTAAATCTTTTTTATATGCAGGCAGATAAAGATCCTTATATATTGTTAGTTCCTAAAAAGACATTGCATACTTTTATGGTAGTTTCCAAAAAACCGGCAATAATACTTAACTATGCAACCAAGCTTTATAATCCGGCCGAAGAGGGAAGAATACCTTTCGAAGAAGCAGGAGTAAAACTTGCGGATGAGGAATTATTTACATGGGAAAAAGCCAGAAGGGAATTTCCTAAATTCTACTCTTCTATAAATGCGCAACATTAATTTTCTATCTGTTGTTATTCCTGCTTACAAGCAAGAAAAAACAATCTTAAAAGACATAAGAGATCTTGATGAGTCACTTAAAAGCCTGCCTTATAAGTATGAAATTATCGTAGTTGTGGATGGTTTTATAGACACAACTTTTGGAAAAGCAAAGCAAATAGATAAAGAGCATATAAAAGTTTTCGGTTATGAGAAAAACGAAGGCAAAGGTCATGCGGTGAAGTATGGCATGCTGAAGGCAAAAGGTGACGTAATAGGTTTTGTAGATGCCGGAATGGACTTAAGCCCAACTGGAATTTCTATCCTTTTGGATTCTATGATGTGGCAGGATGCAGATATCATAGTAGGCAGCAAACTCCATCCGGATTCAAGAGTAGATTATCCTTATTTTCGTAGAATTCTTTCCTGGGGTTACAGAACATTAACCCATTTATTATTTGGATTCAGCGTTCGCGATACGCAGGTCGGGATGAAATTTTTTAAAAGAGAACTAGTTGAAAAAGTTTTCCCAAAACTGTTGGTTAAGGCTTTTGCTTTTGACGTTGAGATTTTGGCAGTTGCAAATTCGATGGGTTATAAAAAGATAATTGAGGGACCAGTTGAGCTCAATTTCAAAGGAGGAAGCAGTATAACATCGGGAAATTTTTGGATTATTGTACTTCTTATGCTTTGGGATACAATGGCAGTTTTTTACAGACTAAAAATTCTTAACTATTATAAAAAATGAAAAAAATAATTAAGTCTGCGATGAATCATCCGTTAGTTACCGGAAGCACAATTATTTTTTTTGGCTCAATGACAGCCAATATACTCAATTATCTCTTTAATTTAGGAATGGGAAGATTTCTCCTAGAGTCAGAGTATGGGACATTTATATCTTTAATATCAGTATTCAATATTTTCTCAGTTTTATCTACGACCGTAAACACTGTTTTTACAAAATTTTCAGCAGTATTGGTCGGCCAGAAAAAAGAGGAATTTATAGGCCAGCTTTTTATATCTGGCAGTTGGTGGATTGGAATAATAGCATTTTGCATTACGGGATTTATAATTATATTTTCTTATCATATCTCGCGTTTTCTTAATATTAACTCAACAATTTTGATAGACATTACTGCTCTTGCTCTTTTTTTCTCCTATTTATCTTTTGTTGGCAATGGAATTCTTCAGGGTCTTCTTAAATTCGGATATTACTCATTTATAAATATATTTTCTTCTTTGTCAAAGCTTATTTTGGGTCTTGGCTTTATTTTTTTAGGGTTTAAAGTTTTCGGAGCAATTAGTGCATTTTTCCTGTCTGCTTTGATTGGATATCTGTTGGTCTTTTTCCCCTTACGAAAATTTTTAAAAAATAGCGGAAAAAAAGATTTTCATTTCTCTAATTTACGGAAAAAACTTTCCCTATATGCACTTCCGGTTTTTTTAGCCAATATTGGGATGACGGCATTCATAACAATAGATATTATTTTGGTAAAGCATTTTTTTGAACCAACGACAGCAGGACAATATGCGGCAATATCCACCATGGGCAGATCTATATTTTACGCAGTATCTCCGATCGCCTTAGTCCTTTTTCCTTTAGTGGCACAGAGAAAAGAAAGAGGAGAAAATTTAACCGGAATTACGCTTTTGTCTTTATTTTTAATAGGAGTTCCATCTTTGTTTTTAAGCTTGTTTTATTTTACGTTCCCGGAATTTGTACGTACAATCTTTTATCCTTCTTTTAGCCAAATAATAAATCAATATCTGGGGCCATTCTCTCTATTTGTCTTATTCTATACACTCTCGTATGTCTTAAATATCTTTTATCTTTCCATTGGCAAAATAAGAGTATACATAATTACAATTTTGGCAGCATGCGCTGAGACTGCTTTGATATGGTTTTTGCACGATAGTGTTAGTCAGGTAATAAATATTCTAATTTTAAGTTCCTTTTTGTTGTTTTTATCATTGCTATTTTACTATCCGATCGCAACCAAAAAAACAAGACCTAATTCTATATGAATATCCTTATTTTTAACTGGAGAGATATAAAACATCCTTTGGCTGGAGGAGCCGAGATCTCTCTTTTTGAACACGCAAAATATTGGGAGAAGAAAGGGGCAAGCGTCACGTGGTTTGCATCCTCATTTCCTAAAGGGAAAGAAAGAGAAGATGTGGAAGGAATAAAAATTATAAGAAAGGGTTCTCATTATTCTGTTCACTTTCTTGCATTTTTAAATTATCTGCAAGGTCGTCTGGGCAATCCCAGTATTGTTATTGACAGTTTCCATTTTTTACCTTTTTTCACACCTCTTTATATCAAAAAAGCAAAAATAGTAGGACTAATAAACGAAGTTGCAGGAAGAGTTTGGTTCTCAAATATTATTTTTCCTTTGTCTTTGATTGGTTATTTAATTGAGTCATTATTTTTTGCTTTTTACAAAAATACAAAATTTATTACGAGCTCTGATTCAACAAGAGATGAGCTTATAAAGTTCGGAATCCTCAAAGAATTTGTAAACATAGTTCATCACGGTGTAACTGTAAAAAAAATAAAAAAAGATATTGTTAAGGAAAAAAATCCAACGATAATTTTCTTAGGACGTATATCAGAGGACAAGGGTATAAAAGATGCTCTTATGGCTTTCAGTGAATTGAAAGGTAAAATTAAAAACTGTAAGTTGTGGATTGCGGGTAGAGAAGAAAATGAGGGATATCTGGAAGGATTGATAAAAGGTGTTGGGCTTAACAAATTTAGATCTGAAATTATATATTTTGATTATGTTTCGGAGGAGAAAAAGTTCGAACTCTTGAAGAAGGCTTGGGTGTTGATTCATCCATCAAGAAAAGAAGGATGGGGCCTTAACGTTATCGAAGCTGCATCCCAAGGGACGCCTACTGTAGGTTATAACACAGAGGGCCTGAGAGACTCCATTGTAGATGACAAGACTGGTCTTTTGTCCGATCCCAATCCTAAATCTTTGGCAGATAAAGCCTTTAAGCTTATTTCAGATAAGAGACTTTACTATAAGTTAGAATTGGGAGCAGAAGAATGGGCCAATAAGTTTAATTGGGAAGAAAGTAATAGGCAGAGTTGGGAAGTTATAAAAAATATATGAAAAACATTAAAAACTTTTTTAAATCTTACTGGATCGGGATTTTAATTGCTTTAACATTCTTTTTTGTGGGATTGAGCACTCTTTCTCATTACGGAATAAATATTGATGAGCCTATTCATTTTGAAAGAGGGAATGCTTATCTGGACCTTTTCCTAACAGGAAGAACAAAATATACGAATGCTGATTTTCAAAGCCCCAGAGTAAGTGAATGGAAATATAAGGGTTATGATGCAGATTATTTTATAAAAAATGACAGCGGTCATCCTCCGCTTAGCGGCATTTTAGCAGCCGCAACCAACAGAATTCTTTATGAGAAGTTAGGAGTAATGGATGACTTGGAAGCTTATCATGCATTTGAATTATTCATTTCAGCTCTTCTTGTTTTTCTTGTTTTTGCCATGATTAAAAGAAGATATGGCACATTCGCAGGGACTATAGCATGCTTATCGATGGCTCTTTATCCTTTGTTTTATGGAGAGTCTCACTATAATATTAAGGATCCAATTGAGGCTTCATTTTTTGCTTTTACTCTTTATTTTTTATATCTTGGCGTAGAGAATCTTAAAGCAAAATATTTTTTTATTTCAAGTTTTTTTTGTGCCCTAGCTTTTGGAACGAAATTCAATATAATCTTTCTGCCTTTCATAATCATTCCGTATCTTTTTGTACGCTTTGGTTTTTCTTTAAATTTTAAAAAGATACCTAAAGGTGTTTATGTAAGCTTATTTTTGTATACAATTATTGTTTTAGTTATTCATTTTCTCTCCAGACCCTTTCTGTGGCAGGATCCAATAAACCGTTTCCTATATATAATTGCGTATTATAAAAACATCGGAACAGGGACAAATTTTGAACCAATGTTTCTCAAATATGGATGGAACACCTATCCAACATTTTTCGTTGGAATATCTACCCCCCTTGTTATCCTTATTTTATTTATTATTGGCGTATTAGTTGTCTTATTCAGGATAAAGAAAGAAAAAGATAAGTTCTCTTTCCTTCTACTTTTGTGGTTTGGAGTTACCATTCTTAGGGTTTCACTTCCTGGTACTTCAATATATGGTGGAGTAAGGCAGATTATGGAATATATTCCTGCTATGGCAGGAATTGCTGGGTTGGGAGCCTTATATATTCGCGGTCTATTATTCAAGTTTATAAATATCAAATTAGCCTCCATAATAATTTTTGCAGCATTTGTTCCTTTGATGGCAACTCTTGTGAGGTTACACCCAAATGAAAATTTATTTATAAATAGTTTGGTAGGAGGATTGAAGGGGGCAACTGAAAAAAAAATAATGGGAAACGCTTATCTGCAAGGGATATTGTGGCTGAACGAACATGCGGAACAAGGAGCTCGTTTTGGATTTCCTGTGGGACTTGGATCTAACTTTCCGCCTCAATTCGTACGCAAAGATATTAAATTTGGCGGCCATTTTTCAGGAATGAAACGAGGCGGAGAATATATGATAGAAATGTTTTCTGTTGAGTTTCCGATCCACAAGTATTCTTATGATTATTTGGATCGCTTTCTTATTCCAGTACATGTAAAGGCTGTAGATGGAGTACCAATACTGAAAATTTGGAAAAACGATATAGCCCACACGAGGACTGGATTTGTAAATGAGATAGAGGAAGGAAGAATTTTAGTTGAAAAATCAGGAGACGGATTATCTTTCTCTGTAAAGCTCAAGGAGCCAGCATTTGTTACTAGAATTGAGATTAATTATAGCAATGATGATTGTACTCGCGAATTTAATGGAGATTTTAGTTACTCTTATGACGGAGATAAGGAGTATCTTTCTCCCGATGAATCTCCTTTAAATCAGGGTAGATACGTAATTTCCTTACAGACAGTTAATAAGCTTGTTTATTTTTTCCCTGCTGTAAAAGCCAAGTGGGTATACGTTACGCCCCATGATTCAAACTCATGTTTGTTGAATGTTAAAAACGTGAGAATTTTTTCTTTGAAAGATATTAAGCCTTAATGTTTGTGGAAAGCATTTTTTCTATGTGTGACTTCATTTTGTCGAAGCCAAAACGGCTTTTATATGTTTTGTAGGCATTTTCGCCCAGCCTTTTGCGAAGCGCCGGATTTTTTATCAGTTTTTCTAGAGCTTTCGCCAATGAAGCTTCGTTGCCGCTTTCTACGATTAATCCTGAAAAATTATCCTTAATATCTTCGGGTATACCATCGCAATTACTTACCACAAGTGTTTTACCGTAACTCATTGATTCCAAAACTGTTAATGCACTACTTCCCTGGCGCAGAGGAACAACAACTGTTATATCTGCCTCGGTTAAAATAGGGTTGATATCAGCTACAAAGCCTAAGAAAATGACTTTCTTGGTAATATTTAATTTTTCCGCTAATTTTTTATTTAATTCATAAAACGATCCAGATCCAACTATTAAGCAGGTGATATTAGGATATTTCTGAGATAGTATTTTTATGGCATGAATAATAAAATTTATACCTTTTCTTGGATCTTGTCTGCAAATAGAAACAATAAGAGGGCGAGAATATTTGGTTGTTTCTATGCTCTTGTCTCCTTCTCTTTTGAAAGTTTCTGCGTACCAAGGAAACATATGAATTTTTTTGTCTTCAACATTAAAGCCTTCTCTGATTATTTTTTTCGAGGAGTTGTAGTGTATTACTACCAGATCGCAAAAATCCAAGGTTATTTTCTCAAATAGATTAAATACCCTCGCGACTATTTCATAGACAACTAAATATTTAATTTTAGGTATCAGTCCATAATCTTTGACTCTTATTGCATCCAAGGCTCCTTTCATTTCATGACGAGTACTTGTGAAATAACTCGACATCATGGTCATATGAACATTTTTTTGAGGAAATATCTTCAGAAAAGCACCCGGAAATGCCCATGGCCCCATTCCCCAAAGGATAAATTTAGCGATTTTCTTTTCTTTGACTATTCTTTTTATTTCTTTAGCAAAAATAAAGCTATAATAAGGAAGTCCTGCTAATGCTAGATGATGAAGAAATGGAAAAAGTTTCAGTAATTTTGTGTTCAAAATATGAATATCTCCATATTCTGTCTTTTCAACTCCTTGTTTTTTACCTATTGCTAGGGTGTGAACGGGGTAACCAAGGGAAGTTAGTGTGATTGCCAGAATTCGAGCGTATGCAGGGTACCCTCCGGGATCTTCTAGGGGAGATTTTCCGCTAATAATGAATACAGGTAGCTTAACTTTCATAGCTGATTATTGTGTTATAATGCAAATCTAGGGATGTTCTAAATTATACATGATTAAATCTTCTAAATCTACTAAATGGCTTGACAAAATTGGCTCTTTTTTGAAATTTTATTGGGTTGGAGTTTTAATTTCTTTGATATTTTTTGTTGTAGGAATTATAACCCTTTCTCATTATGGAAATAACATAGATGAGCCAATGCATTTTGAAAAGGGAAATGCGTATCTCGACTTCTTCTTAACCGGCAGAGAAAAATATACGGATGCCGATTTCACAAGTAAGCGTATCAGTGAATGGAAATATAGAGGATTTGATACGGCATTTTTCTTGAAGACCGATTGTTGCCATCCTTCTCTGAATGATATTCTGGCCGCTGGGACTAATAGAGTTCTTTATGGACAGTTTGGAATAATGGGTGATCTAGAATCGTATCATGTATTCGAATTATTTATCTCAACGCTTCTTATATTTCTAGTATTTGCAATGATTAGAAGGAGATACGGTATTTTTGCTGGAACGATAGCGTCTTTATCAATAGCCCTCTATCCTTTATTCTATGGAGAAGCTCGTTTTAATATTAAAGATCCTATTGAAGCTTCATTTTTCGCTTTTACTCTTTATTTCTTTTATTTAGGTGTTGAAAAAGCGAGAGCAAAATATTTTTTAATATCAAGTATATTTTGCGCCCTTGCTTTCGGAACTAAATTCAACATTATCTTTTTGCCATTCATAATTATTCCATATCTCTTAGTACGTTTTGGTTTTAGTTTTAATTTTAAAAAAATACCCAAAAGAATTTATTTAAGTCTATTTATTTATCCGATTATAGTTTTGGGAGTCAATTTTATCTTCAGACCTTATTTGTGGCAAGACCCCATTAATCGTTTCTTGAGTGTTGCCCAATATTATAAAGACATTGGGACAGGGACAGATTATCAGTCTGCATTTCTTAAATTTGGTTGGAATACGTATCCAACTTTTTTCGTTGGAATTTCTACGCCTCTTATTATTCTCGGATTATTTCTTGTCGGGGTGGTAATTGCTTTATTTAGAGTAAAACGTGAAAAAGATAAATTTTCCTTTCTTATACTTTTGTGGTTTGCAATTACTATTCTCAGAGTATCAATTCCAGGGACTTCAATATATGGGGGAGTAAGACAGATTATGGAGTACGTTCCTGCCATGGCGGCAATTTCAGGATTAGGAGCTTTATACCTTAGAAGTCTCTTGTCCAGATATATAAATATCAAATTAGCCTCCATAATAATTTTTGCAGCATTTGTTCCTTTGATGGCAACTCTTGTGAGGTTACACCCAAATGAAAATTTATTTATAAATAGTTTGGTAGGAGGATTGAAGGGGGCAACTGAAAAAAAAATCTAATTTTCCTCCTCAATTTTTACGTAAAGACATTAAATTTGGTGCAGTAATTTCCGGCATGAAGCGTAACGGAGAGTATATGATGGAAATGTTTTCTGTGGAATATCCCTCTTCCCGCTATAATATAGATTACCTGGAAAATCTCCTAGATCCTGTATATGTTTATTATGTTGATGGTGTGCCAATCCTGAAAGTTTGGAAGAACGACATCGTTCACACAAAACCAGCTTTCGCTCTCGAAGTGGAGCTTCATGATCTTACTATAAGCGGAGGAGCTAAAGAGGGATTCATACTGCTTGAGCTTAAAAATCCAGCTAGCATATCTAGAATTGAAATAGATCATGATCGCAATTCTTGTAAAGACGAGAGCACTGGAAGAGTTATGTACTTATCCTTAGACGAAGAAGAAATTCTGCTGCCCGATGATCTCTTTAGATCTCAAAGTTTGTATCCATTATCTCTTCAAACCCCAACACATTTTGTCTATTTTTTAACAGGACAAAAAACAAAGCAAATTACAATAATTCCTGAAAATAAAAATCTTTGTTTGTTGCAATTCAGAGCAGTAAAAATATTTGGACTGGCAAGTAAGTGATTTGATGTATGAAAAAAATAAAAATTTTGGTGGTAACGAGCTCTTTCCCGCGCAGTAAAGCCGATTGGTGGGGACAATTCATTTTAAAAATTTATGAGCATTTACCTAAAGATAGATTTGCAATAACTATTTTAGCTCCACATTCTCCAGGCGCTAAGTTAAAAGAAAATTTTGAAGATATTAACATTTTCAGATTTCCATATTTTTACCCCTTTTCCCAAGAAATCTTAACAACAGGAAGCGGTATCTTACATAGTAAAGGCAATATTCTTGCAAAAATACAGGTTTCCACTTTTTTATTATCAGAATTTGTTTACGTAATTTTTATTCTCTTAACAAAGAAATTTGATATAGTTCATTCGCATTGGATTCTGCCTCAGGGTTTTTTTGGAGTTATAGCAAAATATATATTTAAAATACCTTTAATTGTTACTATACATGGAAGCGATATCTTTGCATTAAAAAAACTTAACCTTATTAAATCTTTTGTATTAAGAAAATCAACCATCGTTACCGCAAATAGTACTGCAACACAAAGAGAAGCTTACGCAGTTAGTTCTAATTCAAATCCACTTTTAATACCAGAAGGTGTAG
The DNA here is from genome assembly GCA_016186645.1 of Candidatus Levyibacteriota bacterium. GTDB lineage: Bacteria > Patescibacteriota > Microgenomatia > Levybacterales > UBA12049 > GWB1-37-8. The sequence continues at coordinate 56,240 of JACPLF010000006.1, forward strand.
ATTTAAACGTATTCAATTCCAAGAAAAGGGACTTACAATGGAGAAAAAAAATGAATAATAATGACCAAATTATTATTGCAGTGGGAAGGCTGATAAAGTGGAAGGGTTTTGACTATCTTATAAAGGCAATGCCTAAAATACTTAAAAAGTTTCCTAAAGTAAAACTTGTTATTGTAGGTTCAGGTCCTGAAGAAATGAATTTAAAAAAAATTGTAGAATTTTTGGGATTAGATAAAAATGTTGTATTTTTAAAAAATGTATCTCATGACAAACTTTCAGTGATGTATGCATCGAGCGATATTTTCGTGTCTCCATCAATAACGAATGAAGCTAGTGGAGAAAAAGAAGCATTGGGGATTGTTATTATAGAAGCGATTGCCTCAGGAATTCCGGTTGTTGCGAGCAATAGCGGTGGCATTAGAGATACTGTAGATGGCAAATCAACGGGATTTCTTGCAAAAGAAAAAGATCCTGATGATATAGCTCAAAAGACAACGGATTTACTATCTAATTTGAAAATTAGAAGAGAAATCATCAAAAAAGGCTTAAGACATGTTGAGAAAAGATATTCATGGGATATTCTGGCAAAGAAATATAGTGACTTATATGAAAAATGCATGAAGTTGACATAAAGAAGCAGAATAACTACGATATATGCTGTTATTCAAAAAGCATACATGAGAGACAATAAGAAAACACGTGAGCGTATAACAGGAGAAGATAGCGGAAATTCAATTATTTTTAACCGCCATTTGGCAGCTTACAAATACGCTGCTTCTTATGTGGATAGGAAAAAAAGCGTATTGGATTTAGGCTGCAGTGATGGCTATGGAAGCTTTTTAATTGCAAAGATATCAAAGGAGACTGTTGCGCTAGATATTGATAAAAAGACAATCGAAGATGCAAGAAAAAAATACAGTATGGCAAACCTTAAGTTTGTTCTCGGGAACGCACTATCTTTAAAATGGAAAAATAAATTTGATATTGTAGTGTCTTTTCAGGTTATTGAACATATCGAAGATGTAAATTTGTATCTTCACCAGATTAAAAAAGTTTTGAAAAAAGGAGGAATTTTTATTCTTTCTACCCCAAACAGATTGCTCCGATTGAGAAACGGGGAAAAACCCTGGAATAAATTTCATATTCATGAATTCGAAAAGGAGGAATTAACGTCTTTTCTTAAAAAACATTTCTCAAAAATTGAAGCAATGGGATTGCATTCTTCAGAAGATATTTATGAAGCCGAGAGGAAAAGACTATACATAAGAAGGTTAATTGCGAAATTTGATTTATTTGATTTTTACTCGCATCTACCTCGTGAATTCACAGATAGGATTGTTGGGTTAATTAAAAAATTGACCTTAAGAAAAAAAGATAAAAAAACTACAAATCAAAATGATTTTTGGTTCAGCAAGGACAAGGTAGATATTTCCCTAGATTTACTGAGCGTATGCACAAAATAAATACATATCAAGGTTTTTAGCTTTATGGTCAAATTAATTAAGTCTACTTTTTATAATGAATATAATACGAAAGAAAAATTGTGTGAATTTATTAAAAATGCTAAGCAGCTTAGTTTTGGGACAGAGTGCGAGAAGTTTGAACAAAATTTTGCTAAGTGGCAGAAAAGAAAGCATTGTATATTTTTGAATAGCGGAAGTTCCGCCAACTTAGCTATAGTTCAAGCGCTTCTGAATGAAGGTAGCATCAAAAAAGGGGATAATGTCGGGTTTTCAGCTCTCACCTGGTCCACAAATGTGATGCCAATAATTCAATTGGGATTGAATGCGATACCCATAGATGTCGAGTTAAACACTTTAAATGTTTCCAGCAGAATGCTTAGAGAAGTTATTGAAAAACATTCTTTGAAGATGCTATTTATTACTAATCTTCTTGGATTTTGCGACGACATAGATGAAATAAGAAAAATTTGCGATGAAAAGAAAATAATTTTTATAGAGGATAACTGTGAATCGTTAGGTACAGTTTACAAAGGAAAATTATTGGGCAATTATGGGATAGCTTCTACATTTTCCTTTTATGTCGGGCACCACATGTCTACGATTGAGGGCGGAGCAGTTTGTACTGATGATGATAAGCTTGCAACCATGCTTCGCTTGGTTAGGGCGCATGGGTGGGATCGTAATTTAAGCCAAGAACAGCAATTAAAAATTAGAAACAAGTTTAAAGTTAACTCCACATTTTACTCAAGGTATACGTTCTACAATTTGGGTTATAATCTACGGCCAACAGAAATAAATGGACTTATCGGTAATTTACAAATTAAGTACCTTACAGAAATTATAGAGATAAGAAGCAAAAATTTTTTTGATTTATCGTTGCCTATTTATAAGCAGGAAAATAAGTATTTTACGATTAAATATAAACATATCGATTTCCTTTCTAGCTTCGCTATTCCTGTAATATGCAAGAGTCAAAAAATAAGAGACGAATTGGTTGAAAAATGCAAAGATAAGATTGAGATCAGGCCAATTGTAGGTGGAGATATGACAAGACAGCCTTTCTTCATGAAGTACATGAAGAAATATGCAGATTCATTTAATGACTCAAATGCTAAGTTAGTGCATGATCAGGGGTTATATTTCGGCAACAATCCTGAGCTAACATCTGAAGAAAAGAAAATAATTTTAGACGTATTTACTAAGTAGGTCGGTCTTTTTTCTTTTGCGCAAGGTAATATGTGACCATTTCCGCAATTAGCCCTGTTGATAAAAGCTGCACTCCTAAAAGCATGAAGAATACTCCAGCAATCAAAAGGGGAATCTTACCTTGAGTTGTGCCTGTTGTTAATTTGACATAAGTTACGTAAGCATCCATTAAAAAACCGGCAGAAAAAAGTGAAAGTCCTATTACGCCGAAAAAATGTGCAGGTTTTGCAGCAAAGTCGCTTATAAAGATCGCAGTCAGAAGATCTAAAATGCCTCTCCAGCTTCTCCCAAAACCAAATTTGGATTTCCCATATTTTCTTAACCTATTATTGACTTGAATTTCCGTAACCTTATATTTCTTTTTTGCTGCCAATATAGGGATGAATCTGTGTAGCTCGCCATAAATACTTAACTCGTCCGCAACTTCTTTTCTCAATATTTTTAGTCCACAATTAAAATCATGTAATTCTACTCCGGATAGAAATGCGGAGCCCTTATTAAACAATATGCTTGAAATTTTCTTGGATAATGTATCTGCTCTTTTTTTCCTCCATCCATTAACCAGATCGTATCCTTCTTCTAATTTGGCGATTAGTTTTGGGATATCCATAGGATCGTCTTGCAAGTCTGCATCCATCGCGATAATTACCTCTCCCGTTGCTTCTCCAAACCCGGTGGATAGAGCCAATGATTTGCCAAAGTTTGCTCTAAAAGTAATAAGCTTAATATTGTTGTTGGTTTTTTGAAGCTCAGCAATTATCTTACTTGAATTATCTTCGGATCCATCGTCAATAAAAATAATCTCATAAGGCTTGTTAAGTTTTTTTAAAGCTTTTGCTAGCTCATTGTGGAGTGTAGGAAGAGACTGAGCTTCGTCTTTTAAAGGGATTACTATGGAATAGGCAATCATTGTTTGTTGTAGTATTTTTTATTTTGGAGTTTTTCTATGGTTTGCAAATTTGTCTTTGAAAAATTGACTACAATAATAAACGTTTTTTGGTTCTGAGCTGGAACTCTTTCTATTAGCGTACCAAGAACCTCCTGATGTTTTCTGGAAGCAGTTTTTAACTTATTAAACAAGTCATCGTTTGGTTTTTCTGACATTTTTTTAAGCTCGTATGTTACAAGAGTCATATTGTGTTCTGCTTTTAATGCTGTTTGCTCTGCCAGCGCAACTTTGTTTTTATCTATCAGCATAGCTGTAGCCAATATGCCCTTATCTGCCTGCAATAGGTAAAATTCAATCCTCTTATACTGATCGCTTATGAGCACTATGCTTATTTTGTCTCTTAGGACTTTCAATTTATACAGGGGATTATCAGGCAAAATACCGGGGAAAGCCAGATCGTAGTCTATTTTAGCGATCTCCATTTTAGGGTCAGCTGATTCAGTTTCCATTGAGTTTTGCTCCTTAGCTTCAGCCGAGATTGCAAAAAACAGAGAAAAAACGACAAAAACCAATATGAATAAATTCAATTTACGCACATTTTGAGTATAGTCTAATACGATGAAAGTGTCAACATCTCTATTTGACAAGGTCTTTTAAATAGTTTTGAGTAAAATATTCAACGCCTTTTACATTTAAGTGTTCACGGTCCCAATAAAACTCCTGTTTTTGCATTTCTAGTGCGAAATCAAAATACTCTGTTTTGTATTTCTTTTTAAGCTCGGACAGTAACTTTATCACATTATCATGTCCGGGCATTTCTCCCATAAGAGTGGGTGGTATTATGAAGGAAATTGCTGCATCATTCTTTTTTGCTAACAATATAATTTGTTCGACATGCTTTGAATACTTTGAGAAATTTTTATCACTTAACCCCTCATTATATGATATTTCCAGTCTTTGTTTATCTTCAGCTTGGTTAGCTAGCTGTTGTTCTTCCGGAGTCTTCTGAGCCATTCGCGCTTCTCTTTTTCCAGCCTCAACCTTAGCAGAGTCCTCACTAGGAATTTCTTTATTGTCAGGTTGTAGATTTTCTACGGGTTTAATTTTCTCAGGGGATATAGTTTTAGGCATTAGCAGTTCCCTCATAAATTTATCAGAATTGTCTGTCAACTTATCTCTAAAGTAATTAAATACCACTTTTGTACTCACTTTGTTTTCGATTAGCTTAGAGAGGTATGAGTATTCGATTCCTTCCTGTTGAAGAATATAATTATCCTCATTCCAGCGAGACGAATAAAGCGCCCACGGATCTAAAAAATAAATAACTTGATTAGTTTTATTGTTTGCCTCAAAAAAACAAGTGAGAAATATTTTTTCCGGAACAACACCAGCAGCTCCTGTTGCCAAATTTTTCATTTTTTTCTGTATAATTTTTTCTACTATGTGATCGTAAAATACTTGTGTATGTGATGTTCCCATTAGTAAGAAATCATATTCTCCGTTTCTAGGAGCTGTACAAGCAGATTCAAGGAAAGACTTGTTGTATAAAAGGTACATAATCACATTGTAGATAACGATATTAACTACCATTAGAATTAAAACTTTTAAAATAAATCTTTTCATTTCGCTTAAAATGCAAAATAGATAAACTGTTTTTTTGCAAATTCACCAAACGTCATAATGGTCCAAAATAAAAATGAATAAGCTGTCCAGCGGATATAGAAAGGTTTTTTAGACAAATATCCCCACATATCGCCATTTCTTTGAAAGAAATATACCGTCTGCATTACAATAATTGCAAAAGTTACAATTGCCAAATCGCTAATGCCTCGTGTGGCTAGTATTGGTTTTGCGATTGTCTCCAGCGGCAAAGCATTATACGCTGCCGTATACGAGACTGCGTCTTGAATATATGAATCCAGACCTTTGAATAAATGAGTAGAAATATAATTAGCATCCAATACATCTTTTGCTCTGAAAAATATCCAGGCAAAACTTACAAGACAGAAAGTAGCAGCAATTTGGATCAAATATGTAATTTTCCACTTCATAATTTCGACCCCCAGAGAAAATGCATTCATAAAATTACCAAATAGTGTAGAAACAATAATATAAATTCCGTGCAATGTCCCCCAAATTATAAAAGTCCAATTCGCTCCGTGCCAAAGTCCGCTTAAAATAAAAGTTATAAGCACATTAATTGCCCACCTAATCTTTGGAACTTTATTTCCTCCAAGCGGAATATATATGTAGTCTCTAAGCCATGAGGAGAGCGATATGTGCCATCTTCTCCAAAAATCAGAAGGTGAATTGGCAAAATACGGACTGTTAAAGTTATTTATCAGCCTAAAACCTAAGACTTGGGCTGTTCCAACTGCAATGTCTGAGTATCCGGAGAAGTCGCAGTAAATTTGATAGGAAAAAAGAATTGTTGCAAATACAAAGGATATTCCCGACTGAGCTACCGGATTATTGTTATAAATTGGATCTACGAAAAGAGCTAACCTATCTGCAATTACTACTTTCTTAAAAAATCCCCATGCGATTAATTTGATTCCGTTGGTCACTCTTTCATAGTCGAAATAATGTTTTTCTCTAAATTGATGAAGCAAATGCTGAGGTCTTTCAATAGGTCCTGCAACCAGCTGAGGGAAAAACATTACATATAGTGCGTAATGGAAAAAATTCTTCTCAGGTTTTTGTTTTCTTTTGTAGACTTCTATTGTGTAGCTCATTGCCTGAAAGGTATGGAAAGAAAGTCCTAAGGGAAGCAGAATAGATAGTGTTGGGAAATCATGCGACATCTTAAGAAAATTAAATATATAAGAAATACTGTCAAAAACGAAATTAAAATATTTAAAATAAAAAAGTATCCCAAGGTTAGCAACAAGGCTTAATAATAAATATATTTTTCTTTTTATTCCTCCTTCTTTTGCGATAAAAAATGCCGCAAAATAATCAACTATTATTAAAAAGAAAAGTATAAATATGTATTCAACCTTGAAAGTCATGTAGAAGATAGAACTTGCTATCAAAAGGAAAATCACCCTAAGTTTATGTGGAAGAAGGAAATATAGAAGAACTACGAGTGGGAAAAATATTAAAAATTCAAAAGAATTAAATAGCATAATTTGGAGAATTAATTAGACATTTTTATTCTGATAATTCCTAGCAGTGCAGACACAAATTCTTTTACTCCCGCACTAGACTTACCATAAGTTCTATCTGTGAAATTAATGGGTACTTCGGCAATTTTAAAGCCATTCTTTTTTAATCTAAAGGCAATTTCGGAGAGAGCAATAAAACCTTTTTCTCTTAGTTTTATTTTTGTTAAAAATTCCACAGATTTTCTGTTGTAGAGTCTGAAGCCGTTGGTATAATCACTGATTTTAAGACCCAGCCAGATATTTATAAAACTGTTGATTATTTTGCTCAATATTAGCCTTTTTAGAGGCCATTTAATTATTTTGCTTTCTTCTAAGTATCGTGACCCAATAACTAGATCTGCTTCTTTAGATTTTATGGTACCCAAAAATTTACTAAAATCTTCGGGATCATGAGCCATATCCGCATCCATTTCAAAAAAATATTTTATTTGCTTATTTTTAAACATTTCTCTGAAACCTGTTATTATCGCACTGCCTCTGCCCATTTTTTTAAATCTTGAAATTAGAATAACTTTATTTTTTAATTGCGAATCGGATTTAAGTAGTCTTTTTAGTTTTAGATTATTTTCGATTTTAGAATCATCAACGACTATTATTTTTGCATCCGGCAAAAAAGATAATATTTTTTTTGTAAGTAAGGAAATATTCTTTGTTTCGTTAAACGAGGGGATGATAACGCCAACAGATAATTTCATTATAATACGCTTGATTATACCACCTTTTTTGCGAAATGAGCTATAATATCTGAAATGAGTAAAGCAAAAGAAATTATATTAGCACCCTCCAATTATTTATTAATATCCATTTTCCTTTTAGCCATATTCCTGAGATTTTTAGGTGTCAATCCCGGTTTTCCCCCTAACCATCCGGATGAGCCTACTATTTACGGTTCAGTTAGACAGCTGATATTATCCGGAGAATTTAAGCCGGTTCTTTATTCATATGGAGGTCTTCTCTACGAGTTATATGCAATTATTATAGCCGCATTATTCATTCCATTATCTTTCTTAGGTTTTCTTGTGTCCCACTTAAAAGAATTTATGAATAGCGGGGTTGCCGGGTTTATAGAGGAATACAGGCATTCTCAATTATTGTCAGGCCAAAATTTTTTGTATTGGACAAGGTATCTTAATGCATTTTTTGGGTCTCTTGCCGTAATTGCAGTATATCTTCTTGGGAAAAAATTGTTTGGTAAATCTGTGGGACTAGTTGCTGCTTTTTTGTTAGCTGTAAATTATAGACACGTTGTAAGTAGCGTCCTTGTTTTAGCGGATGCGCCGGTATCTTTTTTTGCACTACTTTCTATCATATTAAGTTTTAATTTAATCAAAAATAGATCAATGAAATCTTATTTATTGGCAGGTATTGGTTTGGGACTGTCGCTATCTGTAAAATATTTTGTATACGTTATTCCGTTTTTTTTCCTGTGTCATTTGCTAAGTGTATTTGACAGAAGAAACTTAGCTCTTAATAAAAAAATATTTCTACTTTTTATCTCAAAAAATTTGCTACTTTCTTTAGGTATTTTTGCGATTACTTTTTTTATAATAAATCCTTTTATTTTTTTAGATTCTAAAAATTTCCTGACTGAATATAGTTATGATTCCCAGAGGTTTGGAGTCACTTCTCCAATTTCAATTTTATTAAACTATGATTACCACCGATCTTTAGTCGGACTATATTACCTTATAAGATATGCAATAGGAGATTGGCTAAGCCTTGCAATTATAGTCGGTTTTTTTTATTCGGCGATAAGAGGTTTTAAAAATACACTTATTTTGTCATTTGTAATAATCCCATTTTTGATCGTGTTTTTGGTCATAGCTGCTCCCTCATCCGCTAGATACTATACGGCAATTATGCCCTTGCTATTGCTTTTTCCATCGTTTCTCATAATAGATATTTTAAGATTTGTTAAACCCAAGTTTTTAAAAATAACGTTAACTATTGTTGTCATTTTTGCTCTTGCTGCACCATCAATAAAAAATAGTTTTCTGACTGCCCTTTATTTTTCTTGGCCCCAAAATCAAGTTTTGGCAGACAAATGGCTGGCGGAAAACTTATCTGAAGAAAGTGTGGTTGCCGTTTCTGCCGTTTCTTTGCCCCTAACAAAAAATATCAAAGAGATTGATATTAACCCTGCCGGTGCCACGACCTTAATGTCTATGGAGGAGCTTAAGAAAAATAATGCTCAATGGATAGTGGTTAGCTCTTTTTTTACTTCTTCTGCTAACGCTCAGGCATGGATAAATAGCAATTTGGTCAAAGAAATGTTTTTTAATGATGATTTATTCTGGAAGTTAATAAATAATACATATATAAGCCTTACATTGAATGATGTTGGAGCATATCGGGTGAAGGAATTTGTTAAGCCCTTTTGGCAATCTCCTGATAGAGCAATTATTATTGCAAAAATGCCGGATTTTTGGAAAATAAGAAAAGATAAATTGATATATGATTATAAATTCAATAATGCTAAAGATAGAGAGCTTTTTTTGAAAGTCTCATTTATCGGAGAAGAAGAATTACCATCATTTTCCCCTGAGGTCGGACACGATAATTTTGGGAGTCTGTATTTAGAGTCAACAGAATGTCAAGCCCAAACAAGATTTTCTTCTAAGAGTTTTTCTGTTGATCCAGGAAAATGGTATTCGGCAATTGGTTTTGGAAAAAGAGAAAGTAATCCGATTTACTCAGGCTATAAGGATGGATTTTTGAGATTAGATTTTTATTCGGAAAATAACACAAAGCTTAAAGCATATGTTTCCAGACTTCTTGAATCCAGTGAGGATTGGCAGGAGCTAACGCTTGCAGGTCTTTCGCCGGCAGATTCCAAATATGGGAGATTAAGTTTTCAGCTGGATAAATGTTTCCCCGGAGAAAAATATTTTATTGATGATTTACAGATATTTTCGTCTGATGAAGTCAAAAGTATAAATATTAAAGAATATCCTTTCTATGATAAAGGGGTTCCTGAGAATTTGCTTTGGCTTCCTGAATTATAGATAAATTGATCTTATTTTGTTACAATCATTAAGCCTATATGAATAAAAATCCCTTAGTTTCCGTATTGGTTCATACGAAAAATTCCAGCCGTACAATCTTGGAACACTTAGAAAGCATAAAAAATCAGTCCTACAAAAATGTAGAGATAATAGTTGTTGATAATAATTCACAAGATCAGACTTTAAAAATAGCGAAACAATTTACAGACAATATATTTAATGCGGGTCCTGAGAGAAGTGCGCAGAGAAATTTTGGGGCAAAAAAAGCAAAGGGAGATTATTATTTGGTTCCGGATTCAGACATGATTTTAGATAAAAACGTGATTAGAGAGTGTGTATTAAAAGTGGAGGAAGATCCTGAAGTTAAGGCTGTAATAATATGTGAAAAAAGTTTTGGAAAAGGATTTTGGGCAAAATGTAAAACATTGGAGAGAGAATGTTATGTTGGAGATAATGCAATTGAGGCTGCAAGATTTTTCGATAAAAATGTTTTTTGGGAAATGGGGGGATATGATGAAAATATGACAGGGCCTGAAGATTGGGATCTTCCTCAGAGAATAAAGAAAAAGTATCAGATCGGCCGGATAAAAAGTCAGATTATTCATGACGAGGGAAAGGTTACTCTTGCAGGTCTTATGAAAAAGAAATATTATTATGCGAAAAAAGTATCTGTATATTTAAGAAAGCATCCTTTAAGTACAACTGGAAGTCAAATCATTTATCTTTTAAGGCCCGCTTTTTATAGAAATTGGAAAAAACTCGCTAAAAATCCATTAATAACCTGTGGTATGATAATTATGCTTGCTTTTGAGCAAACGGCGGGATTTTTTGGTTTTATTTCCGCTACTTTTAATTCAAAATGAATATTTTAGTAACTGGAGGAGCGGGATATCTAGGAAGCGTTCTTGTTGGAAAACTTTTGGCGGAAAACAATAAAGTAAGAGTTTTGGATGCTCTCATGTTTGGAGGAGAGGGAATCTTGCCCTTTATTTATCACAAGAACTTCGAATTTGTAAAAGGGGATACCAGAAATAAAGAAACAGTTTTAAAATCTTTGGAAGGAGTGGATTGCGTTTTTCATTTGGCAGCTCTTGTTGGTGAGCCTGCTTGCAGCGTTAATCCATCCTTGACAGAGCAAATCAATCATGAGTCAGCAGTTCTGGTTGGTAAGTCAGCTAAAGAAAATGGCGTTGAAAGAATTATTTTTACTTCAACTTGCAGCAATTATGGAATATCCAATTTAGATGAATTGGCAACAGAAGAATCTCCTCTTAATCCCTTGTCTTTGTATGCGGAGACAAAAATAGCAACAGAAAAAGATCTCTTAGAATTATCCGATTCAAGCTTTACTGTTTGTGTCTTGAGACTAGCTACAATTTTCGGATTATCAGGAAGGATGAGATTCAATCTTTTGATAAATGAAATGGTTAGAGAAGCTTACGTAAATAAAAAGATTTTATTGTATAAAGAAGATGCTTGGAGGCCTTATGCGCATACGCAGGATGCATCAGATGCTCTGATTAGCGTTTTAAACGCAGAAAGCTCAAAGATAAATCATGAAATTTTTAATATGGGAACAGAAAACTACCAGAAAAAAGGATTAGTAGAATTGGTAAAGAAATATGTTCCAGATCTAGAAATCGATAGACAAGGAGGACTTCCTGACAACAGAGACTATAAAGTTTCTTTTGAAAAAATAAAAAGAGTTATAGGTTTTACTCCGAAAAGAAAAGTTGCAGATGGAGTCGACGAGCTTTTCTGGGCGGTTAAGAATAATGTTTTCAGCAATCTTTATGATGATAGATACGTAAGCTGGATAAATGAAAAAGTTTTGGATAAATTATGACCCTCCTTCGTGCCTCCTTCGCCGACCTGCGCTTCGCCGCGAAGGCTCCGGCAAGGCGAGAGTGGCTACGAAGGCCGAGTAAAACTACGAAGGGTCATGCCGTCGAAGCTGAGTGAAAGTGTAAAAACAGTTTGATTATGTCAAAATATTATTTAAAGAAAGGATAAGCGAAGTGGTATGAAATTTATTGCACAAATGGAGCCATGGATTGGTAAAGAAGAGAAAGAAGCAGTTGATAGCGTTCTTGCATCAGGATGGATAACAGAAGCCTCTAAAACTCGTGAATTTGAAAGCCGTATCGCATCATTTGTAAAGAGCAAGTATGCAAGTGTTCTTTCCAATGGTACAGTTACTTTATTTGCCGGCTTAAAGGTTTTAGGAGTAGGACCGGGAGACGAAGTAATTGTTCCGGATTTCACAATGGTTGCTAGTCCAAATACAGTTGTGATGGTTGGAGCAAAACCTGTATTTGTTGATATAAAAAAAGAAAATCTATGTCTTGATCTTACAGAAGTTGAGAAGAAAATTACTAAAAAGACAAAAGCAATTATGCCGGTTGCTATCAACGGACGAGCTCCGGACATGGATAGCCTTATGAAATTGGCTAAAAAGTATAAGCTTTTTGTTCTGGAAGATGCTGCGCAGGCTTTTGGAAGTTATTATAAAGGAAAACACTTGGGAACAATTGGAGACATAGGAAGTTTTTCTTTTAGTACTCCAAAAGTAATAACAACCGGTCAAGGTGGTGCTTTAGTTACGGACAATAAAGAATTTAGCGATAAAATTATAAGGATTAAAGATTTTGGAAGAATTGACAGGAATACCCAGAACCATGATGAGATAGGATACAACTTCAAATTTACGGACATTCAGGCGGCACTAGGTCTTGCTCAAATGGGTAAATTAGAGTGGAGACTGAAAAGAAAAAAAGAAATGTACAAGCTTTATAAAGACTGTTTGAAGGAAGTATCTCAAGTAAAATTTATTAAAACAGATCTAGAGCAAACTTCTCCCTGGTTTATAGATATTATGGTTGAGGATCCAATTAAACTATCTAAATATCTTAAAACTAAAAATATAGGGACAAGAGTTTTTTATCCTGCGATTCACACTACAAAACCTTATAAGGGTGCAGAAAAATTTCCCAACTCTTTATGGGCATCAACTCATGGCCTTTGGCTTCCGTCATCAACTTTTCTTACAGAGTCTGATATAATCTTAATTTGCAGCGCCGTAAAAGAGTTTTATGAAAAAAACTGAGCAAGATATCAAGAAAATATTAAATAACAGAACGGTTTTAATAACTGGGGCAGATGGATTTGTCGCATCCCACTTAACAGAAAAATTAGTAGAGTATGGTTCAAATGTTCATATATTAATTCGTGCCACTTCTTCAGGAATGCTTCACAATATTCCTCATCTTAGGGGAAAAATGACTGTTCATTACGGAGACCTAACAGACAAGCAGGCGATAAAGGAAGTTTTGAAAATAGTAAAGAATGAGGGCGGGGAAAAGCCCATTGTTTTTCATCTTGGGGCGCAGGCGCATGTCGGAGAATCCTGGAGAAGATCATATGAAACATTTAATACAAATGCTCTGGGTACTTTAAATCTTTTGCAGACGATAGTTGATGTAGATTTAGATTTGTTTAAACTCGATACTGCAGGAACCTCAGAGGAATACGGAAATGTAAATCCGGAAGTTAGAGATCAATATAGATTTGACAAAAACGGTGGTTTAATTTTGGATGAGAGATCACCTCTAAATCCGCAAAGTATTTATGCTACTTCAAAAGTCGCAGCTGATTTTCTAACCAGAAATTTCTATGTAGGGTATGGAGTCCCTACGGTTGTAACAAGAATGTTTAACAATTACGGCCCAAGACAAAATCCAAGATTTATAACAGGAACAATTATTACTCAAGCTTTGGACAGGGATATCGTAGAATTAGGTTCTTTGACTCCAAAAAGAGATTTCTGCTTTGTGGAAGATGGGGCAATGGGACACATAAATGTAGCGCTTTTTGGAAATCCGGGTGAGGTATATGTTTATGGTTATGGAGAGACAATTTCAATTGGTGATTGGTACGATCTTATTATAAAAGTTGGCCGTGAAAAGGGATACTGGAAAGATAAGAAACTCATTCATAAAGATAGCGGAAAAAGAGGAAGACTGGGAAAAAGCGAGGTTGAAGAATTAAGAGTTGATTATACAAAACTTAATAAACTCACTGGTTGGACTCCGAAATTCTCTTGGAAAGAAGGACTTGAAAAAACCATAAAATGGTACGCTGAAAATAAAGAAAAATGGATAGGAAGGGTTGATTGGTAAATGGATAAGGGTTTTTGGAAAGGCAAGAAAATACTCGTAACAGGAGGCCGCGGTTTCGTAGGAAGTCACGTTGTAAAAAATCTTCTTGAAAAAAGAGGCGTTCCAAAAAGCGCTATAATAACTCCTCAAAGCAAGGATTACGACCTAAAGACTTACGATGGAGCAAGAAGATCAGTCAAGGGAGTAGATGTTGTGTTGCATTTGGCTGCAGATGTAGGCGGAATTGCATACAGCAGCACTCATCCTGCAACTCAAATGAGGAACTGTTTGCTTATTGACGCAAATACGTTTGAAGCGGCAGCAAATGAAAAAGTAGAAAAATTCGTTTGTGTATCTAGCGCAGTTGCATATCCCGTTAACGCATCATCACCTCTTAAGGAGGAGGATTTATTTATAGGAGAACCAGCAAAAGGCGGATACGGCTATGGATTTGCCAAAAGAATGTCTGTTGTAATGGCAAGAGCTTACAAAGAGGAAAAAGGATTAGACGCTTCAGTATTACTGTCTTCCAATGCATACGGTCCGGGAGACAATTTTGATCTGTCTCATGGGCACGTGATTCCTTCTCTTATCAAGAAATGTTTGACAGAAAAGGAGCTTGTTGTCTGGGGAGATGGAAGTCAGGTGAGGGATTTTTTCTTTGTTGAAGATTTTGCAGAAGGAGTAGTTTTGGCAGCTGAAAAATTACATACCTCAGATCCAGTAAACATTGGCTCAGGGGATCCAATTGCCATTAGAGATTTAGTTAAAATAATTGTTAAATTGACCAAATTTAAAGGAAAGGTGATATTTGACTCAACAAAACCTCAGGGGCAAAAAATTAGAAACGTTAGTATAGAAAAAGCCTTAAGGTTGATGGGTTTTGCCCCGTCCTACACTCTTGAGGGAGGTATTAAAAAGACAATAGAATGGTATCTTAAGTATGGAAAAGAAGGTTCAAAAACAACTTAAAGACTTAAATGTTGCAATAGTCACTCATACAAGAACAACCGGATTAAGCCAATTTTTGAAAGATTGGCTACTTAATAAAACAAAAAAACTTGTTTTTATAGGTCACCCTCTATACCCAAGTACTGAATCTAATTCTTTAATGGAAATTTATGAAAAAGGAGCATTAAAAAAAAATTATAATTCTCCATTCATCTTTAAGTCGGGAATTTTACTTTACATAAAAGATGCATTTCTCACATTTTATTTTTTTCTCAAAATGGGTAGCAAAATAGACATTGCTGTTGGGGTAAATAATCTTAATACGGCAGCTCTATTACTTCTTAAGAAAATGAATTTTATAAAAAAAGTTGTATATCATACGGTTGATTATGCCCCAATTCGTTTTGAAAATAAATTACTTAATAATGTTTATCATGCGATTGACAAATGGTGCTGTTATAACGCAGACATACTTTGGAACAGTTCCGGAAGAATGAATGAGGGAAGAATAAAAAACGGAATGGATAAGAATAAAATTGCCAAAACAATTATTACGCCGGACGGAAGCAATTTTGACCCAGAGAAAAGATTAGGCATTTCAGAAATAGATAGGAAAATGGTTGTTTTTTTGGGACATCTTAGGGAAAGATTGGGATTAGAGCTATTGGTAGAATCTTTTAGCGATGTTGTTGCGTTTGTTAAGGATGCAAAGTTATTGATAATAGGCGATGGTCCATTATTAAACAAATTAAAAAATATGGTCAAAGAATTAAAAATTTCAAAAAATGTCGAGTTTACGGGTTTTATAGAGAGACATTCCGATGTGGATAATAAATTAAGAAAAGCGGCAATTGGAATCGCAGTGTTTGAGCCCGATAAAAATTCGTATGAATATTACTCCGATGCAGGAAAACCAAAAGTCTATCTAGCTGCAGGTTTGCCGGTTGTAATAACTAAGGTGCCTGAAATTGCAGATGAAATAGATGCTAAAAAAGCAGGATTTGCCATCGAATACGACAAAAAAGAATTAGCAAAAGCAATCGTTACGCTTCTTAAAAATGACAAACTCTACGAAGACTACCGAAAAAATGCTATAGAACTTTCTAAGAAATATATTTGGAATAGTCTTTTCTATGAGGCCTTTTCCCAAACTTTAAAACATTTCAAGAAGAATTAATTATGAAAAATATTTACCAGGAAAAAACAGAAAAATTTTTTGACAAATATGTTTCAGCAAAAAAAGACTTAGATCTTCTGAAAATGTCTAGAGCAGGAAGAATAGAATTTGAAAAATTCTTTAATTTTTTAAATTTACCAAAAGGTTCGAATGTAATCGAGTTGGGATCAGGTTACGGAAGATTTGTTCTCCAGCTTCTCAAAAGAGGATACAAGGTTACTGCTGTTGATATATCTCAAGAGTCTCTGAATGTACTCTTGGATCAGGCCAAAAAAAATAATATAGACAAGGATTTAAAATTAGTGAGGTCGGATTTTTCAAAACCGCAGTTTACAGATTCCTATGACGGGGCATATTGCATTAGTACATTTCATCTCTTGGCAGGGACAGAGGAAAAAAGAATTGAGACTTTTTCAAATTTGATAAAAAGTGTAAAAAAAGGAGGAACGGTTGTTGTGATCGAACCAAATCCTCTTAATCCTTTTTACTATCCTTTCTATTGGTTTTCAGATCAAGTTGCTTGGGAAATAGAAAAAACTTTTATGCAGAGTACGGAGTTTAATCTCAGAAATATCTTTAAAAAACTTGGTTTGGTTGATGTAGAGATTTCCTATATGGGGTTTTTGCCAAATAGATTTATAAATAGTATTGAGGCAATTAAATATCTGAATGGCTTTATCAATTCAGTACCCTTACTAAACAAATTCTCCAGTTTTATCTACATAAAGGGGAAGAAAAAATAATTATTTTATATTTTTTACTGCGAAAAGATCATAGGAAAGTTCAGGAGATGAGTATAAAAAAGGCTCTGAAATAAAAGCTAGAGCTCCCCACAATATCCAAGGCTTGTATTTAATTGTCGCATAGTCGCCCCTTAAATACTTAATTCCTCTTAGGCCATATACTTTGTAGCCAAGTCTTTGTAAGTCTTTGGAAGACCATCCGGATTTGTGAATTTGGTAAGGATTACTATCATATCCGTCCTGAGGATAGAATCCATTTGGAGTAAGAAGAATAACTTTTTTCCTAGCAATCTTTTCCATTTCTTGAATAAGTTTATATGAATCCTCTTTTGGAAAATGTTCAATCACATCAAGTGCAATTACGGCATCAAAACTTTTTATTTTGAAATTAGACCTTAATCTATTAATATTTCCAACGGTATATTGATCATGTATTTTTTTGTCTTTGCTTTTTAAAATACTTGGCTTATGGGTATCTACACCATGACTTGAAAAGAATTTTTTTATTTTGGCAAGAGGAGAATCAGATCCACATCCTACATCAAGAACAGAGGAGCAACCTCTTAAGTGGCTCTCAAGTGTTTTATAATAAAAAACATCCTTGAATTCATTTATAATTTTAGTAATTTGCATAACGTTATTTAAAATCTTTGCGCTCTAACTTTTTTGTCTCGGAGTTATAATATAAGTAAATAACATCGTCCTTGTCAAACAAATTTTGTCCAATCGCTTTATTTAACTCTAGCTTATCGTAATAATAGCCAAAACCTTTGCCATCTTTTTGTCTATATCCTTGTCCTAAGGTGTCGTATAGAAATCCAACATCTAATGCTTTTGCAAACGTTGCTTCTTTGAAAAAATCAGGATTTAATTCTCTTTTCGTTGTATATTTAACCATTAGAACATGTCCTAGGCCAGACTGAAAAGGAGTTTTCAGTTCCGGCAGACCATAGTATCCCTCAGAATTTCCAGTTATAAAAAATACTGTTTTTTTTGGCAATACCGGTACCAAATTTTCAACTTGTTTCAAAAAATTTTGTCTTTCTTTGGATCTATCTGCCATAAGCTTTAAATCCGAGAAAAGCGTTGATTCATGGATAAAAACATATAGAAATAAAACAAAAACCGCAATTATTTTAAATACCCTTTTGTTGGAGGAAAGCAAATTGAAAATTAATACGGCTAAAAAAATAGCGACTCCAATAGATCCTGCATAGTAATATCGGGAATCCAAATATGAGAATGAGCTGTTTATTACAACATAAGGGAGGAAGCTTAAAGCAGCTAAAATAATTGATGCTTTCAAAGCTTTTAAGGAATTGGAAGAAAATTTTAATTTTCTCATAAGCCAAAATATTAAAATTGCAAAAGCAACCAGTAGAAGTAAAATTGTAATTTCCGCATTAGAATTTTGACTTGCGATTAAAAACCCTAAAGAATCAGAAGGTAAGTTGGGATTAACTATTCTTGTTGTTATATCGGATAATTTGAATAAATAGAAATTCGGGATAATTAATTGCACTATGCCCTCAAGCGGGTATTGTATTGAATGCATAGCTATATTCGGGATTAGTGAGGAGCCGGTGTTCACATAATTCGCCCTGTCTCCAGGAATAAACAATACGGTTTTTATAAAGAAAGAAAGCATAATTAATCCTAAAATAATAAGTGTTAAATGTTTTTTCAGCAGTATTTTTATACCCGTTCTTTTTAGAGAGTAGATTGAGAAAAGAACCGGATAAAAAACAAACGCGAATGCCCCAATTTCTTTAAAAAGAAAGGAAACCCAAAGAAGAAAAGTAGACAGTAAAACAAGCTTAACTTTTCCATTATCGATAAATTTTAGGAAAAATATTAAAGATAAAAGCAGGAAAAAAACCGAAGTCGAGGATCCTGTCATGGTTCCAAACCAGCTGTAAGCTTCATGTCCGAGCTCATTTATTAAAAAAAGAAAAGAAGCTAGGGTAGAGATTAATAGATTTTTTGTTAACTTTTTTGTCAATAAAAATATAAGAAATGCATTGGCCACATGAAAAGTGAATCCAAAAGCACCGTAAGGCAGAGTATTTAGCTCAAATAAATTGAAAAGGCCAAAAGTTATAATTCTTGCTCCAATTCTATCGCCCAAAAGAAGTTCTACCAAAGTTTTGTCCACGGTTATATATTTGGTTCCGTAGGATAAGATAATTCCAAATCCATGCCATTCATCCTGTTGGAAATACTGGAGAAATAGAAGAAAATTAGCCAGCAGAATAATATGTATTAAAATTCCAACAGCGACTATTTTTTTAAAAACTTCACTCATTTTTTGAAATAAAATTTCATCATCTCTTCTATGGTCCTAAATATGACACTTCTGCTTCCTCCCGAAGCCTTGCCAAATTTGCGCGGAAAATGGCTAACAGGTATTTCTTTTATTTTATATCCTTTATCTCTAAGTTTAATTAAAAGCTCAGCATCTATGAATGAGCTATTGGATGTAAGTTTAATTGAATCGAGAGCTTTTCTGCTGACAATCTTCATTGAGCAATTTATGTCTTTTATATCGGTTGAGAAAAGAAATCTGATTAACCAGTTGAAGAGAAGAGTTTGAAGCTGCCTTGAAAATGTTAAGGCTCTTTTTTTTCTAAAGCCGATAACGGCATCATAATTCTTAAGGTAGGGCAGCATTTTTTCTATTTCTGCTACGTCATATTGGATATCTCCGTCTGTGTAAAAAGTATAGTCGTATTTTTTCGCATTCCTGAACCCATCTCTTAATGTTGCACCATATCCCATATTTTTTTCGTGGTGAATAACTTTAACAAAAGGTTGATATTTGGCGGATAATCTATCGGCTACTTCTTTTGTTTTATCCGGACTGCCATCTTCAACAATCAATATATCAAATGCCGAGGTATTTTCTTTAAGAACCTTAAAAATTTTAGGAATTAATATTGGCAGATTTTTCTCGTCAAAATATGCAGGACAAAAAAAGGAAATAGATGGCTTTTTCATAGAAGGTCATTTTCCATATAATTTTTAAGAGTTGTCTGCCAAGATGAAGTTAATGGAAATTTTACGCTTTTAATAACTTCATAAGTCGGTCTGGGAGCAGGGAATTGTTCCGCAAACTCCTTAGAAGAAACGGGTTCGATAATAGAATTACTCCTAAACTCTTTTTTTATAAAATTTGCTATGTCAAAACGAGAACACATTCCTTTTGAGCCGAAATGAAATAAGCCAAATTCTTTTCTGCTAAGTCTTTCTTTAACAAATTCCAAAAGATCTTTTGCGTAGGTGAGCGTTCCAAAGCGGTCATTAACAACCCTTAAAGTTTCTCCATTCTTGATCTTGTCAAAAATATACGAGATAAATTTCTTCTCTTTTTTTCCTCCCCCGATCATCCATGCGCCTCTGACTATAATATAATCTTTAATATTTTCTTTTACTATTTCTTCTCCCAATAATTTGGTTTTGGCATATACATTGGCAGGGTGAGGTTGATCCTCCTCTGAATAACCCTCATTGGGTAAGTTTTTCCCATCAAAAACAGCTGAAGTAGAGATGTATACAAAGGGGATATTGTACTTTTTTGCTATCAAAGTCATATTTTTAGTTCCATCAGCATTTATTTTTTTTGCAAGATCTGGATTTTTCTCACATAGATCAACGTTGGTTAAAGCAGCAAGATGAATTACAACTGTTGGTTTAATTTTATCAAAAACTTTCTTAATTTGGTTAACATTAGTTATGTCAAGATCCATTCTCCCCATAATAAAAACGGCGCTCTCATTAAAAGCCGCCTTTGCGTAACTTCCGACCGTTCCCATGCCTCCCGTAACTAGTATTTTACTATTCAATTTGATACCATCAATTATAGTTTATATGCCAAAAATTTCAATAGCTTTGATCTTTGGATTTCTTCTTTGGGCATATTTTGGCATCTATCAGCTCCCATATTACGTTTGGACTTTTGCTCTTACGCAAAACTGGTTCACAGATAACGGTCTTATTTTATTTAAAGATATTATTTATCATCATACCCAATTACCTCTATTCGCTCTTTTTGGAATGTCCAAAATTTTGGGTAATACTCCGGACATGATGCGGGCGTCGTCGTTTATACTATTGATAGTCTTTAGTTTTGGAATATTGCTTTTGGGGAGAAAAATATCTAAGAAGGTTGGCAACATTTCTTTTGCAATTTTTTTATTAACTTTTTTCACTCTTTTTCATAACTTTCACATAGAAGAAATGATGGCATCTCTTTTCTGTATATACGCAACATTTTTTTACTTAAAATTCTGGGATAAGCTGTCATCTTGGTGGATTTTTTTCTCGGGAATCTTTGTTTCACTGGGAATAATGTCCAAGCAATCTGTAGGGCTTATTATTCTAGTTTTTCTTTTGGCATCCGTATGGCAAATACGCAGAAATAAAAAACTAGTAAAAACTACAATAAAAGGATTTATGTATTTTTTTCTAGGATTATTAATTGCGGCTACTCCTTTCTTTTTTTACTATTTTGTAAATCATAGTCTAGGAGATTTTTTCTACTGGAATATTATTTTTAATTTTACTATTTATCCCAAACAAAGTATCCCATATGCTCTTAAGGATGGAATGATTGCTGCCGGTTGGCTGTTATTTTCAATAATTCCGTCAATTTACTTACTATTCACTAAGTTAATAAATAAAGAACTCAGATTTCCATTAATACTTTTAACTTTATGCGCAGTATTTTTGAGCACATCTTTGTTGCCAAGTTTTCTAACTTACAAGGCTTTACCTTTTTATCCGTATCCTTTAATAATATGGGGAATACTTTTAGTTAACATCGATAAGCGGATACTAAAAATATTTATAGTGACAGGGTTATTGTTGCTATTGCCTGCGATAAAATCTTTCTATGTTGATTACTTACCAACAGATGCTTTCAATAATAGATTTATCTTGGACTATGGAGACTCAGAATTAAAAATAGTTGATTGGCTTAAGAAAAATACGATCTATAAAGAAAAAATAATGAACTTAGGACATCATTACGTTACGACTCTTGCTAGAAGATTGCCTCAAAATAGATATGTATATTTATTCCCATGGTTAGTTTCTCCTTTTGATGTTTCTACAAAAGAAATATTGAAAAATCCTCCCAAAACAGTAGTTGTCGACTGGAGAACTTTTGATGACTTCCCAGTTCTTCATAAATGGCAGTTCATAGATTATGTAAAGACTAATTATAAACTTGTTGCAAAATACGATTCTTACGAAATTTTCTCTAATAAATAAAATGCGTTTATTTTCTTTCAAGGATTTATTAGTTTTATTTTTAGGCATCATAGCCATAACTTTGCAGTTATTTTTTCTGCCGTTTCATGTATGGGATGCGGGAGTAGCCCGACCATGGTACATGATGCATGATCTGATTCCTTATAAGGATTTTGTTTGGATTAGAATGCCTTTTGATCTATTTCTGCTGGAGACTTGGTATAAAATTTTTGGAGCAAATGGTTTTGCATATCAGCTTTTCATATACGCTTTACTTGTTATTTTAAGTATTGCGGTTTTTGTCTGCGGCCGATTGGTTTTAAAAAAATTTTACTTCCTACCCTTTCTCTTTTTTAATATTTTTCTTTTTCCACTTTTCCAAAATACGGAGGAGGGGGAAATATTAGTTGGAATTTTCAACATATTATTATTTTTAACCGTATTTTTTTATTTTAAAAAAAGAAATATTTGGTATTTATTTATTGCGGGTTTGATTTCCGGACTATCTTTTATAACAAAACAAAACTCTGTTTTGGTTGCAGGCGCTCTTACTGTTACTTTATTGTTAGATTTTTATCTCCAAAGAGCAAAGTTTATTTTATTAATTAATAGATTAGGCGTTTATTTCTCTGGAATAATAATTCCCATCCTTGGAATCATATTGTATTTCTCCTTCCATAAAAGTTTGGAGGACTTTTTTTACTATACTTTATTTTTTATCTTGGGAACATATAGTAAAGCTCAAGTTAATCAGGGAAATGGGCTTTTGATTGTATTCTCATTCCTATCTCTTCTTATCCCATTTGTGTTTGTTGTAAAAAAAGTAGGAGTGAGGCTTCAGTCAGGATTGTTTTTAATACTACAGATAGTTGCTCTTTTTCCATCTCTTCTCCCATCTTTTCTTTCCTACAGAGCTTTCACAGCTTTTCCTTTAATTTCAATTGTCGCGGGCGTTCTTTTGACAACCCTTATTAGAAATAAAATAGGAAAAGTAAGTAAAGTTGCGATTGTCCTCGCATTCGTTTCTTTTTTATTTTTTAATTACACGTTTATTGATTCATATATTTCCTCTATTGCAAATGGAGAAATTAAATACGGTCAGTATATAACAAGTTATGGAAAAAAAGAGCTAGAGATAGCAGAATTAATCAGAAAAAATTCCAGTAAAGATGAAAAAATTATAAGTTATGGTAATGAAATGATTTATGTTTTATCCGATAGATTACCGGCGAATAAATATGTTGATCCTTTTCCTTATTTACTTCATCCATATGAAGAAACTTCCAAAGTTTTCATAGACAATCCGCCTAAGTTAGTAGTTTATGATGAATCATTGCCTCGCGATCATATCGGATTGGATAAATGGCCATTTATTGATTTTTTGCACAAGAATTATGATATATTACAAAGATTCGATAGTGGTTTTGTTTTATATAAATATAAAAAATTATAATTATGAAAGTTGGTATTATTGGAGCTGGGTTTACTGGTCTTTCAGCAGGATACTACTTAACAAAAGAAGGCCATGATGTAACCATTTTTGATAGGGATGGCGTTCCGGGTGGTCTGGCTATAGGTTTTCAGGAAAAAAATTGGGAATGGAGTTTGGAAAAGCATTATCATCATTGGTTTACAAATGATAGATCTATTTTAAGTTTGGCCAGAGAGTTAAATTACAAAGTTTTTATAACACGGCCAAAAACTTCAGTGTATGTAGATGGAAAATTTTTCCAATTAGATTCCCCATTGAATGTACTTCAGTTTCCAAGACTTCCCATTTTCGATCGGATAAGAATGGCATTTGTTTTAGGGCTGATGAGATACAATCCCTTTTGGAAACCTCTGGAAAAAATTCGGGCAGTTGATTTTCTTCCAAAGGTAATGGGAAAAAGAGCATATGAGAAGTTATGGGAACCATTGTTTATCAATAAATTTGGAGACCGAAGGCATGATATATCTTTGGCATGGTTTTGGGCAAGGGTTCGTAAGAGAACGCCTAGTCTTGCATATCCGCAGGGGGGATTTTTAAAATTTGCAAATCATTTGGCCAACAGGATTAAAAAACAAAAAGGGAAAATATTTTTAAATACAGAAGTCATCAGTGTGGAAAGTGATAAAGAGACTAAGATAAATATTAAGAGAAACTTAGAAATAAAATCAATCAAATTTGACAAGATTCTTGTTACACTTCCTACTTTCTTTTTTTTAAAACTGGCTAAAAATTTGCCAGGTGATTACGTAAAGAGATTAAGTAAATTGGAGGGGTTTGGGGCAATAAATCTTGTGATGAGATTAGATAGGAAATTTCTTAATGACAATACTTATTGGCTGAATATTTGCGATAAAAATTCACCTGTAATGGCAGTTGTGGAGCATACCAATTTTATGAATAGTAAATATTATGATCGGGAACACGTAGTTTATGTAGCAAATTATTTCCTGCCCAATGACCCGCATTTTAAAATGACGGATAACGAGCTATTAAAAGAGTGCGATCCATATCTTAAGAAAATTAATAGTAAATACAGGGAAAACCTTATTAGCTATAGTGTTTTTAGAACTCCTTTCGCTCAGCCTCTTATTCCCATGAATTATTCAAAAATGATCCCGCCAATAGAAACTCCTTTGAAAAATGTGTATCTTTCAAATATCCAACAGGTCTATCCTTGGGATAGGGGAACAAATTATTCAGTTGAGAATGGAAGAGAGGTTGCTAAGATGATGATGAATTTGGTATGATTTTTTCTTATGATTCAAAATTTTCTACTAGACCAATTTAGGATTTTAAGGAATAATTACTTTAGACTAAGACTGAGAGCTTCACATTCACGACTTGCAGAAATTAAAGCTTATCAAAGAAAACAGTTTGATAAACTATCTATTACTTTCTCAAAAAAATATTACAGGCTTAACAGTCTTGATATTAGCAAATTTACAACTCCTCTTTGGAGAAAATTTAATTCGCAAATAGAAAAGAGTCTCTTACCTATTCCTTCTTTTTCTTTTTTGAACGACCCGACAGTAATGGTATCTATGTTTGCAACTGCAGGAGGAGGATGGTTAAAAAAAGAACTAAAATTTCTTCAGGAGAAAATGGACAAAAAAGTATTAAAAAAAGTCTTGGAGGAAGATTATGCAGGAGAGCCGTTGCTTCTCAATTCTTATTACCTAACATCTCACACTGTTATTCACCATTTGCATCATCTTATCAAATTTACCGAAAGGACAAAAACAAAATTGGAAAACTTAAATACTATTGTTGAATGGGGAGGAGGATATGGAAGTTTAATCAGAATATTAAAAAAAATCAATCAAAAAAAGACAACATATATTTCTATCGATACGCCTCTTTTTGTTTGTCTTCAGTGGCTTTATTTGAGTACTATTTTCGGAGAAAAAGAAATTAACCTGCTTTTAGGCCCAAAGGATAAAATAAAAAATAATAAGATAAACTTATTGCCTCTTCCATTCTTGGAAAATCATGAGATTAATGCTGATTTGTTCATTTCAACGTGGGCGCTTTCGGAAAGCTCAAAGTATTCTCAGGATTATGTTCTTAAGAAAAATTGGTTTAATGCTAAGCATTTACTTTTGGCTTATCAAGATAACCCTTCGGGCTTATTCAATCCATCCCGTATTGGTAAATTAGCAAAAGATAAGGGAGCAATTATCGAAGACATGGAGTTTCTTCCCGGAAATCACTACGCCTTTCTCTGACTTCTCCTGAATAATTTTTTGGCTTGATTTTCTATAACCGCATAAGCATATACCATTATTGTTAGCCATGATATAAAGGGATGCCAGAACCAAGCTATTTTTCCGCTCTTCCTGTATTCTTTTATAGCCTCGAACAATGGACCAATTATAGAGAGGTTATACATCACAGCCCAGAAAAAGCTATCTTGCTGCGCGTGGTCAACCCATGTTTTTTGTTTTCTTGCCTTTCTTCCTAAGAATTTACGCCCAATCTTTACTCTTTTTTTAATATAACTCCAAATGGATGTGCAGTAATAATGATAAATTCCAACGTCTTTAACTTCAGCATAAGATAAATATCCACCAGCAATAACTCTTGCTATAAAATTGACCTCTTCAAATTTTTGCTCATATCCTCCAACAGAATCAATGACCCCCCTCCTCCACAAAAATCCATTTGCACCAACCACAGGAGTATCTCCAAGCTTTGCTCTATAAACTACATATTTGCCTTTATCAATAACTTCCATTTGTGGGTGGAAACGTCTAGCCAAAGGGTCTGCGATTTTAATTAGAGTTTCATATTGATTAATTGATGGGTCGTCTTTTCTCATAAGCCATGGAGAAGCTACTCCAAAGATTGTCTCGTCTTCCATAAGGGGTAAAACCATTGTTTTAAACCACTTCGGGGAACTTAGCTCATTGTCGGCATCAATTAAGGCAACTATTTCTCCCTTTGCACTATGGAGTCCGATGCTCTTTCCCTCATCGCAATCTCTAAAAGGATTAAAAAGTATTTTTGTTTTGAAAGCTTTGAATTCTCGCACTATTTCAAGGGTTCTATCTCTGCTTCCTCCGTCAATGACTATTACTTCAAGCTTGTCTTTTGGGTAATCCTGCATGGCAATGCTGTTCAAGCAGTTTTCAATGTCTTTTTCTGCTTGATAAGTAGGTAAGATTACGGAGATGGTGGGATAATTATCCTTTATTTTGCTTTTATCCATTTGCTAATTATAACACAATTTAGAGCTTTTTAGCCTTGATGCAGATTCCAAAAGAAAGAAGCTCAGAAGATCTGGGGAGGATTAAGCTCAAGAGTCTCATAAGAATATATGCCGGAATTACAATAGGGTAAATTAAAAATATGGGGAGAGCTAAAATATTAATCATTCTCCATAACACAAGAGGAGTACGAATTATCTCAAGAGTAATAAAATCAAAATAATTTCCATAAGTATAAGTTTTTTCTATTTGGAAGCCATATTTTGGTAGGTTTTCTTTATAAAAATTTGAAGAAAAACCAGAATAGAAAAAATAAGGAGAATAGTGTGTTAGGGAAGCAAAAGGAGCTGTAAGAATTAAACTGCCTCCCTTTTTGGTAACACGGGAAAGTTCTTTTAATGCATCGAGAGGTCTTGGTAAATGTTCAAAAACTTCAATACAAAGACTAGAATCAAATTTCCCGGACTCAATAGGCATATTTACAATATCCGAAACTATATCTATTTTTGAAAAATCTCTTTTACCTGTTTGTATGCCTTTTTTGTCTCCTTTGCCATCGTATTGGTTAAAATCCTGGCTGGTATATTTAAGGTGTTGACAGTACTTTTTATACTGGCATTCTCCAGCTCCGGCATCTAAAATTGTTGAGTTTTTAGGAAGCTTAGTCAGCTCTTTTGCTACCCATTTTTCTCTTTTGCTGTCGCTTTGGGGAATAAATAATGCCAATAAGTTCATTTCAGATTAATTTTATCATATTTATACACAATATAATGTATAATTACAGCCTATGGTTAAAAATACTTTATCGGTTGATTTAGAATCTTTTATTCACAGACAACTTAATACTAAAAAAAGAATAGAAAGTGAAAATGGGGAGACTGCCTTAGCAATTAAATATCTTTTGGATATTTTTGATAAATATAACACAAAAGTAACATTTTTTGTTTTGGGGGAAATTTATGAATGGTACCCGGATCTTATTGAGGAAATCAAAAAAAGAGGACATGAAATTGGATATCATGGCCACAGGCATATTCTTTTTAGAAATAGAGAGACACTTCTTGAAGACTTAAAATTATCTAAAAAATTTCTTGATACATATAAGCCTATTGGCTTTCGTGCTCCGAGAATGTTTTTGAAAAAAGAATATTTGAAGATCTTGTCCGATTTTGGTTTTAAATATGATTCTTCTGTCTATGGGCAACAAATAGAAGATATAAGGGAATTTGGCATTAAAGAAATTCCTGTTTCTTTATCCAGATATTTTGGAAACAGCATATTAAATAAATTCCCTCAGGGCATGAGAAAAGAGCTATTGCTTCAGGGAATACCTTATGGATCCGGTTTGTTTATTTCTCTTTTGCAGAAAAAGATTCAATATTTTATAGAAAAATCCCACAAGAAAAATATTGGCTCTAATCTGTTTATTCATCCATGGCAGCTTAGTGGTTATAAAGAAACGGGTTCTTTACCTTTGATTCAAAAACTTTCCTATAGAAAAAAGGTGGACAGTGTGATTGAATATTTACTAGGTAGGAATAAATTTTTTCCTTTGAAAGAGCTTGTATGAAATATTTAGTAACAGGAGGATTAGGATTTATCGGATCAAATCTCGTTGACTATCTTTTGGAAAAAGGACATGAAATTGTAGTTGTAGATGATTTATCTACGGGTAAAGAAAGTTACAAAAATCCTAAGGCAACATATTACAATTATTCAATTGCAGATTTGAATTTAATGACTGAATTAACAAAGGGGATGGATGGAATTTTTCATTTAGCAGCGTGGGCAAGATTACAAAGAAGTATTAATGATCCTCTTGGAACAAATCACGCAAACGTAACCGGAACCTTAACTTTACTTCAGGCAGCCCGAGTCAATAAGGTAGAAAAATTTATATTTTCTTCGTCTTCTTCTGTATATGGTATGCAGGAAAATCCAATCATGGAGGAAACAATGTCTACAAATCCACTTCATCCCTATGCTTTACAGAAGTTGGTGGGGGAAATGTATTGCAGGTTGTACAGCAAGTTATTTGGTATTAAGACTGTTGCTCTTCGATACTTTAATGTGTATGGTCCTAGACAAATTATTGACGGGGATTACGCACTTGTGATTGGCACGTTCCTGAAGCAAAAAAGAGAAAATAAAAAGATGACAATTTATGGTGATGGTAGACAAACAAGAGCATATACGCATGTTGGCGACGTAGTAAGAGCAAATCTTCTAGCTATGGAATTGTCTATGGAAAAAGGAGAGAGTGAAATTTTTAACATTGGCACCGATCGGGAAACATCGATAAATGAAATTGCTAAAATGTTGGGTGGAGAAGTCGAACATATTATTCCTAATCCAAGAGGAGAATTTGAAGAAAGACGTAAGGCAGCCAATTACTCAAAGGCGTTAAAAATTCTTGGATGGAAACCTACAGTTACTATCGAAGAAGGGATTAAGCGGCTTCTTGGTCAAAAGAGTTAAACAATCTCATCTATCAGATAGGTTTCTCTTTTCTGACTGCTGATTGCATCATAGCTTATCATATCCGCTATAAATCCAAACCCCAAAAACATAATCCCTAGTAAAATCAATACGACCCCGAGTATTATAGATGGAAGATCTTGATATAAATGACGTCCAAAAAATATCTTTTCATAAGCAAAGAAAAAATTTATTAGAAAGCCACTTAGGAAAGATACAATCCCTAAAAAACCAAAAATATGAAAAGGCCTTGTCGAATACTTCATGAAGAATTTTATGGTAAGTAGGTCAAGAAAGCCTCTGAAAATTCTGGTGTAATTGTAATTTGTTTTTCCATTAGCTCTTTTTCTTATATTGATAGGAACTTCGGTAACCCTAAATCCTTTCCAAAGAGCAAGAAGGGGTAAGTATCTGTGCATTTCACCATATAGATGTATATTCTCAACAACCCTTCGTGTAAATGCCCTCATTCCGCCTGTTGAGTCATTTAATTTACTTCCGGTTATAATTCTGACTAAAATATTTGCTAATTTAGATGGGATAGTTTTTCTTATCAAGGAGTCTGAAGAGTTTCTGTTTTTTCTCCATCCGCACACCACATGGTACCCTTCATTTATCTTTTTAATCAATGGCAAAATATCTTTTGGATCATGCTGCATATCGGAGTCCATAGTCACAATTATATTCCCAGCGCAATTTGTGATGCCGGCAGAGATTGCGTTAGATTGTCCGTAATTTGACATTAGCTTTACAATTTTAACTTTTTTATCCTTTGAAGCAATTCTTTTTAGTAAATTAAAAGACTCATCTTTTGATCCATCGTCTACGAACACTATTTCATAGGAGTCTTTATCCGGCAAAACTTCATTTATTTCGTTGTATAATTTCTGAATGTTTCCTTCCTCATTAAATATGGGGATGATAACAGATATGCCTACTGGCTTCATAATGCATATTTTATCATAAAACTGATCAATTAATGTATAATATTGTGATGAACAAGACTGAGGCTAAAAAGATTTTGTCTTTATATAAAAACCTATCTTTTTTCGATAGGTTTCACATCTACATAAGATTGCGCCGATTGCCATTTGAGACTATTGAAAAGTATATTCCAAAAAATGGAAAAATTTTGGATTTTGGATGCGGACATGGTTTTTTCTCTTTATACATGTCACAAAAATCTCCTGCAAGAAACATTATCGGGGTTGATATATCTAAGGAAAAAATCAATGTAGCTAAGGCTTCAAAACACAGCAATAAAGTTTCTTTTAGTTATGACCTAAGAAGCATGTCGTTTCTAGAAAAACAACTTGATTATGATTGCATAGTGATTATAAACGTGCTATATCTTCTCAGAAGAAAAGAGCAAGAAAAAGTCTTGGAAAAGGCAAGTAAAGCCTTGGTTAAAAACGGAAAACTTTTGATAGTCGAACCTGATGCTAATTTAAAATTCAGAACTTTTTATGAGATAATACGGGAGTCTATAATGCTGAAATTACTAAGAAGAACGCAGGGGAAGGGTTTAACTTTCAATACGAAAGAATGGTGGATAGAAAATCTAAAAAAATACCTAAAGAAGGTAGAGGTTAGAGAGTTTCCTAACAAAAAGCATCACTTGTTATATATCTGCACAAAATAAACCTATGAATGACAAAAAATTAAATGTGGGGATTGTTGGTGTTGGAGAAGTTGGGTCATCAGTATTGGCTTTGGTTTCCAGAGTACACAATGTTTTTATGAGAGATATAGACAAAGATACAATCAAAAATCAAAAATTGGATGTTCTTCATGTTTGTATTCCATATGGCAAAGATTTTGAAAAAATAGTTATAGAAAATGTTAAACGGAATAATCCAGATTTGACAATAATTGAATCAACTATTTTGGTAAAAACAACAGAAAACATTTACAAATTGATAAAAAAACCCATTGTTCATTCTCCTGTAAGAGGTTTTCATACAACCATGGTTGGTGATCTTAAAAGATTTGTTAAATTTGTTGGGTCTGTCGATAGGAAGTTTGCGCAGGATGCAAAAAAATATTACAAAACTTTGGGAGTTAATGCGCAGGTTGTAACTTCATCCCGCGAGACAGAAATGGGAAAACTTTTGGACACAACTTATTACGCTTTATGTATTGCATGGCATCAAGAGATGGATAGATTTTGCAAGAAATATAATATTAACTTTGATGAAGCGGTAACTGCTTTTAACAAAACTTATAACGATGGATATAGAAATTCAAAGCCCAATGTAATTAGACCTGTTTTAACTCCAGGATTTATTGGAGGACATTGTCTTATGCCAAACATTGAGATTTTGAAGAAATCTTTCAAGTCAGATTTTCTCAGGGTTGTAGAAGAATCTAATGACAAAAAGAAAAAAAATATCTAATGGACATTCTTTCTATAATTCAACATCTGCCTTTGGATATAGGACAAGCTGATAGAAAGCATAAAACAGCAGGAAAAAAAATTGCTCTATCTTTTATTCGGGAAGGAAAAGGAAAACTTGCTCTTGATATTGGATGTAGAGATGGTTATTGGTCAGAAGTTCTAAAGAAAAAAGGATACATAGTTAAATCTTTAGATATAGAGCCGCATTATAAAGGGGCATTAAAACACGATGTTGAAAAAGGACTGCCATTTGAGAATAAGACGTTTGATTTGATTTGGTGCACGGAAGTTTTGGAGCATCTCAAGAATCCTGAATTTTTAATTAAAGAAATAGGTAGAGTGATGAAAAAAAATGGAGTGGCAATTTTGACTACTCCAAATTCCAATTGGTGGGCATATTGGTTAGTAAAGCTTTGGGGTTGGACGCCAAAAAAACTTCAGAATAAAGATCACAAGCAATTTTTCGATGAAAATACTTTAAGAAATATTACATCAGGATATGACATCTTTGGATATTTTCCCTATGCCCTTATCTTTTTAAAAATAAAATTTTTCCTAGGAATTCTATCTCCAACATTTATTTTGAGAAAGAATTTTAAATAATGTTCAATTTTTTATCAAATAAAAAAATCTTGGCTTTAATAGTGGGATGCATATATTTCATTTTATTGTTGGTTAGTATGCCTGACTACAATATTTTTTGGGATGCCAGAAATCATTATTTTAAGGGCCAGGCATTTGTAAGTTTTTTTCTTTCTGGGAGAAAAGATTATGAAGGATTACCAATCACCAAGGACTATGCTCGTTATCATCGGGATTATGTGAGCAAATATTCCCCTGATCCAAATATTGCAAGTAGGATTTCTAAAGACCCAAATTACAGAAGAAGTATATATCAGGATGATGTTCACACTTTCGATTGGTTAATGAAATCCAATCAAATAGAGCACCCTGTTTTTAGTGATATAGCCTCAACTTTTTCCAATGTTTTATTTTATGAAAAACTTGGGTGGCTTAGGGACGACTATTCTTATCGTATTTATACTTTATCTTTGGCTTCGATTCTGGTTACTGTTATTTTTTATTGGCTTTTTAGTCTTTACGGTTTTATCGCTGCAATAATTGGTACACTTACTTTAGCAACAACTCCTCTTTTTTGGGCAGAAAGCCATTTTAATTTAAAGGATATTCCTCAAATGACTTTTTTTGCTTTAGCTATTTGGCAGTTTTATAACGGAATTGTTTCTAAATCAAAAAAGAAAATAATTTTTTCGGCAATTTTTGCAGCTTGTGCATTTTCAACAAAATTAAACATTGTTTTTCTGCCATTTATTTTAGCTCCATGGTTTATTATTTTTTATCTCAAAGAGAAAGAAGAAGAAAGGAGCAAATATCATAGTTGGTGGTGGTTATTGTTGGCATATCCTGCAATTATGTTCGGAATTTTTATTGCAGTTTGGCCTCAGATGTGGCAAACACCAGTCAAGAGCTTTCTGGATGTTATAGAAATTTATAGACAGATAGGAGTTGCGCCTGATTACACTCCTACATTTAGAACAATATTTGGATTTAGTACTTACGCAGCTATTTGGATATTTCTTACAACTTATCCGTGGGTTGGGATTTTATCCATTTTTGGTATAGCAGCAGCAATACTTAATTTCAAAAAAGTGAAAAATTATCTTCCATTTTTATTGTTATTATGGCTTTTTGTTCCAATAGCAAGAGCTTCTCTTCCTTTCACTTCAATCTTTGGTGGAGTAAGGCATATCATGGAATACATTCCGGCGTTAGCTATGCTGGTTGGATATGGCACCTACAATCTCCTCAAGTTTTTTCCGAGCAGATTAAAAGGAATTATTGGATTAATTCTGATTTTGGGTTTTATACCTCTTATTTTGACTTTGGTTAAGCTGCATCCTGCAGAAAATGTTTATTTCAATTCTTTGATTGGGGGTTTAAGCGGAGCTAAAAAAGCAAATATTACTGGTTGGGGATACAATGACGGAGGAATTTACAGAAAAGCAACAGTTTGGCTTAATGAACATGCAGAAAAAGGATCTCATGTGGCTGTCACTTTTAGCGAACCTGCGGATTTTTATATTCCAGAGTTAAGAGACGATTTATTAGCAGATAATTCTTTTAGCGGATATTTGCAAAAAGGAGAGTATATCATTGGGTTAACTCATGATACAGGCTTGGATCATGTTTACAGAGTTAAATATTCTGAGGACTTCTTAGAGCCTCTATATTTATTTTCTATTGATAATGTGCCACTGTTAAAAATATGGAAAAATGAAAAGAAATATCTTAAAAAAGATTTTTCAAAGCTTGATTTTAAAAACCTAAGCATAATGCCGGAAAAATTAGAGGACATATTACAGTGGAAATTAGATAGTGAAAAAATAATTATGGGAATTGAGGTTTCATTTGACGAAAACGGATCTTGTAAAAAATTAACAAACGCATATTTTCAAGTGTCTGAAGATGGAGAAAATTGGGAGATTCTGCCAGATATTTATCCTGGCGGAACTTTGAGCTTTCTAGGAGACCAGCCAAAAGATGGAAAATTAGTTGCGCCAATTGTAGGAGTGAAAATCCAGTATGTTTCTTTAGTTATTGACCCTCAAGATTCATGTATATTTAATCTGAAAAATAGCGAAATTGTTGTGCTGGAATAATATTTTGTTGTATACTTGTTAACTATGGATGGTAAATTGCGGGTTACATATGCCAAGGCGGTATATGATGATAAGGAAATAGAAAGAGTTGTCAGCGTTTTGAAAGAGCATAGGGAAGCAGTTGGTCGTGAGACTGATGAATTTGAGAAAAGAGTATCAAGGGCTTTTGGGAAAAAATATGGAATAATGGTTAACTCCGGTTCATCCGCAAATCTTTTAGCATTTGAGCTTATTAATTTAAAACCAGGATCCGAAGTTATCACTCCTCTTCTTACTTTTTCAACAACTGTAAGTCCAATAATACAGAAAGGGTTGGTTCCTGTATTTGCAGATGTTGAGGAGGGAAAATATATAATTGATGTATCTCAAATTGAAAAATTAATTACAAAAAAGACAAAAGCGATTATGATACCTCTTTTGATAGGAAATATTCCAAATATGAAAAAAATTTCGGCAATTGCAAAAAAACATAAACTCTTTCTTATTGAAGATTCTTGTGATACGTTTCAAGGATTTTTTGATGGCAAACCAACAGGAACTTATTCGGACATTACTACTACAAGTTTCTATGGGTCTCATATCATTACTGCTGCGGCAGGGGGAGGGATGATAATGGTAAATAGTGAAGGATATCGTGATAGGGCAAAGGTATTAAGGGGTTGGGGAAGACAGTCTTCTCTTTTTAATGAATCGGAAAGCATTGATAAAAGATTTAACTCCAAAACCAAAATAGAAGGAGCGCTATATGATGCAAAATTTATTTTTTCAGAAATAGGCTACAATTTTTTGCCTCTTGAAATAAGCGCTGCGTTTGGAAATGCGCAACTAGATAAACTTCCCGTTTTTAGAAAAAAGAGAGAGGAAAACTTCAGACATTTGCTTAATTTTTTCAAAAAGTATGAAAAGTTTTTCATCCTTCCAAAACAAGATGCTATGGTTGGTACTCAATGGCTTGCATTCCCATTAACAATAAAAAAGAATGCTCCCTTTACCCGTTTCGAAATTGTAAAGTTTCTTGAGGAGAATAACATTCAGACCCGTCCTATTTTAGCAGGTAATGTGCTTAAGCAACCCGGCTTTACAGAGATAAAGAACAGAATAATAAAAGGCGGATGCCCAGTAACGGAACTAATTATGAAAAATGGATTTGTGGTTGGTTGTCATCAGGGACTTGAAGATGTTCACCTTGAGCGGATTAAAGAATCAATAGCAGCTTTTATCAAAAGTCTTTCTTAATCTTTATTTTTAAAAATACTTTTTACAATAAATTTAGGTCTTTGTTTTACCTCTTCAAATATTTTGCCAATGTATTCTCCAAGAACACTTATTCCCAATAATTGGATTGCTCCGATAAATAACACTGCAATTAATACTGTTGTAGTTCCTTGAGGAGTGTTTGGCAAGACAAGCCTTAATATTATCTGTACTACTATCGCAACAAGGGCAATAAAGAAAACAATGAACGAGAGCATTGTCATAATTTGCAAAGGAACGTAGGAGAAAGAAAGTATTCCCTTTGTTGCCCAATTAATATTTTTAAGAAGGCTATTGGTTGACCTGCCAAACATTCTTTCAGGCCTTGTGTAGGGTATTCCTGTTTGTCTAAATCCAACCCATGCCCTTAGTCCTCTTAGGAATCTGTCTCTTTCGGGAAAAGTTTTCAGGATTTGTACAACCTTGTTGTCTATTAAAGAGAAATCTCCGGCATCAAGAGGCATTTTTATGTAAGACAATTTGTGGAAGATTCTGTAGAAAAGCTTATAGGCAATGGCCATGTAAAGAGGCGCTTCTCTTTTTGTTCTTATTCCATAAACAACATCATATCCCTGAATCCATTTCTCATAAAGTTTTTCTATTAATTCCGGAGGATCCTGTAAATCCCCATCCAGCAGCACTACTGCATCAGAGTTAGCAATTTCCATGCCGCTTGTGAATGCCATTTGTGAGCTGAAATTTCTCGAATGGTTTATCGCAATTACGTGTTTATCTTTTTTTACAAGATTTTCCAGGATTTGTTCTGTCTTGTCAGGACTCCCGTCATTTACAAAAATTATTTCATAATCAGTACCAATTTTTTCAAAAGTCTTTTTAAGCCTTTCATACATTATGGGAATTGCCTGTTCATCTTTGTAGCATGCGATAACTGCAGATAATTTTTTATTCATATTTTAATTTCTAGTTTCCATTTTCTATCTTCTAAGGTTTACATACCAAGGTTTGTCACTTTTTATCATATCATTAACAAGTCCTGGAATTTCTTCCAGAGTTTCAGGCCATCTTGAATCTATATTTTTAAATATTTTCATAACTTCCCTATCTTCTTCTGCCCAATGGCAAAATCCATGGTCTGAATAATCTTTATCTCGTCCACCCCCAATTAACTTAACAGGAATACTTTCGTGATCTAAGTAATTCCTAATCGTTTCAAACGGACGGTATAAGAGGAAGGTTGTGATAGAGTAGATTATTGGTATTTTTCCTTGTAGAGCCAATCCAACTCCTATTCCTACCATTGCTTGTTCTGCCGCCCCAACGTTTAATACTCTGTCAGGGTAAGAAGATCTCAGATCATCTAACATCTTATATCCTAGATCACCGGTAAGTATATATATTTTCTTATTCGACTTCATTCGCTGAAAAAGTTCGTAAACGAACCATCCGCGCATTGAATTATGTCTTTTCATCTTAGTATCTCTAATGCTTTCTTATACTCATCATCAGTCATTGCATGATAATGAGCATCCAATCCTTTAAGAAAGGGTAATTGCTCAACTGTTGTTAATCTTATATTAATTTCAGGACAGAATGCCTTCAGCCTTTTGGTTAATTGAATGGGATTGATAGCGTCATACGCTCCATAGCCATTTAGATTTATATACACTTTTAGATTATCTACTTTTAGATCAGTTTTTATTCTTAATGTTTCCCATACGCTTCCTTCCGCACATTCACCATCACTTATCATGCAATAAACATTTTTCGATCTGTCGGCGATTGCCATTCCCAAAGCAACAGGCAATCCTTGCCCAAGACTTCCAGTTGTACACCAAATACCATTTTTTTCGTCCTTACTCGGATGAATCCCATATCTCCTAAGCAGGTATTCAGGGTCTCTTCTTTCATGTTTTTCTAGAATGCAATAAAAAGCAAGTCCTGCGTGTCCTTCTGATAATATAAATTTTTCGTCTTCTCTTTTTAAATCGTATATCTCCTCGATAATATCTACAGCTGATAAACAGCTTCCAAGATGATATTTTTTGTATTTATAGCTAATCTCAATTATTCGTCTTTTTAAATCTTTATTTTTCATTTTTAAAGATACTTTTTAAACCATTGATAGGTTTCTTTAAGTCCCTCTTCCAAGCTATATTTCGGTTCCCAATCGAGATATTTTTTGGTTTTTGATATATCTGCTACCCAATGAGAAGTATCCCACAAACGTTTCGGAAATACACCTTTTTCGATTTTTACTTTTTTCCCTGTTACTTTGAAAAGTTTTTCCACCACCTCATCATTTGTAAATTCAAGACCGGTTCCCATATTTAGAATTTGTCCTGAAAGCTCTTTTCCTTTAGATATAGTTTTAATATAAATATCTACGACATCTTTTATATAAACAAAATCTCTTCTCTGCGTTCCTGATGTAAGTTTAATAGGGTGCCTTTGTATAGCTGCCTTAATGATTATAGGGATAAAACGTTTCTCTTCTTCGTGCGGTCCGAAAACAGAAAAAGGTCTTAGCGTAACAATTGGTTTTTGATGCTCTTTAGAAAATACTTGGCAGAGAAGTGTTGCTGATGCTTTTGTAGCGGCATAAAAGCTAATAGGTTCCAAAATATCATCTTCTTTCATTGGGTTTTCTTTGATTCCATATTCGGAAGAAGATCCGGTGTTTATAAAGATTTTATAATTTATATCCTTTGAAGATATAAGTAAATTCATGGTACCCTTTATATTTACTTCAATCATTTCAAGCGCAGCTGTATGATCTCTATACGCGCTATATGTTGCCAAATGAATAATTATAGAAGGATTAATTTTCTCAACTATAGTTTTTAATTCATCCTTGTCCAAAAGATCAACTTCGTGAAGACGGATTTTTGGAAGAACATTTTTTAGGCGTTTGAGGTCCGTTGAATTTCGTATAAGTAAATTAATATTTTTATAACCCAAATCCAATAGTTTGTTAACTAAATTAGCGCCAATAAATCCAGCACCTCCTGTTATTAAAACAGGATCGCGTGTTATAATGGGAGACATGATTGATATTATATGTGCTTTGTGTGGCAAAAAGCAACAAGTTAAGACTCTTTATCCTGCCACTTTTAAGGAAAATGCTATCCCTAAAAACATCTATTCCGCCAGACGTTTTCCGGATAAGGTACATTATAAAATTAATAAATGCTCAAACTGTAGTTTAGTTTTTTCTTCGCCTATTTTGCCCTTGGAGAAATTATTTCCCCTTTATAGGGAAAGCTTGTGTAATTATCAAGATCAAATACCATATCTAATTAAAACTTATTTCAAAATTGTCAATGAAATTAAGAAAGATCTCCCCAAAAATCCAAAAGTTTTGGAGGTTGGTTGTGGTAACGGTTTCTTTCTGAAGGCTTTAAAAGATTTAAATTTCACGCAGAATGTTTTTGGAGTGGAGCCCAGCTACAAAATGGTTTCTAAAGCAGACTCGTCTATAAGGAACAGAATTAAAATAGATGTTTTCAATTCCAATCTATTTCCTAAGAATAGTTTTGATCTTGCTTTGTGTTTCCATACCTTGGATCACATGATTGACCCGAACGATTTTATTAAAGGAGCAAATTCAATGCTGAAGAAAAACGGATATGTAATTGTAGTTGTCCACGACACGCAGGGACTGTCAGTGAAATTATTTGGAGAAAGCTCAGCAATTTTTGACGTAGAACACATATATTTATTTAACAAAAAAACTTTACGAGAAATATTTATAAAAAATCAATTTAAAGCGATAAAAGTTTTTAACGTGGTCAACAAATACCCTTTGAATTATTGGGTTAAAATGAGTGGCTTTCCTCTTGTTATTAGAAAAATTGTCAATTATACTATTAGACTAATTGGCTTGAGCAAAATACCGGTACCAATTCCTGCTGGAAATATTGGTATTATTGCAAGAAAAACCTGAATTCATCTTTTATGAAGCTTCCTTTGACACTTATTGTACCTGCTAAAAAAGAAGAAGAAGCGGTTATCCATACATTGGAAAAAATTAAAGAAAGAGTCAAAATTAATCACAAAGTAATAGTTGTAAATGACTCTTTTGAAGGGGACAAGACAGGTGAAATTGTTAAAAAATATGCAGAAAAAAATAAAAATGTTTCGGTAGTTATCAATAGGAATAATCCTCACCCGACTTTTGCAAGCGCATTAATCTTGGGATTTGATAAAGTGAAAGACGGCGTAGCTATTCCTATAATGGCTGATTTGTGTGACAGACTGGAGGACATAGAAATTATGTATAAGAAAATCCATGAGGGTTGGGATATTGTCTGCGGTAGCAGATATATAAGGGGAGGGGGAAAAAAAGGAGGACCATTAATTCAGTCGGTAGGCTCATTTCTTATTTGTTCTTTCTTACATTATGTGACAGGTATTCCCACAACAGATGTAAGCAATGCTTTCAAAATGTATAGAAAAAACGTTTTGGAAAAAGCGATTATCCATCCAAGAAGCGGAGTTGAGGCATCTATGGCAATTACGCTGCAGGCGTATTTTGACAAGGCAAAAATCACAGAAATTCCAACTCGCTGGATTGGCAGAACTTTGGGAAACTCTAAATTTAAAATAATTGAAAGAACGCCTCCTTACTACAAAATTTGCGTATGGGCAGTCAAAAATACCATAAGAAAATACTTGCATCTTAAGCCTCTAAAATATAATATAGATTATTAATCGTCTTTAATGAGAAAAATTTCTATATTTATCAAAACTTTTTCTAATTTTTTCAATAAATACTACCCCATATCTGCTTTAGTTTTTCTTGCGCTGGTAGTTGTTGCAGCCTTGTGGCAGGTCTCAAATTTGTATTTCTGGACAGACGATTGGGATCTATTCCTAAGAATAACCCATCCCAATCTTGAGCTTTGGGGAATGAAGCCTGGATGGTTTGGCAGCGGTCCGTATCGTTACCTTCCGACTCCCTTCATGCCTTTCTTTCCAATATTTGGTCTTAATCCAACTCCTTATTTTATTGGCAGTATTTTCGTTTATTTTATCGCCACTGTAAGCGTATTTTTGCTGTTTCTTGAGATTACACGGAAAAGGTCTTTAGCAATTGGAGCAGCTGCAATTTATGGTGCGTCAGGATATATTGGGAGCTATACAATTTTTCATTTGTCTAATTCTTATCAGAATCTGGGTGCTGTAATATTTACCACTTTGACTCTTTGGATTTTGGCAAAACATTATAAAACAAATAATATTTTGTATTACTTGTTAAGCATCTTTCTGTTTTATGCATCTTTGGAGATAGAAAATCTTAGGGCTCATGGACTTATATTTTTAGTTTTGGGTTTAACAATTTTATTTGCGAGATGGGAAAAATCTATAGGAAATATCTTGCTTAATTTAGTAAAATTAATTCCCTTTGTCTTAGTTTATAGGAATTTGTACAGCGCTACGTTGGGGTCCGGACATACGACTACTGTTGGAGCATTTTTCTACACAATGGGGAGAGATAAATTATATGCATATTTTATTAACCCATTTGCAAGTTTTAGTAACGTTATTATTCCGGACAATATAACAAAATTTATCTATAGCTTTTTTGGTAAGCTACCAGGCAACCCAGTCCCTGAAATTATCCTCATTTTGCTTTTTACTTTGGCGACATTGTTTATTGTTTTTAAAAATAAAAGTTTAGTTCAGAAGTATTTTGGTTTGATTTTAATTGCCACAGAAATTGCATATTTCTTCTTCAATAAATGGGCGATAAAACAGCCCATACTTTCAAATCTTGAGATACATGCCGGTTTTACTTCTATGCTGGGTATGACACTTTTGCTGTCATTATTGCTGGTCAGTTTCAGATTATGGAAAAACAGGGAAAATATTCTTAGCAGAGTCTTACTTTTTGGAGTAGTTTTAATTTTTGGGCATTATATTGGTTATTTTGTTGGCGTTCCCGGATATAGCTATCTTATAACTACCGATAGATACTTAACGCCCTCTGCTGTTGGGACAGCACTTATATTGGGAACTTTGTTTTACGTGATTAAGTTTAAAAAGATAGCTTTTTTCCCAATCTTTGTATTTTTTTACTCTGCATATTTAATAATTCTTATGAATATAGCTGCTTATCAAACAGTCAACGATGTCAGTAAACCTACAAGACGAATATATGATAATATAAGGAAAATTACCCCATCCATACCTAAAAATTCAGTATTGTTGTTAAATATTGAAAATACTTCTAACTTGAGATACTTAGTTGGGAGTTCTTTTCCTAGCACTGCATTTGCATTATTTTATGGATTTCCAAATAGGGTTCCTGCTGTGCGTTCCTTTGATGAGTATCTTTATGATGTGAAAATGGGGAAGATGAAATTGGATGACTTACAAAGTTTTTATATCGATCAATGGAAAATCATAGATACAACTAAGGAAATAATATCACTTTTGAAAAATCCAACAGTCCCTAGTGTATTAAATCTTTCAAAATGGTCTAGCAATACTCCGTTCTCAAATAATAATTCGTTTAGTACCGGTTCTTTTATTTTAGAAAGAGAAAAGGATACTGTGGGGGTTAACCCGCAAATAGATGCAAATATAGATTATAAAAGTATTGTTCCTGCAATGCTTAGTCTAACCATTACTGCGAGTCCGGCTATTTTGGATGGGAAAAAACTTCCCTATCGTGATATTTCCACTACTGTAGGAGATGAAATTATAAAAGAAGATTTAGTGAATTTGGTAATTGATGAGGTTATGGATCCAGCATCATGTAAAAATATTCCTATGTTTATCGCTTTAGATAAAGAGCGTAAAGAATTTGTAAAACAGGGAAGTATAGACGTTACTTCGCAAACTCAATATAGTGAAAAAGAATTTTTGTACGATGGCTTATTTAATACTAATTGGTCGGGGCATGTGTTGGATTGGGCTAATGAGAAGTTAGTAGAAGTAACTTTGGACTTAAAAACCATAAAGCCTGTAACTGCATTTGTTTGGGTGAACTATCTAGAAAGAACTACGCCCACTCAATATGTTATTTTGGGATCAGAAGATGGTACGAATTGGAAAAAATTAAAAGAGGTCAATAAGGGGCCGGGAAGATTGGACGGAGAATTCGTTTTGGAAAACTTTCCAGAAACAAACGCTAGGTACATAAAAATGATTATTACAGATATTTTGATAAAAAATGCCCCAGCTATGTCTGAAATTTGGACAAGTTCGCAAAGTAAAACAGAGGATTTGAAAGGTTATTCAAAACATCTAATTGATAATCCAATGCAATGTTCTTTAAAAGGTATTAATGAATACACAAGTCTTATTACCTCTCTTGATTTTCAGGCCAAAGCTAAGATTTGGTGGTTAACAGATAGCTGGGAAAATTTCAGCGAAAATAATTCTAAAGAGTTTAGTGTAATTTTGGATGGTCAGCCTCATACTTATAATATTTTTATCCCGGCCCAGGGAACCATGCTTGAGAAAATAAGAATAAATAATTTTCAATTGCCTATTAATTTAAATATTCAAAAAGCAGTAATTCGTTCTTTAACTTTTAAAGAAATTGATGAAACGGGGCATATAAGTATGCCTACAGGATCCACCAATTAAATTGTACCCATTTTTTTTAAAGCAGAGCTGTAAGAATTTTTCCAAGTATTATTCTTAGCAAAGTTAATCGCTTCTTTTCTCATTCGCATGTAAAGATTGTTATCTTCAAAAACTTTAATTACTGCGTTGGCTAAATCTTCCTCGTTATCTTTTATAATAATCCCTGATCCATATTTTTCTATCTCACGGCTTAGAGGAGGTACATGAGTTGTGATTACTGGTAATCCTGCTCCAAAGTAAAGTCTTATTTTGGTTGCGTCACCATACCATCTTGCGGAATCAGGATAAGACATGTAGGGAGCAATACCTAGACTCGATTCTTTAACAATATTGGAAAGTTTGTTTGCGTCTTGTATAAAACCGTGGAAAATTATATTTTTTTCAACTTTATTATCCCTTGCCAAATTTTCAAGTTCTTTTTGCGGAGTATGGCCTCCTCCGAGAATGCTAAGTTTTGCTTTAGGAAATTTGTTTAATATTCTTTTCATAGCAAGGATTGCGATAGGAAGTCCATTTTCAGGACCGAATGTTCCTGCAAAAACCAACGTGAAGGGTTTGATTTTATCCAAGGGTAAGTAAGAAATCTGTTTTGGAAATAAAGCATTGGGTACCAAAATTACAGGTGCAGATTTTTTTGGATCAAGACCAGCTTTAATTCTTGCATCAAACATTGCCGGTGATACGTCCCAAATAAAGTCGGCTGAATAGCAGCAAAACCTATCAAGAGAAAGATACAAATTATTCAGCCATTTTTGTGAATATCTATTTGGAATATAGTCTGAAACATAATAAACAACTGTTTTAGTCAGTCCCAATCTTTTCAGTATTATTCCGGCAATTGTGTAGATAGACTCAAGTCCTATGAAAAGATCGTATTTTGTTTTGGAAATAATAAATAGTTCAAAGACCGTTAGAAAATCCCGTAATTTAAATAATATTTGTGTACCATTGATATTTATTATTTTAAGTAATGGAAACATGAGGATACTAACCAGAGATAATGATTTTTTTTTAAGGCTCCCGTTAGCGTATCGGTCAAAACGTGTTATGACGGTGCTGCTTCCCGGATGCGGTCCATCAATTAGATCGACTATTTTGCTTTGGGGCAAGAAAAAGGAAAGCAATGGCTCAATCAT
This sequence comes from Candidatus Levyibacteriota bacterium, assembly GCA_016186645.1. Classification (GTDB taxonomy): domain Bacteria; phylum Patescibacteriota; class Microgenomatia; order Levybacterales; family UBA12049; genus GWB1-37-8. The sequence continues at coordinate 100,450 of JACPLF010000006.1, forward strand.
GCCGTTTATGGATGTTTGTCCTTTGGAATTCCAAATGGAGAACGTTGCAATGAGTATTTTGTCAGGCATAATTGTGTTATAATATTTTACATTATTCAGAGACCAAATTAAATACTTAGAATATGTCGAAAAAGATTTTAGTGACAGGGTCTGCGGGACTTATCGGATCTGAATCAGTTAAATTTTTCGCCGAAAAAGACTTTGAAATCATCGGAATAGACAACGACATGCGGGCATATTTTTTCGGGAAAGAAGCGAGTACTTCCTGGAACAGAAAGTTTTTGGAAACAAAATATAAAAACTACAAGCACTACAACCTAGATATTCGCGATCAAGAAGGCCTTGAGAAAATTTTCAAAGAGCATAAATTTGATTTAATAATTCACACTGCTGCTCAGCCATCGCATGATTGGGCTTCAAAAGAGCCTCTAACCGATTTTGGAGTAAATGCATTAGGAACTTTGTATCTTTTGGAAAACTTTAGAAAATATAGCCCTTCATCTGTTTTTATTTTTACATCTACGAATAAAGTATATGGAGATACTCCGAATAGTCTTCCTTTAATCGAAGAAAAGTTGCGTTATGAGTTGCCCAAAACCCACAAATATTACAAGGGAATAGACGAGTCGATGAGCATTGATAATTCAAAACATAGTATTTTTGGCGCATCAAAAGTCGCAGCAGATGTTATGGTTCAGGAGTACGGAAAATATTTTGGACTCAAAACAACGGTTTTTAGAGGAGGATGTCTGACAGGTCCTGCACATTCAGGAACAAAGCTTCACGGATTTTTGGCATATTTGGTTAAATGTATTGCGACGGGTCAGAAATATACGATTTATGGATACAAAGGGAAGCAAGTTAGGGACAATATTCACTCTTTTGATTTGGTTAATGCTTTTTATCATGTCTACAAAAATCCAAGAATGGGAGAGGCTTACAACATAGGAGGCTCTCGCCATTCAAACATATCAATTCTCGAAGCAATCGAAAAGATAGAAAAAATTCTAAAACGTAAAGCTAACTTCGATTATGATAATGAAAATAGATCCGGAGACCATATTTGGTACATTTCTGATGTGTCTAAATTCAAATCTCACTATCCTAAGTGGGATTTCAAATACTCAGGCGATATGATTCTTGAAAACATCTGCCGCTTTGGGCATTTCTCCTAATATGAAATATAAAAAAATTCTTGTGACTGGCGGAGCCGGATTTGTAGGATCGAATATCTGCATAAAATTAAAACAAGAATTCCCGCAAATTCAAATCACGGCTTTTGATAACTTGATTAGGAAAGGATCCGAACTTAATCTTCCTCGATTCAAGAAGCAGGGAATTGGTTTTATTCGTGGAGATGTCAGAAATAGAGCTGACCTTGCTCTTTCAGATATAGATCTTATTATTGAATGTTCTGCTGAGCCATCGGTTATGGCTGGGGTAACATCATCTCCGGAATATCTTGTAGACACCAACCTTATTGGCGCCTTAAACTGTTTTGAGTTGGCGAGAAAAACAAAAGCAGACGTAGTATTTTTGTCCACAAGCAGAGTCTATCCGGTAAAACATTTAAATAATCTGTCGTTTAAAGAAGATAAAACACGATTTTCACTTGTTAGCGATCAGTCAATAAGGGGTAGTTCGGAAGAAGGGATAACAGAAGATTTTCCTTTGGACGGAGTTAGGACTTTGTATGGAGCAACAAAATTGTCTGCAGAGTTTATGTTGACAGAGTACATCAACAATTATGGGATAAAGGGAATCATAAATAGATGCGGCCTTATTACTGGCCCTTGGCAGATGGGAAAAGTGGACCAGGGAGTTATCGTGTTATGGATGGCAAAGCACGTGTACAAAAAACCTCTATCATACATAGGATTTGGAGGAGAGGGAAAACAGGTTAGGGACATAATAGATATAGACGATCTGTTCGATCTTTTAAAAATTCAACTGGAGGATATAGAAAAATATAGTGGAGAAATATTTAATGTTGGAGGAGGAAGAAAAAATAGTCTTTCTCTTTTAGAATTAACAAATCTTTGCAGGAATATTTCTGGGAATGAAATAAAAATAGAAAAAGTAAAAGAAGATAGGGCGGGGGATGTAAGGATATACATTGGGGATAACAGTAAAATAACAAAATTGTCCGGATGGAGTCCAAAAAAATCCACGAAAAAGACTTTAGAGGAAATTTATAAATGGATAATAGGTAATAAAGATAATCTTGAACCGATTCTTTCTTAACATGAAATTACGAAAAATAATTTTGACTATACTTTTGTTTTCGTTATCATTTGTTCCGTTTTTATGGTTCCCTAAAGACCAAATTCTAATAGGCTATGACAATGTTTACCCTCTTAATGCGGCAGCTTTCCTAAAAGATAGAATATTTTCATGGACTACAACATCTGGGTTTGACATGGATCAGTCCGGTATTCAGGGGAGCTTAGTTATTCACTTTGTGGATAGCATTCCTCAGTTGTTGGGACTTCCGGTCCAGCTTAGTCAAAAAATCGTGTTCAGCTTTTGGTTCTTTTTACTATTATTCTCTCCCTATTTTTTTATCACCAGACTTGAAAAGGCTGGTCTAATCAAAAGTTCATATCTTCGATATTTTTTCCCTGTTTTATATGCATTTAATTTCTACATTCTTCAGGCATGGTGGGTAGCAGAACGAACAAAGTTTTCTCTCGTTGTTGTTATGCCTCTAATTCTTTCGCTTCTTATACCTATGGCCCTGCAGAAGCTTACTTTGAGAAATATAATAAAAACCGCACTTACTTGCTCTATATTACTATCCATCTTTAACGGCGGGGGATGGGTTGGTTTCCCTCTTTACGGAGGCTTACTTATTGCGCTTTCAGTTTATTATTTCTTTTTTCTTGGTTTCTATTTCTTTACAAACCAGAAGAGAAATATTGGGTATCTTACTTTATTTTTTCTTTGCTTTGGATTTTCGTATATTTTGCTTAATGCTTATACTTTGGTTCCATTCTTGCTGACAACTTTACGGGAATACAGCGCTCTTGTGCAAAGCTCGGGAGGAGTCTTGGGGCTTATTGAGTGGGCAAAATATTTAAGTTCCGACACCAGCATAGCTAACCTTTTGCGTCTGCAGGGAATACCGGATTGGTATAATAGCGGGAAAGATCACCCCTACGCGTTAATATATTTACAAAATCCTTTTTTTATCATTGCCAGCTTTCTTTTTCCCGCTTTTCTTTTTCTTTCTTTTCTGAGAAAGAAAAAAGAGAATACTCTACTTATTTTTTTCTTTCTCATACTCCTTCTTGTCTCCCTTCTTTTTACTCAGGGCGTACATAAGCCGCTGGGCTCCATAATGGAGTTTTTAATGGAGGTTATTCCCGGTTTTATTGCATTTCGTTCGGCAATTTTCAAATTCGGATATGCCTACTGGTTTTCTATAAGCTTTCTTATTGGACTTTTTTTGAGCGAAGCAATTGAGTTTATTCTAGGGAAGATAAAACAGAGACAAATAAGCTCTCCCCTAAAGGTTCTATTGCCGCTTGTAATTATATTATTGCTTATTTTATATCATTTTCCCTACCTGACCGGTAATATTTTCCGAATTGAATCAAGGCAAATTGCCTCGCGCGTAACAGTTCCGTCTTATGTGCATGAATTTTCCAAATGGTGGAGGGAAAATGGGAAAAACGATAAAGTACTGCTGCTTCCGCAGCTAAATAGCAATTGGGGTTTGGAACAATATAGATGGGGATATATGAGCCTTGCTCCAATTTTGGGAAATTTTGCCAACAAAAATATTATTGAAAATACAGTTGTTCTTTCCTCTGCGGAAACAAGAATATTAAACGATTTCTACTCTGCTGTTAACGAAAAAAATTATCTAAAAATGGATGCAAATGCAAATGCGCTTAGTATTAAATATTTTTTGGCCCGAAAAGATTTCTATTATGATATTCCGGATCAGGAAACAACAGACCCTTTACTTTTGGAGGAAAGGTTATTGGGGAATCCAAAAATTGTTAAAGTTAAATCATTCGGCCAATGGGACTTATATGCGTACACAGAGGAAAAACCGCTCTTTTTTGCAAGAACGTCAGCTATCCTGGGAATTGGAAATACAGCAAATGAGCACTATACTATTGCAGATAATGCACTCATTCTCGAAGGAGACAGTTTTATAAAAAACCCTCAGACTTTTTCTCACACATTTATTCAGCCGTCGTGTCTCAACTGCGATATAGAAAAAGAGGATTTGCAGCTGATTGTACCAAAGCCACGCGTGTTGATTGATTCAAAGTTCTACCAATTCGTAGAATTGCGGGACAGAATTTTCAGCCCAAAGTATAAATCCGTAGATAGCTATGTTGTAAATCTTCTTGGAGAAACATTAAAACTTAGCGGACAAATAAACGAGCTTGTTTCACAGGGGAGAAATGAAGAATATATTGCTTTTGCAAAAAATAAATTTATTCACAATCTGGACCTAGTTGGCCAAGAGCTCCCAAATATTTTTGAAAAATCCGCGAACCCTTATTATACTTTTTTTGTTATCCAGCAGTATTTGGAGGCAGAAGACAAATACATTTCAAACATTATTTCTACAAAGATTGATAGCAAAAGCGTATTCTCTGATCTGGAAAAAATACTTCTTTCAATAAGTCAGCTTAATAATGAAGTTCAGGCATCTTATACAATTGGAAATGCAAGTATTGAAAAAAAATATAGATTCGTAACGGAAGAAAGCGGAAATTACTTTGTCCGTATACGCCGTGACACAATTGGTACGTTGGTAAATAATGATCCGTCAAGTATCATAGTTTCCATTAATGATAAGCCCGTAAAAATAGATCCGAAACTTGATTATAAATATATAATATTAGGAGATTTATATTTTGGTCAGGGAGATCAAATATTGACATTAGTTTTTCCTGAGCAGAAAAATCTTTTTACTCCTGGTACGCTGCAAACTATCGCCGCAAGAAACTGCGTCTCTTCAGTGATTAACAATTTTTCTCCAGCAAAAACATATAGTCTTAGGTTTTTATCCCGAAATAATTTTGATCAAAGCTTTTATCTTTTTATCGATAATGCTGAAACATACGCCCCTACATACAGATCTTTTTTTCCGATTTCAAGAGAACACGTGACCAATAATAAGATAACTGTTTCTTCCAATACAATGCATTTAAACAAATATTCAAATAGGCTACGTATCGCTTTTTGTGCAGCAACATTAACTGAAGATTTATTTAAAGAAAATATTTCCGATCTCGCTCTCATAGAGCTTACAAGTCCGATAGTAACGTTAGTTAAACAAGATAAAAATGTTTTTCAAAACATACCAGAGATAACTTTTGAAGAAGAAAATCAAACTCACTATAAAGTGCATGTTGAAAAAGCAGATGAACCATTTTACCTTGTTTTTAGCAGGAGATATTCGTCTGGGTGGAAAGCAAACATTGGTGATCATGTCATCGGAAATAAATATGCAAATGTTTGGTATGTTGATAAAACCGGAGATATGGATATTGATGTCGTTTATGGTCCGCAAAGATATTTTACGTTTGGCGCAATTATATCGCTATTATCAATCACTGCAGTTATAGGAATAATTATAAGATTAAAAAAATATGCGTAATAACATTAGTAGGCTTATTGAATGGTATCATGTAAATCTGGGAAGAGTAGTTTCTCTTTTTCTTCTTATAGTTGTGTTAGCGCTTCTATTTATCTACATTCCCTTTGTCAATATCATACTTTCTCCACAGTTAAGTATTGTGATAATTTTGACGTCTTGGGGCATACTGTTTACGCCTTCCGTAAAAACATTGGTCTTATTCGCATTTTTTGTTCTGCTTATGGATATCATCCTAACTTTTTTTGGTTTGGATGCGTTTGTTGACCCGCTTGGAAACATTTTTTATTTTCTGCTCATTTTTATATGCGTTAATTATGCAAAGGAAGTTTTTCAGATGTACAAAAATAAAGAATGAGATATTTTCTTGTAGTTATTATAATTCTCTTTATTTACTTACCATGGTTTCAGTTTTCGAAAACTTTATCAAGCGGAGATTGGCCATATTTGTTTGTAGAAAATATTCAGGCGTTTAAGATTCCAACAGATCTGCCCTTTCTGTGGCTTGAGCCTTACTATCAGCTGACAGCCAAGCTTGGAGTTCAGTTTTTTTCTTTGCCTTGGGAAGCAGCAGAGAAGATCTTTTGGTTTTTTCCATTTTTGGTAATTAGCTTGGTATCTTCATATTTTTTCTTAAAATACCTAGCCTATAAATTTGAGATTGATGGCAAAGAATCTACGATTTTTATATCGCTAGGAAAAATTATTTTTACAGCAAACACTTATATTCTAATGTTGGTTGGCGGAGGGCAGATGGGAGTTGCAATCGCTTACTCCATGATCCCTCTTGTTTTCCTATTTTTTTTGAAACTTATTGATTCAAATAGTTCTTCGAGTCTTAATTCAAAATTCAAAATTCAAAATTCAAAATTATATATTTTTGCAATTTTGGCTTTGGGAACCCAATTAATGTTTGATCCGAGAATATTCTTATTGAGTGTATTTATCGCAGCTCTATATATTTTATTCAGATATAAAGAATTTAATGTAAAAATTTTAAAAAGAATTCTTGTAGTTTTAGTTCTAACTATTGCAACCAACTTGTTTTGGATTTTACCTAATTTTGGTTATTTTAATACAGAATATAAATCTGCAATCGACGCAGCAAACGCAGATTTTCTAAGTTTTGCAACCTTTTCAAATTCAATTTCTCTTTTACACCCAAATTGGCCGGAAAATATATTTGGAAAAATCGGGTTTATGAAACCAGAGTTTATTTTAATACCTATTATTGCATTTTCCTCCCTTATCTTAGGCAATTCAACAATGAAACAATTTAACAATCGCATAGTCTTATTTTTCGCCTTTTTAGGAATTTTGGGAGCATTCTTTGCTAAAGGTACAAATCCTCCATTCGGAGAATTATATGGATGGTTATCGAATTTTCCGGGATTTTCTGTCTTCAGAGATCCAACGAAATTTTACATTTTAATAGCGGTTTCATATATGGTATTAATACCTTTAAGTTTATATAAACTCAGTGAAAAAGTATCAAGTATTAAGTATCCCCCCTTCGCCAAGGCTTTGGCGGGCAGGCAAGTATTAAGTATAGTTTTTATGGCATTTTGGTTAATAACAATTCATCCTGCTATGCTGGGAAACTTAACGGGAACTTTCAAGCCGCATGATGTTCCAAAAGAATATATTAGTCTTAAAAACTTTTTGTATTCTCAGACGGCTTTTACAAAAACACTTTGGGTTCCACAGATTGAAAGATTTGGTTTTAATTCAAGGACTATTCCTGCGATATCTTCAATGGAGTTGTTTGGAGTAAGTTCCGTCTCCGAAGTATTGGATAAATTTAATACGTTAGAGACAAAAAAACAATTAATAGATGAAGAAGTAAAATATATTATTATTCCCTATGACTATCTGAAAGAACTTTTCTTAACAGAAAGAAAATACGATGAAAAGTTATATACGGCAACCATTAATAAATTGGGAAAAGTTAACTGGCTTTCTGAGATGGAAAGTAAAAGCTTCGGAAAAATTAAAGTGTTTAAGTTATTAGATTAGTTATTTCTCCCCTAAGACAAGTATCCAAGGGAAAGGAAGTTTTACTGTTTTTACCTTTACCTCATTTTTTTTAAGAAAATTTAAAAAAGATGCAATTGCCCAATGATTTATATGTCCAGGATCATTTCCAAGCCGTGACAAATTCTTTCCTCTCATGAAATTACCCAGCATAAAGAAAGGTTCATTAGGGATAGAGATCAAAACGTGTTTTTTTGACGTTCTTAATACTTCGCTAAGTACTTTTGCGGGACGTTCCAAATGTTCCAGTACCTCAGTGCAAACAACAAGATCAAAAGAATTATCTTTATAGGGTAGCTGATAAGCGCTTCCCTCTTTGAATGTTAAGTTTGGAAAGAGTTCTCTTCCAAGAGCTATTGCTTCCTTTGAATGCTCAACCCCCTCTATTTTTTTACCTACTCCAAATTTAGCTAACTTATCCATGGTAAATCCTTCCCCACAGCCAGCGTCAAGAATTGTTTGTGGCGATAAAGGTTTTGCCAAGGCAATTAGCGATGAGTAAAAGTTACTGATTAACAATCTTTGTAAGGGGTTTTTGCTAGTATGTTTGACGAAATTAGTAGGTAGAGAAGTTTTTGTCATTTAATGGGTTTTGTGTAATAATTCATTATAGATAAAACATAATGAAGATACAAGATATAGCTTTTTTTGTGGTTTTGGCCTTATTGATTTTTAAACGTAATCCCAAGCTTGCAGTATTTTGCGGAATTCTGTGTCTTTTCTTGTCAATTCCTCTTTTTTCTTTCTGGATTTTCTTCACAGCAGAACGACTTACATGGTATGCCGCAGCATTTTTTTTCCTAGCGATTATTTTTTATTTGTTTAAATTCAAAAAATGAGCGATAAACAAAAAGCCCTCGTTTTTATCTTATTAGCGTCTGTCTTAGGAGGAGCGACACAAGCCGTTATAAAGATTGGTCTTGTGAGTATTCCTCCTTTGGCTTTTGCTTTTATTCGCTTTTTAATTGCAGGAGTTATTATTTCCCCTTTTCTTTTGAAAACTAATTTTTTTAAGGATTTAAAACAACTTATACCCTTTTCCCTATTAGGGACGATCAACATTGTATTTTTCATCTTAGGAATTAAAACAACAACTGCAACAATTGGTACATTGCTATATGCAGGAGTTCCCCTTTTAACAGCCATATTCCTTTTTATTTTGTTTGGAGATCGATTGAATCAAAGAAAAAAAATCGGCATAGCACTTGGATTTTTGGGAGTAGTGCTTGTGGCCTTGCTTCCAGTTCTTGAAAAAGAAGTAAAATTTTCCGGTGATCTTTTAGGAAACATGCTTATTAGTATGGGTGTTGTTTCTTGGTCTTTGTATATGGCGTATTCAAAAAAGAAGCTACAATCTTTTTCTCCGTTCGTTGTTACCTCAGCTTTTATATGGGTAACTTGCATAGGACTATTTCCATTATTTCTGATTGAGTTAACCTTTTATCCTAATTGGTGGCAGAAACTAACATTTTCCGGCGCTTTGTCTTTGAGTTATATAAGTATTATTTCAACTATTATAGTTTATCTGTTAAATCAGTACGCAATAAAGCATGGGGGATCTATTTTGGCTTCCATGCAATTTTATCTTCTTCCAATTTTTGCGTACTTATCAGCTTTTTTTCTTTTGGGAGAGCAACTAACAACAGGACTTATTATTGGTGGAATATTAGCGCTTTTGGGAGTTTATATTACAACTAAGAAATGAAAATAAAAATAAATTTTTCTAATAAGTTAATTAAGACTTTAATTTTTTCCTTCCTTCTTTTGCCTTTTTTTATATTACTTTTCAAGATTTCTTACCAGAGATTTGCGATGTTTGGATGTTTTGATGAGTGCTTTAATTACCTCGCCGGCTATTTCATGTTTGATGGAAAAATATTATATAAAGATATTTTTTTTCACCATCAAATGTTAATGCCATACCTAAGTTACGTAATACATCTTATCTCTCATCCGGATTCCATCTATCAATTAGTTCTTTATCATCGCATGTTCATATTCGTCTTTGCTTTTTTAATGGATTTGTTTATTATCTATCGTTTTGGTAAGCCAGGAGTTGGTTTTGTTCTTTTATTTGAAGCCACAAAATTTTATTTTATGGGAAGTCTTTTTCTTCCGGAATCTCTAGTCGTATATTTGCAGGTATATTTACTTGGATTGTGTTGGGTAAAATTGACCGGAAAAAACCTATCTTCCTTTGATTATATTACAGCCGGTTTTTTCACTTGGGCAATCATATTTCTGAGAGAGCCCTATATCTTATCAGGTTTTTTTATGTATGCAGTTATTTTGTGGGGAAGAAAATGGAAAAGCGCAAAATATCTTTCATTGGGAATTGTTCTTCTTTTATCGTTCCTAGTTCTTGCCTTTACCGATCTTAGGAGTTACATATATCAGGTTGTAGTTGTAAATCTAAAGCCGGTATTAGGAAGAGCAAAAGCAAATGAAATTTTCGGACTAGAATTTCTACGAACTTTTTTCTATCCCATATATATTTTCTTTGTGGGGAAATGGAATTTCTTAAGGAACCTATTAATGGGCTTGAGCGCTATCTTTTTAATTTCGTTATGGATCTTACTTATCCGATCCAAGAGGTTTAAACTTGCAGTCTTTTCCATTATCGTTTTAGGTATTTCCAATGGAAGACATGTTCTCCCCGGGACCACTTTTTATGAAGCCTTCCATATGCTGGTTTGGTTTGGGATGTTTGTTATGTTAACAATGCTGCTTTTGGAAGAATTATTTAAAATTAAAAATTTTCTTCCTGTCTCCCGCACTTTAGCGATTCTTTTTATAGTTTTATTTATTTATGCCATTTCTCCCGGTTCATTTTTTGCAGAAAACTTACAGGGAAAAGAAATTAGCAGAAATAGGGAGTTCAGGCTGGAATTTGATAAATATTATATAAATGGTGAAGCAATCAGATTGCTGTCTGATTCAAATGACACGCTTTTTGTAGATTTGTGGGATTATCTTATATATTGGCAAGCGGGAATAGATTCTTCTTACAAGTACACTACTTATCTAGGCCCTGCAGCTGTTTTTCCTCTTTTCACTGACGCACGTTCGGAAATGTTCCGCAGTAATCCTCCTGATTTTTATTATTATGCATGCTCAGACGAACAGCCTTTTTCACCCTTCTTACCGGAGTTTAGGTCAAATGATTACATTCAGCTATACTATGTAGATAAGCCAAGCTGTCTTTATGTAAAAAAGACCAAGCTTCAGGATATTCCTGCTGAAAGTTGGGAAAAATTAAAAATATTGAGATTTTATTTACCGGATAAAATATGACCCCCCTTCGTGCCTCCTTCGCCGACCTGCGCTTCGCCGAAGGTTCCGGCAAGGCGAGAGTGGCTACGAAGGCCGAGTAAAACTACGGAAGGGTCATGCCTCGAAGCTTGAGTAAAAGCTTGTAGGGTAGTTTAATTATGTTAAAAGAATTATTTAAAGAAAGGATAAGCGAAGTGGCATGAAAATAGGAATTGATATAAGCCAGATTGCTTACGAAGGAACAGGTACTTCTCAGCTAGTTTTGAATCTCGTTAGCCAACTTTCTAAAATCGACAAGAAAAACGAATACATCCTATTTTTCTCATCAATGAGAAAAAATCTCAAATCTCAAATCTCAAATCTTAAATCTATATCTCAAAACTTCAAAATTAAAACATTTAGGGTTCCACCAACTATCCTAGATTTACTTTGGAACAGGATGCATATTTTGCCGATTGAGTGGCTGATTGGGGATGTGGATGTTTTTATAACTTCTGATTGGACTGAGCCTCCCACAGTCAAAGCTAAAAAGGCCACAATTTTGTACGACCTTATTGTTTATAAATATCCCGATGAAACAGACAAAAAGATCGTTGATGTTCAGAGGAATAAGCTGAGGTGGGTGAAAAGAGAGTCGGAAATTATCTTTTGTATTTCAGAGGCAACAAAAAAAGACGCAATGGATATTTTGGGAATTGAAGAAAAGAGATTGAGCGTTATTTATCCGGGAACATAAAAAGTATAAGGTATTAGGAAGTAGGTATTAAGTATGGGAAACGGAAAAATAAAAAGCTTTACAGATTTGATTGCATGGCAAGAGGGGCATAAACTGGTTTTATTTATCTATAAAATAGTAGCGGCTTTTACAAGAACTGAATATAGCCTTGTTGATCAAATGAAGCGCTGCGCAGCGTCGATTACAAGTAACATAGCAGAGGGATTTTCAAGGAAAAGTAAAAAAGAGAAAATGCAGTTTTATTATATGGCTTTGGGATCAACGACTGAATTACAGAATCAGCTAGTGATTTCAAGAGACCTAAGATTTTTGTCAGTCAAAGATTTTGATGCTCTTGCTCAGCAAGCAATTCGCTTGCACAAATTAATAAACGGCTTAATTAAGAGTTCAGAGAGCTATACCTAATACATGATACTTTATACTTAATACTATGCTGATTGGTATTGATGGAAATGAGGCCAATGTAGATGAGAAAGTTGGAATCGGAGAGTATGCTTTCGAATTGCTAAGGCAATTCGAACAATTTAGAATTAACAATTTAGAGTTCAGAATTTATTTAAAAAATAAACCCAATAAAGATTTGCCAGAGGAAAGAAATGGTTGGAAGTATAGAGTGATTGGGCCTAAGAAATTTTGGACCCAATTTGCCTTACCTTTTGATCTCTTTTTTAATAAAAACCGGCCAGATGTTTTTTTTACTCCAACTCATTACGCTCCCCGATTTTCTTCTATCCCAACAGCAGTATCTGTAATGGACCTTTCGTACATTCATTTTCCAGATCTTTTTAAAAGATATGATTTATATCAGCTAAATAATTGGACAGCTTATTCTGTGAGAAATGCATCAGCTGTATTTACAATTAGTAGAGCCTCAAAAGGTGATATAATTAAAACGTACAAAACAAAGGATGATAAGGTGGTTGTTACTTACCCTGGAATAAAGAAGTTATCAGATATGAGTGAAGCAAGTAGTAAATTTGAAATCAAAGGGAAATATATTCTTTTCGTAGGAACGCTGCAGCCTAGAAAGAATATTGTGCGTTTGATTGAGGCATTTAGCCGCATATGTCATCCTGAACGAAGTGAAGGATCCCGAGATTCTTCGGCAAAGCCTCAGAATGACATTTCGTTGGTTATTGTTGGGAAAAAAGGTTGGCTATATGATGAAATCTTGGAAGCGCCAAGTAAGTTTGGGGTAGAGAAGAGAGTAAAGTTTTTGGACTTTGTAGAAGACAAAGACCTTCCGCTGCTATATAAAAAAGCCTTGTGCTTTGCTCTCCCCAGTCTTTATGAGGGGTTCGGACTGCCTGTTCTTGAGGCAATGAAATACGGGTGTCCTGTTGTAATTAGTAGTGTTTCATCTCTTCCTGAGGTAGGCGGAGACGCGGCTTTATATGTGGACCCTTTAAGCGTAGGTGATATCGCTAAGAAGTTAGAATTAATAATAAATGATAATGATTTGAGACAAAGCCTTATAAAAAAAGGACATGAGCAGGTTAAAAAATTCAGTTGGGAAAAAACAGCAAAAGAAACACTTAAGACTTTGGAAGAATTAGTGATTAAGGATTAATGATGAAAAGAATTATCAATAGAATAAAAACAATATTTCTTGAAATTATAATATTTAAGCTGCATTGTGTGGGATGTATTCCTTCTCATCACTTCCGTAGGTTCTTTTATCGTCTTTTTGGTATGAAAATAGGCCGCGGATCAACTATTCATATGGGCTTAAAACTTTACAGCCCTTTTAATATTGAAATTGGAGAGGATTCGATAATTGGTGAAGATGCTGTGTTGGATGGTAGGGACAAACTTATAATTGGAAACCACGTAGATATTGCATCTGAAGTCATGATTTACAACGCCGAGCATGACGTCAGAGATCCTAACTTTAAAGCTATTAGTTCTCCGGTTGTTATAGAAGATTATGTATTTATTGGCCCAAGAGCGGTCATTCTTCCCGGAGTTAAAATCAAAAAAGGCGCTGTTGTTGGGGCCGGAGCTGTTGTAACAAAAGATGTTGAAGAGAATTCGATTGTCGGAGGAGTTCCTGCAAGATATATTGGGGACCGAAATATAAAAGATTTAAATTACCGACTTGGCCGCGCCGCTTGGTTTAGATAGCATGATTAAACTTTCCATAGTCACTTTGTCTTACAACACAAAAGATTTAACAATCATGTGTCTTAATTCGCTGGCCTCACAATATAAAGACGAATTAGAGCGAAAAGAGATGGAAATAATTGTAGTAGATAATAACTCTTCCGATGGGTCGACATCTCAAATCTCAAATCTCAAATCTCAAATCTCAAATCTAACATTAATTCAGAGTAAAAAAAACTTGGGGTTTGCAAAAGGGTGTAATTTGGGTGCAAAAAACGCAAAAGGGAAATATATTCTTTTTCTTAACTCAGATACGCAAGTTTTAGATAAAGGTTTTTTGTCTATGGTTGAGTTTTTAAATAAAAATCCCAAGGTTGCTATTTTGGGAGGAAGACTGCAAAACAATGATGGTTCAGTACAGCCATCTTGCGGAAAATTCTATACTCTTTTTAATCTTTTTATTATGCTTTTGGGACTTGAGCGATTTGGACTTTTAAGATCAAGTCCAAGCAAGATCCAAAAAGTAGACTGGGTGAGCGGGGCTTGCATGATGGTTAAATCTGGTGTGTTTGAGAAATTGCAGGGGTTTGATGAAGAGCTTTTTATGTATGTAGAGGATATGGAAATTTGTTATCGGGCCAAAAAATTAGGCCTTGCTGCTTATTTTTATCCGGATGTTAGGCTTACGCACAAGTCGCTTGGGAGCAGCAATAGAACATTTGCTATAATCAATATTTATAAAGGCATTTTGCGTTTTTACTCAAAACACAAGACATATCCTGAGTACTTGATTGCCAAAACGTTACTTGTTGCAAAAGCAGATATCTTAATTCTGGTTGGATCTCTAACGTTAAACAAAGATTTGAGAGAAAGATACAAAAAAGCACTATCCTGATTTTATGAAGATTTTAAAGCGGATCGAAAACAATTTTTTATTTGCATTAACAATTTTTTTGCTTGCATTTATCCCTCTTTATCCCAAATTACCGCTTTTGGATGTTGTTAATACTTGGGTATACGTCAGGGCAGAGGATTTTATCCTTGCTCTTTCTGTAGTAATCTGGGCGGTAATGCTAATTCGCAAAAAAATCACTCTCAAAACGCCATTGACAATACCGATTCTTATATTCTGGATCGTAGGCGGGTTTTCTACTTTTCATGGGGTTTTACTTATTTTTCCAACTATTTCAGATGTTTTTTCCAACGTTGCATTGTTAAGTTATTTTAGAAGAATAGAATACATATTTCTATTTTTTGTCGCCTTTGCGTCAATTAAAGATAAAAAATTTATATCTTATTTGATCTATACCTTGGCTGCCGTTCTTATTCTAATTGCCTTATATGGATTTGGGCAGAAATTCTTAGGATTTCCTGCATATTTGACAATGAACGAAGAGTTCGCCAAGGGAATCCCGATACAGCTTTCTCAATTGTCTCGTGTTCCATCAACTTTTGCCGGACATTATGATCTGGCCGCATATTTGGTTTTGATGATTCCAATTCTTGTCAGCGTGCTTTTTAGTTTTAAGAACTGGTTAATGAGAATATTTATGGGATCTTCTGTTATCTTAGGTTTTGCACTCCTGTTCATGACTGTGTCGCGTGTTTCTTTTTTTGTGCTTTTGATTTCCTTAGTCATGTTGTTATTTCTGCAAAGAAAAAGGCTTCTTATTGTTTCGCTTTTCGTTATCACTATTTTGTTTTTCGCACTAATTCCGGGCTTGGCCGCACGATTTGGCAACACGCTTAAGGAAGTAGATGTATTGGTCGATTCAAAAACTGGCGCAGCAGTGGGGCAGGTCAAAGTAGTTGATAAAGATTATTTCAAAGACAAAATTGTTAAAAGACAATTTATTTCAACTGAACAGGCAAAGCTTGCGAGTGATTCAGCCATCCTTCCTTTCGTATTAATTCCTCCTCGCCCTACACTTCTTGTAGAGGCAAATGAGCCAACCGGAGAAGATTTGCCTCAGGGAACAGGGTATATAAATCTTCCCCTGTCCCCGGTTCTAAAAAGAGAGGATCAGTATTTCTTTGAAAAAACCAGCCATGCGACAACATCTGCAGAAGTTCAAGTGTTTTATGGAGACTATGTCATAAAGAGGGCATTTGCCTACGATCTTTCATTTACAACTAGATTTCAGGGTGAATGGCCTAAAACTATAAATGCATTTAAGAGAAACATTTTTATAGGAAGCGGATATGCTTCAGTTACTCTTGCTGTTGATAATAATTACTTGCGTATTTTGGGAGAATCAGGGCTCTTGGGATTTCTCTCCTTCCTCTCAATTTTCCTGGTTGCTGGTTTGTATATACAAAAAATATTGCCAAAGGTAGATAGTCCTACCACCAGAAATTTTGTTTTGGGCTTTGTAGCTGGAACATTCGGTCTCATGTTAAATGCGATTTTTATTGATGTTTTTGAAGCCTCCAAAGTTGCTTTCACCTACTGGCTGATAATGGGAGTGACTTTAGGAACACTGCATCTTTACAAAACCTGGAATATAGATATTTACAAAGATTTCATGAAAGCTGTGACCTCGCCTTACGCCGTTATTGCTTATCTTTTTATTACCACAATGGCTTTGTATTTTTCTGCATCCGGCTATTATTTTACAGGAGACGATTTTACATGGTTTAGGTGGGTGGCTGATTGTCATAGGGGTGTTGTAGATACTCATCCTTGCGGCCCATCTCCTTTCTCAGCGATACGTGACTTAACAGATTCTAATGGGTTTTTCTATCGCCCCGGAACAAAAATATACTTTACGTTAATGTATTCTATCTTTTGGCTTAATCAGACAGTTTATCATTTCGTTTCCATCATGCTGCATTTCGCAGTCGCAGCTCTCATATTTTTAATCTCAAAAAGAGTGTTGAAAAATTATTTTCTGTCTATAGTCACTGCATTTATTTTTCTGGTTCTTTCGGGATATCAGGAGGCTGTATTTTGGATTTCTTCAACCGGTTTTCTTTTTAATGCGTTTTTTGCGCTCTTAAGTATTTTGGCCTTTATATATTGGAAAGAAAGAGGGAGAAAAATCTATCTTATTATTGCTTTTGCATCCATTGCATTTAGTCTTTTGTTTCACGAGTTAGGAGTAGTTGTGCCTCTTCTTGTAATTGCTTATGATTTTGTTTTTGGAGAATCGAGGAGTATATTTAAGAAAATCTATTTGTATTTATTATTGCCTCTTGTGCCATACCTAATACTACGTCTTATTGCACATAGTCATTGGTTTAGCGGAGACTATAGCTATAATTTGCTCAAGCTTCCTTATAATATTTTAGGAAATGCTATTGGCTATATAGGGCTTGATGTCTTAGGTCCGGTATCTTTGTCTTTTTATGAAGCTTTAAGAGAATTTGGAAGAGGGCATATGTTCCTGTCGGTTATTTTATCTATAATTGCTATTCCGGTTTTCATAAAAATTCTAAAAATAATCCTTATAAAGATTGATTCCTCTGAAAAGAAAATAATTACTTTTGCGATATTATTTTTCATGATATCTCTTTTGCCATTTTTAGGACTGGGGAACATAACATCCCGCTACAGTTATTTATCCTCTTTTGGAGTCGTACTTATTCTGGTTCTTTTAATAAAGAGAGTATATTCTTATTTGTTGACTAACGGCCGCAACATCGCGGTTGCCGGCATTATTATGATATCCATTATATTTTTCTCCATACAGCTATTTCAGTTACAAAAAGTGCATAGTGATTGGAAAACAGCCGGAGATAAGTCAAAAAGATTTCTCATATCGCTTAATCAAATTTATACGGAAAATTCAAGAACAAAGCCTACTCAGTTTTTCTTTGTTGATGTTCCGATCCGTCACGGGGAGGCTTGGGTATTTCCGGTTGGACTAGAAGATGCTTTATGGTTTACTTTCCAGAACAATCAGCTCCTAGTTAGCACAAAAGAAACCTTGACTCAGGCTTTGGAATATGCGCTAGTTACGCCCAACACTCGGGTATTTCAGTTTAGCGATAATGGCGGATTTAAAGAGATTGATCCTGCATATTTGAAGGAAAGTAAGCAATGAAGAAATCATTATTTTTATTGTTAATTATTTTAATTGGTGCATTTTATGTACGTTTGTATAAATTTGGAGCACCTGTAGCTGATTGGCACAGTTGGCGTCAGGTAGATACTTCTGCTGTTTCCCGTACTTTTGTACAGGAAGGTTTTGATGTTTTGCGTCCCAAATTTCCCGATCTTTCGAAAGGCGTGTCTCTTATAGATAATCCGCAGGGTTACAGGTTTGTTGAGTTCCCAATTTACAATGTTTTGCAGGCAGAGTTTTACATATTGATGCCTCAATACGCTTTGGAGCAATGGGGTAGATTAGTTACAATTTTTTCTTCTTTAATCTCTATAATTTTCTTATACGCTTTACTTTCAAAATATATTAGCAAGAGGGCTGGATTAATTGCTGCTTTCTTCTTTGCATTTGTTCCTTATAATATTTATTATGGCAGGACTATTCTTCCCGATCAATCAATGGTCGCGGCGCTTCTGGCCGGAACTTTCTTTTTTTCCAATTGGATCGACGCAAGTATTAAGTATAAAGTATCAAGTATTAAGTATTGGGTTCCATTTATTTTATCTCTTATTCTTACTGCAGCCGCATTGCTTCTAAAACCTTATGCTCTTTTTTTTACATTACCGATGTTATATCTTGCATGGAGAAGATTTGGTTTTTCTATGATTAAACAATGGCCGCTTTGGATTTTCTTAATTCTCTCGATACTGCCATTGCTTTCTTGGCATCAATGGATGAGCCAAAAGGAATTTATTCAAGGAGTCCCGCGTAACAATTGGCTATTCAATGGAAATGGGATCAGATTTAAGGGCGCATTTTTTCATTGGCTTTTTGCTGATAGAATTGGCCGGCTAATTTTAGGATATTGGGGATTGCCTTTTGTTATTCTGGGAATTTTAAAAAAAATAAATAAAAAAGAAAATTGGTTCTTTTTCTATTTTATTATTTCCTCACTTCTATTTATGACGGTTCTGGCAACAGGAAATATTCAGCACGACTATTATCAGGTTCTCATTATGCCAACTTTGGCAATCTTTTTTGCCAAAGGAATAGATTTTATTTTGGGAAGGCAGGAGATATCTAATTACTGGATATCCCGTTTGGTAGTTGTAATCAGTATTGTCTTTATGCTAGCTTTTGGATGGTTTGCTGTTCGGGATTTTTATAGTATTCAGCACCCAAATCTCATTTTAGCCGGACAAGCAGTTGACAGACTTACGCCTAAGGATGCAAAAATTGTCGCTCCATATGGCGGAGACACAACTCTTTTATATTACACAAATAGAAGGGGCTGGCCTGTTTTTGACAGATCTTTTAAGGCTTTTAAAAAAGCAGGGGCATCCTACATTGTGTTTGCCGATCCATCACCTGAAGAGCTGCATTTTGAAACATTATTTGAGGCAGTAAAAATAGAGCCGGAATATGCAATATTTGACCTTTCTAAACCAACAGCGCAAGGCCTGAAAGAACTTAAACAATAAAAAGATGAACATTCTTCTGGTTTCGTCATATCTGCCTTATCCTCTTTTTTCCGGAGGTCACATCCGTTTATACAATCTCATAAAAGAATTAAGTAAAATTCACAAAATAACCTTGATTTGTGAGAAAAGAGATTATCAAGGGGACAGTGAAATTAACGAGCTTAAAAAATTCTGTAAAAAAGTTATTACTGTTAATAGAAAAAAGCAATGGACGGTTAAGAATATTTTGAAAACTGGATTATCGCTTCAATCATTTTTAATAACCGGACACACAATTTCAGAGATGAAAAAAGAAATTCAGAGAGAGCTTAATGAGTCTCAATTTGACTTAATTCATGTAGAAACTTCTTATGTTATGCAAAACATTCCACCTGTAGATATTCCCTTAATTTTGGTTGAACACAATGTGGAATATTTAGTCTACAAACGATTCGCGGACAATGCCCCATTGTCTTTGAGGCCCCTTTTATATGTAGATGTTTTTAAGCTTAGGCTTTGGGAGGAAAGCATATGGAATAAAGCCACAAAGTTGGTAGCGGTTTCAGAAATTGAGAAAAAAATAATGGAGAAAATTAGAAAAGATGTAATTGTTGTTTCAAATGGAGTAGACATTAATAAATTCAAAATTCAAAATTCAAAATTCAAAATTAACGAAGAGAAAAGGATTTTGTTTATTGGTGAATTTAAATGGATGCAAAATCGTGATGCAATAGAATTTATACTTAAGGATATTTGGCCAAAATTAAGGTATGAATTTATTCCTCCGATGAATAACAAGGGCATAAAGTTATGGGTAGTGGGAAGACATATTCCTAATTCAATAAGAAAAATGACAAACGATAATGATGTTATATTTGATGATCAGGCGCCAAAAGAAACAGAGCAAATTTACCAGAAATCCGATTTGCTTTTGGTTCCTATTCGGGTTGGAGGAGGAACAAGTTTTAAGATTTTGGAATCAATGGCAAGCGGAGTTCCAGTCGTAACAACCTCTTTAGGTAACGCAATCGGCGCGAAAGAAAATGAAGAAATTATTATCGCTAATGATTCGGATGAATTCGTAGAAAAAATTCGTGAGTTATTCGCAAACAAAAAATTTTTCAATACTATTTCTGAAAATGCACGAAAGCTGGTTGAAGAAAAATTTAATTGGGAAAAAATTTCTCAAGATTTAAATTCGGTTTACGAATCCGTAATGTCTTATGCTTGATCTTTCTATTATTATTGTCAATTACAATACAAAAGAGTTTCTGAAGAAGTCTTTGGACTCAATACTATCTAGTATTGATGGTAAACTTAATTATGAAATTATTGTGGTTGATAATGCGTCAACCGATGGCTCGCCATCGGTAATCTTAAATCTTAAATCTAAAATCTTAAATCTTAAGACTATTTTAAACAAAGAAAACTTAGGATTTTCTAGGGCCAACAATATTGGGATCAAAGCCTCAAAAGCAAGCCGTTATGTTTTGTTTCTAAATCCGGATACGATAATGCAAAAAAACACAGTTGAGGACATGTTAAAATTTATGGACAGCAACAAAAGCGCAGGAGCTGCAACCTGTAAGCTTGTAATGTTAAATGGAGAAATAGATGATGCTTCTCATCGAGGCTTTCCAACTCCTTGGAATGCATTTTCTCACTTTTCTGGTCTTGCAAAAATTTTTCCAAAATCAAAATTATTTTCAGGATATAATCTTGGCTGGATGGACATGAATTCTATCCACGAAATTGATGCGTTGGCTGGCGCATTTATGCTTGTAAGGAGAGAGGCTGGGGAAAAAGCAAAATGGTGGGATGAAGACTATTTTTTCTATGGAGAAGATATAGATTTTTGCTACATGTTAAAGCAAAAGGGCTGGAAAATTTATTACGTACCAACAGTTTTTGTTACACATTACAAAGGAGTAAGCGGAGGAATTAAGGATGTTTCTGAAGAAATAACTACGGCATCAGAAGAAACAAAAAAAAGAGCAACCAAATGGCGATTTAACGCAATGAGAATTTTTTATAAAAAACACTACGAAAAAAAATATCCTTGGATTGTTAATCAATTAGTAAATCTTGGAATTTCAATAAGAGAAAATTTATGAAGATTGGGATAGATTGTAGATTGTGGAATGAAACGGGGGTTGGGAGATATATCAGGAATCTGATTAAGTATCTTCAAAATGTTGATGCAAATAATGAATATGTCTTGTTTGTTTTATCTAAAGATTATGAAAATCTCAAATCTCAAATCTCAAATCTCAAATGGAAAATTGTTGAAGCGGATATCAGATGGCATTCTATTGCAGAGCAGCTGGAATTTCCAATAATTTTAAACAGAGAAAATTTAGACCTCATGCATTTTCCTTATTTTTCAGTCCCTATTTTTTACAGGCAATCATTTGTTGTTACAATTCATGATCTAATTCAAAATCATTATGCATCAGGAAAAGCATCAACTTTGCCTTTTTTCTTTTATTACATAAAAAGAATTGGATACAAAAGAGTTTTAAAAAACGCAGTTTCAAAAGCTAAAAAAATTATTGTTCCTTTGCGGTCTGTTGAAAATGATTTGGTCGCTACACTGAAAGTTTCCAAAAATAAAATTACTATTACCAATGAAGGCTTTGATCCGAATATAAAAAAAGGAGAAGTTTCGGGCAAAGTTTTGGAAGCAACAAAAACTCCTTATTTTGTATATGTTGGAAATGCATATCCACATAAGAATTTGGAAGCTCTCATTGAGGCGTTTAATAATATTAAGAAAAATAATGTAAAATTATTGCTGGTTGGACGTGAGGACTTTTTCTATAAACGATTGGAGAAAAAGAATTACAAAAATGTAATATTTTTACATAGCGTTACTGATTCCGATCTCTTCTATCTTTATTCCCACAGCATTGCAGCGGTTTCGTCATCCCTAATGGAAGGGTTTGGTTTGTTTCCTTTAGAGGCATTGGGAGCGGGAGCAATTCCTATTGTTTCCAATATTCCTTCTTTTCATGAGGTATGCGGTGATCTGGCAATTTATTTCAACCCTAGAGATGTCGAAGATATTACTGAAAAATTAGTTAAAATATTACTTTTAAGTCCAAATAAAAGACGAGAAATAATACAGAAAGCGCAGTTCTGGCTTAAAAAATTTTCCTGGGAAAAAATGGCAAAAGAAACATTGGATGTTTATAAGCAAGCAGTTAATGGTTCCTAGGTGTCATCGGCAAACACCCTCGGGGTGTAATCGGGAAGGCGCCCTCGGGGTGTAATCGGGAAGGCGAGACGAGAGAGAAGGGTAGGGGGTGTCAATACGTTTTCACCTTCCATGTGTCAGGTTAGTTCTTGTCTAAGTTGGGTAAACCGCTAAAACTCCAGCACTATCTAGTGATGGAGTATTGTAAGATTTTAGATTATTTAGATGGGGAAGCTGATGGTGGTTTGGTAGTCGTATTTAGATTTTGTGTTTAGCGGCCCATATTTATAGATATCAAACCCGGGACCTTTCAGAGCAATTTTTTCCTCCTCCAAATAGCTGAAAAGCTTTTGGTACACAAGAATTAAATATTCATAGGGACCGTTGTATTCAAATGTCAAAACTTTTGCTTTCGGATATTTCTTAAAGTAAAAATTTTCTTTGGTTTTTGTGCTCCCACTTGTCAAATGGGGAATCGATTTGCATATAAGTCCAATTTCAAGGGGAGTATTTTTGGGATTATATGCGGAGTTTAAATAAAATACTATTTCATAATTCCCGCATTTTAGTTTTAATCTCTCAGCTTTTTTCCAAAGAGCTTTAATGTATTCTGTAATCCGTGAGTATTCTCCGTGTTCAACTTTCATAGTAAATAAATCATAAGGGCCAAAATATTTTGTTTGAAAAACATTTTCAATCTTGTCGTCTTGGAACAGAAAAGACTTCATTTTTTCCAGGAACTTATATTCTTTTTCTTTTTCCGCAATTTCTTCTTTTAAATTTTTTAGTCTATCCAATAATCTCGTTTCAGTAGAATTAGTTTTGATTTGTTTTAGAGGAACATGGAAATTTTGCAAAAGCTTTATTTTCAAAAACTCTCGAGCTTGCCTGGGATTATAAAAACGATATCCGTTAAATGTGTCAATCACGGCAGGTTTAAAAAGCCCCTTTTTCTCATAGAACCTAAGAGTTCTAGGAGTTGTACGGCACACTTCCGCAAATTGCCTGATGGTTAAAAGATTGACTTGACTTTGACCTTGCGTCATAGTTTATAGTATACGGACTATAAGACTCAAAGTCAAGCTTTTATAGCTTTATTATGGCAATGGAGAGACTCGAACACTCATTGAGAAAAATGGAAAATCCTAGAGATGATGCTATTGCAGATGGTATAAGAGCTTTTCGTCAATTGCGCGGAGAGGATGTCTCTATGGATATTTTCTTGGGACTTAAAGGAAAAGATGAGTTTGAACACAGGATGCAACCACTTTACTTAAACGTTGCTAATTCATTGCGAGCAAAGATTATTTCAGGAGAGTATCCTATCGACACAAAGATTCCTTCAGAAAAAGATTTAATAAAACGACATAAAGTTAGCAGGGGGACTGTGAGAGAAGCAGTAAGGGTTTTAATAGAGCAAGGTTTTGCGTCGCGGGTTCAGGGCAAAGGAACATTCGTAATAAAGACGATTAGTGATGGAACTTCATAATAAGAATTAAGTTATGCTAAACTTTATATGATGCAGAAGATTTTGTATTTTGGGTATGGGGCGAATAGTCAGCGGGAAATGATGGAAGCTATAACCGGAAATAAAAATTTGGTAGGACAGCCGGGAGTTTTGAGAGGCTTTAAGCTTTGTGTTCAACGAATGGATCAAGTTCCGGATTTGCCCAAAAAAATTCTGAAAGAAAGTTGGCCTGACAGTTTTGAAACTTATATTATCAAACCAGGAAAAGAAACGGATGAAGTTGCAGGAACTGTTTGGGAACTAACTCCGCTAGAACGAGAATTAGTAAAAGATTGGGAGCTTGTTGATTTCGGTTGGTATAAAGACATTAGGGGTAAAGTTGTAATGCAGGACGGTAAGGAAGTCGACGTTCAGACAGAAGGTTTTCGTGAAGGACAGGAAGTAGATCGAGAAGTCAATGGCAGAAATTACAAACCGTTTTTAAATAGATTAAAAGATTTTCAAAGAGTTGCAGAAAAGGCAAGAAAAGAATATTTGGAAAGAATGGCAGTTGCAGGGAAAGAAAGCATCTAAAACTACAGCACTATCTAGTGATGGAGTATTGTAAAGTTCCCCTAGTTTCCTTTTTCTTGATATAATTCTTAACAATGAGAGTGGCGTTGGTTTATGATAGGGTGAATAAGTGGGGAGGGGCGGAGAGAGTTTTGTTGGCGCTTCATAAGCTGTTTCCCGATGCACCTCTTTATACTTCGGTTTACGACAAGAAAAAAACCCCATGGGCGAGCGTATTTAATGTAAGAACTTCGTTTCTGCAAAGATTACCATTTGCCATGAACCATGAACTATTTGCTGTCCTAATGCCTTTGGTATTTGAGAGTTTTGATTTTGATGAATATGATTTGGTAATTTCTGTGACATCGGAGGCGGCAAAAGGAATTATTACCAAACCCAAAACAAAACACATTTGTTATTGTCTAACGCCAACGCGTTATCTTTGGAGCGGATATGATGAATATTTCAAGAATCCTGTTTTAAGACTTTTATCAAAACCTGTTGTTTGGTATTTAAAATTTTGGGACAAAATCGCAGCACAACGTCCAGATGCATATATTGCAATTTCAAAAGAAGTGCAGGGGAGGATTAAAAAATATTATGGAAGAGAATCAACTGTCGTGTATCCGCCAGTAGAAGCGTTCAGTTTGTTAGCGTCTAGCGTTCAGTTGGGAAATAAAAAACTAGACGCTGACTTACTAGACGCTGAACGCTCGTATTTTTTAATAGTGTCACGTTTGGTGCCATACAAGAAAATAGATTTGGCGATAAAAGCTTTTAACGAATTGAAGTTGCCATTGAAAATAATTGGGACGGGTTCGGAAACGGGAAGCCTTAAGAGAATAGCAAAATCAAATATTGAGTTTTTGGGTAACTTGACGGATAAAGAGCTAGTAGGGTATTATAGAGCCTGTCGCGCTCTGGTTTTTCCAGGCATTGAAGACTTTGGATTAACTATATTGGAAGCCCAAAGTTTTGGCAAACCTGTCATAGCTTTTAGAGCAGGCGGATCGCTTGAGACAATCATTGAAGGAAAAACCGGAATATTTTTTAATGAGCCAAATATTGAAAGTTTAACCAAAGCAATAAAGCAATTTAACAATATGAAATTTGATCCAAAAGATTGCATAGAACAGGCCAGTAAGTTTAGTTTTGAAATGTTTAAAAAACAATTTATGAGTGCTATTAACAATATAGCAATTTAACAATATAGCAATTTATGTCTATGAAGATTATTATTTTTGCAGGCGGAGTAGGAACAAGACTTTGGCCTTTATCTCGAAAAAACAGCCCAAAGCAATTTGAAAAAATATTGGGGGATAAATCTACATTACAACTCGCAGTTGAGCGTCTGCGTCCTGATTTTGAGTTTTCCGATATTCATATTGCAACTGGTAAAAGATACGAAAAAATAATAAGGGAACAACTTCCTCAAATCCCAGCTGACAATTTTATTTTTGAACCCTCAGTTAGAGACGTAGGTCCTGCTGTTGGTATGGCGGTATCAATTATCGGAAAAGGTCATCCCAATACACCTGTTGCAATTTTGTGGAGCGACCATTTTGTTAAGAAAGAAAGACGTTTTCGTGAAGTTTTACATTTCGCGGAAGACCTAGTCAAAAAAAATAACAACTCACTTATTCTAATTGGACAAAGAGCAAGATTTGCAAATCAGAATTTGGGATGGATAGAATTTGGTGAGGAGACAGCTGAGATTAGAGGGACAAAAATTTTCAAATTCAAGAAATTGATTTACAGACCAACACTCGAACAGGCAGAGAGTTTTCTAAATCAAAATTTTGCCTGGAATCCGGGATATTTCGTCACAACACCAAAATTTTTATTGTCTCAATTCGAGAAATTTACCCCGGACTTGTATAGAGGTATTGTAAAAATAAAAGACGATAAGAGCTTGAATAGAATATATCCGACACTTGAAAAAATAAGTTTTGATAATGCAATTTTGGAAAAAATAGATCCTAAATATGTATCTGTTATTGCCGCAGATTTGGGCTGGAGCGATGTCGGAGCATGGGAAGCATTGAAAGAAGCTTTAGAGAAAGCATCAACGGAAAATGTTACCAAAGGCAAGGTCCTTATGACTGATGCTACCGACAACTTAGTTTTTAATTATACTGACCAATTGGTGGTAGGTATAGATTTAGGAAAAATGATTGTAATAAATACAGATGACGTTTTGCTTATCTGCCACAAAAATTCCGTTCCTAAAATAAAAAAACTCGTTGAAAAATTAGAAAATACGCCGCACGAACATCTCACGTAAACTATGTTTGACACAGATGTTACAGAAATAAAAAAAAGCATCTATTTTGCATTCGGCAAGAGGATGATGGATATAATTTTTTCTATCTTGATGCTTACTTTCTTTGCTCCTTTAATTTTGATAATAGCCATAGCAATAAGACTTGATACCAAAGGTCCAGTCTTGGCAGATACCCCTCGAAGGGTGGGGAGGAACGGGAAACTTTTCAAAATGTATAAATTCAGATCCATGGTTGAAAATGCGCATGACATTCTGCGGGAAAACCCCAAATATTCAAACTTATATAACGTTTACAAAAAGGGGAGTTATAAGTTAAAAAATGATCCGCGCATTACAACTGTTGGCCGTTTTATTCGTAAGCATTCTCTCGATGAAATTCCCCAAGCTTTGAATATTTTACGAGGCGAGATGAGCTTGGTTGGTCCTCGTGCTTATTATCCAGATGAGTTGCGCAATCAGCAGAAAAAATATCCTCATACAACTGATTCTGTTAAGATTGTGCTTTCGGTCAAACCCGGAGTGACCGGCTTCTGGCAGGTTTCAGGACGATCGGAAATAAATTTTGATAAGCGTATTAAAATGGATGCATCCTATGTCAGGAAAAGGTCTCTTCTTTATGATCTTTGGATTATCGTAAGGACCCCTTGGGCAATGATTACAGGCCGCGGCGCCCTCTAATCTTTGTTGCTTTTCAGACAGTTTAATGTTATAATATTTATATGGATGTGAATAAAAGAGAAAGTGAACAGCCAAAACAAGCTCCAACCGAAGCTTCAAGAGGATTTTTGACGCGTTTTTTTGCGAGTGATTTGGCTATAGCCACTGTCGGTTCAGGGACACTTTTACTTTTGACAGGCATAAATTTTGCACGAGGGGACATCGCGACAGCCCAAGTCGGTAGTTTTGGGTTAGGTCTTATGGCAGTCGCTAAGATTTTGTCAGAAAGACGAAAGCAAGATTAATGAACAACCATAATATTTTATTAAAAATACTTGAAATAATTGGGTACAGCGACGATAAAGACGCTTTTGTAGATGAGTTTTTGAAAAATGTTCAAATGCAGTCAGTTATTGACTTAATCCAGTCATTGCCCCAAGATAAACAATCAGAAATTAAAGAAAAACTTGCCCAAATTCAAAATGACCAGAATAAAGCTTCAGATTTACTCAAAGCCTATTTTACAGAGGAACAAATACAAGAAGCTCTGAAAAATTCTTCAAAAAAAGCAATGGAAGAATATATCAAAGCTATAAACCCAACCCTATCTTCAGCCCAAAAAAATAATTTAATTACGTTCTCCCAACAGATCAACCCCTCAGCCTAAACAAAAAAACTAATTTAGATTAAGTTGGATTTGACAGGACTTAGGTTTTTTGCTTATTATTAATAGATGGAAGGATTTAATAAGATTGATTTGCAAACTCCTCCCCAATCTTCAGATCCTATCGTTGTTGATAATAGACCAAAGGCAAAAACAAGAAAAGCTCTTCCCAAAAAATCACTAATTGTTCTTGGGGTTTTGGGAATTGCAATACTCTTTTTTGGATTAATTCTCCTATCTCCAATACAAAAAGCTTATTCCGATGCCAAAGCTACATTTACGCAAGTGAAGATCACGGTAGATGCATTGAAAAAACAAAATATAGATTTGGCATCAACAGAGCTTGATAAGACCAAAGTAAGCTTGACTGCGACCCAAAAAAGCCTAGACGCAATGGGTTATCTTAAATTCATCCCTATCGCGGGCATGTACTATGGCGACGCACAGCATCTAACCAAAGCCGGATTTTATGGGCTGTCAGCAGCTAGAGTTCTTATTGATTCCATTGCTCCTTATGCTGATTTATTAGGACTAAAAGGGCAGGGAAGTTTTGTTGGAGGCACAGCTTCACAGCGCATAGAAACAGCAGTCAGAACCATGGGTAAAATAACCCCTCATATTGATGATATTGCTAAGCACGTAGAGGGCGCAAGACGCGAAATAGATGCTGTTAATTCCAATCATTACTTCTTTTCATCAAAAATTAAAACCCAATTATCACAAGTTCAGCAACTAGTTGACGAAGGGGTTACATTTGTTACTGATGCAAGACCTCTTATTAAAATCCTGCCTTCCCTTTTGGGGGATCCTAAAGAGAAAAAATACTTGGTACTTTTCCAAAACGACAAAGAACTAAGACCAACAGGCGGATTTATAACAGCTTATGCGATTTTTAGAATAGATAAGGGTATTATTCACGTAGATAGATCAGATGATATTTACACCTTGGACAATGGGATTTTTGGCAAACCCAAGGCGCCGGCCCCCATTCTTAAATACCTTCCAAATGTTACAACTTTGCATTTAAGAGATTCCAATTTGTCTCCGGATTTTATAGCCTCCATGGATACGTTTAATGCTCTGTACAAAAACGCAACTGGATATGTCCCTGTGGATGGAATTATTGCTTTGGATACAAATGTTCTGGTCTCAACAATCAAAATATTGGATGATGAAGTTTATGCAGGAGGAGTAAGATTTACCAGTAAAACCGACCCTCGCTGTGATTGTCCCCAGGTTATTTATGAGCTTGAACGTCTTGTTTCAACACCCAAAAGCGTTGATCTAAAAGTAACTACACTTGCAGCTGTTCAGGCCCAAAGAAAAGATCTTATCGGAACGCTTTTATATGCGATTATGGATAAGGCTCTTAAATCTTCACCCAAACTATATTGGGGACCTTTATTTCAGGACATGCTTACACAAGTTGAGCAAAAACACATTATGTTCTATATCTACAATAAAGATGCGCAGTCAGGCGTTGAATCGCTGAATGCAGCGGGCAGAATAATGCCGTTTGAGGGAGACTATTTGCATATCAATCAGGCCAATTTTGGCGGAGCAAAATCCAATCTATTCGTACAGGAAGCTGTAATTCAAAATTATGAACTGGGCTCGGATGGAATAATAACCAAAAAAATTACAGTGAATTACAAAAATCCGCATGCTCCATCGGACTGCAATCTGGAACGCGGAAATCTTTGCATAAATGCGGTTTTGAGAGATTGGATAAGGGTATATGCACCAAAAGGAAGTAAATTAGTTGACAGTAAGGGGTCGGAAGTCAAAATGACGTCTTATGACGAATTAGGCAAAACAGTTTTTGAGGGTTTTCTTACAGTTAGGCCAAAAGGAGCTGCAACCTTCTCTGTATCTTATACTTTGCCATTTAAAGTTGAAAAAGGGTCCATCCCTCTTCTTATACAAAAACAGCCGGGAACCGGAGGTAATGAATACACACTTCAAGTTAGAGGAACCAAGATTGATAGTTTTCCGCTCTTAACAGACAAAGAGTTAAAAATTAAACTCTAATTTATACTGAGCTTGCCGAATGTATGAGAACTTATAAAATAGAAGGAATTGTTTTGAAGCGGAGAAATCTGGGTGAGGCAGACAGAATATTGACAGTTTTAAGCAGGGAATCTGGAAAGATTTTTATTAAAGCTCCTGGGGTCAGACGAATTCCAAGCCGCAGATCCTCCCATGTTGAACTGTTAAACCTTTCACAACTAACTCTGTATAAAAGCTCACGAAGCTTTATGCCGTTAGTGACAGAAGCTCAGACTCTTGAAGACTTTTCTCTTATTAAGTCAAGTCTTCGCAAAATTGGATGTGCTTTTTATATTTGTGAGCTGATAAATGGTTTGTGTCCGGAGAATCAGGAGAACAAGAGTGTATTTTTTCATCTGAAATCTACTCTTTTGGCGCTTAACGAGACCTCAAACGCTTTTGATCTTGTAAAAAAGTTTGAAAAAGATCTTTTGAAGGAACTCGGATTTTGGTCAGAGGCAAAACTTCTTAAGACTCAAGACTCGAGAACAGTTATGGAGAGGTTGTTAGAAAGAAAACTTAAAACTATACGTGTCATGCCGCTTTTCGCCGTTTAATCAAAGCTTTAAAAGTTAAAATATCTGCAATTAATAAGACTATAGAATAAAATCCATAAATAATAGCGGTTGAAATATTAACGTTTATAAACACAAAAAAGAAAAATAAAACCATTAATGAAAACAAGAACAATCCGATTAGTGAAGATAATTTAGCTAGAGTTCTCATGTTTGGAAAAATTAATCCCAAAATATTAATCACCCCAATAATCCCAATAACCAAAAGAGTCAAATGGTAAATCTCAAAAGTAACTGGCCAACTCACTCCAGAAAAAGACCCCATCATTTCCAAATAATGCGGAAACCTAAAAGGCATGAAGTAAGGTTGAGGAAAAATATGTGTTGGGATAATAAGAATCGCACCTAAAATAAAAATAAAAAGATAAAGAATTTTTAACTCTTTCATGCCGCTTTTTCTTGTTAAGAAATAGTATAGAGAGTTTGGATTCCATTGACAACTACCTTATAATGTGATATTGTTTGAACGTTATGGTAATGAAGGAAGCATTTTCTCAAGCGGCAAGGCTTCCGGAAAATCAAGATCTAGCAAAACAGCTCCTAATTAAAGAAGTGGAAAAAGAGTGAAGCCGCTGGCGTAAAAGACCCCGAGCCAAGAGTTGTAATATCTGGAGAAATCCCAGCTAGATCAAAAGTGTTAATACCCCGAATACCTAGCCTTGAAGAGAGTAATGCTGTTGAAGAAGGCAGAAGATGGCTTGGTCAAGATTGATTTTGGGTTTTTCCTCTGGTAGTGCCTTCTAAGAAATAAGTTTTTGAATTCCTGGTTTTTTTGGATTTTTCTTCTTGGTTTCCGTTTTTGTTATACGCCTTTTTGATAGGCGGTGTGGGATTAAATTGATAATTTTATCCACCCCATGTGATTACAAAGGTACGCTATAGCGTAGTCTTGTAATTATATCGGATGAGTTCTCTATAAGTAATTTAATGCTTCAATTTCGTCCACATCCAAATATTTCTTCATCACTATCTAGTGTTGGAGTATTGTAAATAATTAAGTTCACACATTAAAGGTGTAAAGCTAAAAATCTGTTATTGTAAGGTTTAGAAAAAGAGTCAATTATTTTGTGCTATAATTTAAAAGTGGATACAAATTTAATGGAAAAAATTGTCGCTTTGTGCAAAAGGCGCGGATTTATTTATCCGGGATCGGAAATTTATGGGGGAATTACTGGATTTTGGGACTATGGACCGCTCGGAGTTGAATTGAAAAACAATATTAAGCGGGAATGGTGGAAAAGCATGGTTTATGATAGAGATGACGTGGTGGGAATTGATGCGGCGATCATAATGAACCCCGAAGTTTGGAAATCCTCAGGGCATTTAGAAGCATTTACGGATCCTCTTAGGGAATGTAAGCTGTGTCATCAACGTTTTCGAGAAGATCATTTCAGGGAATTTTTAAAACATGTACCAAAAGGAGTTGGTAATGTTGCGCCAAGAAAAGAATTTGTTAGCATTTTTTACTGTAAAGATGGAAAATACCATAAGTGGGAAAATCTTACTGAGCCCAAAGTTTTTAATCTATTAACAGAAGTATTTTTAGGTGTAACTGAACCAAAACAAAAAGCATATCTTCGGGGAGAAATTACGCAGGGAGCTTTTGTTAATTTTAAAAACGTTGTTGATTCGACAAGGATTAAAATTCCTTTTGGAATCGCACAAATTGGAAAAGCTTTCAGGAACGAAATAACTCCAGGAAATTTTACTTTTAGATCCAGGGAATTTGAGCAGATGGAGCTTGAGTTTTTTGTTGAGCCAAATGAAAAAGAGGCAGTAAGATGGTTTACTAAATGGAAAGAAGAACGAATGCAATGGTATGTATCGCTTGGAATGAATGAAGAAAAGCTTCGGTTTAGAAAACACGGTGATACAGAACTCGCTCATTATGCGAAAGCAGCAGAGGATATTGAGTACGAAGCCTCATTTGGATGGTCGGAGTTTGAGGGAATACACAATAGGGGAGATTGGGATTTGTCAAAACATAAGCTTACTTATAAGGATGAGGAAACTGGAAAAGAACTTACTCCTTGGGTTATTGAAACATCTGGAGGGGTTGACAGATCAACCTTGTTCTTTTTGATAGATTCGTACTTTGAAGATGCAAAACGTGTAGTGCTTAAACTTCATCCAAAACTTGCGCCTTACAAAGTCGCTGTGTTTCCTTTGTTGGCAAATAAACCTGAATTGGTTGAAAAAGCAAAGGGAATTTATAAAGACTTAAAGAAAAGTTTTGTTGCTACTTATGACGGACGCGGAAATATAGGAAAGAGATATTTTGCGCAGGATGAAATCGGTACGCCATTCTGTATCACAGTTGATTTTGAAACTTTGGAAAACGATACAGTTACAATTCGGATTCGGGATACAATGAAGCAGGAAAGAGTAAAAATTGACAATCTTACTTCTTATATCTTAGAAAAGATTAAAAAATAATATTTTGCCATCTTGACAAAATCCTGACAATTTGTAGAATAAAATTAGCATTACTTAAAATTTATTTAGATGGTAAGATCTGAAGCATTAACAACTCCTCATGTTTCTGAAAGTATTCAAACGGCAATTGAGCCCGCGAAACTTAAGACCCAATTAAGAGCAGAGCAAATCTTTGTATCGCCAGATGATATATTGTTGACTGAATACGGAAGCAGTCTGCAAGCAGTCATTGTGTTTGAGGGAATGCTTGAAAATCCAGGAGAAGGCATTAGCGATGGACGAATCAGAGAAATTAAATCAGAAATTGAAAAATTATGTCAAGTAAGCGGTATAGACGTATTAGATAAAGATTTAAGATCCCAATTTAAGAACATAGTTACAGCGCGATTAGCAGGTAAAAACACACAAACATAATCTTGACAAAAGATTTAGTGTTGATACAATTAATTAAGGAATGAAAAATAAAAATTTGATTATATTTTTGATTGTTGGAGCGGTTGTTTTGGTTGGCGGGGGATTTTTGGTTTTGTCAGGTAATAAAAAAGCAGAGCCTGTGGTTGACCAAGCTCCGCTTGAGGATCAAATTTCTATAATCAAACCGGAAGACATAGGATTGACCCTAACAGCATCAAGTGACAACAGAAAAGTAATACTGGAAGTTAAAAAAACAGAGGGACTAGCAGGTCTTGATTATGAATTATCTTACACTTCAAAAGGAGATATTCCGCGAGGAGTAATAGGACATATAGATGTGAGGCAGCCAGGGCAATTGGTAAAGCAGGAAATAACTTTAGGCACATGTTCTGATGTTTGCCATTACGATGAGGATGTTTCAGACATAAAAGTTATTCTAAAAGTTGCGAAAGCGGACGGAACTGTCTCTCAGGTCGAAAAATCCCTCGAACTTTAACGTTTAATATCTAAATCCAAGTTTCAATAACTACATCTTGCGTATTCTACTTTGCAGAACACTATTTTATCGTTTTAGTATCTTGACAAGTGGGAAAAAGTGGCTCAAAATGATAATAAGTGGGACAAAGTGGGAAAAGGTGGAGCGGAGTTCTGCAAAGCAGAACGAGCTCGCCTGCGAAGCGAAAGCGAAGACAGGCGTGGCTGCCGCTAATCGCAGGCAGATATGAAAGATACGGCAGGCCAAATGCTTCTTGGACAATACGAAGCAATTGTTGGGGAAAAGCACAGGGTAGCATTCCCTAAAAAATTAAGAGAAATTATAGGAGAAAAATTAATAATAACTTTAGGATATGAAAGTTCGCTCATTATCGTATCGGAAACAGGATGGAAGGCACTTCTCGAAGGAACAGAAGGAAGGCCATTTATTGAGAAGCCAGCAAGGGAAACTCAGCGTTACCTTCTCGGGGGGGCAACAAGCGTTTCGCTTGACGCTAAAGGAAGGTTTATCATACCTGACTACTTACGACGCTTTGCAAAGATTAAGGGAAAAGTTATATTCCTAGGATTGTCACGATATGTTGAGCTGTGGGATAAAGAAATTTGGGAATCCTACATAACTGATTTAGAAAAGAACATTGACAAAATTTCGACGAAACTGATTGGGAAGGACACGAAAGACAAATGACAGACTTTCACATAAGCGTACTTTTACAAGAAGCAATAGCCGGACTAAAAGTTGAAAAAAATAAGAAGTATATTGACGCGACGCTTGGTGGAGGAGGACACGCGAGGGAGATTTTAAGATTGGGGGGAGGAGTTTTGGGGATAGATGTGGATCAAGAAGCGATTGATTATGTTCGAGAAAATCTCAAATCTCAAATCTCAAATCTCAAATTGGTACGGGGGAATTTTAGAGACATAGACAGAATTGCACGTTTAAATAATTTTGAGGAAGTGGCTGGAATAATTTTTGACCTTGGTGTTTCCAGTCATCAAATAGATGCACCCGAAAGGGGATTTAGCTTCCAGAATGAGGGCCCGCTGGATATGCGAATGGATCAGGAGTTGGGGGTAAGGGCCCTAGACTTAATAAAAATTTTAACAAAGGACGAACTGAATGAAATATTTAATAAATTTGGTGAAGAAAGCCGTTCTTGGCAAATATCTGAAGCTATTGTCAGCGCCCGTAGCGTGAAAGAGATTAAAACGACAAGAGAATTGGCAAAAATAGTTTTTAAAACAGCCGGAGAAAGCAAGAAAATCTTTCAGGCATTGAGGATTGTAGTAAATGACGAATTGAATTCGATTATGGACGCTCTTCCTAAGGCATTAGGTCTTTTGGAGCCAAAAGGAAGATTAGCCATAATCTCATTTCACTCTCTGGAAGATAGAATTATAAAAAAGCACTTTTTAGAATTTGAGAGAAAAAATATGGGAAGAATTATTACACAAAAACCAATTGTTCCAAGTGATGCGGAAATTGCGCTAAATAAAAGAGCAAGAAGCGCCAAGTTAAGAATTTTTGAGAGAAATTAGCCCGTTCGGCAAGCTCAGGATAAATATATGAAAAAACCTGCCCTTATTATTACATTTTTGATTGGAGTGATTGTTGTGCTCTCTATAGTTAGAGTAGTTGTCTATAATAGATTATCTACCTCTGGAGTATTGGTTGGAGAACTGGAGGAGCAAATCAGTCTTTATAAAACACAAAATGCTATTTTGGCAGAAGAGGTCTTGTCTTCTTCTTCTCTAACGAGTATAGTTGCAAGAGCACAAGATCTGGGATTTACCAACAAGGACAAATCGCTCTTAGTTATTAAAACATCAAGACCTTTGGCTGTTAAGCGATGATCCTTCGAATGTATGAAATGGCGCTATCCTTTAGTTTTTATAGCCTTGGTTTTCTTCTTTGTCTGCGTAATAGCGCGCTTATTTTATTGGCAAGTTGTGAAAGCAGAAATGCTCTCCGAGTTGGCCCAATCTCAATATAATGGAATTATCAGAGTTTTGCCGCGGCGCGGAGAGATAAAAACGTCTGATGGATTTTCTTTGGCAGCAAATAAGGTATCCTATCTTTTATTTATTAACCCAACAGCAATAAAGGATAAAAAATATACTGTAAATATTCTTTCTTCGCTCCTTGATCTACCTGCGGCTTCTGTAAGCTCAAAAATTGTGCCTGAAAAATTATGGGTTCCAGTTCAATCAGGCTTGGATGCCAAGAAGAAAGAAGAAATTGAGAGGATACATATTCCCGGAGTCGGATTTGAAGAACAATATTCCCGTTTCTATCCTGAGGCATCCACTGCTGCTCATCTGGTGGGATTTGTGGGAAAAAATGAGTCGGGGCAAGATAAGGGATACGTTGGCCTTGAGGGGTTTTATGATAGGCTTTTGAGAGGCAAGGATGGATATGCTGTGGAGTTTCACGATGCCCTTGGAAGGCCGATTTTATCCAAAAGAATAGATAGAACCAATGGATCGGACGGGGGCAATCTTTTCATGAGTATTGATAGGTCAGTGCAGTTTCTGGCTGAACAAAAACTCAAAGATGGAATTGAAAGATATGGTGCTTTGGGGGGGATGGTTGGGATTATGGATCCAGCAGCAGGAGATATTGTCGCGATGGCTTCTTTTCCTTCGTATTCACCTCAAAAATATTGGGAATATGACGAAAGTTTGTATACAAATCCATTCATTACGAATACATATGAGCCTGGATCTACTCTGAAGCCAATTATAATGGCATCTGCTCTGGATGCGGGAATTATCACCCCTCAGACGAAATGTGATATTTGCGGGGGGCCTGTGAACGTAAGCGACTATGATCTGCATACCTGGAATGACAAATACTATAAAGATACAAATATGATTGAGGTCATACAGCATTCCGACAATACTGGTATGGTTTTTGTTGCCTTAAAACTTGGGGTAGACAAAATGATATCTTATTTAACCCGCTTTGGGATAGGCAGCCTAACGGACATTGATCTTCAGGGAGAAATAGCGCCCTCTTTTAAGCCCAGATCCGCTTGGTATGATGTGGATTTGGCAACTACTGGCTTTGGCCAGGGAATTTCGGTTACGCCTATTGAGCTTTTGAGTGCGTTTTCAGGACTAGCAAATGAAGGAAAAATTATGCAGCCGCGAGTTGTGAAAGCTTTTGAGAATGCAAATGGAGAAACACTTAAGATTCCGGTTAAGGTCAAAGGGACTCCTATTTCAGCCAAAACTGCCAAAGTTATGACTGAAATTCTGGTAAATGCAGTTGAGAAAGGAGAGGCTCAATGGACAAAGCTAAAAGGCTACAGAATAGCCGGAAAAACAGGTACAGCATCAATTCCTGTGGCTGGACACTATGATCCCAAAAATACAATTACATCATTTATTGGTTTTGCTCCGGCAGATAAGCCCAAATTTGCTATGCTTGTAATTCTAAATAAGCCAACTAGCTCGATTTATGCGGCAGAAACCGCAGCTCCTTTATTCTTCGACATCGCAAAAGATCTCCTTTCCTACTACGGCATTCCCCCAAGTGAATAATAACAAAAACAGGCTTAATAGGCTATAATATAGGAATATGTGGCAAGATATTAAAAATATTTATCATTTGGGAATTGCTGTGCTGGCAAATATTTTTTACGGGTTTTCTTCTCAGAAAATTAAAGTTATTGGAGTGACGGGTACGGACGGAAAAACAACCACGGCAAGCCTCATTTATCACATTTTAAATACTGCAGGCTTTAAAACATCTATGGTGACTTCGGTTGGCGCAGTCATTAGCGGGAAAAAGTACGATGTAGGTTTTCATGTTACTACTCCTTCATCTTTTGCGATACAAAAGTTTTTCAAAAAGGCTTTGGATACGGGATCGAAATTTCTTGTCTTGGAGACTACTTCCCATGCTTTGGATCAATTCAGGGTATTCGGCATTAGTTATGAAGTCGGAGTTCTGACAAATGTTACTCATGAGCATTTGGACTATCACAAAACTTATGAGAATTACGTCAAAACCAAAGCCAAACTTCTTGAAATGAGCAAAATTGCAATTGTTAACAGAGACGACTCTTCCTACAAACTAATTTTTAATTTCAAATTTCTAATTTCTAAGTTGGTGACGTATGGAATGGGAAAAAATAGCAACATTAATCCCAAAACGTTTCCGTTTGAAACAAGCATGATTGGCGAGTTTAATGTTTATAATTCGCTTGCAGCAATTGCAGTTTGTATGCAGCTTGGAATAAAAAATGAAGATATCAGAAAGGGGATTGAAAGCTTTGTGATGCCGCTTGGAAGAGAAGACATAATCTTTAAAAAGGATTTTACTGTTATGATTGATTTTGCGCATACTCCAAATGCTTTTGAGCAAATTCTTAAATCAATCAAGCCGGAAGTAAAAGGTAGATTAATTCATGTTTTTGGCAGTGCCGGAGCAAGGGACGCAACCAAAAGACCATTGATGGGAAAAATGTCCTCAAAATACGCAGATATTATTGTCTTAACAGCGGAAGACCCAAGATCAGAAAAAATTGAGAAGATTAATAGTGAGATTAAATCTGGAATTCCCCACTTCGCTAAAGCTTCGTGGGGCAAGCAGAATTCAGTTCAGCTTGTTGAGATTCCTGATAGGAAGGAAGCGATTAAAACCGCGATTGATATGGCAAAAAAAGGAGATTTCGTTATTATAACAGGCAAATCTCACGAAAAATCTATGAATTACGGACACGGCGAGGTCGCATGGGACGAATATAAAGCAGTAAAAGCTGCTTTAGAATTAAGATTTAAGAATTAAGATTTAAGAATGAAAAAGATACGCTCAATCCACTTCGTAGGAATTAAGGGTGTTGGAATGACTCCTCTGGCAATTATTGCCAAAGAAGCAGGAATGAGCGTTTCCGGTTCGGACATCGCAGAAGAATTTATCACTTCACAGCTTTTAAAAAAAGCAGGAATTGTTCCTTTTGTTGGTTTTTCAAAAGAAAATGTTAAGAATCCGGATTTAGTTATAACAACCGGAGCGCATGGCGGATTCAACAATGTTGAAGTTTTGGAGGCAAAGAAGAAAAACATAAAAGTTATAACTCAAGGCGAGGCGGTTGGGATTTTCATGAAAGGAGAAATCTTTGGAAGAAGGTTAATCGGAATTTCTGTAACAGGCACACATGGAAAGACCACTACAACAGCAATGATTGCTACAATGCTTAAAGACTGCGGGCTTGATCCGTCTTTTGTAATTGGGACTGGAAATATTTTGTCTTTGGGATCATCAGGCCATTTTGGGAAAGGGAAATATTTTATAGCTGAAGCAGATGAGTACATGACAGAACCCAACTTTGACAGAACGATAAAGCACATGTGGCAGCATCCAAAAATTGCCGTAATTACAAATATTGAATTTGATCATCCGGACGCATATAAATCTTTGGATGATACTCGGGAAAAATTTCTTGAATTTGCCAATCAGTTGCCAGTTCAGGGGGTTTTAATTATATGCGGAGATGATCCTCAAGTTAAGAAACTTCTTTCCGAGTTTAAGAGTAGGAAAATAACCTACGGATTTGATAAGAATAATGATTTTGTCGTCGACGAAGTTTTGAAAGGTATTAAGTTATCTGTTTTTGGAGATCACAATAGACTAAATGCTACTGCAGCTTTCATAGTAGGTATTGAAGTAGGTCTTGAAAAAGAAAACATTAGAGAAGGCTTAATTGCATTTAAGGGGTCGAAAAGGCGGTCTGAATTGGTAGGTAGGCTTGAATCCGGAGCTTTAGTTTACGATGATTATGCTCATCATCCCACAGAAATTAAAAGAACTTTGCAGGCTTTCAGAGAAAACTTTCCAAACTCAAAAATAGTCTGTATTTTCCAACCCCATACATATTCTCGAACCAAATCATTGTTCGAACAATTTAGTAGCTCTTTTGATGACGTTGATACTGTTGTTTTAACTAAAATATTTTCTTCCGCGAGAGAAAAAGTTGATCCCACAGTTTCAATGCCTGATTTAGCTACAAAAATTGGCAAAAAAGCCTTATTTTTGCCTAATCTTTCTGATGTGGTAAAATACCTAAACAATCAAGATTTTGGTGAGGGGACTATTGTGATTACTATGGGAGCCGGAGATGTCTACAAGATTAGCAAAGAATTAAGATTTAAGAATTAAGATTTAATAATTATGGAGAAAATTGTTATAAAAGGCGGAAAAAGATTAACAGGCAGTATTTTTGTATCCGGAGCCAAAAATGTGGCTTTGAAAGCCATGGTGGCTGCATGTTTGACAGATGAGAAAGTGACAATAAAAAATATTCCTTTAATTTCTGATTTTATGGTTATGGTTGCAATAATAAAGGAATTAGGAGGAAAGGTTAAGGTCGTTGATCATATTGTCCATATTCACATGAAGAAATTCAAGAAAGAAAAAATTTCCTTGGAAGAAGCAGGCAAAATACGAACATCTGTTATGTTTCTAGCCCCGCTTTTGGCCAGAATGGGAAAAGCAATTATTCCTAACCCCGGAGGATGCAGAATCGGAGCAAGGCCAATAGACAGAACCGTAGAAGGTCTTGAGAAAATGGGCTATTCAGCTTCATACAAAAGTAAAGACGGATTTTTCTATTTGCATAGCAAAAGTGAGCCTGCAAAAAAAGAGATTGTTTATAAATTTGAAAAAAGCACTCATACCGGCACTGAGACTCTTATTATGGTTGCATGTCTTTTAAATGGTACAAAAATAACTTTGGAAAATGCTGCTGCAGAGCCTGAAATAGATGAGTTAATAAATCTTCTTAATCAGATGGGTGCTAAAATTTTAAGAACCAAAGAGAGAACAATAGTTATACAGGGTGTTGAGAAATTGAAGGGAACAGAATTTACCATAGATTCAGACAGAAATGAAATTGTTACCCTTGCTGTTGCGGCTATTGTTACAAAAGGAGATATTCTAGTGAAAGGGGTGCAAAATGTTGACCTATCTCCCTTTATTCAAAGACTTGAGCTAGCCGGTGGAGGAGTAGAGCAAAAAAAAGAAGGAATCAGGTTTTTTTATAAAGGAGAATTAAATAAAGTTGATGTTGAGACCTCAATTTATCCCGGTTTTATGACGGATTGGCAAGGACCTTGGGCGATACTTATGACTCAGGCAAAGGGAGAGTCAATAATTCATGAAACAGTTTATGAAAATAGATTCGGATATGTTAAAGAGCTTGGAAAAATGGGAGCGGATATAGCTCTTTTTAATCCTGAAATAAAAAATCCTGAAAAAGTTTACAATTTTAATCTGTCCGACAACGATGATTCCTATTTCCATGCAATAAAAGTAAAAGGCCCAACAAAATTACATAACGGCGTTGTTGAGATTTCAGATTTGAGAGCGGGGGCAACTTTGGTTTTGGCCGCTTTATCAGCAGCAGGAGAAAGTGTAATATTCGGCGTTGAACATTTGGATCGGGGATATGAAAAATTAGAGGCAGGATTGGGAAGTCTGGGTGCTAATATAAAAAGAATTCAGGAATAATTTTCTATGAAAAAAATTGCAGCAATTATTCTGGCAGCGGGTAAAGGAAAAAGAATGAAATCAAAATATATAAATAAAGTTGTTGTTTCCTTGGGCGATAAGCATATGATTCTTCACGCAGTCGATAGATTAAAAGGGCTTTTGATTAACCCTATAATTGTGGTTGTAGGTTTTGCAAAAGAATCTGTGATGAAAGTTCTGGATGGAAAAGTAATCTTTGCAGAGCAAGCAAAAAGATTAGGTACTGCTCATGCTGTAATGTGCGGCTTGAAAAAAGTACCACAGGATGTAGATGCGGTTTTGGTTCTCAATGGAGATGATTCGGCTTTTTATACGAGCGAAATAATTGAAAAACTCATAAAAACCCATCAGGATTCAAGTGCGGCATTATCTTTTTTGACAATAACAGTTGATAATCCTTCGGGACTTGGAAGAGTAGTTAGAGATAATAATGGCAAAATAATGGGAATTGTTGAAGAAAAAGATGCAACCGAAAAGCAAAGAGGAATTAGCGAAATTAATCCGGCGTGCTATACTTTTAATATCTCATTTTTGAAAAAATATTTAGATAAAATTAAGAAAAGTGATGTTACCGGAGAATATTATCTAACGTCCCTTATAGATGCTGCAATTAAAAACAACGAAAAGGTGGAATCGGTTCCCTGT
Organism: Candidatus Levyibacteriota bacterium; assembly: GCA_016186645.1. GTDB lineage: Bacteria > Patescibacteriota > Microgenomatia > Levybacterales > UBA12049 > GWB1-37-8. The sequence continues at coordinate 142,697 of JACPLF010000006.1, forward strand.
GGAAAGATTTTATGGCGGGGAATAAATACGCCGGAAGAATTAAAAGAAGCGGAAAGATTATTTTTAACTTTTAAAAATTAATATGGAAATTACAATAGAACAGATCAAAACTTTTTCTTCTGATTTAACACCGGCTTTAAATAGTCTATTAAAACAGCTAAATGAAGAAGCAGAAGCTCTTGATGATAAAGACGTTATGGGAATAATTGAGTCTTCACCTAATCGCTTGTTTGTTGCAAGAAGCGGTAGAGAAATAATCGGCATGCTGACTTTAATAGTATTTCGTAGCGCTTTTGCAAAAAAAGGACTGCTTGAGGACATTGTTGTTGATAGTAAATATCGGGGAAAGGGAGTTGGTACAAAAATAATTTTGGCTGCAATTGATGAGGCTCGCCGTGAAGGAGTGACTCATCTTGATTTTACTTCCAGTCCTCAGCGGGAGGATGCAAATAGACTCTATCAGCATATGGGATTTGAGAAGCGAGACACCAACGTATACAGAATAAAATTATAAATGGACAAAAATAAAGTTGTACTTTTTGATATAGACTACACTCTCTTTGACACAGCTTTTTTTAAAGAAAGTAAGCTTTTAAAACATAAAATCTATGAAGAGGTAATTGATGTTTTGGATGGTCTGAGTAAAATTGCAATTCTCGGAGTTTATTCGGAGGGAGATATTGATTTTCAAGTAAATAAAATTAAGGAAACAAATATAGATAGGTATTTTGCCAAAGAAAATACGCATGTCGTTTTAGATAAGCTTTCGGATTTAAAAATAATATTTGAAAAATACAAAAATAAAAAAACTTTTCTTGTTGATGATAAGTTGCATATTTTACATAATGTAGAACAATTATTTCCTGACGTTTTTACCATTTGGGTAAAAAGAGGACCATTTGCGCAGAGCCAAACAGAAATTGCAGGATTCAAGCCCGATGCAGAAATCACGAACTTGGGAGAAGTTAAGAGTTTGATACTTAATACATAATACTTTCGTATGTGTGGAATATATGGTTACGTAGGCCATAAATCAGAAGCGGCAAATACTGTCCTTGATGGATTAAAACTTCTTGAATATAGAGGTTATGATTCTTGGGGAGTGGCAGCGAAGATTAAAGATGAAAGATTAGAGATGAAGGGTGGATTCCTTACGGAAAAACATGTTGGGAAGATAGGGGATAGCCATTTAAACTTTCAACTCTCAACTTTCAACTCTCATCTGGCAATAGGGCATACTCGCTGGGCGACTCATGGAGGAGTTACGGTTGCAAATGCTCATCCTCATACAGATTGCAAGGCTCAAATTGCAGTTGTTCACAATGGCATTGTAGAAAATTTCCAAGAATTAAAAACTTATCTTTTAAAAAAAGGCCACAAATTTATTTCGGAAACGGATACAGAAGTTATTCCCCATTTGATCGAGGAGAATCTTAAGCGAGAAGGTTTTGCTTCATCTGTGCGAGACGCATTTAATGCCCTAAGAGGCCTGAATGCTATTGTTGCTGTAAATGCAGGATCTAGTGAAATTGTTGTTGCGAAAAATGGCTCACCTTTGATTATTGGTATTGGAGATCAGGAATTTTTTGTTTCTTCAGACGTTATTGGAATTGTAGAACACACAAAAAAAGTAATTTTCCTCAAAGATCTAGAAATGGTTATTTTAGGGAATCCGCCAGCTGGCGGAATTCAGCTCCTATCACTTCCTGAGGGAAATAAATTAGAAATAAAACCCGAGCAAATTACCTGGAGTTATGAAATATCTACAAAAGGAAAATTTGACGATTTCATGATAAAAGAAATTCATGAGCAACCCAATGTAGTTAGAAATATTGCAGGAAATTATACAAGTCAAATTGAGAAACTAGCTAAAGAAATTCAAAATTCAAAAGGAACTTTTTTCATTGGGGCAGGAACTGCATATCATGCAGGATTTTCCGGAAATTATCTTTTCTCAAAGATTGCTAAAATCCACGTCAACACATCTGTCGCATCTGAGTTTAATTATTTGGAAGATTTTTTAACTAGGGACAGTCTTATTATTGCTTTGTCTCAAAGTGGAGAGACTATTGATGTTGTTGAGCCTTTGAATCGTGCAAAGAAAAAAGGAAGTAAAATTTTTGCAATAACAAATACTTTGGGCTCTACAATTTATAGAATGGCAGACTATAACATGCTCCTTAACGCCGGACCTGAAAAAGCAGTTGCGTCAACAAAAGCATATATCGCCAAAGTAAGCGTTATCCTTATGTTGGCATATGTTTTAATAGGGAAAACAAATGAAGCAAAAAATATTCTTCTCAAAACTGCAGATGAAATAGAAAGACTTCTTTCAGAGACAACGGTTGACGATATTAAAAAAATAGCCAAGGCTCTTTCTGTCTCAAAAAATGTTTATGCAATTGGGAGAGGGGTGTCCTATCCTTCTGCTCTTGAGGCAGCGCTCAAAATTAAAGAAGTAACATATATTCCTACAGAAGGACTTGCGGGAGGAGAGTTAAAGCATGGAACGATTGCATTAATTAGCAAGGGAGTGCCCTGTATTGTATTTGCGCCAATGGACGAGACTTATGAATCAGTAATTTCAAATGCGATTGAAATTAAATCAAGAGGCGGAGTAATTATCGGTATTAGTCCGAAAAAAGCGGAAGTTTTTGACCATTTTGTAGAAGTGAAAGATGTGGATTCGGGATCCTACATAGCCCAAGTTGTGGTTGCTCAGCTTCTCGCTTATTACATGGCAATTGACTTGAAGTTGGATGCAGACAAGCCCCGCAACCTCGCCAAATCCGTTACAGTAAAGTAGTTCGGCAATATTCGGTAAGATATGGCAACATTCGGCAATATCTGGTAATATAGATTCATGAAGATTCCGCCGGTATATACGATTTCATGTAAAATGCTGTCGCTTATCACCAAAATTGAGGCAGAAAGATTGCATTTTTCCTCTTTAAGTCTTCCTGAAGAGCTGAAAGAAAATATACAAAGAATAAGTCTTCTGAAAAGTTCCCTTTTTTCTGCTCGTATTGAAGGAAATCCGCTTAATGTCTCTGATTTTGAATATGGGGCAGAAGCGGAAGAAGAAAAGAAGAAAGAGATATTTAATATTCTTAAGGCAATAAATTTTATAGATAAAAATACAAAAAAGGGCATTACGAAAGATTTAATTTTACATTTACATGTCTTGGCTTTGAAGAATATCTCATCGAATGGCGGTAATTTTCGAAATGAAGTAAGCGCGATTTTTAATCAGGCGGGAGTTGCTGTTTATATGCCGCCACCGCCATCCATGATCTCGAAATCGTTAAACGAACTCTTAATTTACATAAATTCAAAGACAGAAAAATTTCCTCTTATCACTTCTTTCACCGCGCATCTAATTTTCGAAAAAATTCATCCTTTTTTAGATGGAAATGGCAGAGTCGGCAGGCTTCTAATTTCGGCGATTCTAAAATCAAAAGGTTGGGATTTTACCTTTACGGTACCTTTTGAAGAATATCTTGAGGAACATAAAGACGAATATTATTTTCATTTAAGTAGCGGATTGAAGAATGCCAATGATTATCTTGAATTTATGCTTGACGCATTCTACAAACAAATACAAAAAATAAAAGATCAGATTGATCAGGAAATTGCCAAAGAATCGCATCCATTCCTTCCGCCCCGTCAGGAAGAAATACTTAATATCATTAAAGATCAGATCGTTGTGTCTTTTGATATGATAAGAAGGCGATTCCTTCGGGTACCGCAAAGGACACTCCGCTGGGATCTAAAAAAACTTCTTGATAGAAGACTTATTGAAAAAAGCGGTGCAACAAGAGGAAGATATTACAGGATAAGAAAATAGATTTTTTTCTTGACAAAATAAAAATTCTATATTATTATTCGGCTTATGGGGCGTCATAAAGAAAGATTACCTAAATCACCTGATCCAGCTGTTTCTACAAAAACCGTTACGAGACATGGTAAGCGTGTGGAAGTAACAAGTGTAGATCTTAGCAGGGTTACTGGTTCTTCTGAGCCTAATATAGGAGACGAAGAGCGCATACAAAGAGTGCTGGAAGAAATACGGGACGCAGAACGAACCCCATTCCATGTTCGCGGAAGACACTCGAGGCGCGGGGAGAGATAAATTAAGGTTAGTTTGTATATAAACCTTCGGAATAGTATAATATCCCAATGGCGCAGCTTTTGGGGCTAATTCTTTTGTCTCTTTTTATAACAGGAATTCTTCTCATACCCTTCATAGATTTTCTTTACAAAATGAAGCTAAGACGTGTCAAGCAGAAGACCGTTGACATGTTTGATAAGCCAACTCCCACATTTGACAAATTCAACAACTGGAAAGCAGGCACACCTTTTGGGGGTGGAATTTTAATTATTGCGGTAGTGTGCATACTCACTTTCTGGGCATATGGAATTCTGGAAACGAAAGTTAACGCTTGGCAGCTTTTCGTAATTATGGTTACATTTATTGGTTTTGGGCTTTTGGGTTTTTATGATGATCTGAAAAAACTGGTTCCAGGGCACAAGGTCTTTTTCGGCTTACGATTCAGGCATAAATTTATAATTCAGTGGATTTTGGCTCTTGTGATAGGAGCTATTTTGTATTTTCAGCTTGGGTATTCTTATATTTTTATCTGGGGTTTTGGACTTGCATCCCTTGGGTATCTTTTTATTCCTTTTGCGGCTTTTGTTATCGTCTCTTTTGCGAACGCTTTTAATATTGCAGATGGTCTGGATGGGCTGGCGTCCGGACTTTTGTTAATTTGTCTTGCGGCTTTTTTGGCAATCACTTCTAATCAGTTGGATCAGCCTTTGGGAATTTTTGTTGCCGTACTTATGGGAAGCGTTGGTGCTTTTCTGTACTTTAATATCTACAAGGCAAGGATTTGGTTAGGCGATGTTGGAGCCTTATCTTTGGGGGCAGTATTAGCTGTAATTGGACTTTTGACCGGAAAAATTATTGCGTTGGCATTTATTGGAGGAGTATTTGTCATAGAAATTGCATCATCCTTAATTCAGATTCTTGCCAAAAAATTTCTTCACAGAAAAGTTTTCTTGGCATCTCCATTCCATCTGCTTTTGCAAAAGATAGGTTGGGATGAGCCAAAAATTGTTATGAGAGCATGGCTTTTGGGATTCCTTTTTGCTATCTTAGGGCTATACATCGCATTTATTAACTAACGTCTTCAAAAATCTATGAAAAAAATAGATATTTCCCTACTTTTTAGCGTAATTCTTCTGACTCTCTTTGGACTTTTCATGATTTTTGATGCATCAAGTTTTGTTGCGTTTAGGGATTTTGGGGATAAATACCATTATGTAAAAGACCAATTTGGTTGGGTAGCACTGGGTTTTGTCGGATTAACTCTTTTCTCATATTTTGATTATCGCAAATTATATTCACTTGCTCTCCCCATTCTTTGTACGGCTTTGGTTTTACTTATTTTGGTTTTTGTTCCCGGAATAGGAATCAATATTTTGGGAGCAAGCCGTTGGATCAATACAGGACTAGTCACTATTCAGCCTGCAGAATTTGTAAAATTAGCATTGGCTATTTATCTGGCTGCATGGTTTTCAAACAAAGAAAAAGGAAGGCTTTTGGCATTTTTGCTTTTGATGGGATTGGTCTTGGGGTTAGTAATGCTTGAGCCGGACATGGGCACTACAACTGTAATACTAAGTGAAGCTTTTGTGATTTATTTTTTGTCAGGAGCACGAATTATTTATTTTTCTCTAATAGTTCCTGTTGTGGCAATGTTGGGATTTTTATTTATAAAAATGTCTCCATACAGAGCGAAAAGACTTGAAGCATTTCTAAATATTGGCGATTCTATTGAGTCTTCTTCTTATCATGTCAAGCAAATTTTAATTGCGCTTGGCGCAGGAGGGTTAACCGGAGTGGGCCTTGGAAATTCTATACAAAAATATGCTTATCTTCCCGAAAGCACAACAGATTCGATTTTCGCAATTATCGCAGAGGAGTTAGGATTTATTGGCGCAACTGGACTAATTATATTTTTTATTTTTATTTTTTCTCGATGTTTTTATATAGCTGTCAATGCAAAGGATAATTTTGGTAAACTTTTGGGGGCAGGAGTGACAACCTTTTTGGCAGTGCAAACAATTATAAATTTGGCAGCTCAAACAGCGCTGGTTCCTTTGACAGGAATACCTTTGCCCTTTATTTCTTATGGAGGATCTGCTCTAATTATTGATCTTGCTGCTGTGGGGATATTGTTGAATATCTCTAAAAATAGTTAAAAATTCAAAATGCAAAATTCAAAATTACAACGTAAAGTTGCGTGGCAACAACGTTGCTTTACGCAATTTAAAATTCAAAATTTAGATTCTAAATTAAAAACTTTTAACTTTTCACTTTTAACTTTTAACTGGAGCGGAGGCGACTTATGAAAGTTGTTTTAATTGGCGGACATTTGTCTCCTGCACTTTCTGTTTTGGATGCGCTTCCCAAAGATACAGAAGTTCTTTTTATTGGGAGAAAATATGCGTTTGAGGGGGACAATGCGTTATCTTTGGAATACAAAACAATTACTTCCATGCATGTTCCCTTTATCGGGTTAAACACGGGAAGATTACAACGCAAGATAACTCGCTTTACTCTTTTTTCTCTTTTAAAGCTCCCTTTTGGAATTATTAAGTCCTTTTTCATTCTTATTGAATTCAGGCCTGATGTTGTTGTGGGGTTTGGAGGTTACGTTTCCGTTCCGGTCATCATTAGCGCTTTTGTTCTTCGAATTCCGGTTGTGATACATGAGCAAACCATGGAGGCAGGGCTTGGCAATAGGATAGTTTCCCGATTTGCAAAAAAGATTTGCATATCGTGGCAAACTTCAAGGATTTATTTTCCAAATAGTAAAATTGTCTTAACTGGAAATCCCATACGCAAATTTTCAATTTGGAATTCGCCGGCCGGCGGAAAATTCTCAATTTTCAACAATAAATTGCCGACAATCTATGTTACAGGAGGAAGTTCGGGATCGCATTTTATAAATGTAGCAATTGAAGGAGTAATCGAAGAACTTTTGAAAAAATATAATATTATTCATATGGTCGGAGACGCCCATGAATATCATGACTTTGATCGTTTGAAGCAATTAAGGGATGGTCTGCCCGTAAACCTTCGCGATAACTATATTTTGGAAAAATTCATTGAGCCTTCTGAAGTTGGAGATCTGATGAGGTCATCTTCTCTAATTATTTCAAGATCAGGCATGAATATCGTCTCGGAACTTATATATTTTGAAAAACCCGCATTATTAATCCCTCTTCCTTTTTCTCAAAACAATGAACAGTTAAAAAATGCCAGGTTTTTGCAAAATTTGGGAATTGGAAAAATTCTGCAGCAGAATGATGCAGATTCAAAAAAATTACTTCAGGCAATTAGTCTTATGTTTAATAATCTAGATAAGTATAAAATAAATGATCAAGAATTAAAAAAATTATCCTTAAAAAATGCAGCGCAAAATATAATTTCTGTTATTAATTATGTTACAAAGCCCAAGACAAAGAAATTCCTTTAAAAAAAAGATAGGTGTTTATATTTCGCTTCTTATAGTATTGGGTTTTCTTTTTTTTCTTGCTAATTTATTTTTCCAAACAAAATCTTCCTCATTCATAAGTCCTTTGGGGACAAGTAATGTTGATAAAAGTAAAGTTGAGAAAATTTTGAAAGATAATAATATTGCATTTTCTGGAATTGTAGTTTTGGAAGACGCTTCTTATGGGATAAGTATCCCCAATAATGGACAAGTCAGACTTTCTTCCCAAAAAAACATTAACAAGCAAGTAGCCTCTTTACAAAGAATACTAAGAGAGCTTACAATAGAGGGAAAGCCATTTAAAAATATAGATTTTAGGTTCGAAGAGCCTATTATTTCCTATTAATCAAAAGTATGGTAGATGGAAAAATAGTCGTAGGTGTTGATATCGGTACCTCAAAAATTGTTACTATTATTGCAAGAGTAGAGAATGAAATTGCAAATGTGTTGGGAGTTTCAGAAGTTGCCTCCCGAGGCGTTAAAAAAGGCCAAATAGTAGACATAAAAGAAGCAGTTGAATCTATTAATAATTCACTTGATGGAGCCGAAAGAATGGCTGGCTACTCTGTCTCTCATGTGGCTGCTTCAATCGGCGGAGGACATATTGAGTCTCAAAATTCAAGAGGCGTTGTTGCAGTATCATCTCCTCAAGGGGAAATAACCGAAAGTGATCTTGCTCGCGTAATTGATGCGGCTAAAGCAGTTTCTCTTCCATCGAGCCGCCAAATTGTTCATGTTTTGCCTCGTAATTATGTTGTTGATGGACAAGAAGGAATAAAAGATCCAATTAGTATGACTGGGATAAGGCTTGAGGTAGATACTCATATTATCTCAGCTGCTTCCACGTCTTTAATGAATTTAGAAAAAGCTTTTTCCCAGGTTGGTATCGATATTGATGGGGTTGCTTTCAGCGGATATGCATCCAGCCTTTCGGTTTTGTCGGAAACGGAAAAAGAATTAGGAGTTGTATGCGTAGATATTGGAGCGGGAACAACAGACATATCGATTTATTCGGAAGGATCAGTCGCATATTCTTCCGTATTACCAATTGGCGCCAGACATATAACAAATGATTTAGCAATAGGTCTTAGAATTTCTTTGGAGAGCTCTGAAAAAATTAAAATTTATTTATCCAATACCCGAAAAAACCCAAAAATAGAAAGACTTGGAGAAACATTTGAAAAAGAAAATATAAATAGAGATGAAGTAGACTTAAGCTCTCTAGGTCTGCCGGAGGATCTTAGAAAAGTTTCTCACAAAACATTAACAGATGGAATAATTAGGCCTCGGCTTAATGAAATTTTTACCATGATAGGAATAGAAATTAAAAGGTCAGGATACGCGGGACAAACACCTGCGGGGATTGTAATAACAGGAGGCGGAGCGTTAACTGTTGGAATAGCAGATAGCGCCAAAAGAACTTTGGCAATGCCGGTCAGAATTGGGCTGCCAATTAATATAAAGGGCCTAATTGATGAAATAGAAACCCCTGCTTTCGCAACTGTTGTAGGGCTTGCGGTTTTCGGCGGCAGTCTTGATGTGAGAAAATCTTTGCCTTTCGGAATTAGTCTTCCTTCCTTGGGAAATTTGGGATTTAACAAAGCGCTTTCCCGTCTTATAAATTTAATCAAATCCTTCATGCCATAACAGAATATTGCAAAGGAAGTTTTGAGTGTTGTAAAATAAATTATGCCAGTAGATATGACACCAGAAACAGAAAGCGGACATCATCCTAATGGAGAGGGGGGGGCAGAATCCCCTTTGCCGGAGATAAGGCTGACCCAAGTTGTTAAATCGGCATCTCCAGTTGTTCCAGAAAGAATTTTAAGGGAAAAGACCATGGAAGAAAAAGCCTTGCTCGTGCCTTACGGGGAATACACGTTTCTTATTGTAAGGGATTCCGGCAGAATTGCTCTTTTGGACGCAAATGGCAAGAATGTAGAGGAATTTGCCAACTTGGGGTCAACGATGATTCTTGATTGGGATAGTATCAGAACGAAGAGGGTTACACGAATAACTAGATTAACAGCAGCCGGGAAAGAAGAAATTAGTGTGCATGAATTGAAAGATCCAAAATTAAAGAGAGCGGCTAGTGAGAAATTCAGCTATTTAAACGTAGATTCTATGGAAATTCCACCTCCATGGAAATTGGACGATTCTCATCCCGGACAGATTCATTTCTCCATTTCTAGAAATGGTATTATTTTTGGCTCAGGTGAAATAGTGGGTTTTCGTACAACGGACGAGCATGATATTCCTTATCCTGTTCGAAACTGGATAAGGACAGATAATGCTAGTGTTGATTTTAAAGATAGACTGTTTTTGCAAAATATGGCGATTGGGCTTCCTACACTTACTAAAGAAGTGGCAAAATTGCCGCGCGGTGTTGATGCGTTTGGCAGAACGGAGTATATAGTAAACGCTTCGGATGAACTTACGCTTCATTTGGGTGATGACAAGAAGGTTTACTTGGGGCGCGTAGACGCGGGAGGACGTATCTGTGTTGATCCTACGGAGAAAGATGCAGTTTACTTTCTAAGCCAGCAAAATCCTACTTATTTACTCAAGATAGATGCATCAGCGGAGCGCATTTCACAGAGACAGCGATTGGAAGCTCAACATTTACCTTTCCCTAGAGATTTTGGTGCGGTTAAATCCATATCCATTGATCCGCAAGGCAGCTTTTTCATGCTAGAAACAGATAAGGGAATCGTTCTTCTGGAAAAAGGTACACTTAAGGAGTTGAAGGATGCTCCTGGTTTTTCTTCGGCGCATTTTGATTCAAAAGGAAGAATAGTTGCTCTAGATAACAATGGGTACTTTGTTATATTGCAGCCGGATTTAGAGGAGTATCGTAGAGCAATTGAAAAGGCAAAGATGGAAGGGATTGTCAGAGGAGCAACAGCGGATTTATTTGGAAAAGAAGAAGCTGAAACCGGAAAGGTTGATGTCGATAAATTTAAGCATCTGTTGCCAATAAGGACAAATTTGCAAAATGATTTCGATCCTCAGATACGTAAAATCAAAACTTTTAGTGAGACAACCGCAATTTCACGAGCTCTGGATACATTAAGATCCCGCCTTGGGTCCCAAGGACTAAATCCCGAACAAGTATTATTTATCACAAAAGGAATAGAAGAGGCAATACGAGCTAAACAACAGGAATTGGCTATGCCATTGGTTGTTCAAGGATTGGCGGATTTACAGGGCAAGCTTTCAGGAGACTTAACTGTAGCTGTTCTTTCTGAAGCCAGAGACGATCTTACCAAATTAAAATCTTTGGAAGGGTTCGTTGATGAAGGGACGCGCGCCAAAATAATTGCTTTGGAAAAACAATTAAGTACGCAGAGCTCTGAGTTTTTTCGTAGAGAAAGCCCGGTGATTGAAAAATATGGTAGCGATATTGTGCAAAGGGAAATAACAAGACTTGTACAGATAACAAGTAAACCTGATTTTGACGATTGGCAAGAACATACATTGCCTCAGCAGTTAAGGAGGCTAACGGAATTGATCAATAATTATCCGCCAGACGCTCCTTCAGAGACATTAGAGAGACTTCTGTCTTTTAGCAAGCAACTGCGGGACATGGCTAGGGAATATGAGATTAAATTTAAAGAAAGATATGCGGAGGTTCGTCAAAGGGGATCTGTAATAATGGGTGAAAGAGTAGGATTAATTGAATCAGACATAGTTTCGTTTGCTGAAAGACTTAGAGGTAGAGGTTTTAAGGATAGGATGCAGGCAGAAACTCATATTGGATCAAGTGAGGCATTGGGAATCCTTCGATCTGACATTGAAGAGCTTGCAAGGCAAAATCCGGATGCAGCAAGAGAGTTAGATAGGACACTGAAAGCGCAAATTGCCAACATAATGTTTGAAATTGAGCGTGGCGGGCTGACAACAATTGCAGAAACTGGTCAGCAAATGGAGTTATTTGGAAAGACTCTATTTCCAAGATGGGAAGCCCCAATCAAAGAAAAGACTCAAAAAAAAGTTGATCTTATTTTTATCCCGAATGAAAGATCAGAAGGCCCAGGAATTTCTCCAGATAGAATTTACGGCGATGTGGGGCTTGCTGTTATAAATTCACGGGGCAAGGTAGCAAGAGTAAGACTTTTTGAGGGATGGGAGAAGGAGAATGCAGTTAGATTGGGCATATTGCCTTTAATTCCACCATCCTATGTTACGTATGCTGAGTTTGGGGAAATAAGAAAGGCATATATGGACTGGAATATCGGAGAGAAATCAAAGATTCGGCAAGAGCTTGCCCAAAGAAGCAACGTGCTTCGGGAGTGGCGAAAAGCAAGACTAGGGCAACACAAATCTCCTCAGGAAGAGGAAGAATGGAAAGACTTACTTAGAGATTATGTAAGTTTTTATGCTGAAAATTATATCTCTATTTTGCATCGTGTGGATCGTGTAAAAAAAGCTCCGGAGGGCGAGTACGAGAATGGAAAAGGTTTTGTTCCTGAGTGGCAAAGCCATTGGACAGTAGACGAAACCACAGAGCACTATTTGGAAGAAATGGCTAAGGCTTCCGGAATGCAGCTTGATTTACAAGAAGGCTTACTTAATCTTAAGGGGCATGCGGGAACAGGAAAAGACGTACTCGTAAAAATGTTTAGCAATCGAACAAACAGGCCTTATTTTACAATTGACTGCTCAAAATGGACAACAGAGTTCGAACTTTCAGAAGACGTAGTGCTTGAAGCAGAAGACGGCGCGTCAAAAACAGTAAAAGTCCCATCAGTTGTTTTAAACGCTATAACAACCCCTGGTGCAATTATGTACTTCAATGAGATTAACGCCATGCCGGAACAGGCACAGATTTTCCTGCATGGATTAATGGATGAAAAAAGAACATTGACTCTCAAAACAAGTTCGGGAAAAGCGGTTAAAACTTTGCCTAGTGTGCTTTTGATGGGGTCGATGAATCCGGGATATCCGGGCACGTTTAATCCCCAATTTGCAACTAAGAGTAGAATGGTTGGACTAGAAATAGATTACCCTCCATTATATGGAGAAAGAGGAACAAACGATCCTAATCCAAACCCTCCAATAAGCGCTGCTGAGGCATTACGGGTTGCTCGACAAGTTGATTCATTGGCTGATTTTACCTATGAAGCCAATCCTAAGCACAATGAATTCGTACGAATATGGGACAGGTATGTTAATGGGATTCAAAATGGAGCGCCTGACTTAAATCAAGTACAAAGATTTGATGTTGAAGCTATTTTGACAATGGTGGAGTTTGCACAAAAACTTAGGGAAGGATTTATACTGAAGTTTGAAAAAGCAAGGGCATCGTCAATTCCTAAGGGAACACTTTTAGTTGATCAGCCAATAACAGGAAGAGAAATGAGAAGAATGGCTTACTTTTTAAGCAAAATGTCTCCAGAGGAAAAGGCAACAGCTAATCCAGAAGCAGTAATAAGAAGTCTTATTGAAAGATTCTTCCTGTCCCATATTGATAAGAAAGATGAGAGGGATGAAATAAGAACAGCAATGGCTACTTGGACGTCGTCCAAGAGACCGGCAGCTTAGTTATGCAATACAGATATGGATATGGATACAGAAAGAGGAGAAATACCGCGACCTCCGCAGAAAGATGGACTTGCTAGAGAAAAAATTTTTCTCGCAGAGCAAGCCTCGGAAGGTGATTTAAAAGTAGTCCCCGGAAAAAATTGGGCGTTCCACTATCCTCACGGTGCGCAAGCACGATCTGATGCCATTTCTGGTCTGCTTGATGGGCGGACTAAGCCGGAAGATGTACTTGGTGATTTAAAACCAGACGCCTTTACCTATGATGTTGCTGATCTTGAACATCAAGGTTTAGTTTCGGTTGCTGGAAGAGTTAGAGATGTTTCGGCATATGTAACTCATTATGATTATTCCCGATTTGCTCAGTTTGTAGCTAGCTTGCAGGGAACAGGTATAACTCCTGATACAGCTCAATCTCTTTATGATGGTATAGCTCAAAACAGAATCCGTAAAAAAATGATCGAGGCTTATGGATATACAGGCAGAAAGCAAATGGAAGAAGCTCTTAAGTTGGAAGCAGAGAGAGCTGTACAGCAAATTGGCAGCCTTCCTCGCGTTGAGAAAGTGTTGGCGGCCTTAAAAATGAACTGGATGGCCGAAGATCAGCTTGCTAGAACTGAGCAAAGAGATCAAACAGTAGGACAACTGTCTCCTGATGAGCGTCAGCTTTATGATCTGCTGAGAGATCCTTACCAAGACTACGTAAGAAGGGGTGATCAATCTGCTTATGAAAGTTTGGTAAATGGGGTAAAAGAGAATATCCCTAAAATTCAACAAGAGCCAGAGAAGCCAGAGGAACCGCAAAGGGATGAAGCTCAGGAGAAGCTTGAAGAAGAATTGGAAGAATATAAAGATGAAGCGGTGCCGCCCGTTACTCCTGGAGATCCGGGAATTCCGCCTGAAGATTCTGACGAATACCATACTCCTTCATCTCCCCCATGGGAATCTGAAGAGGAAGCATCTTCCCATCCGTATTTTGAAATAACTCCAAATGGAACGAGTACTAAGCCAATGACAGGATATTATGCAAGCGGCAGAAAAAGCCATTACGACATTGATCAAAAAACATGGAGTAAGAAAAAGCAACTCGTTTCTTATGGTGCAAATATAAATGGGAATGAAAGGCAAACTATTTCGGCAACAGTAGGCAAGGGGCTTACATCTATACCTATACCAAATGGGTACGGATTGGATATGCAGTCTCTCAAATTCACAGGTGACAGGCCTGAAATTTTCAGAGATCAAAATGGATGTTTTTATATAAAAACTGATGGAGGCAGTACGTTTTCAATAGATTTCTTAAAAGAAAATCCTGTTTTTTCTGGTTCCCCAATAGCAGATGATATAGTGCCTATCCATAGAGGACAGCTTTCTATAGAGACGGAAAACGCAATGACTGGTTTAGTTGGCAGCGATTTAGAAAAAGCAGAAGCGCTTCGCAAATATTTACTCTCAAAACATTTTTATCCCGGCGATGGTGATTTGCAAATGGCGCAGGCTTTGCAGCTTAAGCTAAGAAGTGAGTCTGCAGGAGACAATTATATTCAAAATCTTGACAAATCGGAGTATCTTGAATGCTATTCTGCGAATACGCTTTTTATAGCAATGCTCAGGAAAATTGGTATTCCCGCAAGATTAGTTATTGGCCACCGAGTAGAAAACGCAAAAAATGGCAAAGCAAGCATTAATTCAACTACCGGTCACGCTTGGACTGAAGTATGGGATGGTAGTGCTTGGAGAAGAATGGATGCAACGCCACGACCAAAACAGCAAAAGAAAGATCAAAAGGGCGATTCAAATTCTCCTACTCAGGAAGCGCAGGATGGAGGGATTGAAGGACAAGGTCAGCCACAGCAAGATCAACCTCAGCAGGGGCAAGGTAGTCAATCTGGCGAGTCAATGCCAGGTCAGCAAATGGGTGAAGCTTCCGACCAAGACATAGCTCAAGGAGAATCACAACTTGACAATGCCCAACAATTTTCGGAGCATTTGGAGCAGGAAAAGCAAAGCTTAGACCAAAAACTTGAAAATGCGGAGTCCTTCCAAGATTTAAAGAAGTTAGAGCAGGAAGCTCAGGAGTCTGATTTGTTTGATGACATGAAACAAGATTTACAAGACAGGTTAGAAGCAAAAGAGGAGCAGATGAAAGAAGCAATTAAAGAAAATCTTGATGAAATGGTACAAGACGGATTTTTAGATGAGGAGAGGAGACAGGAACTTGAGAGACAGCTTGAAGAAAATAAATTAGAAGAACTCGATCGAATTAGACAGCAAATTGAGCGGGAAAGCAGGTTATTTAATGAGTACCAAGATATCAAGGAAGAAGTAGCGCCTTTGGTTGATCAGTGGTTTGATTACTTTGTAGAACGATTGCCAAGGCAGAAAGAAGTTGAGCTGGATGAAGATTCACTTACCCGACAGGGGGCTTTCAATAGACATTCTGTAATGAAACCAAGGAATTTGCTTTTCGGAACTGTTAAAAATCCCCGAGTTATTAAGCCGTCAATTAAACCAAAATTTTTAGCTTCAGTTATGGTTGACGTAAGCGGTTCAATGGCTGGAGAGAAGTTAAATATGGCAAGGAAACAATTGGTTTTCTATAATGAACTCTTTTCAAGGATTAGCAGTGAATTTGGTTTTATAAGGTATGCAAATAACATCTTTTCTGATAATTTAGTTGAACTCAAAACTTACGATCAAGATTATGAAAGTCCTGTAAGATACGATTGGGGAGATGGTACTCGGTCAACAATTAAAGCGCGTCTTATGCAAGCGCTTCATACACAAGGAGGGACAAATATGCTCCCGGCAATTCAAAAAGCAGCAGCAGATTTAAATAAAGAAACATTTGAGTATCCAGATTATGCTTCTGCTTTTTATTTTGTTGGAGATGGGGAAGATACATCTGGAAATTCAGCGAGAATTAAAGAGTTTTTAGGATTACTGGATTCTGAACATGGATTCGGAGAACATATGCTATCAGCAATAATGCTAGGAGATGAATCTCAAAGAAGAGGATTGGCCGCTATTTTTGGAGATGAACATACAACAGTTGCTCCAGATTTTGAAGCTTTGATCGAACAAAGTATGTACAAATTTGATGAAGACATAGAAGCGTATTTACGAGATAAAACTATATAAACTCGTCAAATCCTTCCTGCCCTAAAAACTTTTGATATAATCATCCCATGATCGAAAGACAGCCCTATGTGGAGCGTTATCAGGTCATGACTCCGCAGCAACGAAATGCGGAAATGAAAGGGTTATTTGCACTTCTTCCAGATGCCGACGTAACTTGGTCAGCTTTTCAGGGATTATTAGAATTGTTACAGCCCGAGGATATAAAAGAAAGACTTGCTTCTATAGATCTACATTTTGCAGAGAAAAAAGATATTTCTGATCATAGGAGAGCTTCTGTATTAAGACAGAATTTGACCGTGCGGCTAAATACTCTGTTGTCTTTTTCAATGATTACAGATGCCTTTAAAGTCTGTATCGCTGATGTGTTTAATCACAATTTTGACGTAGGCGTAAGTGAAGAAACATTAGTAGGTTGGATATTCCCCAGTGGAAGAAAATGGTATGCAGATTTGTTCCAATGGGACCAATTAGAGAACGGTGGGATATTTTGATAGACAACAAGCAAGAAAGATAGAGCAGGAAGCGTATGTGTCTGCAATCGATCAGTATTTGAGACAGGAACTACCTTATGAAGAAGAACAGGATGAGCCATTGGATGAAGAAAGCTTGGAAAATGAACGAAAACAAAAAGAAATTATTGAGAGATGGAGAGGTGAATTTATTCAGCGCTATGGTGACGAGCCTTAAAATCTGAATAAGTTTTGATGTTTCCTCCAAAGGCGGACAGGTCGAAAGATTGAAACGAATTCATTTTCTTTTTTGTTATCTCCATACCCGTACAACATTACGCTATAGCGTATCACTGTACCAGCACTAACTTTTTAAGCTATAAAACTTCGTCAAATCCTTCATGCCATAATCCCCTTGCTTTTTAGTTTTTGTTTGCTAATATAAGTTAAACTGCTTCAGAGTATTTTGCGATGAAAGAAAGATTGGCGACTTTAATTTCAGGGGGCGGTACCACAATGCAAGCAATCATAGAAGCTTGTCAATCCGGAGAAGTTCCAATGGATATTGCTTGTGTTATTTCCAGCAGTCCTACTGCTGGCGGAATAGAAAAAGCAAAGCGCTTAGGAATTCCGGACAAAGATATTGTTGTGATTGATCCAAATAAATTTAAGGGTAGAGATAAAAAAATGGATCAAGACGCATTCGGTTTTGCAATTTTACAAACACTACGAAAACGCGGGGTAACTGTTGTTACTCAAAATGGCTGGCTGCCCCTAACTCCACAAAGTGTTATAGATGAATATTCAGATGCGATATTTAATCAACACCCAGGCCCGGTACCGGAATTTGGAGGCAAAGGAATGTATGGGAGAAGAGTGCATGCCGCAAGATTGTTGTTTGTTCGGGAAACGAGAAGAAATTTTTGGACAGAGGCTATTGCTCAAAGAGTCCATAGAAATTTTGATCAAGGATCAGCAGTTAAATCTGAGCAAGTTGATATTCTTCCGGATGATACAGCTGAAGATTTACAAAAAAGAGTTTTGCCAATTGAGCATCGAGTGCAAATTGAATTACTTAAGGATGTTGCTCGCGGCAATGTTAAGGAAGTAACAGGAAGGGAAAAACTTGTACGTCCCGGAGAAGAAAGAATTTTATTTCAGGCAAAAAAAGCAGCAAGATTATTGTATCCGTATGGATAAACGCAGGGGAAAGAAAATAACGTATAAATCATCAGGAGTTAATTATCAGGATTTGGATCCTGTGAAAAAACTTGCGCAAAAGGGAGCTTTAAAAACTGCGAGAAATCTTAGGAAAAACGGATATAAAGAAATTTCTGAGAGCCGAGGAGAATCTGCATTTGTTTGGCAGCAAGGTAATTTTTTGATGGCATCTGTCATTGAAGGACTTGGAACGAAAAATCTTGTTGCAGATATAACAGCGCAAATTACCGGCAAATCTTATTACGATATTATTGGCCACGATACTGTTGCAACAATAATAAATGATCTGATTGCTGTCGGAGCAAAACCGTTGACTATAAGTGCGTATTGGGCGGTAGGCCAAAGCGATTGGTTTAAGAATAAAAAAAGGACAAAAGATTTAATAAGGGGATGGAAAAGAGCATGCAATCTGGCGGGTGTTACGTGGGGCGGCGGAGAAACGCCAACTCTAAAAGGAATAATTCGGGAAGAATCAATAGATCTGGGAGGGTCTGCGATTGGAATTATTTCTCTAAAGAAAAATCTTATTACGGATAAAAAATTAAAAATTGGCGATAGAATAATACTTTTAAGAAGCAATGGAATAAATGCAAATGGATTGTCATTGGCCCGAGCGCTTGCAAAAAATTTACCAAAAGGTTATGCAACAAAACTTCCAAGTGGAAAAATTTATGGAGAAGCGCTTCTTGCAAAAACAAATATTTATGCAAAATTAATACAGGATTTGCTAAATGCAGGAATTGACATTCACTATATTTCAAACATAACAGGACATGGACTGCGAAAAATAATGCGGGCTCGTTTAAATTTTACTTATATAATTGAAAAAATATTTAATCCTCAAGAAATATTTTTATTTATCCAAAAGCACGCAAATTTATCCTCTTACGAAATGTATCAAACATTCAATATGGGAATGGATTATGCTTTATTTATTCCTAAAAAAGATATTGAAAAAGCACAAAAAATTATAACTAAAAATAAATTGGAAAGTATAGATGCCGGACGAGTTGAGGAAGGAAAAAAACAAGTTGTGATAAAACCAAAAAACATTATTTTTAATGCAGAGACATTGGGAGTTAGATAAATTGTTCCATTGACTTTTGGAAAACAGGATGTTAGGATAAGTTGATTCCTTAATATATGTTAATAAAGCCTCAAACAACAAATTTCGCAAAGATTAGGGTCATGGGGATTGGCGGAGGGGGAATGAATGCCCTTAACTCTATGATTACCTCAAGCGAAGTCAAGGGTGTAGATTTTATTTCAGTTAATACAGATGCGCAGGTTCTTCTTTTATCCAAAGCCCAAACAAAAATCCAAATAGGTGAAAATTTGACAAAAGGACTAGGAAGCGGGGGAAATCCGGATATAGGACGTCAGGCTGCAGAAGAATCTTACGAAAAAATAAAGGAATTTATTGATGGATCGGACATGGTTTTTATAACTGCGGGTATGGGAGGCGGAACAGGAACCGGATCAAGTTCTGTTATTGCTAGAGCGGCAAAAGAAATCGGAGCTCTGACAGTTGCAGTCGTCACCAAGCCTTTCGCTTTTGAAGGAACCAGAAGAATGGTGGCAGCAGAAGATGGAATAGAGGAGCTTCGGGAAAAAGTCGATACATTAATCGTTATTCCAAATCAGAGAATTTTGGATGTTGTTGATAAGAAAGTTTCTCTTCTTGAAGCTTTTAGAATTGCAGATTCCGTATTAACTCAAGGAGTACAGGGAATTTCGGATTTAATTACCATTCCGGGCCTAATCAATGTTGATTTTGCTGATGTAAAAGCAATTATGAGTTCTGCTGGATCAGCTCTTATGGGAATTGGAACCGGATCTGGGGAAAATAGAGCACAAATTGCAGCAAGATCGGCAATCGCATCTCCTCTTTTGGAAATTTCTATGGATGGAGCGCGCGGAGTCTTGTTTAATATTACCGGAGGACCTGATTTGACAATGACAGAGGTTGATGACGCAGCCAAAATTATTTCAGCAGCAGCAGATCCGGATGCGAATATTATTTTCGGCGCCACAATTGATGAGGCAATGCATGACCAGATAAAAATTGCAGTTATCGCAACCGGATTTGATCACACCCGCCAAACTCTCAAAGAATTTGTAAAGCCAATTGTGAATATGGCACCCTTGAAGATTGAAGTTAAAGATAGCCAAGAGCCAACGCCACAGGAGCCTCCTCAGGAGGACAATAACGACGACGCCTGGGACATTCCCGCTTTTTTGAGGCAGAGGAATTAATCAAAAAAGGGACTTCGCTTCGGCTACAGCCCGCATTCTTAAGCTATTGACTTGTTACATTCTTCTGTGGTATAGTATAAATACTAAATCGCCCTGTGAGGTCGTAAGACATTTGCAGGGCTTTATTTTTTGCTGTAATATCAACATGTGAAGCAAAAATGTATAATTCTAATCGATGGAAGTAACTTTTATTTCAAGCTTAAAGATTTAGACCTACACAATCTTTTATCTTTTGACTTCAGTCTTTTCATTCAGCTTATTGCCAGGTCTTGCAAAGTTGTAAATGCATGTTACTATGTTGGCCGAATTAGACAAGATGGAAGCAGTAAAACCAATAAACTTTTTGATAGCCAACAAAAATTGCTTGGTAATCTTAAGAAGCATAGTATTTCATATCAGTTTGGTTACTTATTAAAAAGCGGAGGAGCGTATCATGAAAAAGGTGTTGATGTACAGATTGCAGTAGATATGTTGGTTTCTGCTTACGAAAATGTTGCGGATCGGATTATTCTTGTCTCTTCCGATACTGATTTAGCGCCTGCAATCAAAAAGGTGCGTGAAAAAGGGAAAATCGTAGAATACATAGGATTTTCCCACAAACCGAGTGTCGCAATGGTTAGTTTTTGTTCGGAATCAACATTATTAAAAAAAGAGGATTTACTACCTTTTATCAAATCTAAATAAATAATCCCTTAGCCTCAAAACCGCGTCGTAATATAGTCATTGTGCGACATGAATTTTGTAGTATATAAAAATAAAATATGAAAATGATATAATTCTTAGGAATGAAGAACGACCTTAAAAAACATAACAGTCTTATCCTTCCTACGCCTCAAGAGCTCAAAAGAATAAGCGTATCTGACAAACGAGCTGCGGTTGCAAAAATCATAGATATTGTTGGAGGTCTATTTCAATATAATACGAAAGAGTGGATTAAGACTGGTGGAAATCTCATCTCTGCATGGTTATCTAACGACCTTGGAGGTGAGGCAAGATTTCAAATGCAAAAGTTGCTTGAAACAGGAAAGTCAAAGAAAGAAGCCTATGAGACAAGAGAGGGATGGACAAACATTTCTGATGTATTTGGTTATCTCTATTCGGACAAAGCACCGAATGCGGTAGTATTTAATGCACTAAAGGCAATTCAAATTTCAACAACTGAAAGTACTCCAAGCGAAACGGAATTATTGAAGGCAAATTCGTTCATAAGAATAGTGAAATCGCTAAATCCTGATGATATTCGAGTAATGTTTGCAGCTTATGAGCTCTACAAAAAATACAAAAAAGGGGAATCCTCGAAGATTTCCACTTTTCAGGATTGGTATATTGCTATTTCTGATATGGTTAATTTGCCAATAGACAGTGTGGTTGATACGAGGATGAAATATGACTCTGCAGTGAATGGCTTTGCGGGTACATCACTCTTCGGATTATCAGAACCTTCCTCATCTACAGTCGGAATGCCAAACGCTGGTTTAAACGCTTTGTCCATTGGAATATGTGAAATGGTGGAAAAGGGAAATGAGATGCTACTGTCAATTGATGTAGAAGAAGAAAAATAAGCATGAGTTCGTATATGCTTCAAGTCTTTAATTTTTAATTGACTTCTTTCTGTCAAACTGTTAAATTCTATTTGAAGACTTAAAAAGGTAAACACTTCAATCGGGTGCTTTTTAAGATTGTAGCTTCAAAAGTAGGGAATGACTTATAAATCCCCGCTTTTTTGAGACAAAGAAATTAGTCAAAAAAGTGGACGTCGCTGCTGCTCCAGCCCGCCTTTCTAAGACAGAGGAATTAAATTTCATTTGGATCTTGACTTTTTCAATTCTGGTTGCTAGAATGAGCCAAATGAATAGACAAGAAACCGAATATTCAGAACCATTAGTTCATGCTGAAAGCCTAAGTACATTGGAACGTGAAACTGCCAGCGAGTTTGGCGCAATGGTAGATGGATTATTGAGAGATGCGCCGAATGTTGCCGTTCAAGGAAGATATGCGCATGATAAACCGTCCATAAACAAGGGTATAGAATTCGAATTCGGAAATAGCACTGTAAAAGCCTCGTTTTTTGAAAGCTTTGGATCACCCCCCGCTTATCGTCTTGAAATCATAACTCCTATTATTGTTGACAATTTGCAACACGATTCAAATTCAAGGTTAGGATTATCTCCTCTAAATCCGCATGAATTTGTCGAATTTAGAGGAGATCCTCAAGCTGGGTCGGTTTCTGTGCGGGTACGAGCAGTCGATCAGTTAGATCATTCTGGTAACGAAATGACCCTTACTAGATATACTGCAGGAGGTCTACTGCCGCCAATTAATACTTTAGGAGAAGGTAAAATCGAAGCATTCGAGAGCGTAATTAAGTTATTTAAGAATGTAGTTCCTCAGAACCCAGTTTATAGAAAACGATTCTAGCTACTTGCAAATGCCGCATTTTTAAGACAGAGGAATTAGAAGCCGAGCTTTTCTTTGACGAGGATTAAAGTTAATCTGTTTGGAGAAATTTCTTTATTTATTATTAAAAGCTTGCTTACATTACTTTCAACTCCATAAATTTTTCTTAATCTTTTCGATTCAAGAGGCAAAACATATTCATAAATTCTCTTCAAACCTTCATCCAAATGTGCAACTATTTTTTGAGTACCGACAATCCAAATAACATGAGAAGCTGCATAAGCATATGCAGGCAATTGGCTTCCTGTATTTGAAGCAATTATTACTTTTCCATCTTCTGTCACAGCGTGTATGCTCCCAACAGCGTATTCTGGTGCAGTTCCGATCCTCTGCATTTCTCTGTCTTGAGTTGCCCGATACATTTTTGAAAGTTTATTCTTGACAGAGTCATATTTGCCCGATTCATTTATCTCCTTGGGAAGGCCTAAAGTATCAATGGTAACAGAACTCATATTCATTACTTCAGCTCCCTGAGGTAATAATTCTAACACTTTATTTTTCGCTTCAATTCCATTATCAACAACAAGCGCGTCAATCCCATTAGCTTTTAAATTTTCAATAGTTTTTGCGATTGATTCATCGTCGGCCAATTCACTCCAATTTTTCATAATCTAAGTATATCACGTTCTTGATACAGTATAGCTTTTAAGCTACAATTAAATCTATGTTCACCCCGTTACAGATACGGGGAAGTTTTATTGTTTTGTTTATGAAAAAAGATAAATCTGTAACGGGGTTCAAGCCTGTAAATCCCAAAGTTGATTTTCCAAAATTGGAGAGAGATCTTCTTGAAAAATGGTACAAAAGCGGAATTGTTGATAAATATTTAAAGAAAAATAGCTCTTCGAAAGAAAAGTTTTCTTTTCTAGATGGTCCAATAACTGCAAATAATCCAATGGGCGTTCATCATGCATGGGGAAGAACATATAAAGATTTTTGGCAAAGATTTTGGAATATGAATGGAAAAAAACAAAGATTTCAGAACGGATTTGACGAGCAAGGACTTTGGGTGGAAGTAGAAGTAGAAAAAGAATTAGCACTCAGAAATAAAAAAGAAATAGAAAATCTTATTCCCGGCGACAAATTCAAGAGCTTGGAAAAATTTATTAATCTTTGCAAGGAGAGGGTAAAAAAATTTTCTGCGATCCAAACGGAACAATCAAAAAGACTTGGGTATTTTATGGATTGGAACAATTCTTACCATACTTCTTCTGATGCAAATAATTACGCAATTTGGAATTTCCTAAAAGTTGTCAATGAGAAAGGTTGGTTGTACAAAGGACATGATACAGTTCCTTGGTGTCCAAGGTGTGGAACTGCAATCTCTCAGCACGAAATTCTAACTGAAGATTATAGGGTTGTTAATCACGAAACCGTCTTATTTAAATTACCTGTTTTGAATGAAGATTATAGTTTGCTTGTTTGGACAACAACCCCATGGACGATTCCAGCAAACGTCTCTGTGGCTGTTAACCCAAAGTTTAAATATAGAGTCTGGGAATATAAGGGTGAAAAGCTAATCATTGTTTCTCCAGATGAAATAAGAAAAAAAGGAAAAAGTTCGGAATATGATACTGAGCAATTTCAGTGGTACGAAGACAATATAATCAAGGCAGGTTTTGAACATAAAGGAGGAGTTGACGATATTGACGGTAAAGACTTAGTCGGTAAAAAATATAAAGGTCCATTTGATTCTCTCGCTAGGGTTGAAAAGGCTAAGCTTGAAAACCCCGAGACTTTCCACGTTATTGTTGCTGCAGAAGACTTGGTAGTTGGAAATAAAGGAACTGGATTGCTTCATCTGGCTCCTGCGGCTGGGGAGGAAGACTTTAAAATTGCTAAGGATAAAAAGTTATCAATAATTGAAGTTATAGATGAAGAAGCAAATTATTTAAATGATATGGGCGAATTCAGTGGAAGAAACGCCAAGAAACATCCAGAAATAATTGTGGATTTCTTGAAGAATAAGGAGGATGGCAAATTTCTCCATGCAACACCCAAAATTGAGCATCGTTATCCAATTTGTTGGAGATGTAAAAAGGAGCTTGTTTGGAGAGTAGTTGATGAATGGTATATAGCAATGGACCGCCCTTCGCTTAAAGCTTCGGACGGCAAATCAACCTTCAGAGAAATGATGATAGGAGTTGCAAGAAAAATCACTTGGATGCCGGATTGGGGATTAGATCGTGAGTTGGATTGGCTCAAGAATATGCACGATTGGCTTATTAGTAAAAAAAGATATTGGGGACTAGCTTTACCCATTTGGGAATGCAATAAATGTGGAAATTTTGAAGTAATTGGCTCAAAAGATGATTTGAAAAATAAAGCTGTTGAAGGATGGAAAAAGTTTGAGGGCAATAGTCCACATAGGCCATGGGTGGATCAAGTAAAAATTAAATGCAGTAAATGCGGTGAAAAAATTTCAAGAATTCCAGATGTGGGAAATCCTTGGCTTGACGCTGGAATTGTTCCCTTCTCAACTTTGCCAAATGAATGGTTCCCGGCAGATTTTATTACGGAAAGTTTTCCGGGACAATTTAAGAATTGGTTTTACTCTTTAATTGCAATGAGCACGGCACTAAAAAATACAAACTCTTTTGAGAGAGTGCTTGGGTTTGGATCTGTAAGAGATGAAAAAGGAGAAGAAATGCACAAGAGTAAAGGTAATTCCATTGAATTTAATGAAGCGGCAGACAAGGCAGGAGTAGATGTTATGAGGTGGTTATATCTTAGAACAAATCCTGAGCATAATGTAAATTTTGGATACGGAGTCCTAGATGAATTGAGACGCATGTTCGTTATAAAACTGTGGAATGTATATAGTTTTTTTGTGACTTACACGAATTTTTACAAATTTGATCCTTCCAAAATGGAATTTGAATCCGAAAGCATTTTGGATAAGTGGATATTGTCTAGAATGAACGGAAGTATTTCAAATATAACTCGTTCTGTAGAAAAATACGATGCCATGGATGCAATGGGGTTGATAGAAATATTTATTGATGATCTTTCCAATTGGTATGTGAGGAGAAGTAGGGAAAGAGTTAAAGAAAATAGTCAAGATGCAAAGGATACTCTAAAGACTTTATGGACTGTATTAACTACTTATTCTAAAGTGCTTGCTCCGTTCGTGCCGTTTATGTCTGACGAAATTTTTACAAATCTTACAGCTGAGGAATCAGTTCACTTATCTGATTGGCCAAAGTCCAACTCAAAACTAATTGTGAATGAACTGGAAAAACAAATGGCCTGGGCCAGAGTTATATCTTCGGGAATTTTAGAGCTTCGTAAGTCTAACAATATCAAAGTTAGGATTCCGCTTCGTGAATTAAATTATAACGGACCAGTAGAATTATCAAAAGAAATCTTACAAATAGTCCTTGAAGAAACAAATGTCTATAAATTGAAGTACATTGGTAAAAAGGATGAATTTGGTTTGGGGGGCGATGTGGATGAGGAAAATCAAGATATTGATGCTGGGGAAGCAAGAGATATTGTTAGAAGAATTCAAGCCGAGAGAAAAACATTAGGTACGACATTTGATGAAAAAGTAAATGTAATTATTGAAAATTGGCCAAAAGAATTTGAAGAAGATATAAAGAAAAAAGCGATGGTCGGGAGTCTGCAAAAAGGTCCGAAATTCCTAGTTACTCGCAAATGAAAAAGTCATTATTTAATATTGATTGGGGATTGATCGCTCCGGTGATTATTTTGATCATTTTAAGCCTCACCACTCTGTTTTCAGTAGATTTTTCTTTATTTAAAAGCCAGTTGACGTTTTTTATTCTTGGAATTTTTGCATTTATGTTTTTTTCTCAGACCAATTATAAAAGCATAAAAATATATTCAGCACCTATATACATAGTTTCTATTGTTTTATTGCTGATCGTTTTAATTGTAGGTTTGGAAACAAGGGGATCAGTTAGGTGGATAGAGCTTTTGGGTTTTAGGGTACAATTTTCGGAAATTCTCAAACCTTTTCTAGCGATTTCTCTTGCCTCGTATTTGTCTTCCGGAAATAATTACTCTCTAAGAACAGCATTCATAGCAACTTGTTTTTTGATGCCGATATTTTTTTTGGTATTCTTGCAGCCTGATTTGGGAAATGCCTTGATCTACTTCCTAGTCACTGCTTTAACTTTTCTCATCTTTGGTTTTCCTCTGAGAATCTTTCTCTCAGGAATAGTCATATTAACGATTCTGTCTCCTATAATCTGGAAATTTTTACATGATTACCAAAGACATCGCGTGCTTACTTTCTTGAATCCCAATGATCCATTGGGCTTGTCTTACAACGCTATTCAGTCGGTCATAGCAGTTGGATCGGGGATGCTTTTTGGACGTGGGTTGGGTTTGGGGACCCAGTCTGGTCTTCGGTTTCTTCCCGAAAGGCACACTGATTTTATTTTCGCAACATTGTCTGAGGAATTAGGCTTGATCGGGTCTACTTTGGTAGTTCTGACATTTGCATTTTTGTTGTATAGAATTTTTGTAATTTTTATAAATCAAGAAGATTTATTTGGGAAAATATTTTCTATTGTGGCATTTTCGCTGATTTTTTTTCAATTCTTCGTAAATATCGGCATGAATATAGGCATTCTTCCAATAGTTGGAATTACTTTGCCTTTCGTATCCTATGGAGGAAGTTCTTTGCTTTCCAGCTTTATCCTCTTGGGAATACTTTCCTCAATGAGTAGAGGGGATGCCTCGAAAAAAGTTCTGGAAATTAGATAAGCTTTTTGCTATAATCTATCTTTATGGAATACGCGGTTATTAAAACAGGCGGAAAACAGTACAAGGTTTCAAAAGATCAAATAATTGAGGTTGAAAGACTTCCTTTTAAAGAAGGCGAAAATTTCTCTTTTGAGGGAGTGCTCCTGCATGTAACAGATGGAGCTGTGAAATTGGGAAAGCCAAGAGTAGCCGGAGCAGCAGTCAAGGCAGCAGTTGTAAAGCATTTTAAGGGAGATAAACTTCGAATATCCAAATTCAAGGCAAAATCCAAATACAGGAGGGTTACAGGTCATAGACAATATCTTACAAGAATTAGAATTCTTGATATCTTGACATCCGTGAAAAATTAAATTAGAATAAATCAACTTTTCACGAGGGAAAACCTATGGCACATACAAAAGCGCAAGGTTCAGTTAAGGGAAACAGAGATTCAAGAGCAAAGCGTTTAGGCGTCAAGTTATATGATGGTCAAAAAGTTGCCAAAGGTAATATTATAATGAGGCAAAAAGGAACAAAGCTTTTCAAAGGCGCGGGAGTTTCTATGGGAAATGATTTTACCCTCTTTGCAGTAGAAGACGGAATTGTGAATTTCAAGAATTCTCGCGGTAGGAAAATCATAAGCGTTGTAAGTTCATAGTAAGAACCATTTTATGGATAATACGGGCATTAGTGAATCAATTCATGAGCTTGAAATTAACGTGCTGCAAAGCAACCCTCTTCAGCCCCGCGGAATAATTAGTCCTTCATCTTTAAGCGATTTGGTTGATTCTATAAGAGAGCAGGGTATTTTGGAGCCTTTGGTTGTTGCTCAAACGCCGGCAGGATATCAAATCATTGCTGGGGAGAGACGTTGGAGAGCAGCTAAACTCCTGGGACTTTCCAAAGTTCCAGTTGTAATCAAAGAAACCACTCCTCAGGGAATGCTTGAAATGTCTATTGTCGAAAATGTTCAGAGAGAGGATCTTAATCCAATTGAAAGAGCATTGGCATACAAAAGACTTATTGATGAATTTGGTCTTGGGACTAATGAGGTCGCCAGAAAAGTCGGAAAAAGTGCACCAACAGTTTCTAACACAATTCGACTTTTGTCACTTCCGGATGCAATTAAAGACGCTTTGGTTGCGGGTGTAATTACAGAAGGCCATGTCCGTCCCCTAATTTCTTTAGGTGATACAGATTTAATGTTGGATTTATTCCGAAGAATACTTCGTGAAAACAGCACAGTTAGACAAACAGAAGATGAAGCAAGAAAAGCAAAGGGCGAGATTGAGAAAAGAGAGCCTCGTGCAGTAAGCGACAAGCTTTGGGTACCAGAACTTGATGAGATGGCTCGTAAAATTGCTGAAAAACATAGTTTGGACAAAGTTACAATTTTTCAAACCAGTAAGAAGGCAAAAATCTTGATAGAAATAAGAGGAGATGTAGAGGTAACTGGCCCCAAAATAAAAGCGTTAAATAAAATTTTGGCAGGCGAATAATTACTTGTAAGGATTTTTGACTATCTCCATTTTGTCCAGCGGCCAGTAAGCAAAAAGAGACTTGCCAACTATAGATTTAAGCGGAACAAAGCCCCACTCTCTAGAGTCAGAGCTTCCTGACCTGTTGTCTCCCAGTACGAAATAGGAATCTTCAGACACAGTTACAATTTCTCCTTCCTGAATAAATGATCCTCCATAGGTTCTGGTAGATGGGTCAAGAAACATACTTTGATCGAGGAGCTTTCCGTTAACAAAAACATCGCCATTTTTTAATAAGACTGTATCTCCAGGTATTCCAATTATACGCTTTATATAATCCTTTTCCGGATCAGACGGAGCCTTGAATACAATGACATCCCCTAGTTGTGGCTTTCCAAATTTTAAAGTAATTATATTTGTCAGAACGTATTGTTTGTCAAAAAAAGTAGGGTCCATAGAGTTTCCGCTAACCCGAAAGGGGCGGAAAAGAAAAACATATATTACGAGGAAAACCGCAAAAACCAAAAGAAGAGTTTGAACAGTATCTATCAAAAAAGCATAGGTTTTCCTCAAAAATTCCATTAATTAATTGTCCTTGATTTACCTAGCTTTGTCAATGCAAGGCAGATGTTGTAAAATGTGGTGGAGGACCCGTGGTTCAGTGGTTTACCCGTTCAAATTTTGATCCACAAAATTTGTTCGGGTGAAGAGCGTTGCATTATATGTTTTATATTTATGTACTAAGGAGCGTTAAAGATAAAAAACTGTATTCTGGTTATACATCTGACTTAAGATCAAGATTTAGATATCACAACCAAGGTAAAGTAGAAGTAACTAAGCATAGAAGGCCATTTAAGCTGATTTATTATGAGGCATACTTGCATCAACAAGATGCAACAGCAAGAGAGAAATTCCTTAAGACTCAATGGGGAAGAAATTTTTTGAAAAGAGTTCTTAAGAATTATTTTAAAAACTTGGACGACTAGCTCAGTGGTAGAGCGCCTCGCTCACATCGAGGAGGTCGTTGGTCCAATTCCAACGTCGTCCACTATGAGTAGGTGTTTGATTTGTAAATCCAATAATAAATACCCACTTTGCTCTAAGTGTGCAAAAAAACCCTTTTTGGTTGAAAGAGCAAGACAAATTCTTGCCAGCATAAATGATTTGGAGTTCTTGAAAAAAACATATAATTTAAGATATGCTGAAATTAAGAATTTAAATACTCCTAAATTTTGGAATAAACTGCTATTTGATACAACAAATTTACAAGCTCAGGATGGAATGACAAAAGACAGAGTAAAAACTTCTTTTAAATTCTTGTCCAGGAATGCAAAAAAGATTCTAGATATAGGAGCGGGAAACGGGTTTGTAGAAGAGTTGATTGGAAAAAATAAAGGCATTAAGATTTATGGCAATGATATATCAAGCATTGCAGTCAGAAAATTAAAAGAAAGATTTAAAGGAGATTTCAAAAAAGAATCACTATATTCAATGAAATATCCCAAAAAATCTTTTGATAGCATTTTTATGCTTGAGGTTTTGGAACATATTGCGCCCAGCAAGGTTTTCAGCGTGCTAAAGAAAGTCAGGGAAATTTTGAGAAAGAAGGGATCTTTGATAGTTTCAATTCCGACTAATGAGGGTTTGGAAAAGAAGAGAGATAATCTCAGCGGACATTTAAGAACGTATACGGAAAATTTAATTAGAGCGGAGCTAAAAATAGCAGGATTTAAAGTTGTAAAATTAAAAACCCTCTATGCATTTAAAAATTTTTATAATTTTAAAAAAATCTCAGCAAAAATTCTGAGAAAAAGATGGCAGCCTAACGATATCGTAATTTTAGCAAAACCTGAATGAAGATTTTATTTTTTTCCCGTCTATTTTATCCCCATATTGGCGGAGTTGAGAAGCACGTTCTAGAAGTGGGCCGGCAATTAATAGAAAAAGGTCACAAGGTGACGATTATAACGGAAGATTTATCAACTAAAGATATACCAGTATATCTTCAATCGAAAGGAAAAATTCCAAGACATGAAGTTATTAATTTAATTGAAGTTTATAGAATTCCTGTAGGGGAAAGTGACTGGTTTAGAAAGTTTAGAATTTGGAAGGAAATTTGGAAACTTAGAAATTTAATAAAAACTTCAGATGCCATCCATTGCCACGATGTATTTTTCTGGTATCTGCCTTTTCGTTTTCTATTTCCTTTTAAGAAAGTATTTGCAACATTTCATGGATACGAAAGTTATCCTTTGAAATCAAAATCTATTTTAATGCACAAGATATCTGAAAAATTGTCTAATGGCAACATTTGCATAGGCCATTTTATAAAAAAATGGTACGGAACAAAACCGAACTTTGTTGTTTATGGAGGAGTAGAAGGAGTTAAAAGTGAAAAATTAAAAATGGAAAATGGGAATTCGGCAATTTTTATTGGCAGACTGGATGAGCAGACGGGAATATTAACTTATGTTAATGCAGTTAAATTAATAAGGAAAAAAATACCAAATTTTAAGTTTGAAATAATAGGTGACGGAAAGTATAGGAAAGAAATTGAGAAATATTTTAAGGTTTTAGGATTTCAAAAAAAAACGGAAAAATATTTTCTAGATTATAATTTTGCATTTGTTTCCAGGTATCTGTCAATTTTGGAAGCAATGGCGGCAAGAAGATTGGTATTTGCGTCTTATGATAACCCTCTTAAAGAAGATTATCTTAGAATGGCATCCTTTTCAAAATATATTGTAATTTTTAATTCTCCTTCCGAATTAATCTCAAAAGTTTTGTTCTATCTCAAGAACCCGGACAAAAAAGAAAAATTGGTAGAAAGTGCCTATGAATGGGTTAAAAAACAGACTTGGGAAAAAATGGCCAATATTTACCTGAAGCTTTGGAATAAATAGCTAGTATTATTAAAGAAATTAGGCTTAACCACTTTGAAAAAATAATTATCGGCAAATCTACAAATTTCACCTCGACATTATAATTTCCTTCGGGAAGATCAAAACTTATAACTCCGGGAAAATCAGGATTAGAATAGTTAACAGAAACGAGTTTTTTATTGGCCTCTACTGTCCATCCCGGGAAGTATAGAGTGTTTTCTTTGATGTTAATACTTGAAAATGCATTAATTTGGTATCGATGACTAATTGGCGTTCTCGCAGTCTCTTTGGTAGCAGCATTTCCTTGTAAAATTTCTATATTTGCTTTTGGTTTGGTTCTAAGTTGTGATTTTTTCAAATCTGCCCAAATAGGAGATGATGGTTCCAATCCGCTAATATCAGGCTTGATGTCAAACTCCTTTTTTAGATACTCGTCTTGAATAGTTGGAATAGTGCCCCTATTGCCCCAGTTTAATATTGTGTAGGCAATTGTAAGAAAACAAAGTCCTACGATGAACCAGTTTTTGTTTATTTTTTTAGCAACAATTCCTGCAATTATAGAAACGCATAATGCTAAAATCACAAGTAAGCGAGTAGAAAACTGGGAATATTTTAAGAAGGGAGTAACTTCCCATATAGACTTTGACATAGGGAGTATCATAAAAAATAAAATTGCGGAAATAATTAAGAAAAAAACAAGAAGATTTTTTAGTTTTTTATTAAATTTATTTTTAACAATTAAATATATTGATATCCCAATGATAAATAGTTGTGTATAGCCAATTAAGTAAGAAAGTTCACCTATGTTGCTCTGGAATAAGAATCCGAGTCTCCAGGGCGAATACAGTAATTGCGACACTTGCGGAAATAAAATTTGGGTTGGGTTTAATCCTTGTTGCGTAAATTTGGCAAGATTTACGATAGGCAGCCAGTGGAAAGACGAAATAAAAAAACCGAATAAAATTGAGATAAAATAATAAATAATATTTTTTAATTTTTTATTATTCCTAAACCAGACAAATAATCCATAAGCTAACATTATCGGCAAAAACATTAGGGAAATTGCCTGATGAGAAAGAATTAAAAGCCCAAGAGATATTGCAAGAATAACAAACCATTTTTTGCTATTTGTCTCAATAAGTTTTTTGATGGATAATAGTATTGCCGGTAGGAATACGAAAGAGAGATTCTCTGCTATTGTTACTCTAAAGTGTAGATCCACAAAATGGTATGGCATAAAAAGGTAGAATATTGCAGCAACAAATCCGGCTTTTTTACCCAGTTCTTCTTTGACCCAAAAATACATTGTTATTCCTGAGAAAATGAAAGAGAAAGATAGCAGCATCTTAATGCTGGTTAAAAAAGAGATACCGATAGAATGGAAGATAGAGCCTATAAAGTAAGGGAGAAAATATGCGAAAAGGAAATGTGGGTCTCCGTACCCTGCATTGAATTCGGGAGTCCATCGAGGAATAAGACGATAATTTACTAATAAATTGTAGAAAGATATTAATCTTTTTGCATGTAAAGAGAGATCTCCGCTTTCGTATGATCCTGCTCTAAAAATGCTTACAATCGGAAGGATCGAGATCAATATTAATAAATAAAATAAGTTGATTTTTCGTTTGAAGAGATATTTATAAACTATTAAACCCAGAAGCAGGAAGATTGATAACATTAGGTTTAAAACGACCATTTTGTAGGCTGGTAGCATGCTGATATAATACGAATTGTTAAGCTCTAGTGCAAGTATGAAGGTGTCTTTTATAGCTACAGTTTATAACGAGGAAGCTTCTATTAAGGCGTTGTTGGATTCACTGATGAAGCAATCCCAAATGCCTGCTGAAATTATTATTTCTGATGGGGGAAGTACTGACCGTACGGTCGGTATAATTAAAGCTTACCCGGGAAAGATTAAGATAATTATAAAAAAAGGAAATAGGTCGGTGGGGAGAAATGAGGCGATTAGAAAAACGACTAACGAAATTATTGTTTGTTCTGATTCAGGTTGCATTCTTGACAAAAATTGGGTAAAAAATATAATCGAACCATTTTCTGATCCAAAAACGGATGTTGTTGCAGGATATTATGTTGGCAAACCGAATTCGGTTTTTGAAAAGTGTTTAATTCCCTATGTTTTGGTAATGCCGGATAAAATAGACGCCAATAGTTTTCTTCCTGCCAGCCGCTCTATGGCTTTTAGGAAATCCACATGGAAAAATGCAGGAAAATTTCCTAAAGAATTTAACAACAATGAAGATTATGTTTTTGCTAAAAATTTGATGAAAATTAACGCAAAGATTGTGTTTGAAAAAAAGGCAATCGTTTACTGGAGGCCAAGAAGTAATATTAAGAATGCTTTTACAATGTTTTACCGCTTTGCAAAGGGAGATTCAGAATCTCGCATCTTTAGACCTAAAGTGATCCTAATATTTGCACGTTATATTGCTTTCCTTATTTTTACAGTTTCGTTTTTAATTTTTAAATCATACATAATACTTAATACTTTATACTTAATACTTGCTTTTTATATTCTTTGGTCAATAGCTAAAAATTATAAGTATGTAAAAGATGCTCGGGCAATAGTCTTTCTTCCTTTGATCCAATTCGTATCAGATACGGCAGTGATAGCGGGAACAGTAATAGGCTTACTAACTCAAAAATTAAAAATATTAATTGAAGGATTATTCTATATTACAATTGTATATTCAATAATCTTATTAAATTTCAGACACTTAAGGTCTTTGTTTAGTCCGCCTAAAATTAATCAGAGTGAAATCGTAGGCTACGCCCAGTATTTTGGCTATCCCTTATATTTTGAAACAATAATTTTATTTATTTTTATATTTACTCCAATTCTAGTTTTTTTTGTTCTTAGCAAAATGAAAAAAATATAAAGACTAACTATGTTTAAAATAATAAAAAAAGACTTTGATGTAGTAATGCTTCTTATAATTCTATCGGCACTCTATTTCAAAGACTTCTTTTTTTCTTGTTTTAACTATTTAAATTTAAGTTTTGGATCTCAAATTCCTTTGACTTGGGATTTTACCTCACTTAATAATGTACTTCCGTATAAAGACATATATTTTCCTTATGGGATTTTGTTTTATTTTAAAAGTAATATTTTCTTAGCAATAATTAATTTCTTCCTGCCTACGATTTTATTCACAGGTATTTATGTTTTTCTCAAGAAAGCATTCGTTAATAAATTAATCGCTTTTTTTGCTTTTATCTCTTTTTATTTATTTATAAGTAAGTTTACCGGTATAGAAAATTTCTCACGTTATGGTATAGCTTTGATCATTGGTGTTCTGCTATCCTTTATTTTCTATAGATCACCTCGGTTAACCTTAAAAGCATCTTTTTTCATTGGGATATTAATAGGTGGAGTTTTCTCATTGGTTAATGATCAAGGGCTATATATTCTCTCTTTGTTCTTTTTCTTACTTTTAATAACTCCAATCTTAAAAAGAGTCAAATTAAGCTTCAATTTTTTAATTTCCAGAATTGTTTTTAGTTTTCTAGGATTTGTAATTGGATTTTTACCGTTCTTAATATTTTTAATCTCAAACAATGCGGAAAATGGCTTTTTACTGTTCATAAAGCATCTGCCTGATTTCTCACTGTATGCGAAGACACCATTTATTCCCTTTTCTACGACTACAGATAATTTATTTACTTTTGGAAGTATCTTTATTGCTGTGGTTCTCTTGAGTTTTAAAATTTTCTTCTCTAATAAAAGATTATCACTTATTTCTTTTATGGAATTAGGTCTGGTTTTTATCCTAATCCTTCTTGAACAGAAAAATATAATTAGATCAATTGATAAGCAAATAACTTTTATCGCATTTTTTCTTTATATAATTATGTTTAACGAATTAATAAAAGACAAAGTCAATGCTACTCTTACGGTTTTATTTTATCTAATTATTTCAGGTTTGATAGTATCCGGATTCGTGCTTCATCCATTTATTAATTATAAGTTGGGTTTTAAAAGAGAATTAAAGAGTATGTTTTTCCAGGAGAATTTAGGAAACTTTTTGGTCATAAAAAACAATCTGTGTCTTGATGATAACGTTAATAAATTAATAAAGAATAAAAGCACAGGGCTTGAGAAAGTTAAAATGGCAATTGAAAAAGCCTCTAAAGATCCTGTTGAGATATTTGATTATTTAAGCGATCCAGTGTTTTATGTTCTGTTCAATCAAAAACCTCCTTATTATTTCACTATTTTTGAGGGAACTCCTTTATATGCGCAGGAGTCGAACGTCAAATACATAAAAGAAAACAATATTAATTATATAATTTACAATAACGATGCTTTAAGTATTCAGGATGGAGTGCCCGATAAGGCAAGAACTAGACTTCTTTTTAAGTACGTTTTGGATAATTTTATGATTCTAGACAAAGTTGAAAACTTTGTAATTTATAAAAAAATATAATGTTTAAGAAAATTATTGATTATATTTTACGGAATAAAATAGTTGCAGGAATAGTTATCATTTATTCGTTGGCAATGATTAGTGTTATCGACTGGGGGATTCCAAATATCAGTCATCCATATAATTATCATATGGACGAATGGCATCAGCTTCAGTCTATCAGGGCAATAATTGAGCATGGATCACCAAATATAAGCGGAGCTGCCAATGGAACTGTTTTCCAATTTTTGCTATCAGGCATTTATCTTATTCCTTTTATTTTATTTAAAATAGTTGATCCTTTTTCAATAAAATCGGGAGCTGAGTCATTGTTAATGCAAAAAGAGCTTTTTGAGATTCTAAGACTAAACACTTTAATATTTGGAGCTTTATCAATACTTGCTCTGTCTAGCCTTATGAAGAAATATTTCAAAACAAATCCGGTTCTCACTCTTGTTTTTTTTACCATAACTCCTGTATGGTTGGCTTTGAGTAACTATTTCAAATATGATATTGCACTGACTTTTTGGATAATTTCTTCTTTATTTTTTCTTCTAAAATATGGTACAAATACCACTCTCAAAAATTATATTATTACAGGGATTTTTTGTGCTCTTGCTATTGCCACAAAAATAAGCGCAATCCCGCTTCTTGTAATTTATTTATTATCATTTTTTTATTTTAATCTGAATAGAAAAAAAGAATATAGGCATCTGCTTTTTGGCTTATTGGTCTTCGTATTAATATTCTTATCTCTGGGAATACCGGATCTAATTCTGCAAAGGGGAGACTACAGGGAATATTTGTACTCAAACTTAGTAAGGGATCCAATGATTTTTGATAATTTTATATTGAAGCATAATCCATGGTGGGTTTACTTAATTAAAAAAATAATTCCTTTGAATTTCGGATATATTTTTTCAGGAATAACTGCATTGGCATTGATATATTGGAGTATAAAATTAAATATAAGAAAATTTAAAAATGAGACTTTTGTATTTATCTCAATGATTATGTTTATGATTAGCTTAGTTCCCCTGGAGCTAGGAGCAAATGGGAACAGATTGCTTGTGATCCTTCCGTTTTTTGCAATTCTCTCAAGTTTGTTTATTCAAAGACTTATCAATAGTTTTCCTTCTTTAAAACACCGCATATATGCTTTGTTAGCTTTTTTATTTATTTTTCAGTTTTATCAATCTTTTGCAATGATATCCATAAAGTGGGAAAAAGACATTAGAGAATTATTTGCTGTATGGTTAGTTGAAAATATTCAAAAAGGAAGTACTATCGGTATTCAAAATATTCCGATATATCAATTGCTTCCCGATATAATAGTCAAAGAATTTTACTTAAAAGATGAGAATAATGTTTTTAAATATCAGATAGTTGATGAGAGGGGTCAGCTTCCGGGCATTGTTGTAATAACAAATAAAGAATTTGATTTAAATCATTTGAAAAAATCACCCAAGAAGTCTTTGTTGGCAAGATTAGATAATGAAGGATATAGAAAATTAAAGGAGTTCAAGCCGCCTGAAATTTTGTACAAAACAATGGGCGATGAGTTTGACTTCTATTCTTCCGGACTTGTGCCTATTTGGACAATATCGATATACGAACAAGATAAAAATCCTCAAAATTGATAAAATAAGGTATCTTTATGGGCTATTCAAAGCAAGCATTTATTGGAATCTCGTGGATGAGTGCTTTTAGGGGGATTTCCCGAGTAATTGCCATAGGAAGAAGTGTTCTATTGGCTAGAATTCTGACTCCTGCTCAATTCGGAGTTTTTGGAATTGCCTCCATCATGCTTTCATTTCTCGAAATTCTGACAGAGACAGGAATTAATATATTCCTAATTCAGCAGAAGGAAAATATTGATAAGTTTGTCAGCTCTGCTTGGATAGTATCTATACTTCGGGGGATACTAATCTCTTTAACAATAATCATCACAGCTCCTATTGTTGTTAATTTCTTTAATATGCAGGATTTGTATAGATTTTTATATTTAATAAGCGTGGTTCCCCTAATAAGAGGTTTTATAAATCCGTCGATTGTTAAGTATCAAAAAGATCTTGAATTTAGAAAAGAATTTTGGCTTAGAATATCAGTTTATTTATTCGACTCAGCTACTTCTGTAATATTGGCGCTAATATTAACTGATGCAATAAGTTTTGTTTGGGGACTTATTGCGGGAGCTATTTTAGAGGTAATTTTGTCTTTCGTATTATTCAGTCCTTTGCCGCTTTTGAAATTTGAATTAAATTTAGTGAAACAAATAGTAAATAAAGGGAAATGGGTAACCGCATATGGGATCTTTAATTATATTGCCCAGCAAGGAGACACTATTGCCATAGGTAAG
The DNA here is from genome assembly GCA_016186645.1 of Candidatus Levyibacteriota bacterium. Taxonomy (GTDB): domain Bacteria; phylum Patescibacteriota; class Microgenomatia; order Levybacterales; family UBA12049; genus GWB1-37-8. Next base: position 181,183 of record JACPLF010000006.1, read on the forward strand.
CTACTTGGAGCTGCACCTACGGGTATTTATCAAATGGGATATAGACTTTCAACTTTACCAATTAGTGAAGTATCAGACGTAGTTAACAGGGTTGTTTTTCCGGTTTACTCAAAAATATCAGATGATAAACATAGATTATTGCGGGCATTTAAAAGAACTCTGGTAACAATTTCTCTTCCGGTTTCAATTTTAAGTATAGTTATATTTTTTCTTCCTAAGGAATTTTTCGATTTGTTGCTTGGTCCTAAATGGGCAGAGGTGACTTCGGTAATAAAGATACTGGTAATTTATGGAATGTTTAGGGCAATTTCAGGAGTTTCTTCCTCGCTCTTTTTGTCCCTTGGAAAACAAAACTTCGTGGCTGGAATGACTTTTATCAGATTTTTCGTTCTTGCCGCAACTATTGTTCCATTAACAAGTACCTATGGAATAATAGGCTCCAGCTTATCAGCATTGCTGTCAGTACTCCTTGAACTTCCTCTTATTGGTTACTTTATTTTGAAAATATTTAAATCATGAAAATTGCGATATTCCACGAACTAGATTTTGGCGGGGCTAGGCGTACAGTTGAAGAGTTCGCGAAAAGATTAAATAAAATTTTGGACGTAGATTTATATTATGTCGATAATAAAGAGGACAAAAATGCAAAAAAAATTTCAAGAAGAGATTTTTTCTATCCATTTTATCCAAAAACTTGGAAAGGGAATAATTGGAAGACGAGGTTATATAAAGACACATTAGAGCTTTATAGACTTTATAATCTGCATAAGAAGATTGCTAAAGATATCGAATCAAAAGAATATGATTACATCTTTGTTCATCCCTCCAAATTCACTCAAGCTCCTTTTCTACTTAGATTTCTGAAAAATAAATGCATTTATTTTTGTCAGGAACCCTTGAGGATAATTTACGACAAAAATTTATCCGATTTATCTTTTGTTAGGTTTCATAAAAAACTTTATGAGTTTATTATTCGCAAAATTAGAAAAAGAATTGATTTAAAAAATCTTAACAGCGCAAAGATGATATTAGCTAATTCAAAGTTCTCAAAAGAATCTATAGAAAAAGCTTACGGGAAGAAAGTTGTAATATGTTATCTAGGAGTAGATACGAACCTTTTTAAACCTCTAAACTTAAATAAAACAATAGACGTTCTTTTTATAGGCAATAAAGATAATGGATACGATTTGCTGGATAAGCTATCTAAGCATTTCAACAATTGCATCAAGGCTCGTGCAGTATTCAGAGGAAATTCCAGAGTAAGCCACACAGATGAGGAATTAATTGAAATTTACAATAAGTCAAAAGTTTTAGTTGCTCTAAATCGCAATGAGCCTTTTGGGTTAATTCCTCTTGAGGCAATGGCCTGCGGAGTTCCGGTTATTGCGGTAGGGGAGGGTGGATATAGCGAATCGGTTGTTAACGATAAGACAGGATTTCTAATCCCAAGAAATCCCAGCAAGCTTTATGAAAAAATTAATGAGATTATTAGCAATGAGAAATTAAGAAAAGAAATGAGTAAAAATGCTCGCGATCATGTTGTAAAAAACTGGTCTTGGGATAAAAGTATCAAAAATTTTTTGGAAATAATAAAATATGAAAAAAGATAAGGTGCAAATTTCAATTATAATTGTTAATTATAAAGTAGAAAAAGAATTAATAGATTGCATATCATCAATTATAAATTCAAAGCCTAAAACCTCATTTGAGATAATTGTTGCGGACAATAGCGAGAATAACGATCTCAGGTTGAAATTAAAAATTTTCCCTCAAGTAAAATATGTAAAAAGCAAAGGAAACATAGGGTTTGGAGCGGGAAATAATTTGGGAGCAAAATCTGCAAAAGGAGATGTCTTATTCTTTTTAAATCCAGATACGATTATTGAAAAAAACGCAATAGATGATTTGTTTAATTTTATAAACAAGAATTCAAAAGCAGGAATGGTTGCTCCATTACTCCTTGACCTTTCGGGAAATTCCTATCCAAATCAAGGAAGCGATCAATATGATTTTAAAAGTGCAATTGTGACGAGCTCTTTTATAAACAGACTTTTTCCTAAAAACCCGATATCCAAAAAGTTCTTTCACAAAGATTGGGTAAAAAAAGAAATTGAAGAATTTGATGTTGTTCCAGGAACAGCTTTTATGATCAAAAAAAGTATTTTTGAAAAATCCGGAATGTATGATGAAAAATTTTTCTTATATTTTGAAGAATACGATTTGGCAAATAGAATTAAAAAAGCAGGTTTTAAAAACTATATAGTCCCGCAAGCAAAAGTGATGCACATTTGGGAAGCAAGCGCTAAAAAAAGAAAGGATATAAATAGAATTTTTTCAGAAAGCCGTAATCACTTTTTTAAAAAAAATTATGGGAGGCTATTTGCATTTATGGTTAATCTATTTTCAAATATTGGTAAATATGAGTTGCTGCTTGGATTAACAGTTGCTACCTCGGTTTATCTATGTTTCTCTAAAATAGCAGAATTAATGCCTTTCATAGGTGATCAGGGTTGGTTTTACCTTTCGGCAAGAGACATGATAGTAAATGGTCAGATTCCGTTTGTAGGTATAGCCTCAAGCCATCCTTGGCTGCATCAGGGGGCATTCTGGACATATTTGCTTGCTCCATTCCTGTGGTTGTTTAACTTTAACCCTGTTGCAGGCGCATATTTGTCTATTATTTTGGGAATTTTGTCTACAATCGGGATTTATATCCTGGGCGTAACTCTTTTTTCAAAAAGAGCCGGGATAATAGCATCTATTCTTTATACAACTTCTCCTTTGGCTGTTTATTATATGAGATTTCCATATCATACAAGTCCAATTCCTTTATTCATTATTATGTTAATCTTTTCTTTGTATAAAATTACCCAGAACAAAATGAGATATTTTCCGCTAACAATATTTTTATTGGCGATTCTTTACAATTTTGAAATATCAACGGTCATCCTATGGGGAGTACTATTGAGCATATTGACATATAAATTTTTTAAACAGAGAAAAGTATTTAACAAAATATTTAACAAAAAAATTATGCTATGGTCTTTTTTGGCGCTGATCACTCCTCTATTGCCCATGATATTGTACGACGTAAGAAATGGCTTTCCTCAGACTCTCAAATTTATGGCTTGGGTTTTGTATAAAGGAGCATCTTTATTTGGTTTTAATACTCAGCATGATTTTTCAATAAATAAAATTCTTATAATGTTTGATTTTCTTTTTGTTAATTTTAAAAAATTAATTTTTGCTCAAAATAATCTAATATCTCTATTGATTCTAGTTGTAGTAGTGAGTTGGGGCGTTTATGTTCTTTTTAAAAAGAATGATGTTTCATATAAATTAATTCCTTTATTATTTTTTATTCCTCTGATTTTTATTGTTTTAAATCAAGTTCCTTCAGATGCATATCTTCCAACGTTCTTTCCAGTTGTAATTCTAATTTTTGCCACTTTTTTAGATTTTGTTATGAATAAGAGGGTAATGATTCTTCCAATCTTGATTTTTCTGACATTTTTAATTGCCGGCAATATTAATTTTATGTTAAAAAATGATTTTTTATTCGATAAATCAAGTAAGTTATTCACTTTAGAAAAGCGAATCCATGCAGTCCACAGAATATTGAATATAGCGAATAATAAAGACTATAATTTGAAAGGAAGGGGTCCAGGAAGTGAGCATGAAAGTTTCACAATGAATTATGAATATCTAGCATGGCGGATGGGGCATGCCCCCTCAAAAGAAAATGAATCAACAAAAATATATATATCCGAATCTGAACATGGGATTAAAATTGAAACAAAAAATAAATGATTAGTGTTGTAATTTTAACAAAAAACGAAGAACGAAATATAAAAAAATGTTTGGAGTCTGTCAAATGGTGCGATGAAATAATCATTGTTGACGATAATTCCTCTGATAGAACGCCGGAAATAGCTAAGAGATACAAAATTTCATTATTTTCAAATCCTCTTAATGGAGATTTCTCGAGTGCACGTAATTTAGGTTTATCGAAGGCAAAAAATGAGTGGGTGCTTTTTGTTGATAGTGATGAGGTTGTTTCAGACGCATTAGCCTATGAGATATCAAATGCGATTGGGCTAAAAGATCAAAATTTGAGAAATTTCAATGGATTTTATATAAGAAGGTCTGATTTTATATGGGGAAAGCAGCTTAAGTATGGAGAAACAGGATATATAAAGCTATTGAGACTTGGAAGAAAAGGTTTTGGGCAGTGGCAAGGAAAAGCTCACGAACGATGGGAAATAGAAAGACCTGTTGGGAAATTAGTAAATCCTTTATTTCATTTTCCTCACGATACTTTGGAAGAATTTCTTAGAGAAATTAATTTCTATACGGATATTAGAGCAGGAGAATTGAAAGATAACAACAAAAGAATATTTTTTTGGGATATACTTTTTTATCCGTTAGGAAAATTTGTAGTTAACTATATTTTCAAAAGAGGGTTTATGGATGGGATACAAGGGCTGGTTTTTGCAATATCTATGTCTTTCCACTCGTTTCTGGTAAGAGGAAAATTATGGCTGCAAAAGGAAAAATAATTAAATTCCTAATAGTTTTTTTAGTTTTTTCGTTAGCTATTTTTCTTAGGCTCTGGAATCTTAATCAAATGGGTAGAACTTGGGATGAGCCTTTCTATGTGGATCAGGGTTACAAAATAGTAGATGCGATAAAGAAAGGAAACTTTGATAACAAAATATTATATACAGATCCCGATCCCCCAGTGTTCTCTAAATACCTTTACGGTTTGGCAGAGCATTTAAATATAGGAAAAGCTGCTCCCTGCGGCGGTGAATTCTGTTATTATGATTTTACTTCGAGCAGATTAATCTCGGTGTTATTTTCCTCTTTAACTGTTTTATTGGTGATTCTGATAGGATGGCAATATGTATCTTTTTTTGTAGGTGTTACTGCCGGAGTTGTTTTTGCAACACTTCCAATTTCCCTTGGTTTGTCTCAGCTTGTGACTGTTGAAAGTATTCTTGCTTTCTTTTTTACTGCTTGTACCTACTCATTCCTGCGCTTATTGAAAACTTTTTCTATTAAAAATGTGGTAATCTGTGGTATTTTGTTGGGTTTGGCTATTGCTACTAAATACACAAATATTATGTTAGTTCCTCTTTTTATTTTAATTTATGTAGTGTGGAGCAGGTTTAATAAGAAAATAAAAAATAAAAAAACTTTAGCAAAGAAGCTAATTTTTATTATCTTGGTAGCATTTGCGACCCTGTTTTTTATTTGGCCGTTTCCCTGGTTTCATATGGATTATGTTTGGAAGTGGGAGCAGGCTACCCGCTTCTCAGAAGTTGCAAGTCATCCGGTTCCCGAAGTTTTCTTCGGGCGCCTTATGCCGGTTCCTATTTTTTACTATTTTGTTTATTTCCTTATAACCACCCCATTCTTAATTTTAGTATTGTTTCTTGCAGGTCTTAAAAATATTTCAGAAAAGAAAAAGTGGATACTATATGTTATTGTGATTTGGTTTCTGCTGCCTTTCTTGCAGTCGTTTCTAAATATGAGACAGCATGGAGTGCGCTACGTAATACAAATTTATGTACCATTATCTCTAATTTCGGCAATTGGATTTAATTTTTTGTTAGAAAAATTTAAAAGTCTAAAGTATAAGTACTTATTTTTAATTGCAGTAGCAATTTATATGTTTATTATTTTGAAAAATATAACCCCTTATTATTTGGATTACTTTAACATTGTAGTTGGAGGAGCTAAGGGAGTTTATGAAAGTAGATCTTTTCAGATGGGTTGGTGGGGACAAGGCATTAGAGAGGCGGCCGGTTATATTGTTAAAAATGCAGAAAAGGGAGCAAATGTTGGAATTGCCATCTCTCCATCGACAGTCATGCCGGAACTAAAAAATTACAATGTAAATAAATATGAAGAAAATAAAGAATATGATTACGTTATTGTTAATTACTACAATATTATAAGGGAAGGTTTCAATGACTCTAAGATAAAAGAGAGATATGTTCCTGTTTATACAGTTTGGGCAGATGGAGCACCTCTTGTAGTTGTATATAAGCACAAATGAACACAAAATCTATAAAGAAGTGTCGCTCCTGTTTCTCTGGAAAATTGATAAATATACTCTCTCTGGGAGAGCAATATTTATCTGATTTCTCCGAAGGAAAGCTCATGCCTAGCAAGTCACCTCTGGATTTGATGCTTTGTCGCAATTGCAATTTGGTTCAGCTCAAGCATACGGTTTACCCGAGTCTTTTATATACAGAACGTTATGGATATAAGTCCGGAATAAATAATACAATGAAAGAAGAATTACAAAAAATCGTAATTAGCGTACTGAAAAAGATCAATAACAATGAAGAAATTACAGCGCTTGATATTGGAGCAAATGATGGAACTTTATTAAGCTATTATCCTAAAAACGTTTTTAAAATTGCATTTGAGCCTATTGAGAAATTTGCCAAAGAAAGCAAAATGCACGCAAATGTTGTTATTAATGACTTTTTTGATTCTAATATATATATGCATAAATTGAAAAGGCAAAAAGCAAATATAATAACTGCTATTTCTTGCTTTTACGACATAGATAAACCTAACGATTTTATAGAAGGTATTAAAAAAATACTACAAAAGGATGGTGTATTTGTAATTCAGCAGAACTATTTGGTTGGAATGATAATAAATAATGCTTTTGATAATATTGTACACGAGCATCTGGAATATTATTCGATTTTATCATTGGAAAATTTACTATCGCGTCATGGATTGGAAATTTTCCACGTCGAAGAGAGCTCGATAAATGGGGGAAGTTTTATAACGTTCGTCGCTCATAAAAATTCTAGATCGATTCAGGAGTCTGTTTTTAGATGGAGAGAAAATGAAAAGGCTCTAAAACTTGATAGAGTCAAAATTTATAAAGATTTTGCAAGAAGAGTTAATAAAAATAAAAAAGACCTTTACTTACTTATAGAGAAACTAGACAAAGAAGGTAAAAATGTATATGTTTATGGGGCTTCTACAAGAGGAAATACTCTATTGCAGTTTTATCAATTGAATAACAGCCTCATTAAGGCTGCTGTGGAGCGAAATCCTGAAAAATGGGGTAAGAATATATCATCTGTAGGCATTCCAATTATTTCAGAAGAACAGGCAAGAAAACAAAAGCCCGACTACATGTTGGTTTTGCCTTGGTTTTTTAAAGAAGAATTTCTAGAAAGAGAAAAAAGATATCTTGAAAGCGGAGGACATTTTATTTTTCCTTTACCCAAAATAGAGATAATTTAATATTTTATTTTTTCTCCAAGACAAAAAAATAACTCATTCCCAATACGGCTTTTGAGAGTTTGATAATTTTAAAATCTTTAAATAATTTTTGTAACTCGTATTTTTTGAAGTTTTTGTGAAAGGGTTCTCCCCGAGGACAAGTGCTAGAAAGAAATCTTAGGAGCCAGATGGGAGATATGGCTGGTACACTGCCAATAAGAATTCCGCCTTTTTTTAGAACTCTTAATAATTCCGTGACTGTAGGTTTTGGATCCGGTTGATGTTCAATAACTTCTGTTGAGAATATTGTAGAAAACGTTTCTTTTTTGAATGGAAGTTTTTCTATGTCTGCTAGAATAACTTTGGCATTAGGTGCGTGTTTTTTTGCCTTTTTTATATTTCTAGGATTTATGTCAATTCCCATTGTGCCTTTTGGCAACTTTCTTAATATAAGTCCAGTTCCGCACCCGGCATCCAAGAATGTGTCCCCTCTTTTATAGCGTTCTATTAATCTAAGAATCAAAAATTGTCTCAATTTATGAAATATTGACTCGAGGCCTTTAAAATTATCTGTGACGTCAACCCAATCGTAGTCCTCTATATGCTTGTAGTAATTTTTGTTGAACTGAATAAATTCTCTTGTCGTTTTCATTGAAAAACCATATTATAGAAAAAGCTTTTTAATGTCAACTAAATTTAGCTTTATTTTTAAACAAAATAGCTAAGCAAGCCAGAAGTGCAACTATCGAAATGTTTTTCCCAAGATTGTAAGATTCGGGTTTATATATAAAGTGTACTTCGTGCGATCCTTTAGTCAGATATACTGATCTTAAAATATAGTTAGTATTGAATATTTTCAATTCATGACCATTATCAAATGCTTCCCACCCCGGGTAATCTATTTCGCTCAAAACTAAGAATCCTGGATCTGTTAGGTTTACTTTTAATTTAATTATGTTAGGTTCTCTGTAAATTCTTTCAATTTCTTTAAATGAAGAAGGATTGATCAAGCTTACATCCGGCTTATTCTGTAAAATTATTTGATTTTTGGGATCAAAATTCGGGTCTTTTAGTTTATTTAGAATTTTATCTTTTGGGAAAACAATAGCATTTGGAACGATGTAGGCTCTGGGGAGAAAGTTTTGGTTACTGCTTAACTTATTATCCTCAATTATATATTTAACATTCAGAAGATCAAGAAATATAGGATTTTCTATTTTAGTAATTTGAAAAAAAGATTCATAAGGTTTATCTTCGTGTTTTCCAACTGACCAAATGAAGTCTCTATAGTCTTTCAAATAAAGAGAGTGAATCCCTGTTACATTTTCAATTTTATTTTGTTCAGTTGTAGATAGATATTGATTACTCATATCAAAAATTCTGTAGATTGAGTTATCTTGCTTAATACTTTTAATGATTTCAGGATTTAGAGTTGCCTCCTGAATATTTTTAGTGAGTATAAATTTTGAACTGAAAAACCAGAGATCGAATATTATAATTATCGTGATCACGCTTTTAAAAGCACTAATATTCAGTTTATTTTTAGATCTTAAATATAGAGCGACTGAAAATAAAATTAAGATAAAGAAAAACATTATAACGTCATTGCTAAGCTGAAAAAATAAATTCGTGTGATTTATTCCAACAGCGTAACTATTATTTAGAATGTTTCTTTCGTAAAGATGAACGTTTTTATTTAAAATGAAGAAAAGACTTATTATTAAACCAACAACGGAAGAAAATAAAATTAGCAAAGATAATTTTGAAAAGTATTTTTTTAATCCAGCTCCTTTTTCAATTAAAATATTAACACCAATTCCGGCTAAGACAGAGAAAGAAAATGTATAAAGATATAGAAAGCGTGATGGTACTCGGAACGAGTCGAATTGTGGAATGTATTTGTAGAAAAATGGAAACACAAATGAATATTTGCCAAAGGAAAATAATAAAGCAAAAAGTCCTAATGCAAGAAATGTAACAGTTAAGCGTGTGCGTTTGAGAACGATTCCAATAGAAGCTAGCAATAGAGGAAGAATGCCGATATATCCATTAAGTTCCCAAAAGTTACCTTTTCCCCAGTAGGTGCCATTTGTCGGATTTCCAAAAAAATAAGGAAAGATGAATGAGACTGCTTGTTTTGGGTGTAAAGAGAAATCGGAAGCAAATTCATAGCTTAGTCCGTTGGCTCTGGCTGATAATTTAGAGAATTCGTGCGTTGGGATAATTTGTACAGCTGCCAGCATAAGTCCTAAAATAATAGAAATAAAAAATATTAAAGATAAGCGATTTAAATAAGGTAGCCTATTGGATTTTGGTAAGTTTGAGATTGCCCTAAGGGTAAAATAAATAGCAACTGATAGTAAGGAAAATACTGCAATTTGGGATGCTCCTGCAAGCAACATTAACCCGATCGGGATGGCTGCATAAATACCATAGATTATTTTTTGTTTTTGTATAACTTTTTCTAAAAATAATAGTATTAAAGGAAGCCATATGAAAGCATCAAGATTGACTATATGTCCCGGGAAAACCAAGCTAACTATGTGGCCGCTGAACGTAATAGTTATTGCTGATATAAATGAGCTAAAGCTATCAAGTTTTATGGTTCTGCAAAAAAGGTAGGTGAATATTCCAAGGAGAATTATATCTAGGATAAATATGATATTGAACGTTGAATCAGCAGGAAAGAGTAGGAACAGCCAGTTGGAGGGATAAAACATGGCTGACGTGGGATTTGCCAAGAAGGGTGATCCGCCAAAAATATAAGGATTCCAGAGAGGGAGATCGTTGAAGTTTTTTACCGAATCTTGAAAGAGAGTTTTTTCTTGAGCAAAAATACTGATTACATCTTGGAAAGGAAAAAGCATATAATGTTTATGAGTATACTTTAAAGCTGCCTAAAACTAAAGATGTTTAATTTGGCTCTGTTGATCGGAATTTACTCACATATTATTTTTCTCCTTGGTCTTATCGGCGTTCTCTACAAACCGACAATTATTTTATCGACTCTATTCTTTTTATCTATCATTTCCTATTTGATGAGAAAAGGACTAAATAGCCAGAACTTAGTAGATAAATTGATAAATTTTGTCAAAAAGAATAAAAAGCTAGAGCTTGTATTATTAGTGATAATTTCGTTTCAAGGAATAGTTAACCTGATTGGTGCTCTCGGGCCAGAGTTAGGCTTTGATGCTCTCTGGTATCACTTAACAATGCCTAAGATTTATCTTAATTTGCATCAAATAGTTCATATTCCCGGGTCTCTTTTGTATTATTCCGATATGCCCAAGTTCACAGAAATGCTGTATGTGTCTGCGCTTTCTTTTGGGACTGAAACAATAGCAAAGCTTATTCATTTCTCTTTTGGAATTTTATCTTTAATTGCTCTTTATAATTTATCTCGAAAATTTCTAAACAAAACATTTTCCCTTCTAACGCTAGTGGTTTTTTATGGCAATTTAGTTGTGGGCTGGATGTCAACTACAGCTTATGTAGATTTGGTGAGAACTTTTTTTGAATTAATGGCGCTGTGGGGATTTGTAGAGTGGCTTGAGAAAGAAAATAAAAAGTGGCTTGCCATATCAGGAGTAATGTTGGGATTTGCCGCTTCAGCAAAGTTATTGGCAATAAGCTCAGTACTAATCTTTACAACGCTTTTAATATTATCGCCCATGATACTAAATCAAAAAACCAAATTTAAAGATATAATTAGCAATGCACTAGTATATTGGTGTTTGGCCTTTTTTGTTGTCCTGCCTTGGTTTGTTTTTTCATTTGTCCATACGGGTAATCCTGTATACCCGTTTTTCACAAGTATTTATCCTGTCAAATTTAATTTTAATTTGATAGATCCGCTTACTCTTTCAGACCCCATATCTCCTCTTTATGTAATATTTTTACCAATAGCGTTATTTATTTATAGAAAATTCAAACCTACATTGAAAATTATAGCATTATATTCTTTTTTGGCCATCATAATTTGGTATCTGACTCCGCAAACAGGCGGAGGAAGATTTATTCTGCCATATTTACCAGCCTTATCTCTGATTTCTGTGGGTGTTATTGAAGTTATGAATAAAAATAAATTGCAAAAAACTTTTGTTGCTTTAATTATTTTCTTGGGATGTTTTTCAATATTTTATAGGGGAATTGCTAATTTTAAATATGTCCCAGTAATTTTAGGCTTAGAATCTAAATCTCAATTCCTTTCGAATAATTTAAATTTCTCATTTGGAGATTTTTACGACACAGATGGATATTTTGAAAATAAAATAAAAAAAGACGATAAAGTTCTACTGTATGGCTTTCACAATCTTTATTATGTAAACTTTCCATTTATAGATTCTTCTTATGTTAAAATGGGAGACAGCTTTAATTACGTTGCTGTTCAAGGTAAAAATATGCCTCAAAGGTTTAAATCCTGGAACTTAATATACTATAATGGGTTAACAGATGTTAGATTTTATTCAATCGGAGGAATGAAATGGGAATATTGAAATCTATTTTTGTAATCTTTTTGGGAGTATTTTGTTTGGGTGAAATTTTCAGATTTAATCTGGGAAATAATATCTATATAAAACCTATCGATATCGCTGTAATTGTCTTGTCTTTAGCTTGGATAGCTCAGGAGTATAGATATATAAAGAAAATCTATAAAGATACCCTATTCTTGCCAATAGCTCTTTTTATAGGAACCATGATTTTATCTCTAAGCATCAATATTAATAATTTTTCCCAAAATGAAGTTTTTGTAGCCTTTTCATACATCGTAAGATGGGTTTTATACGCTAATTTATATTTTATAGTTAAAAACTTTAATCCTAAGTTTAAAAAGAAAATTTTATATATGCTTTTAGTAGTTGGAGCTATTTTTACTTTTTTTGGATTTGTACAGTATCTCTTCTATTCAAATCTGCGAAATCTCTATTACCTAGGATGGGATGAGCATATGCACAGAATGTTCTCGGCATTTCTTGATCCTAACTTTGCTGGAGCTTTCTTCGTTTTGTATCTATTTTTCTTATTGGGTATACTTTTCTATTCGTTGAACAACAATAAAATTAAGCAAGCGCGGTTTATAGGGTCAATTTCTATTTTTGCTCTTATATCTATATTTTTGACTCATTCCAGGAGTGCTTTAATTATGCTTTTGATAGCAACGGTTATTTTTTTTATGTTGTCCAAAAAAATGAAATGGATTATCGGAATTATTTTGGTTTCAGTAATTTTTATTGCAATATCTTCGAAAAGTTTTAATATTGAGAATATAAATTTATTCCGTATTGCATCAACGGAAGCACGTATTGATTCAGCCAAAATTGCAATAAATATCATAAAAGATAATCCGCTTTTGGGAGTGGGATTTAATACCTATAGGTATGCTCAAATTAAATACGGATTCCGAAATCCAACGAGCTCCAATGTCAGCCATGCGGATGCGGGTACGGATAATAGTTTTCTTTTCGTGATGGCAACAACAGGAATTATAGGAATGATCGCATATCTTAATTTACTGTGGAGCATGCTAAGGGAATCGTATTCTAACTACAAATCATATGACAGTAAATCTATTCAAAAATATATTGGAATAATTGCAATGACATTAATTGTTGGAATCATTATAAGCGCTATTTTTATAAATAGTCTTTTTTATCCATTTATACTTATTTGGATGTGGGTATTGTTGGGGTTTATGGAGAAAAAGTAACTTTTACTTCCAATTCTTTCTTATTTCCGGCAATATCCATTGCTACAATTTTTATTTTATTCTCTCCATTTTGAAGCGGCAATCTATATGAAAATGAGCCATCACTATCTGTTATAGCCCAAAAACCGTTAACAGTTATTTTTACGTCAGGATCAGTTGTTCCCTGAACATCTGCAGTATTTTGATCTTTGTAAGATTGTCCATCAGATGGAGAATTAACTTGCAAAGAAGGCGGAGCACTTTTTAAAGCAATAGTTATGCTCTGGGAAAATTCGCTTTCTTTATCATCTTCGACTGCTTTTGCTTTAATAATATTTTCTCCAGCTTTAATTTCTTCTTCAAAAGAAAAGGTGCCGTCTTCTTTAGTCTTGTCTTCATCAATGAAGTCGTCGTTTAGATATAGTTTTATGATTTGGTCTTTTGATGATATTCCGGAAATTATGATTTTAGCGCTTGATGTTGCCTGAGGAAGAGAATTTAAGACAGGCGGAGCTATAAAAGATGGATCTTTTTTTTCCAATTGAACCTGTGCTTTGGATCCTGATAGGAAAAGACTAAGATTAATCAGCAGGGGAAGGCCGAATTTGAATACCAATAATAGAATTAAAATTATTCCCAAGACGCTTAGGAGCAAGTTTTTTTTGGTCTTCTGTTCCATTCTTTTTGAAAGTCTTGATTTAGCCATAATTTATAAGACCTGAGCCGATGGTGAGAATCGAACTCACGATCTAGTGTTTACGAAACACTCGCTTTACCACTAAGCCACATCGGCACAAGAGTATTTTACTACAAAAGAAGGTTGAATTGGAAGTTAATGCTTACTTTTTGCATGAAGATATTTTTTCCCGTGGCCGATAGATGTATTTACAGGTATGTTTTTGTTGCAAAGCGGGCATTTATCGGGGTCAAATGACTCAGCCTTAAAAACACCAAGAAACGATAGGGGAGCGCCAACAACTTTCGAAGTCACTTTTTTGGGATCACGGTTTATCATCACGCAGACTGCAATTACTTTTCCGCCTGCTTTCTTTACGCTTTTTACAACTTTCGCAACCGATCCACCCGTGGTTGTAAGATCTTCAACAATCAAAACCTTTTTATTTTTTACCAACTTATCGTAATCTCGTTTAAATATCTGATTGCTCTCTTCATTTTTTTCTGTAAAAACACTCAATATCTCTTTCTTTTTTAATTTAGTGAGGTGGTAAGCTGTCCATTGAGATAGAATAATGCCTCCAATAGATGGTCCGACAACAACATCTATGTCTTTATTTTTAAATTTCTCTGCGATAAGCTTGCAAACATCTGAAGTTCTTTGAGTATTGGGGTAAAGTCTGTCTTTCCTTACATACACGCTTCCATGTTTGCCGGAGGTGTATACAAAGTGATTATTCGTGATGATTGCGTCAATACTTTTTAGCAACTTTACAACGTCTGTCATCGGTATTTGTTTATATTTTCTTTTAATTTCAATGCTTCTTTGCGAGCCGTAATTGCAAAATTAGCCTTATCAGATGCGTAGATTATAGAACGACTGGCGTGAATTATCAATCCAGACTTATCTTTTCTTAGACCATTTTTGAGAGTTTGTTTAATATCTCCACCTTGAGAACCAATTCCAGGGACCAGAAAAAACATGTTTGGAGCAATTTCTCTAATTTTTTTTAGCTCTTCCGGCCAAGTAGCACCTACTACAAGCATACAATTTTTATATTTCTTATTCCATTCCTGAACTTTTTCTGCTACATGAAGGTAGAGAGGTATTTTATCTGAAGATATTTTAAGATCCTGAAAGTCTCCTGCGCTTTTATTGCTTGTTTTGCAAAGAATAATTACTCCTTTATCTTTCCTTTCCAGGAAAGGCTTAAGTGAATCAAGACCAAAATAAGGATTTACAGTTAAAGCATCTGCGTTAAAAACGTCAAATGCTTCTTTTGCATATAGTCTAGATGTAGATTCAATGTCAGCACGTTTGGCGTCAAGAATAATTGGAATCTGCGGATAAGTATACGCAAGATAATTAATAGTTTTTAATAGAGAGCCTATCCCTCTTATTCCTTTAGCCGCATAGTGCGCAATTTGAGGCTTGTAAGCGCATACCAAATCGTACGTTGCATCTACAATTTGTTTGTTAAAATTAAAAATTGGATCTTTATACTTTTTTAAATGCTCTGGAATTTTTTCTACATCAGGATCTAATCCAATGGAAAGAAGAGAATTATTTTTCTTAATATTCTTTTCTAATTTTTTTCTAAAATTCATGCTATTTTTTTTCCCGCTTCGCCAGCGAGGCGAGCCAGATTTCGTGGGCAAGAAGGGGATTCCACATAGCGCCTGTTGCGGATTGGACAATATCTGCACCCGCTTTACGGTATTCAAAGTAATCTTTTGTGGTAATAACGCCGCCAACTCCAACAATTTCAAATTCATATTTCTTGCCTTTTCTAACTTTATTTAGTTTTTTGACCATTTCAAGACCGGCCCACTTAATTGGAGTCCCACAAACTCCGCTTCGTAATCTCTGAGGCCCGGGTAATGCTTGCCTGCCCTTTTTGTCTACGACTTCAACCTGCAACGTGTTAATTGAGGAAATCGCGTTGGCATACTTATCTGCAATTTTAGCTATTTTTTCTATATCTTCATAATTTTTATAATATCCGACTTTCAGAATTAGAGGTGTTTTGCCGATGACTTTTCGAATTTCCTTACATATTTTTTCAGTTACATCCAAGTTGTAACAAACTAGTCCCTCATTACCGATATTTGGGCAAGAAAGATTTGCTTCAAGTGCTTTAACTCCTGTCTGTTTTGCTAACTTAGCTGCTTTTGCGAAGTCTTTTACGAATTCATCTTGGGTTTGATCTTTTTTAACAGTTCCCATAAAACTCAAAACCAAAAGTTGTCCAGGCTTTTGGTAGGTTTTGGCTTTTTTAACATCTTTCTGCCAGATCTTAGGTTTTTTTGAAGGGACCCCAAACGAATTAGTAATGCTGATATTGGAGGTGTTCTTAGGGTCAATGCTCGTAGTTGTCAGTCTGGTATTTATTTGTGTATGAATTTCTTTTGGGGCATTTACATAGACAACATTGGGATATGGATGACATGGAAAAATATCAGTTCTGACTGTTTTATATACAGAAACAGGAAATCCAAAGTCAAAAGCGACTTTTATAAATTTGCTATTGAGAAGCGGACCCGCAGGGATACCAAAGGGAATATTAATAGGAAAGCCCAAAAAGGAAAACTTAGGTTTAATTCCATTAAAAGAAGGATTTTTTAACTTTTTAATTTTAACTGGGCCAAGTTTAAAATTATCGTCATAGCTTTTGTGTATATCATATAAAAGTGAGTCCATAAATTTTATTTTCAAATAGCACGTCTTTTGTGTTTTGTGGCGACTTTTAACTCAAGAATAGCTTTTATCATCTCGGCTTGTGCAATTCGAAGCTCGTTATCCGTAGCTTTTTCACTCATAATTTTCTCAGCACGTTTCTTAGCCTCTGTTGCGCGAGCTACTTCAATGTCCTGTGCTTTTACAGCATAGTCTGCCAAAATACTTATTTTATTATTCTCTACTTCCAAAAAACCGCCTGTTATGGCTAAATATTGCGCAGTTGTACCTTTTTTGATAATTAATTCTCCTGGATTAACTTGAGTAAGAAGGCCTATGTGATTGGGCAAAATTGCAATTTCGCCATTAATAGTTGGAGCAATTACCTCATTAACTTCGTCTTTGTAGACTACTTTTTCCGGAGTGATTATTTCAAGAAGGAGATTCATTTATGCGATTCCGACCCCTTTTTAACTGCTTCATCAATAGTGCCAACCATATAAAATGCAGATTCAGACAGGGAATCATGTTTGCCTTCCAAGATTTGCTTAAAGCCTTTTACGGTATCCTCGATTTCTACATATCTCCCGGGTTGTCCGGTAAATATTTCTCCGACAAACATTGGCTGGCTTAAAAATCTTTGAATTTTTCGGGCTCTGGCAACAGTAAGCTTATCTTCATTAGACAATTCATCGATTCCGAGAATCGCAATGATATCTTGCAGATCTTTATATCTTTGAAGAACTTTTTGTACGCCCCTTGCAACATTATAGTGGTCAGTTCCTACAATGTTTGGATCCAAAATTCTAGATGTAGATGCTAGAGGATCAACAGCCGGATAAATACCCTGTTCTGCAATCGAACGTTCCAAATTAATTGTAGCATCTAGATGTGCAAAAATAGTAACCGGAGCAGGATCGGTATAGTCGTCCGCGGGAACATACACGGCCTGAACTGAAGTAATAGATCCCATTTTAGTTGAAGTAATTCTTTCCTGCAGCTCTCCCATTTCCGATGAAAGTGTTGGCTGATATCCTACAGCTGATGGCATTCTTCCTAAAAGCGCTGAGACCTCGCTTCCCGCCTGAGCAAATCGGAAAATGTTATCGATAAAAAGCAAAACATCTTCTCTTTTTTTGTCTCTGAAATATTCGGCCATAGTGAGAGCAGTCAGAGCGACCCTCATTCTGTTTGCAGGCGGTTCATTCATCTGCCCAAATACCATGACTGTCTTGTCCATAACTTTTGCCTCTTTCATTTCCAGCCAAAGATCATTTCCCTCTCTGGTTCTTTCTCCGACTCCTGCAAAAACAGAATGACCTTGGTGTTCCATGGCAATATTTCGGATTAGTTCCTTAACAATAACTGTTTTTCCAACTCCCGCCCCTCCAAAAACCGCAATTTTTCCTCCTTTTGTAAATGGAGCTATAAGATCAATAACTTTAAGTCCAGTTTCCAATATGTGAGGCTTGGTTTCTTGTTCGGTTAATAAAGGTGCTGTACGATGTATGGGGTCATATGAAAGATCTTTATGTTTATTGTCAAATGACTTTCCGTCAATCGTCTGACCTAAAACGTTGAAGATTCTTCCGAGAGTAGGCATTCCAACCGGTACTTTTATAGCAGAGTTTGTTCGCTTAACTTTCATTCCTCTGTAAAGCCCGTCTGTTGGTCCCATGGCAAGTGTTTTCACTTCTTTGTCACCTGTTGAAAAGGCCACTTCAAGAATCAATTTTTTATTTCCTGAGACGTTTATTTCTAGAGCCTCGTGAACAAGAGGAGGTTTGTCGGCGAAACGAACGTCCACAACCGGTCCTGCAACTCTAATAATAACTCCGTCTTTTGTGTCTTTAGTGCTCATATGCAAATGCTGAGGCTGCCCCTCCAATATCTAATATTTCGTTTGTAATTTTCTCTTGACGTCCCTTATTATACTCAAGTTTTAAATCCTGGACAATTTCTAAGGCATTATCTGTGGCGTTTTGCATAGCAACCATTCGAGCACCTTGTTCTGACGCAAAACTTTCCAGCATTTGCTGATAAATTGTCATCTCCAAGAAATGACGCAAAAGCGGAGGAAGCAATTTTTCAGGTGATGGTTCAAAAAGAGTAAAGGAGGAAATTGAGGCTTGTTCTTTCGGGAACTCAACAGGAAGGATACTGGTTATTTTGGGTTTTTGAGAGAAAACACTTAAAAAACTAGTTGATATAATTTTGACATTACTGACTTTTTGGCTCAAAAAGTACTCATCTATAATTTTCACAATTGGCAATACCATTTCAAAAGAGGGAAGAGTTGTGCCAAATTTAAATGAAGCGACTAATTCCTTCTTAAGATTTGCAACCACTGATTCTGTTTTCTTTCCAAATGTTATATATAGACTGTTTGGATGGGAAGAGTCAAAATTTATAATTTCACGTATCAAGTTGGTCACTAATCCTCCGCAAAGACCTTTGTCTGGAGAAAACACAAGAACGAGGGATTTATTTTTACCATCTGTTTTTTTCATATACTCATGAGTATGTTCATAGTCTAATCTACTTGAAAGATTCCAAGCGACATAAGATAGTTTTTCAACATATGGTCTCCCGCTCAGGGTTGCATTTTGGGCTTTCTTAAGCTTTGATATTGCAATCATTTGCATTGCCCGTGTTGTTTTTGAAACATTTTGAGCTGCTCTAATTCTTCTTTTCAGAGATAAAAGATTTGCCATATTTAACCAAACATTTTCTTGAATTCCTCAACGAGTTTTGTTATTTGTTTTACTGTTGCTTCAGACGGTTTTTCCCCGGCTGAAAGCGTTTCTAATACGTTTGGATAGCGTTTTTTCGCAAATTGGTGCAGATCTTTTTCAAATCTTTGAAAAGATTCCAAAGGAATGTCATCCATAAGACTGCTGGTAACAGCATAAATGCTTAGTATCTCCAGATTTTCAGTAAGGGGATCAAATTGAGGCTGTTTAAGAATTTCAGTTAACCTTTTACCACGGTCTAATTGTTTTTGAGTTGCAGCATCCAGCTCGCTTCCAAATTGAGCAAACGCGGCAAGGGAATTATATTGAGCAAGCTCAAGTCTCAATTTACCGGAGACTGATTTGATTGCCGAAGTCTGAGCAGCTCCTCCGACCCTGGAAACGGATTGTCCTACGTTGATTGCTGGCCTTATTCCTGCATTGAAAAGGTCAGATTGTAAATATATTTGTCCGTCCGTTATGGAAATAACATTGGTTGGGATATAAGCTGATATGTCATTTGCTTGAGTTTCTATTATGGGAAGAGCTGTGATTGAGCCTCCGCCATTTTCCTTGCTTAATTTAACAGATCTCTCTAAAAGTCTGCTGTGAAGGTAAAATACGTCTCCCGGGTATGCTTCTCGTCCTGCAGGACGCCTTAAAACCAATGAAATTTGCCTATAAGCCCAAGCATGCTTCGTAAGATCATCAAATACCACCAAAACATCTTTTCCTTTTTCCAGAAAATATTCTGCTACAGCACATCCTGAATAGGGAGCAAGATATTGCAGCGCAGCCGGATCAGATGCGCTTGCGGATATTATAACTGAATAGGAAAGAGCTTCTTCTGAATTTAGCCTATCAATAACCTGAGCGATTGTGCTTCTTTTTTGCCCGATAGCAACATAAATACAAATTACAGGTTTTTTGTTGAATTTTTGATTTATTATAGTGTCGATTGCTATAGCAGTTTTACCTGTTTGTCTGTCTCCAATTATCAATTCTCTTTGCCCCCTACCTATTGGGATCATTGAATCAATAGCCTTGATTCCTGTTTTAAGAGGAGTGCCGACTGGCTCACGTTCTACGACTCCAGCCGCTATCTTTTCTAGAGGCATATTCTTGCCCCTTTTTATTTTTGGCTTATCATCTAAGGGGTTTCCTAAAGGGTCTATAACTCTTCCCAAAAGTTCTTCTGATACGTCAATTCCCAACATTTGCCCTGTAGTTTTTAAGCTATCACCCTCTTTTATGCTTGAAGCTTCCCCTAAAAGTATTATTGAGGCGCTATCTTCATCAAGGTTTAGGATTGCACCAATACTCCCATCCTTAAAGACTACTTTTTCTCCCATGACGGCTTTTGATAATCCGGATGCAACAATCACTCCGTCTGTATTTTTTATAACTTCTCCAACGTTTTGAGTTTTAGAGTTTCCTCCAAAAGTCATTAGTTTTTTTTCAAGTTCACTTATAATTTTATCGTCATCAATCATAATTTTGCTCTATATAATTTATAATTTTATCAAGAGAATTTCTTAATGTGAATTCATAGACAATATCATTATCTACGACGCGAACGCCTAACATTAAAGATGGATCTTTTTTGAATAATATTTTTTTGTTTGGAAAAAGTTTTTCAAACTTTTTTAAATCTTGATTGTTGGTTGGACTTGAAACAATGAGGCTTTTTTTTCTTTCTGTTAATTTGAGGGAATTAATATATTTTTTCAAATCTGCTGAACTAAGAAGCGTAGCAATTCTATTAACTTTTTCTCGATCTAATGAGTTATTTCTGAAACTCACCGAAACAAGTTTGTCAATTTTTTTAGAATTCATAAAACTAGTTAATTTTTGTAATTTTCTTCAAGGCATTAGATACTATTTCCTTTTGTTCTTTTGCCGAAAAAAATTCAGATAGCGATTTTTCTAAAAATGAAACTGCTAATTTACTTGTATTTACTGCAAGTCTTTTTTCTACCTCGAGTGACTCTCTTGCGATTTGGTCTTTGGCATCCTGCAGCATTTTTTCTGTTTGTTTTTTGGCAGATTCATTCATCTGTAAAGTTAATTTTATTGATTCTTCTCTGGCATCTTCAATCAATTTTTTTCCTTGAAGCTGAGCGTTCATCAAAATATTTTTTTCTTCGATTACAACCTTTTCAAGTTTGATTCTTGATTCTTCCGCCTGTTGTATTCCATCCTTGATCATTTTTTGTCTTTTTTTTAGTAACTCAAGGACTGGTTTGTATAAAAACTTTTTCAGTAAAAAAAATATAATTAAAAAATTAACTACTTGAGCAGCCAAAAGTATTGGATTTACTCCAAAATTTTTTAAGATTTCCATATAAGTATTGTCATTCTGACCTGAGTGAAGCGAAGGGAAGAATCCCATGGGATCCTTCTCAAGCCCTCGTTTGATCAGGATGATCCCGACCCGATCGGGATCACTTTCCAAAAGCCAGGATTAATGAATAGATTGCAATTGCTTCGGCAAATGCCATAGCTAAGAGCATTGCAGGTAAAATTCTCCCCGAGGCTTCGGGGTTTCTTCCAAGTGCCTCCATTGCTTTTGCGCCAATAAATCCAACTGCTAATGCCGGACCAAGACCTCCGATAGCAATTATTAGTCCTCCAGAAATACTAAAACTCATATGTAAATTTCACCTCCTTTGATTTATCCAGCACCGAGTCGGTGCTGGATTTATTCTACACGAAAGCTATTGCCTGCGCAATCCCTTATGTTTTAGTGAGATTTATGTGATGTTGTAAAAATAGTCATAAAAACCATAGTCAGCATTGAGAAAACAAGTGCCTGAACAAATCCGACAATTACTTCCAGCATCAAAAATGGTAGAGGAATTATGAAAGCGAAGATAGTAGAAACAGTTGCCAGTACCACTTCTCCTGCAAAAATGTTTCCAAATAATCTAAAGGAAAGAGAAACAACTTTTGTTATTTCAGATATGATTTCCAAAACACCGATAAAAAGATTAATTGGATTGAGAGAAAAATATCGGCTAAAATAGTCTTTTATTCCAATCGTTTTAATACTAAGCATGTGTGTTGCTGCAGCAGAAACTAGCGCTAGCCCTAAAGTTGTATTTAAGTCGCTTGTGGTACCCCTCAGGAAAGGTATAAGTTCTCCGTGTTCGCGAATACCTATGGTACCAAACCCAGGCAGAAGGCTGCTCCAGTTGCTAAGAAGTATAAATAGAAAAAAACTCATAAAATACGGAAATATTCTTGAAGCAGCATGTTGAGCAACTGATTCTGTTAGATTATAGAAGGCCTCAATTGTAAATTCGATCGCATTCTGAAGAAAATTAGTTGGAATAAGAGTGAGCTTCCTATTTATATAGAATGCACTTCCGATTAAAAGGCCGTCTACGGCAAGCGTATGCAGGATGGTGTTGGTAATTGGGATTTTCCCTAAATGAAAAATTATCTCAGGTGCAAATGAAACCATTATCAATAAGATTTTAAATGTAATCTATATAGAAGTCAAGAAGAAAATAAGCTAAACGCTTAAGATTTTGTCTGCAATAATAGTTGGCTTATCGTTCTTGGTATCCAGATGCCCTTGTACAATTATTACTTGATCTCTTATCAAAAGACTCTTATGCTCTTCAAATATCCTAGGGAAAACAACGCATTCAACTGAAAGCCCTTTTTCGTTACCAATAATCAAAAATGCCATCTCATTATTATTTTTCTTTGTGAATATTCTTCTTGAAGATTCAATAATTCCTCCTATAGTTACTCTTGTTCCTTCTTTTTCATCATTTAGGAGTTCGATCTCGTGGGAAATTATTGATTTAATATGCGCAAGATTGTCTAATTGCGGGTGAGAAGTCAGATAAAGTCCAAGGAATTCTTTCTCAAATGCTAATTTTTCGCCAGCAGAAAAGTCTTCTATTTTATTCTCAATTGCATTATACGTTTGTTTTGTGTCATCGCTATCTCCAAAAAGACTTGTCTGTCCCTCCTCTTCCTGTCTCTTTTTCTTATGAGCGGCTTCGACAATTTCAGGATATGCCATCAATAAACTTGCTCTGTTACCAAAAATATCCATAGCTCCTGCCTTGATAAGGCTCTCAATAGTTTTTTTATTTACAGGACCCAAATCTGCTCTATAGCAAAAGTCTTCAAAATTATTGAATTTTCCGTTAGAGCGAGCATCCAAAATACTTTTTATAGCAGCTTGTCCGACATTTTTTATTGCAGAAAGGCCAAATCGAATATTTATCTTGTCCTCGATAGTAAAATCGCTTTCGGACTTATTAATATCAGGAGGAAAAACCGTTACCTTCAGCCTTTTGCATTCTGCAATTGCCTGGGCAATTTTCTCATTTTTTATAGGACCTGTTGTTCCTCTGGACTCAGCTGTTAAAAGTGCGGTCATAAACTCAACTGGAAAATGAGCCTTAAGAAAAGCTGTTCTGAAGGCAATTGTGGCATATCCGGCAGCATGAGCCTTGTTGAATCCATATCCGGCAAAAGGTTCAAATAGTATCCAGAATTGTTCGGCATTTTTTCTGTTCATTCCATTCGTAACGCACCCCTCCACGAATTGATCGTGCTGTTTTTTCATTTCCGATGGAATTTTTTTACCAATGGCTTTTCTCAACTTATCTGCTTCCAGCCAAGAATATCCTGCAACTTTTATTGCAGTTAACAGCACGTCATCTTGAAAGGTTATAACTCCGTATGATTCTTTAAGAATATCTGACAGACGAGGATCAGGATATTTTATAAGTGCGGGATTGTGTTTTCTTCGTATGAATTCAGGAATATTTGCCATGGGGCCTGGTCTATATAGGGCAACCATTGCCTGCAGATCGAAAATAGATGTTGGACGAAGATCTTTAATGTATCTTCTCATGCCGCTAGATTCAAGTTGGAAAATTCCGGTCGTTTCTCCGCTGGATAAGAGTTCAAAAGTTTTTTTGTCGTCATAAGAAACGCTAGATAAATCAATATCTTTTTGTTGGTTATCTTTAATAAAACGTAAAGACTCTTGAATAATGGTCAGATTTCGAAGTCCTAAGAAATCAATTTTCAAAAGCCCGACCCCATCTTCTCCAACAGTATACATATCATATTGGGTTATAATTTTCTCTCCGTTAGTTTCTTTTTGAAGAGGAGTGTATTCAGTTAAAGGTTTGTCTGCGATAACAACTCCGGCAGCATGCATGGATGCATGGCGGGCCACTCCTTCGAGTTTTTTCGCAAGATCCAAGAGTCTTTTTGTTTCAGGTTCCGATTGGTATGCTGACTTTAATTCGGGATTTTGATCCAAGGCTTTTTCCAGCGTCATTGCATGTCCCTGCCAGCCCGGAGGAATCATTTTGGATATTCTATCCGGACCGGAATATGGCATTCCCAAAGCTCGTCCGGTATCTCTCACCGACCCTCTTGCTTCCATGGTTCCAAACGTAATTATTTGCGCAACTTTATCTCGTCCATATTTTTTAGTGACATATTCAATCACTTCATCGCGCCTATTGTCTGCAAAATCCAAGTCAATATCTGGAGGAGAAGGACGCATAGGATTAAGGAATCTTTCAAATGGTAATTTAAAAAACAAAGGATCAACGTCAGAAATACCTAGTGCATAGGACACTATGGAGCCTGCATTTGATCCTCTTCCTGGTCCGACAGTAATACCATGGGACTTTGCCCAATTTACAAAATCTGCCACTATCAAAATGTATGTTTCGTATCCTTTTTTTAGGATAACTGAAAGCTCATAATCAGCTCTTTCTTTTATCTCCGAGGTAATCTCTTTGTATCTTTTTCTAAGCCCGACAGAAACTTGTTCCTGAATATATTCGTTAGGCTCTTTTTTATTCGGAACATCAAAAATAGGCATGATCCATTTTCCTAAAGTTATTTCTACATTGCACATGTCTGCAATTTTTACTGTATTTTCTATAGCAGTTGGAGTCTGAATAAAAAGACCAGCCATTTCTTCCTGGCTTTTTATATAAAAGTCTGGTGAGGAAATCATAGATAGTTTTCTGTTTTTTGTATCAATAGTTGTTTGAGTCTGAATACACAAGAGTATTTCTTGAGCTGTAGCATCAGAACTATATACATAATGGTTGTCATTTGTTGCAACTAAGGGAATTCCTAATTTTTCTGAGAGTTTAACTAATTTTTCATTCAATACGTCTTGATTTTTAACATCAATATGTTTTTGAAGTTCCAGGTAAAAATTATCTTTGCCAAATATTTCCGATAGCGCTAATGCCCTTTTTTTTGCTGTTTCTTCCTGATTTTGTAAAAGTGGCTCTGAAATATATCCATTTACGCAAGAACTCAAACAAATCAAGCCCTCATGGTATTCTTTCAAAAGTTCCATATCTGTTCGCGGTTTGTAATAATATCCTTCCAGATTTGAGATAGAAATTATTTTCATCAAGTTTTTATACCCAGTGTTATTTTTTGCCAGCAGAATTAAATGGTTTGAGTCAGTATCGATTCCAGTTTCCTTGTCGTTTCGAGTTCTTCTTGCTATATATATTTCACATCCTATGATTGGTTTTATTCCCGCCTCTATGCAGGTTTGGTAGAAACGTATAGCTCCATACATGTTTCCATGGTCTGTAATCGCTAAAGCTTTCATTCCCAATTCTTTTGCGCGCCTAATCGTCTCTTTTATTTTTGAGAGTCCATCCAAGAGTGAATACTCGCTATGATTGTGAAGATGAACGAAGTTTGCCATACTTAAGTATTAAGTATAAAGTATTATGTATTAAGTATAAAGAGCTATTTTAAACTCTTCTCCAAGACGTTTTTAATTTGCCTTGTGTCTGCTTTGGGGAAATGTTGTTTTACTTTTCCAATCAGAAATCCAATGGCCTGGACTTTTCCATTTTTGTAATCAGTAACAGCCTTTTGATTTTCAATAAGGATTTGAGCTATAACTTTACTTAATTTATCTTCATCAAGTGAAGATTTTTGATTATCTTTAATAATTATTTGTATTAACTCAGCAGGTAATATTTTATTAATATCAATTTTTCTATTTATAATATAGTTTGCAATTCGTTTTCTTTTTATTTCATGATGAAACCCAATAACAGTTGTCTCATCGAAATACTCAGCTATTTTCCTGTCTCTTGTTAGTATCTCGGCATCATAAGCTGATAGTCTATAGATATTAGTAAATCTTTGCATTTTTACATCTGGTAATTCCGGCATAATGCATTCAATGCTTGCAATATCAGAGTCGGAGAATCTTATCGGGGGAATGTCGGGTTCTGGGAAATAGCGATAATCCTGAGCCTCTTCCTTTATTCTTTGAGTTACTGTTTTTTGTTTGTCTTCATCCCAGCCTCGAGTTTCCTGAACTGGAGTTTTTCCCTCACTTAGGATTTCTGTCTGCCTTTTAATCTCGTATTCAATTGCCTTTTCTGCAAATCTAAATGAATTGATATTCTTCACTTCAACTTTATATTTTGGCAGAGTTTTTTTAATCCTTAATCCTTTATCATTTATCATTAGCGAAATATTTGGTTCCAAGCGCATATTGCCTTTTTCCATGTCTGCATCCGAAACATTAAGATAACGGACAATTTGCTGAAGTTTTTTAAGATACTCAACAACTTCTTTTGCACTCTCAAAATCCGGCTCAGTCACAATTTCAACAAGAGGAACCCCAGAGCGATTAAAATCTATCAATGAATCTTGTCCTTGATGAATTAATTTGGCAGTATCCTCTTCCATGTGCACACGTCTAATTCTGATTCTTTTTTTGGTTCCACTTGGAAGGTGTCTATTCGTTTCACCTCCCAGGTATACGTAACCATTGGTGCAGAAGGGTTGGTCGTATTGGCTGATTTGATAACCTTTTGGAAGGTCAGGATAGAAATAATTTTTTCTATCAAATTTTGAGAAGTTATTTATTTTACAATTTAGGGCGAGACCAATCATTACGCACCCCTCAATTGCTTTTTTATTTGGAACAGGTAATGCGCCGGGAAGTCCAAGACAAACAGGGCAAGTATTCGTATTAGGTTTTTCTCCAAAATAATCAGCTTTGCATGAACAAAACATTTTAGATTTTGTTTTTAACTCTACATGTACTTCAAGTCCAATAACTGGTTTGTAATTCATAGATTTGGTTTCTGACTATACCATTCTGTTGCTTGTTCGTAAGCATGTCCAATTTGAAATAATTTGGCCTCTGAAAAATGCGGTCCCAAGATCTGCATTCCTACTGGGAGTCTGTTTTTCGTAAAACCAATGGGAAGTGCCAGTCCTGGAATGCCCGCTAAGTTTGCAGTTACCGTAAATACGTCGGATAAGTACATTTTTAGTGGATCACTTATTTTTTCTCCTAATTTCCATGGTGGAGTTGGAGATACTGGAGAAATTAGTGCGTCTACATTTTTAAACGCCTCATCAAAATCTTTTTTGATCAAGGTTCTAACTTGCATTGCTTTTTTATAATATGCGTCGTAGTATCCAGCTGATAGGGTGTATGTTCCTAACATAATTCTTCTTTTCGCTTCATCGCCGAAATTTTCTCTGTTGTTTCCAAAACGGATTCCATCGTATCTTGCCAAGTTTGACGATACTTCTGATGGTTGAATAATGTAGTAACAAGCAATTGCACATTCTTCGTGCTTGATGTCAATGGGAATTAATTCAGCTCCTAATTTCTGGATCAATCTTTTTGCGATTTCAAAATACCCCAAATATTCAAGCTCTTGACTATTTTCTTTTAATATCTTTGGAAATCCGATTCTCATGCCTTTAATTCCTTTCTCTAAATTTTTTGTAAAACTTTCCGTTGGATTCGGAAGAGTGGTAGCATCGAATATATCTTGTCCTGATGTAATATCAAAAAATAGCGCAGAGTCTTCAACGGTTTTTGTGAAATGGCCGATTGAGTCAAGGGACGATGCCATGGCAATTATCCCGTAACGGCTTACTCTTCCATAGGTTGGTTTTAGTCCAACAATATTGTTGAAACTTGCTGGAAGTCTAATTGACCCTCCTGTATCGGTACCGGTTGCGGCAAGGCACATGTCAGACGCTACGGATACTGCTGAGCCGCTTGAAGATCCACCAGGCACATATTCTGTGTTCCAGGGATTTTTCGCGGGCCCAAAATCGGAATTCTCACCTGAAGATCCATGCGCCCATGCATCTAAATTGGTTTTTCCTACAATCACAGCTCCCGCATCTTTTAATTTTTTTACAACAGTTGCATCGTAAGCAGGAATATAATCTTCCAAAACTTTTGATGCAGCTGTAGTTTTAATTCCTTTTGTAGAAAACAAATCTTTATGCGCAATCGGAATTCCAAGTAATGGATAATTGTTAAATTGTCCGATTGCTAAATTGTTGATATGTTGGTCTGCATTTTTTGCATCTTCCAATGCTTTTTTTTCTGTGACAGTAATAAAGGCGTTTAAGTTTTTATTGTGTTTTTTAATTTGCTCAAGACACGCTCTTGTCAACTCTACCGACGAAAAATTCTTGTTTCTTAATCCTTCCCTCGCTCTTTTTATAGTTAATTCATTTAATTTCATAGCAATTTAACAGTGTAGTAATTTAGCAATTTTAGTCTTCCAAAATAGCCTTAACTTTAAATAATCCATTATGTTTATTTTTGGTATTTGATAATGCTTCTTCTTGAGTTAATGAAGGACTTACCTCATCTTCTCGTGTTATATTTTCGAGTCCTGTAACCTGAGATGTTGTTTCCGAATCTTTCGTATCTACTTCACTTAGTTTCTCAACATAGGAGAGAATCTCTGAGAGTTGTTTTTCGAATTTATCTTTTTCCTGAGGTTTCAAAGGAAGGTTCGCCAATTTCGCAATATGAGGAACATTTATTTTCATAAGTTTATTATAAATCAATACCTAATCTATTAGCAATTGATTCTCTGGCTTTAATCTCCAAAGAATCGGGAAGAGGGGAGAGGTTGATAGGGGAGCTGTACTTTTTTTCAAGGGCGAGCTTGATTAAAAAATCTGCAAACTCGGGATTTTTTGGCAACATTGGTCCATGAAAATAGCTTCCGAAACTATTTTTGTAAATTGCCCCTTCAGTTTGGTCTTTCCCATTATTTCCAAATCCCTTTATGACTTTTCCCAGCGGTTTTACATTTTTCCCCAGATAAGTTCTACCACCATGATTTTCAAAACCCATAATTAGGCCGTTATTAAGCACTTGGGCTGCAACATTGCCAATTAGACGGGAGGAGCCTTTTCCTGGGTTTTCAGTATAGAGATCTAGAATTCCGAGGCCATTTATGACTGTTCCGTCGGCCTCCCTATAGTATTTTCCTAAAAATTGATAGGCACCGCAAATGTAAAGTCCTGGAGTTCCGTTATCAATCATTTGCTTTAGCGCTTTGCGTTTTTTTACTAAATCTTTTGCGACAATTTGCTGCTGTCTGTCTTGGGCTCCGCCCATAAATAATAAATCGCAATTTTTCAAGTCGTCAACTGAAAAACCCGCATCAAGCCGTATCGTTTCTGTTTTAATTCCTCTCCATTCGCAGCGTTTCTTGAAAACAATGATATTTCCTCTGTCTCCATAGGTACTCATCAGTTCCGGGTAAAGCCATCCAATTGTTAGGCTGTACTTTTTCATAAAATTTTCTTTCCGGTTAATATTTTCCTCACTTCAAGCATTGCTGAATATGTTGGAAGAATATATAGGATTTCAGATTTAGGAGTTTTTTCCAAAGTTAATTCTATTGCTTTTTTAAGATCTTCTTGAATTATGAATAATGAATCATGAATTATGGTCTGTGTATATTTTATTCTCAAACCCATATCATAAGCGCGATCACCGGAGACGGTAATGTTTTTAAAGCTTTTAATATATACTTCAAAATCTACATCCCAAATCCACGAGACATCGCGTCCGTCCGGAATTCTATCATTGAGTACAATTAATAAGTTTTTAGCACCAAGGTTTGAAACCGTTCTTAAAGACTCATTAAAGCTTGTTGGATTTTTTGACAAAAATATTTGCACTTTTTTTCCGCTAGTGTTTATTCTCTCCTGCCTTCCAAATGCAGGTTTAAAGCTTTTTAATCCAGCAATAATATTTTTTTCTTCGATGTTCAGTTGTCTAGACAACAATACAGCTGCTATTGTATTGTAGCGATTGTAGATTCCAAGAAGAGGATAAATAGGCGCATCTCCTTCGTCAAGTTTAGGTCTGGCATTTTTACAATTAGGACATCCCCAAACGCCCAAGTGAGAATAAAAAATCATAGAATACGAAAGTTTTGAACCGCAATTAGGGCAATATGTGGAATCTGATGCATGCTGTAGATTTTTATTGGTACGCTTTTTATTTTCCAACCCAAAGTAAAATACCGATGTGTAGCTTCGATTCCACACCCGATGTGTATCGGATACGACACCTCGGGATAAGCCAAGATATGCAACTTGGGGATCGTCCGCGTTTAAAATTAATTTAGTTTTTGGAGAAAGTTTACTTAGAACCTCCTTCCACTTGGTTGCAATTGTATTTACTTCACCATAACGGTCTAATTGATCTCGAAACAGGTTTAAAATCAAAATAAAATCTGGGTTGCTTATCTCTTTTAAGATAAGCGGCAATGTGTTTTCGTCTATTTCAAAAATCGCAAAATCATAGTTTATTTTACAAAGTATGCTACTACGTAGTAACATGCTTGATGCAATGCCATTAAGGAGGTTTGCGCCGGTCTGATTAATGAAAACTTTTTTTCCATTTTTCTCAAGAATCTCCTTAATTAATTTTCCTGTTGTAGTTTTTCCATTCGTTCCCGCAATTAAAATTATTTTTATTTTAGACTTTTTAAGTAAATCTTTAATAAAATTTTTGTTTAAATTTAGAGCAATATGTCCGGGCCATGTTGAGCCAGATCCCACATTAAGGAAACGACTAATAATTGATAGAAGTTTGCCAGCTAAAATTAATATGGAGTTCATTACATTGACCTGAGGATTTTTATCCTTTCTTCGATTGGGGGATGTGTGTTAAAGAGATTTGTGAACCAATGTCCTGCATTTTTTGCTTTAAAGGGATTCGAGATATATAAATGGGCAGTTGCATTATTAGCTGCTTCAAGCGGTTCTTTATCTTTTGCAATTTTTTCCAAGGCAGAAGCCAAACCTTCTGGATAACGAGTTAATAATGCGCCTGACGCGTCAGCCATAAACTCTCTTTTTCTAGAAACAGCTAGTTGAATTAGGGTTGCGATAATAGGAGATAAAACAGCTAGAACTATGCCTATGAGTAGAAATATTGACTGAGCATTGCCACTTCCCCTATCTCTCCTATCTCCTCCAAACCATAGGCTTCTCATAAAAAAATCAGCAAGAAGTGCGACTAAACCTACCAAAATTACCACAATAGCCATAACTCTTATGTCATAATTTTGGATATGAGAAAGTTCGTGAGCGATAACTCCCTCAAGCTCCGCTTTGTTCAATTTTTCCAGAATTCCTGTTGTAACACAAACTATTGAGTGTTTTGGATCGCGCCCTGTGGCAAAGGCATTGGTAGCAGTGTCATTAATTATATAGATTCTAGGCATTGGAATTCCAGCTCCAATACATAAATTCTCTACAGTTCTAAAAAGCTCCGGGTGGTCTTTTTTGACAATTTGCTTGGCTCCGGACATGCCCAAAATCATCTTATCGGAATAATAATAGCTTCCAAAAGCCATTAAACCTGAAATAATAAGTGCAATTCCCGCATAAGATAATCCATAGCCTGTCGCCTTGCCATAAACAAAAACAGCGGTTGTTACAAAAAGGATAAACAGTACAATTATAAGCCAGGTTTTAGTTTTATTGGCTTTTATTTGTGAATAGATGTTCATAATTAAAAGGAAACTTTGACAGATTTCCTTTCCCCTTCTCCCGCTTCGAAGAATTCTTCATTTTTAAACCCAAACATTCTGCCTAAATTTCCGCTTGGAAATCTGGCGAGAGTTGTATTATAACCTCTAACATTTGAGTTGAAAAACTGCCTTGCATACGCAATTTTGGCTTCTATATCTGAGAGTTCTTGCTGTAGTTCAAGGAAATTCTTGCTTGCTTTAAGATCAGGATAGCTTTCTGAAACCGCAAACAAACTTTTTAAAGCGGAAGAAAGCATATTGTCGGATTCTGCTTTTTGGTGAGTGGTTGTGGCATGCATTAAAGACGTTCTTGCTTTTGTTACATTTTCCAAAAGTTCCTTTTCGTGTTTAGCGTATCCTTTAACTGTATTAATCAAATTAGGAACCAAATCAATTCTTCGTTTGAGTTGGACGTCAATTCCACTAAAAGCTTCTTTTATGTGAACTTTTCCTGTAGCAAGAGAATTGTATACGGAAAGTACATATAGTACAGGTACCGTTAAAATTGCAATTGTTACAATCAATTCTATAGACATTACTATTTCTCACCCCCTTTATTGCTGAGCCACTTCATAAAATCATTATAGCTTAATGTATTGAGAATGTCATTTTTTGTTGCCCAGCCGCGTCTTGCCATAGCAACACCATATTTCATTAAGTTCATTTGAGATACTTCATGGCTGTCGGTATTGACTACAAGCTTAACTCCGTTATCAACAGCTTCTTTTATAAGGCTATCTGGAAGATCTAATCGCTGCGGCAAGCTATTAATTTCCAATGCTTTATTATTTTTTTTGCAGAAATCAAAAATCTTATCAAAATCCAGTTCATATCCTTTTCGCTCGTTCAAAAGTCTTCCTGTTGGATGAGCCAAAATTTTAGCTTTGGGATGGGAAAGTCCTTCTAATGCTCTTTTGGTCATGTCATCTTTATTTGTGGCAAATGAGCTGTGGATTGAGACAATTGCGCCGTCTAGAAGATCCATAGATTTGTCATCAATAGCAAATTCACCAGAGCCTAAAATGTCTATTTCGAGCATCTTAATTATTCGAATATCTTTAATGCTCAATTTAATTTGTTCAATCTGTTCATTTCTTTTTGATATTAAAGAATAAATTTGTTGTTTTGTGTGTTTGGAAACGCTTGGATTATGTTCCGAAAATCCAATATATTGATAATTTAATTTTCTTGCGTACTCAGCCATTTCCCTAATTGAAGTCTGTCCGAGGTCGTGACTTGGCTCAATAGGAAATTTAGAATGAATGTGAAGATCTCCTTTTATGTCCACCAGCTCAATAAGCTTTGGAAGCTTGTGTTGGATAGCTAATTCAATTTCACCTTTGTTTTCCCTAATTTCAGGAGGAATCCAATCCATACCCAACGCCTCATAAAATTTCTCTTCCGAGTCATATTGTGTCATTTTGCCTGTTTTAAGAGATTTTATGCCTCTTTCAGACAAAGAAAACCCTTTTTTAAGAGCATATTCACGAAGATGGACATTATGGTCTTTGCTGCCTGTAAAATGCTGTAAAAGAGCACCAAAGCCGTCAATTGACTGAATCATCAAGTCAATTTGAGCTCCCCCAGTGGTCAAAAGAGACGAAGTTGCACTTCCTTTCTCAATAACCCTATCTTTGTATGGATATGAAACGAAGTGTTCTATTGCATCTTTAGGCCTATCTGTGGCAACCGCAATGTCTATGTCTCCGACTGTTGGCATCATGCGTCTGAGG